>DASUTJ010000074.1:0-48251 GCA_036374655.1 Solirubrobacterales bacterium | reverse complement strand
GGCCGGGATGTCGACGTTGTCGACGCCGGTGCCGGCGCGGCCGATCACCTTCAGGTTGTCGGCCAGCTCGATCAGCTCCGGCGTCATCTGCGTCGCCGAGCGGATCAGGATCGCGTCGTAGGAGGGGAGCTTCTCGCGCAGCTCCTCGTCGGACATCTCCAACCCGAGGTCGACCTCGAACTGCGAGCGCAGCAGGTCGACGCCGGTGTCGGCGATCTTCTCCTTGACCAGGACCTTCACTTGGCGACCCCGTCCACGTTCTCGACGACCCAGTCGATGCAGGCGGTGAGCGCCTCGACGTCGTCGGGGTCGACCGCCGGGAACATCCCGATCCGCAGCTGGTTGCGGCCGAGCTTGCGGTAGGGCTCGACATCGACGATCCCGTTGGCGCGCAGGGCGGCGGCCAGCGCGGCGGCGTCGACCGACTCGTCGAAGTCGATCGTGCCGACGACCAGCGAGCGTTTCGCAGAATCGGCGACGAAGCAGCTGGCGAAATCGCTGCGCTCGGCCCAGCCGTAGAGGCGGCCGGAGGAGTCGGAGGTCCGCTCGACGCAGCCGGCGAGACCGCCGAGGTCGAGCATCCACTGGACCTGGTCACCCAGCAGCAGCAGGGTCGCCAGCGCCGGGGTGTTGTAGGTCTGCTCCTTGCGCGAGTTGTCGAGCGCGGTCTGCAGCGAGAGGAAGGCCGGCTGCCAGCGGTCGTCGGCGCCGTCGAGCTCTTCGATGCGGGCGATCGCGGCCGGGCTGAGGGCGGCGAGCCAGAGACCGCCGTCGGCGGCGAAGCCCTTCTGGGGAGCGAAGTAGTAGGCGTCGGCCTCGATCATCGAGACCGGCAGGCCGCCGGCGCCCGAGGTGGCGTCGATCAGGACCAGCGACTCGGCAGCGCCCTCGGGGCGCTCGACGCCGACCATGACGCCGGTCGAGGTCTCGTTGTGGGCCCAGGCGATCACGTCGGCGCCCGGGTCGGCGACGGGCGCGGGCGCGTCCCCGGGCTCGGCCTCGACCAGGATCGGGTCCTGCAGGAAGGGCGCCGCGGCGGTCGCCTTGGCGAACTTCGAGGAGAACTCGCCGTAGGTGAGGTGCAGCGCCTTCTCGCGAACGAGCCAGGCCGCCGCCGCCTCCCAGAAGGCGGTGGTGCCGCCATTGCCGAGGACGATCTCGTAGCCGTCGGGGAGCGAGAAAAGGTCTCCGAGGCCGGTTCGCACCTCCTTGACGAGGTCGCGCACGGGCGCCTGGCGGTGCGAGGTGCCCATCAGGTCGGAGCGCTCGGCGAGCTTCTCCAGCGCCTCCGGGCGCACCTTCGATGGCCCGCAGCCGAAGCGGCCGTCGGCGGGCTTGATCTCGCTGGGAATCTGCAGGGTCGTCTGAGGCGCCATCCGGGCCGACAGGTTATTGACCACGGCCGGTCGACTGCCGCCGGGTCCGGAGTTAGGCTCGGCAGCGCCGTTTGGTCGCAGTCCACGACGAGGGGAGCACGATGTATCCAGTCCAGTACGAAGCCGACTTCAACCCGGAACCGAACCGCTGGACCACGTTCTTCCGGTTGATCCTGGCGATCCCATGGTTCATCGTCGCCGCCTTCTGGGGGCTCGTCTTCATCTTCACCCACCTGATCGCCTGGGTCGCGATCATCATCCTCGGCCGCTACCCGCAGTGGTTGTACGAGTTCAACGCCGGGGTGGTCCGCTTCGGCGTCCGCACCTCCGCCTGGATCTACCTGCAGACCGACGTCTGGCCACCGTTCAGCCTCAGCGATGACCCGAGCTACCCGATCCGGGTCAACATCGCCCCCGCCGCCGCGCGCCAGAGCCGCCTCAAGGCGCTGTTCCGCTGGATTCTGGCGCTGCCCGTGATTCTGGTCCTCTCCTACGGGACCTCCTACATCCAGATGGCCGCCGGGTTCGTCGCCTGGCTGACGATCGTCTTCCGCGGCTACATGCCGCAGGGGGTCCACGACATGCTGACCTTCGTCAACAGCTTCCACGCCCGGGTCTTCGGCTACCTGGCCTTCCTCACCGACGATTACCCGCCGATCGGCCTCGAGCGCTCGAACGGGACGGCCGCGCCGGCCCCCGTGGCTCCCAATGTCTGAGGGCGTGAGCAAGGGCGACGGCTACGCCGTCGCCCACCTCGACGACATGGGCGAGGGCTGGGGGTTCCGCAAGGTCCGCAAGGAGCTGGGCGTGACCGCCTTCGGCGTCAACGCGATCGTGATGCCACCCAACTACGAGTCGGGCAAGCACTTCCACGACGAGCAGGAGGAGCTCTACTTCGTCCACCAGGGACGGATGGAGATCGACCTCGACGGGACCAAGCACGAGCTCGGCCCCGGCGGCTTCGCCTGGGTAGACGCCCAAGTAGTCCGCAGCCTGAAAAACCTCAGTGAGGACGAAGACGCGATCTACGTCTGCGTCGGCGGCAAGGACGGCTACGTAGGCCGCGACGGCCGGCTGCCGGAGGGAGAGACCGATCCCCGGGGGCCGATCCAGAGCTAGGTGAGACCGGGGAGGGCGACACGCCCTCCCCATTGACGCTTATTTCGTGTCTTTGAAGCCCTGATCGATCCAGGGCATGAGACCGCGGAGCTCGCCTCCGACCTCCTCGATCTGGTGCCCGGCGCCCTCGGCGCGCATGCGGTCGAAGTTCTCGTTGCCGGCGCGGTTCTCGGCGATGAACTCCTTGGCGAAGTCGCCCGACTGGATCTCGGAGAGGATCTGCTTCATCGCCGCGCGGGACTCCTCGCCGATCACCCGTTTGCCGCGGGTCATGTCGCCGTACTCGGCGGTGTTGGAGATCGAGTAGCGCATCCCCTGGATGCCCTTTTCGTACATCAGGTCGGCGATCAGCTTCAGCTCGTGCAGGCACTCGAAGTAGGCGAGCCGCGGGTCGTAGCCGGCCTCGACCAGGGTCTCGTAGCCGGCGCGGACCAGCTCCGAAGCGCCGCCGCAGAGCACCGCCTGCTCGCCGAAGAGGTCGGTCTCGCACTCGTCTTTGAAGGTCGTCTCGATCACCGCGGCGCGGCCGCCGCCGATCCCGGAGGCGTAGGCGAGGACCAGGTCGTGGGCCTCGCCCGAGGCGTCCTGGTGGACGGCCATCAGGCAGGGCACGCCGCTGCCTTCCTCGTACTGACGGCGAACCAGGTGGCCCGGTCCCTTCGGCGCGACCATGCCGACGTCGACGCCGGGGGGCGGCTCGATCTCGCCGAAGTGGATCGCGAAGCCGTGGGCGAAGAGCAGCAGGTTGCCGGGGGCGATTCCGTCGGAGATCTCCTCGCGCCAGACCTCGGCCTGCTTCTCGTCCGGCAGCAGGATCATCACCAGGTCGCCGCGGCTGGCGGCTTCGGCGACGTCCAGCACCTCGAGCCCGGCGCCTTCGGCCTTGGCGCGACTGGAGGAATCGGGACGCAGGCCGACGACCACGTCGACGCCGGAGTCCTTGAGGTTGAGAGCGTGGGCGTGACCCTGGGAGCCGTAGCCGAGGATGGCGACGGTCTTGCCGTCGAGCTTGCCCAGGTCAGCGTCTTTGTCGGTGAAGATGTCGTCGGTTCGCATGACGCGGCAGGCTAGCGGAGCGCCCTGCGCATCAGCTTCCCGGAGGGCGTGCGCGGCAGCGCCGAAGCCAGCTCCACCCGCTTGGGCACTTTGAACCCGGCCAGCGACTCGGCGCAGTGGCGGCGCAGCTCGTCGGGGCTGACCTCGGCGTCGCTCTCCAGCACCACCACCGCGGTGACAGCCTGCTGCCACTCCGGGTCCTCGCGGCCGATCACCGCCGCCTCGGCGACGTGCGGGTGGCGCAGCAGCACCTCCTCGACCTCGGCCGGAACCACGTTCTCGCCGCCGCTGACGATCATGTCGTCGATCCGGTCGGAGACGTAGAGGAAGCCCTCCTCGTCGATGTGGCCGAGGTCGCCGGTGTGGAGCCAGCCGTCGGCGTCGGCGCTGCCGGGGGCGACGGTCGGGCCCTGGACGAGGATCTCGCCGTCCTGGATCCGCAGGTGGGTGGTCAGCAGCGGCCGGCCGGCGGAGCCGAGCTTGCGCTGGGCCTCGGCCGGGGCGAGGGTCGTGACCTGGGAGCAGGTCTCGGTCAGGCCGTAGGTCTGGACCACGGTGGCGCCCTTGGCGATCGCCTCTTCCAGCGGCTCCCTCGGCACCGGGCCGCCGCCGACGAGGATCGCCCGCGGCCCCGAGAGGTCGGCGCCGGCCTCGAGCAGCCGGGTCAGCATCGTCGCCACCAGCGAGACCTGGGTGATTCCGTCGCGCTCAAGCGCCTCCCCCACCCGGTCGACGTCGAAGCCGTCGTGGACCACGGCGGTGGTCCCGTAGATAACCGATTTGGTCACGATCCCCAACCCGGCAATGTGGCTGAGCGGCACGCAGCAGAGCCAGCGGTCGGTCGGCTCGACGCCGATGTTGAAGGCGGAGCCGACCGCGTTCCAGAGGAAGTTGCCGAAGCTGAGCGGGATCGGGCGCGGGGCGCCGGTGCTGCCGCTGGTCAGGACCCGGCAGGCGACGTCGTCCATGTCGTGCTCGCCGAGTAGCGGCATGTCGGCCTCGGTCTGGGTCAGCATGCCGGGGTCGTCGAGGTCGATGATCGGGTCCTCGGCGCCGACGATCGCCGCCCGCTCCTCGGCGGTCAGCCGCGGGCCGAGTGGCAGCAGCGCCGCGCCGAGCTTCATCAGCGCGTGCAGGAGGACGACCTGCTCGCGGCGCGGGTGCATGGTCAGCGCCGCGGTGGAGCCGCGCCGCACGCCGTGGGCGGCGAGCCGCCGCGCCACCCAGGTCGCCTCCGCCTCGAGCTCGGCGTAGGTCATCTCGGCGCCGTCGGCGACCAGCGCCGTCCGGTCGGGACAGCTCTGGGATCTTTGCGAGAGCCAGTCGTCGAGCTTCATCGGGATATCGTCCCCATCATGCCCAAACGCCACAAAGGAGCCCCCTCCGACGACCAGCTCTACGCGCCGATCGAGTGGACGGCGGGCGAGGGCGACTACGAAGACATCCGCTACGAGACCGGCGGCGGGATAGCCAAGGTGACGATCGACCGCCCCGAGGTGCTGAACGCCTTCCGGCCGCAGACGCTGATCGAGGTCTCGGCCGCGATGGAGTTGGCGCGCGAGGATTCGGAGGTCGGCGTGATCGTGCTGACCGGCGCCGGCGAGGGGGCCTTCTGCTCGGGCGGCGACCAGACCGTGCGCGGCGACACCGGCTACATCGCCGAGGGCGCAACCGTCGGCCGCTTCCACGTCACCGACCTGCAGATCCAGATGCGGCGGCTGCCGAAGCCGGTGGTGGCGATGGTCGCCGGCTACGCGATCGGCGGCGGCCACATCCTTCACCTCTGCTGCGACCTGACGATCGCCGCCGACAACGGGATCTTCGGCCAGGTGGGACCGCGGGTCGGATCCTGGGACGGTGGCTACGGCGCCTCGCTGCTGCGCGACCTGGTCGGGACCAAGAAGGCGAAGGAGATCTGGATGCTCTGTCGCCAGTACGACGCCGAGGAGGCGCTGGAGATGGGGCTCGTCAACACGGTCGTGCCGCTGGCCGACCTCGAGCGCGAGACCGTCGCCTGGTGCCGCGAGATGCTCGCCCTCTCCCCCTTCGCCCTGCGCCTGGTCAAGGCAAGCTTCAACGCCCACGAGGACGGCTACGCCGGGATCCAGCAGCTCGCCCACGACGCCAACCTCCTCTTCTACGGCAACGAGGAGGCGGCCGAGGGCCGCGAGGCGTTCAAGCAGAAACGGCAGCCCGACTTCTCGCAGTTCCCCCGCCGCGCATGAGGATCTGGCTGATGGCGGCCCGGCCGCGGACGCTGCCGGCGGCGGTTGCTCCGGTCCTGGTCGGGACCGCGGCGGCGGTGCAGTTCTACGGGAGCCTGCCGCGCTGGGGTGCCTTCTTCGCCGCGCTGATCGGCTCGATCTTCATCCAGATCGGGACCAACCTCGCCAACGACTACTCCGACGCCAAGCGCGGCGCCGACACTGCCGACCGGCTCGGGCCGGTGCGGGTCACCGCCAGCGGCATGGTGACGCCGCAGCGGGTGATGAGGGCGACCTGGATCGCCTTCGCGGTCGCGGTCGCATGCGGCGTCTACCTGACCGCGGTAGCCGGCTGGGTGATCCTGGTGATCGGCGTCCTCTCGATCGCCGCTGGCGTGCTCTACACGGGCGGTCCGCGGCCCTACGGCTACGCCGGCTTCGGCGAGGTCTTCGTCTTCCTCTTCTTCGGCCTCGTCGCAGTTAATGGCTCCTACTACGTGCAGCTGGAGGAGCTCGACGCGCTGCCGCTCGGGCTCTCGATCTCGATCGGCTTCCTCGCCACCGCGATCATCGTCGTCAACAACGTCCGCGACGTCGAGACCGACCGCCGTGCCGGCAAGAACACGCTGGCGGTGCGGATCGGCCGCGACGCCGCGGTCAACCTGTACCGGCTGCTGGTCGCGGGAGGCTTCCTCGTGCTGCCGATCGCACTCGTGGCCGGTGACGCGAGCCTGCTGCCCATGATCGGCTGGCTGGCGGCGCCGCTGGCGATCAAACCGGCGCGGACGCTGGCCGAACGCCGCGACGGACCGGCGCTGAACGGCGTGCTGGCGCAGACCGGGGCACTGCTCGGCGTCTTCAGCCTGCTGGTCACCATCGGCCTGCTGATCTCCGCCTGAGAGACTCGGGGGCGTGCGCCTCAGCTCGGTCGAGGTCATCCCCTACGCGCTGCCCTTCAAGGAGCCCTACGTCACCGCGCGGGGAGTGCTCGAGCGGCGAGAGATGGTGTTGCTGCGGGTGCGGGGCGAGGACGGGCTCGTGGGGCTGGGCGAAGCGGTGCCGCTGTCGTTGCGGGGCGGGGTTGGGCTGGCCGAGGTGGCGCGGGAGCTCGAGGGTTGGGCGGAGAGCCGGGGGGCTGCGGGATTGTCGGCGCCGGCGAGGTGCGCGGTCGCCATTGCTGAGATGGATTTGCTGGGTAGGAGGGCGGCTGGATCGGCGTCTGCGCCGGGATCGACCGAAGCGGTTCCATGCAACGCCTCGCTCGTCGCGGGCACTCCGGACGAGGTCGCCGCGCAGGCCGAAAGGTGGGCCGATGACGGATTCACCACCTTCAAGCTCAAGCTCGGCGCCGAGTCCGCGAAAAACCTTGTAGAGCAAGGTTTTTCGCGGACTCGCGATGTTGAGACCGTTGAAGCGGTGCGGGAGGCCGTTGGGGACGAGGCGCGGATTCGGGTTGACGTGAACGAGGCTTGGGAACTGGAGATGGCGAAGCGGACGTTGGCGGAACTGGAGCCGCTGGGGATCGAGCTCGCTGAGCAGCCCGTGGCCGGGTTGGAGGCGATGGCCGAGTTGGCGGCCTCGACCTCAATTCCCCTTGCGGCCGACGAGGGCGTGGCGTCCCTCGCAGAGGCGGAGCGGGCCGCTGCCCTCGGCGCCTGCGAGTTCACCGGGGTCAAGCTCTCCAAGGTGGGAGGTCCCGAGGAAGCCTTGGCGATCGCCGATGTCCTTCCCGCCTACGTGACCAGCGCCCTCGACGGGCCGGTGGGGATCGCCGCCGCCGCGCAGGTCGCCTTGAGCCTCGCGGAGACCAGCCACCCTGAACGCCTCCACCTCGCCCACGGGCTCGCTACCCAGCGGCTGTTCGCCGAGACGATCGCCGCGGTCGAGTGCGAGCTGCGCGATGGAATGTTGCACCTCCCCCCCGGCCCCGGCCTGGGGGTCGAGATCGATGAGGAGGCACTGCAAGCGCATCGCATTTAGCCTGGGCCTGTCGCCTTTTGCATCCATATGGACGCATAAGGCGACACGCCCCCGCCGATGGACCCCACCAACGCCAATACCGCCCTCGCCTCGGCCTTTGTCGAGGAGCTTGCCCGCGGTGGGCTGCGGCTGGCGGTGATCTCGCCCGGCTCGCGCTCGACGCCGCTGGCGCTGGCGCTCTGGCGGCAGCCGGAGATCGAGGTGAAGGTGATCGTCGACGAGCGCTCCGCCGGGTTCTTCGCCCTCGGGGCGGCGCAGGCGAGCGGCGAGCCGGTGGCGCTGCTCTGCACCTCCGGGACGGCGCTCGTCAACTACCACCCGGCGGTGGTCGAGGCCGACGAATCGGCGATCCCGCTGGTCGTGCTGAGCGCCGACCGGCCGCCGGAGCTGCGCGGGATCGGCGCCGGGCAGACGATCGACCAGATCAAGACCTTCGGCTCATCGGTGCGCTGGTTCTGCGAAGTCGGCACCCATGAGGCCGACGACGGCGGCCTGCTCCACTACCGCTCGGTCGCCTGCCGGGCTCTTGCCAGCGCCCGCGGCGAGACGCGCCCCGGGCCGGTCCACCTCAACCTGCCCTGGCGCGAGCCGCTGGCTCCGGTCCCGGTCGAGGGCGCGGTAACCGCGACCGACCCACTGGCGTTGAAGGGGCGCGACGGACGGCCGCTGACCGCCGTCACCCACATCGACCTCGAGCCCTCGACCTTCCTGCTCGACGAGGTCGCCGGCCACATCGGCAACGCGATCTCCGGGGTGATCGTCGCCGGGCGGCAGCTCGACCCCGAGCTGCGCGAGCCGCTCGCCCATCTGGCCCGCGTATCGGGTTTCCCGATCCTCGCCGAGCCGACCTCGCAGCTGCGCTGCGGACCGCACGACCGCTCGCACGTGGTCGCCGCCTACGACCTGCTGCTGCGCGAAGAGCATTTCGCCCGCTCGGTCGTCCCGGACCTGATCCTGCGCTTCGGCGCGATGCCGACCAGCAAGCCGCTGCGGGCCTGGATCGGGGCGAGCGGCGCCGACCAGATCGTCGTCGACCCCTACGGCGGTTGGAACGAGCCGAGCCGGCGGGCGGCGGCGATCCTCCGCGCCGACCCGACCGAGCTGGCCCAGGGCTGGGCTGTCCGGCTGGAAGGGCTGGAGGGACGCGAAAGGCCGCTGCCGGACCGCTGGCTGGAGGCGGAGACCGCCGCTCAGGCCGCACTCGACGCGGCGCTTGCCGGCAGCGGAGAGACCAGCGAGCCCGCCCTGCACCGCGCACTCGGACAGGCCCACGGCGACGGCGACCTCGTCTACACCAGCTCGAGCATGCCGATCCGCGATCAGGAGGCCTTTTTACCTGCGTCAAGCAGCGATGTCTATTTCCTCTCCAACCGCGGCGCCAACGGGATCGACGGCTTGATCTCCTCCGGCATCGGCGCCGCCCAGGCGAGCGGCCGGCCGACGACGATCGTCAGCGGCGACCTCGGCCTCCTCCACGACATCGGCGGCCTGGCGGCCCTTCGCGACGTCGAGACCCCGGTCCGCATCGTCGTCATCGACAACGACGGCGGCGGCATCTTCCATTTCCTGCCGCAGGAGTCGGCGCTGGCTGGCGACGAGTTCGAGGCGCTGCTCGGCACCCCTCGCGGGGTTGACGCGGGCAAGGCGGCGGCGCTCTTCGACCTCCCCCACCGCCGGCTCGACGCGCTTGCCGACCTACCCGATGCCCTAGCCGCGGGCACCGGCCTGATCGAGGTCAAGACCGACCGCCGGACCAACGTCGAAGCTCACCGCGCACTCCAAGCCGCGGTGCAGTCGGCGATTAGCACCTGATCGGGCCGGCCTCCCGGCCGGGCCCCGGCTGCCAGGCGGCGCCGTAGAAGGCGACCCTCGGCTGGGAGAGGATGTTCTTCCGGCAACTGCCGTCGGGGTTGACCTGCATCAGCGCGTTCCCGGTCGGGAACAGCAGTCCGAGCCCCGGGACGAAAGAGGTGTCGGCGCGGAACTGGACGTAGGCGATCCGCTGTCCCGAGGGATCCCAGCTCGGCGCGGACTCGAGCACGTCCTCGCTGCGCGAGAGGCGCCGAATCCCGGTGCCGTCGGCTGCCGCGACGTACAGCTCGCCGGCCAGATAGTCGTGGTTCTCTTCGGCTTCGACCAGGTCGCGGTCGAGGTAGCCGACGAAGGCGATCTGAGAACCGTCGGGGGAGACCGCCGGTTCGGAGGCGAACTCGAGGATCTCCCGCGAGCTTACGTCCGCGAGCCCCAGCTGCACGATCCGGCTGCCTTCGAGGTTGCTGTCTTCCTTGGTGAGCAGGAGACCGGTCCCGTCGGCGGTGAACGAGCCGGGGGTGTTGTAGAGCCCGTTCCGCCAGCGGGTCAGACGGCGCGGCTTGCCGCCGCGGAGATCAACGATCCAGGTCGTCGTACTGGAGTAGAAGTTGGCGTACAGGCGACCCGGCTTGACGTTGGAGCGAAAGCGGGTGCGTGAGAAGGCGAGGGTGAACCCGTCGGGCGAGAACACCGGCTGGCTGCCGCCCCGCGTGCCCGGGATCAGGCGCGCGTCGCTGCCGTCGGAGGAGGCGACGAAGATCTTGTCCTGTTCGGGCTCGCCGCCGCCGTCGTAAGCGGCAAAGGCCATCAACGAGCCGTCCGGGGACCAGGCGGGAGGATGGAACGGCGAGGGGACGAGGCGTTTGCCGGCGCCCAGCTTCGCCTCCAGGAACCGTTGCTGCTTGCCCGTCGAGGGGTCGACCGTCGCCAGGGCCATGGTCGGCGGCCTGTCGTCTTCGCTGAACTTTGGACCCTTCGCTTCGATCAGCTCGACGGTCGCGAGGCGCGGCCCGGACGGAGTCTCGCCTACCGCGGCGGCCGGCAGGACCAGAGAGACAAGCAGGAGGGCAAGCAGGACCGGGGCGCGCATCGAGGGCGCCACCCTACTCAGCCAGCAGCGGCAGAAGCGCCCCGAGCTTGACCTCGGTCTCGGCCAGCTCGGCGGCGGGATCGGAGCCGGCGACGACGCCGACTCCGGCGAAGAGGTGGGCCTCGCGGTCGCGGAGCAGGGCGCTGCGGAGGGCGACGCAGAATTCGCCGTCCTCGGTGGCGTCCATCCAGCCGACCGGGGCCGCGTACCAGCCGCGGTCCATGCCCTCCAGCTCGGCGATGGTCGCGGCTGCCGCGGGCCAGGGCTCGCCGCCGACCGCCGGGGTCGGGTGCAGCATCCCGGCCAGCTCGATCGCCGAGTGCGGTTCGGCGAGCTGGGCGACGATCGGCGTCGCCAGGTGCTGGATGTTCGCCACCTTGGCGATCTCCGGCTCGGGCGCGGCCTCGACCCAGACCGCGTGCGGGCGCAGGGCGCGGACGATCCGCTCGGCGACGATCCGCTGCTCGCGCCGGTCCTTGTCGCTGCGCAGCAGCTGCTCGCCGAGGTGGTCGTCGACGGCGGGGTCGGAGCTGCGGCGAGTCGAGCCGGCAAGAGCGACGGTCGAGGCGCTGGCGCCCGAGCGGCGGACCAGCAGCTCGGGGCTGGCGCCGATGAAGGCGGCCTCGGGCGTCCCGCAGCAGAAGCAGAAGCAGGCCGGGAACTGCTCGCGCATCGCGCCGAACAGGGCGGCGGTGTCGTGGGCGGCGGCGGCGCTGACGATCACCTCGCGGGCGAGCACGACCTTGCTCATCTCGCCTGCGGCGATGCGGGATGTGGCGCCCTCGACCGCGGCTTCGAACTCGCGCGGCGGGCGGGCGCTGCGGATCTCGGCGTGGGCGGTCGGGTGCGGGTCGAGCAGCGGCAGCGGCGCGTCGAGCCGCAGCGCGGCGAGGCGGGCGGCGAGCCTCTCCCCCGTCCGTCCCGCATCCTCGCCCGGCTGCACGACCGCGTTGACGGTGAGAAAGGCGCGGCCGCCGCTGCGGCAGATCGAGACCTCGGGCAGGACCAGCGAGGCGGGCGCGAGCGAGGACCAGGTCGTGCTGCCCCCGCCGTCGGGGTCGAAGGCGAAGCCGCCGAGCCAGACAGGCCCGGCCCCGGCGGGCAGGCCGCGCGGCTCGTCGAGCACCGCGCCCGCGCCGACCCGCAGGCACTCGTCGGCAACGTCGCCGAACCGACCCTCCCCGCGTGAGCTCGCCTCGTGCGCGACCCCGAGGCCGGCAAGCGCGAACTCCCGGTCCGGCTGCTCCCAGCAGAACCAGCGATCGGAGGCGAGCCGCGAGGCGAAGACGGCCGCGCAAGGGTCGGCGAGCTCTACCTCGGTCGTGACGCTTACGAGGGTGCGTCGTCCCCGCTCGGCGCCCTTTGCGAGTGCGCCGAGAAGCGCCTCAGTCGTGACCACGACCTATTGCTATCTCGCCAGTCCGGACCATTTCGACCAGACCGTGCGGGCGGACCATCCGCTCGAAGGCCTCGATCTTGTCGGCGGAGCCGGTCACCTCGATCGTCATCGTCCGCCGCGCCACGTCGACGATTTTGGCCCGGAAGATCTCGGCGAACTGGATGATCTCGGCCCGGTTCTCGACCGCCGAGGAGACCTTGAAGAGGGCCATCTCGCGGGCCACCGTCTCCTCCGGCTCCATGTCGCGGATCTTCAGCACGTTGATCAGCTTGTGCAGCTGCTTGGTCACCTGGTCTATCGGGTGGACGGCGCCGTCGAGGGTGAGGGTGATGCGGGAGATGCTCGGGTCGTCGGTCGGCCCCACCGCCAGGGTGTCGATGTTGAAGCCGCGGCGGGAGAAGAGCCCGGCGACGCGCGCCAGCACCCCCGGTTTGTTCTCGACCAGGATCGAGAGGATGTGCTTGCGGCCGCTGAGCTGGCCGGCGACGTGGAGATCCTCTAGCTGGACCACCTGCGGGGTCCCGGCCTCCATCAGCCCACCGCCTTCCGCGGCGCCTCGACCATGTCGCGGGCGGCTTCGCCCGGCGGGATCATCGGGTAGCAGTTCTCTTCGCGGGCGACGCGGACGTCGAGCAGGACCGGGCCGTCGTGCTCCAGCGCCGCGACCATCTGCTCCTCGAGGTCGGCGCTGTTGTCGCAGCGCATGCCTTTGGCACCGAAGGCCTCGGCCAGCTTCACCCAGTCGGGGCTCTGCCCCATGTCGACCGAGCTGTAGCGGCGGTCCCAGAACAGCTCCTGCCACTGGCGGACCATGCCCATGTATCCGTTGTTCATCAGGAAGACCTTGACCGGGACCCCTTCGGTCACGCAGGTCGCCATCTCCTGGATGTTCATGATCAGGCTGCCGTCGCCGGCGACGCAGACGACCTGCTCGTCGGGGCAGGCGACCTTGGCGCCGATCGCGCTCGGCAGGCCGAAGCCCATCGTCCCCAGGCCGCCGGAGTTGATCCAGCGGCGGGGCTTGTCGAAGCCGTAGTACTGGGCCGTCCACATCTGGTGCTGGCCGACGTCGGAGGTGACGATCGCGTCGCCCTGGGTGGCGCGGTGGAGCGCCTCGATCATGAACTGGGGCTTGATCTCGCCGTCCTGGCCGGGCTCGTAGTAGAGCGGGTGCGCGTCCTGCCAGCCGCGCAGCGAGTTCCACCAGTCGTCGAGACGGGAGGAATCGGTCTGCAGCGCCCGGTACTCGCGGGTCAGCTTCGGCAGCACCTGCTTGACGTCGCCGACGATCGGGATGTGCGCGCCGACGTTCTTCGAGATCTCCGCCGGGTCGATGTCGATGTGGATCACCTTGGCGTGCGGCGCGAACTCGGACAGCTTGCCGGTGATGCGGTCGTCGAAGCGGGCGCCGATGCAGACGATCAGGTCGGCTTTGTCCATCGCGTGGTTGGCGGTCCAGGTGCCGTGCATGCCCAGCATCCCCAGCCAGTTCTCGCCGGAGGCCGGGTAGCCGCCGAGGCCCATCAGGGTCGAGGTGACCGGGAAGCGGTCCGAGGCGGCGAGCTCGCGCAGCTCCTCGGAGGCGTTGCCGTTGATCACGCCGCCGCCGGTGTAGAAGATCGGGCGGCGGGCGTTGGCCAGCGCTTTGGCGGCGATCCGGATCTGCTTGATGTTGCCCTCGGTGGAGGGCTTGTAGCCGGGCATCTCGACCGGCTCGGTGCGCGGCTGATAGTCGATGTCGGCGCGCGAGAGGTCCTGCGGGATGTCCAGCAGCACCGGCCCCGGCCGCCCGGTCGAGGCGACGTGGAAGGCCTGGTGGACGTACTCGGGGATCTGGCGCGGGTCGGTGACCGCGAAGGAGTGCTTCACGAAAGGCAGCGTGGCGCCGAGGATGTCGGCCTCCTGGAAGCCGTCGGTGCCGATCAGCTCGGTGCGGACCTGGCCGGTGATGAAGACGGTCGGGACCGAGTCCATCATCGCGTCGGCGATCGCGGTGACCAGGTTGGTGGCGCCGGGGCCGGAGGTGGCGAAGGCGACCCCGACCCGGCCCGAGGCCTGGGCGTAGCCCTCGGCGGCGTGGCCGCCGCCCTGCTCGTGGCGGACCTGGACGTGGCGGAAGTCCGCGTCGACCATCGCGTCGTAGGTCGGCAGATTTGCCCCACCGGGGATCCCGAAGACGTCCTTGACGCCCTCGGCCTTGAGGGATTCCATCAACGTGTCAGCGGCCCGCATAGGAACTGGCGATGGTAGCAGCGGCGCTAGGCCTGGCCTGCAGGCGATTTCGCCGGGTTCCAGCGGGTCTTCGGGTCGATCGCGGTCTCGATCACGCGGCCTTTGTGGCGCTCGATCGCGTGGATGATCGACTCGACCAGCTCCTCCCCCAGCAGGGTCGGCTCGAGGCCGAGATCCAGCAGCTTGGTGTGGATCGCGTTGTAGTAGTGCTCTTCCTTCTCGACCCGCGGGTTCTCGTAGTGCTGGATGTCGACGCTGTAGCCGAGGTGCTCGCCGGCTTCCTTCACCAATCCCGCCAGCTCGAGCACCGAGAATTGCTCGGTGAACTGGTTGAAGACGCGGAACTCGCCGCGCTCGGCCGGGTTCAGCGCCGCCAGTTCGACACAGGCGAGGGTGTCGCGGATGTTGAGGAAGCCGCGGGTTTGCTGGCCGGCCCCGTAGACGGTCAGCGGGTGGCCGATCACCGCCTGCACGCAGAAGCGATTGAGGACGGTGCCGAACAGCTCGTCGTAGTCGAAGCGGGTGACCAGGCGCTCGTCGCGGGCGGTCTCCTCGGTCTCGACGCCGTAGACGACGCCCTGGTTGAGGTCGGTCGCGCGCAGGCCCCAGGTGCGGCAGGCGAAGTGGATGTTGGTCGAGTCGTGGACCTTGGAGCAGTGGTAGAGCGAGCCCGGCAGCTTCGGGTAGGGCAGGGTGTCCTCGCGACCCTTGTGCTGGATCGTGATGTAGCCCTCCTCGATGTCGATATCGGGCTGGCCGTACTCGCCCATCGTCCCGAGCTTCACCAGGTGCGCGTCGGGGACGTGGTCGCGCATCGCAAACAGCAGGTTGAGGTTGCCGATCACGTTGGCGTGCTGGGTTTCGACCGCGCGCTCGCGGGAGAGCATCGAGAACGGTGCCGAGGCCTGCTGGCCGTAATGGACGATCGCCTCGGGCCTGGTCTCGGCGACGACCTCGTCGAGGAAGTCGCCGTCCTCGACCGCACCGACGTAGCTGCGGATCTGCTCGCCGGAGACCTCGCGCCAGGCGGCGATGCGCTCGTCCAGCTCCCCGATCGGGGTCAGCGAGGCGGTGCCGTGTTCGGTGTGCCAGCGGCGGCGGGAGAAGTTGTCGACGACCGAGACTCCGTGGCCGCGGGCCGAAAAGCGGAGAGCGGTCGGCCAGCCGAGGTAGCCGTCGCCCCCGAGGATGAGGATTCGCATGAGGGCGGCACTTTAAACGCTCGGGCGGCGCGCGGGACCGGCAGGGGACCCGGCGGCCTAGTTGAATCCGGGCGATGGAAAGCGGACTGGCGGCGCGACACGGGGGCCGGGTGGGGCTCTGCGCGCTGGTCGCGGTACTGCTGCTGGGCCTGGGGCTGCGGGTCGGCGAGGCCTGGGACGGGCGGGCGCCGGTCTACGACGCCCAGGCCTACGCGGCGATCGCCGGGAACCTGGAGGGCGGCAGCGGGTTCATGGTGGGGCCGGGAGCGACGCAACCGTCGAGCAACTACTCGCCGGGGCTGCCGCTGTTTGTGGCGGGGCTCTACAAGGTCAGCGGCGGGGTTCATCCACAGCTTGCGCGAATCGTGCTGGCGCTGATCGGGACGCTCTCGGTGCTCTTCGCGTATTTGACCGGGCGGCGCCTGGTGCGACCCCCCTCCAACCCACCCTTGTCAAGTGAGGTGGGTTGGAGGGGGATCGCACCCGCTTTGGTCGGGGCTTTGGTTGTGGCGATTTATCCAGCGTTGCTGGAGTACCAGGGGATGTTGATGAGCGAGCCGCTCGCGGCTTCGCTGCTGTCAGGCGGAGTGCTTGGGGTGCTTTGGGCCTGGGACGGCGGGCGCTGGCGGTGGCTGCTGCCGGGGGTGTTGTTCGGAGCGCTGGCCTTGACGCGGCCGGAGTACCTGGCGATTGCGGGACTCGTGGCGCTGGTGGTGTTCGCGCGGAAGGCGCGGGACGACTGGCGCTCGTCGCTGGTTCGGGCAGCGATCTTCCTGCTCGGCCTCCTGGTGATCGTCGCCCCCTGGACCGTCCGCAACGCGGTCGCTTTGGATCGCTTCGTCCCGATCTCCACCGGCGGCGGGCAGGTGCTCTTCGCCGGCACCTACCTGCCCTCGGATGGGGATCCGGAAAAGGTCGGGGCCGAGGTGGTGGCTGAAAACCCCGACTTATTCCAACCCGGAGACGCCCAACAACTCCGCCTTGAGCAGCTCCTCGCCCGGCTCGCCGCCGACCGCTACCCCGGGATGGAAACCGACCAGGCCCTTTCGAAGCTGGGCAAGGAACAGCTCTGGGACGACATCTCGCAGGAGCCGGTCGAATACGCCGGGTTCGTCGCCGCCAAGATCTGGCGGATCTGGTCGCACGGGCCTCGCGACGTGATGCGCGAGCCGGTCTGGGAGGTCCTGCACTACCTGCTGGTCGCCTTCGGCTTGGCGGGTCTGGCGATCCTCGCCTGGCAGCGGCGCTGGGAGGCGCTGCTGATCGGCACGATCTTCCTCGCGATCACCGCCGTCAGCGCCCTGCTCGTCGCCTCGCCTCGGCGGGTACTGGTGCTCGTCCCGCTCCTGGCCGCACTGGCGAGCGTGGCCATTGCATGGTTGGCGAGTTTGGGCCCTCATAGGGACCAAAAGTCGCCAGGTGCGCCCGCTGGTCCGGATAGCCTGGGCGCGCCTTGACTGCCCTCTCGCACTGGATCCGCGGCCTGCCGCTGCGCTACGGGACGCGGACGCTGATTGCGCTGGGGGTGATCGCGCTGCTGGGGCTGGTGGTGCGCGCCTATGTGGTCGTCAACCCGGTCGAACATCCGGCCGACGACTCGGCGGCCTACTACGCGATCTCCAAGGCCCTCTATACGGAACAGAGCTTCGGGGGGCCGGAATTTCGCGACTCGAGCGACTGGTCTCCGGGCGCGCCCTTCCTCTACGCAGCCGCCTACTACGCGACCGGGGGCGCCCGGGAAGGAACGGCGCGGATCGTCGAGGCGCTGCTGGGCGTGGCGACGATCCTCGTCGTCTTCGCCCTGGGATGGCGGCTCGGCGGCCGGGAGCTGGGCCGCTGGGTCGGTCTCTTCGCCGCCTTCGCGGTCGCCGTCTATCCCCCGTTCATCCACACCACCGGCGAGCTGATGAGCGAGCCGCCGGCGATACTTTCCCTGCCCGCGGCGATCCTCGCCTTCTTATGGGCCTCGGATCGCCAAGCGAACGCAGTTGTTCCCGCATACCGGGAACAACTGCGTTCGGTCTGGCCGTGGCTCGTGCCGGGGCTGCTCTTCGGCCTGACGGCGATGTTCCGGCCCGAGTACTTGTTCGTCGGCTTCGCCTTCGTCGCGCTCGCCGCCCTGCGCGCCGGGCGGGGGCGCGGATGGCGCGCCGGTCTGGTCGCGGCCCTCGTCCTCCTCGTCGCCTTCGCCCTGCCGATCATCCCCTGGACGGTCCGCAACGCGATCGTCCTCGACCGCGTCGTGCCGATCTCCACCGGCGGCGGCAAGGCGCTCTACGTCGGCACCTACCTGCCCGCCGACGGCGAATACCAGCGGGTCAAGGCACTCCTCGCCGAGCGCTATCTCGGTCGCGACCTCGAACCGGGCTCCGAGGCGCTCGACGAGGTCAACCCGACCGAGCTCTTCGACGAAGTCGCCAAAGAAGTACAGGCCGAACACCCCGACCTCACCCGCGACCAGGCGCTCGGCCGAGCCGGCAAGGACAACTTCGACAAGTACTTCGGCGAAGACCCCTGGGGCTACGCGGCGATGACCGCTCGCAAGGTCGGGCGGATGTGGAGCAGCGGCGTCGGCGAAGCGATGAGCAGCACCGCCGGCCGCGTCGTCCAGATCCTCCTCGTCGCGCTCGGCCTCGCCGGCTTCGCCCTGCTCGCGCTGCGCCGCCGCTGGTGGGAATTCGTCGCCCTGGCGACCCCGATCGTCCTCGTCACCGCGATCGGCGCGGTCTCCCTGGCGGCGCCGCGGCGCAACGAGGTGCTGATGACGCTGGTCTTTCCTCTCGCCGGTCTCGCCCTCTCCTCCGGCCTGGCGGCCATACTCTCCGGTCGCAAATGGTCCCCAGAGCAGGCATCTTCCCCGCCGAGCTGACGGCGCTGCGCAGCGCCGGAGTGCTGCTGGCGATCTTCCTGATCGCCTACGCCGTCGTCCGCCGCCACTCGCTGCGCAACGCCGACGTGCTGATCCTGCTCGCCTCCGGCCTCGGCCTGGCGATCGTCTCCGGCACCGAAATCGTCAACGGCCTGCTCTCCGCCTTCTCCTTCGAGAAAGGCAACGGCGGTCGCATCCTCGGCCTCGCCGTCTTCGCCATCTTCATCCTCTTCGGGCTCACCCTGCGGGCGCTCTCGCAGTCGGCGCGCAACGGGCGGCAGCTGGCCGCCGCGCTCGAGGGCCTCGCCTGGGAGGAGTTCCGCCAGGCCGGCCTGCCCGAGCGCTTCCGCGGCAAGATCGCGATCCTGATCCCCGCCTACAACGAGGCCGAGAACATCGGCACCGTCCTCGGCCAGATCCCGGCCGCGGTCTGCGGCGTCGGCACGGAGGTCCTGGTCGTCGACGACGGTTCCCGCGACGGGACCGGCGACGTCGCCGCCGAGCACGGCGCCGCGGTCGCCCGGCACGTCACCAACCGCGGCGGCGGCGCGGCGCTGCGGACCGGCTACCGGCTGATGGTCGAATCGGGCGCCCTGATCGTCGTCACCCTCGACGCCGACGGCCAGCACCGCCCCGACGAGATGGAGCGCCTGGTCAAGCCGATCGTCGACGGCGAGGTCGACATGGCCCACGGCTCCCGCGTCCTCGGCCACGCCGACCGCAACCACTTCGCCCGCGAGCTGGGGATCGTCTTCTTCAACCGCCTCGTCTCCTTCATCACCCGCACCCACGTCACCGACTGCTCCAACGGCTACCGCGCCGTCCGCACCACGGTCCTGCCGCAGCTGGTCCTGCGTCAGGAGCAGTTCCACACCTCCGAGTTCATGATCGAGGCGATCAAGCGCGGGATCCCCGCCAAGGAGGTGCCGATCACGGTCGACCAGCGCCTGCACGGGCACTCGAAGAAGCCCGCCGCGTTCCGCTACGGCGCCGGCTTCGCCAACGCGATCGTCCGCACCTGGCTGCGCTAGGTCACGCGCCGGCCGCATCCGCACAGGAATCTCGCTCCAACTTGACCGCCGTGAAAGGCTTGCGGGGCGGCAGGGGATCGACCGCGACGGAGGGACAGGATGGCGATCACCGAGTACGAGGCAGCTGAAGTCGCGAAGGCGAACGCGAGCGGCAACACGCCCGTCGTCTTCATCCACGGGCTCTGGCTGCTGCCGAGCAGCTGGGACCGCTGGGCGGAAGTGTTCGAGGAGGCCGGTTACGCGCCGCTGAAACCGACCTGGCCGGACGACCCGCGCACGGTCGAGGAGGCGCGCGCCAACCCCGACGTCTTCGCCAAGAAGACGCTGGGGATGATCGCCGACCACACCGAGGAGGTGATCTCGGGCCTCGACAAGAAGCCCGCCGTCCTCGGCCATTCGACCGGTGGCCTGCTCTGCCAGATCATCGCCGACCGCGGCCTCTCGGCGGCGACGGTGGCGATCGACCCCGGCCCGTTCCGCGGCGTCCTGCCGCTGCCGCTCTCCGCCCTGCGATCGGCGAAACCGGTGCTGCAGAACCCGCTCAACCGCAACCGCGCCGTCACCCTCACCTTCGAGCAGTTCAAGTACGGATGGGCAAACGCCCTCGACGAAGAGGAGGCGACGGAGCTCTACGAGACCTTCCACGTCGCCGCCCCGGGGGTGGCGCTGATGCAGATGGCGAACGCCAACCTCAACCCCTTCACCGAGGCCAAGCTGGACCCGAAGAACCCGGCGCGGGGCCCGCTGCTGATCATCGACGGGGAGAAGGACAACACCGTGCCCTGGGCGATCGCCAACGCCTCCTACAAGAAGCAGAAGCGAAACGAGGCGGTGACCGAGATCGAGAAAATCCCGAATCGCGGCCACTCGCTGACGATCGACAGCGGCTGGCGCGAGGTCTGCGACCGCGCGCTGGCCTTCGTCAAGCGCTTCGCCTGAGCGTCAGCGAACGCCAGGGTGGCGGACCCCCGCCGGGTCCGGCAGGTACAGGTCGGTGCCGCAGCGCGGGCAGACCTGGACGTAGAGCTTCAGCGCCTTGTGGCAGTTGGGGCACTGGCGTTCCGGTTCGTCCCTGTCGACGCGGTAGAGGACCACCGCGATCAGGCCGAGCAGGGGCAGGACGACGCCGATCAGGAACCAGATGAAGAAGGAGCTGCCCTTCTTCTTGCCGATGATGGCGGTGGCGAGGCCGAAGCAGAAGGCGATGACGAGGTATTCCACCCCTCCATTCTTGCGCCTCGCCGAACTAGACCTAACGTCCAGCGGCGAGCGTGCGCCGCTCAAGGGTGGGGCTCGGGGTCCCGAGAAGAGGGTGAGGCCCCGAAGGGGCCTGTTCGCGCATGGCGATACCGCGAGAGAAACCAGTCGCAGCGAGGCCGAAGGACCGTCGGCGTAGATCCCGGCGTGTCTGGAAGGACAAGCACTTCCGCTGGGTGCCGGACGGGCAGGGCGACTGGAAGGTCCAGGCCTACCTGGTCCGCCATCGCCACAAACCGAAGAAAGGCCACTTCCGCGGGCCCGGCAAGAAGCCGGCGCGCCAGCCCCAGGTCCAGGCACCTGCCGCCGCGCCGGCCGCCGCCCCCGCCCCGCCCTTCGACCAGCGCCCGCCCGAGGCCTACCAGGGCCCCTTCGGCACCGCGCAGGCGGTGCGGCTGCTGCACCGGGCCGGGTTCGGGCCCGCTCCGGGACAGGCGGAGCAGCTGGTCTCGCTCGGCTTGGTCGGCGCGGTCCAGGCCCTGACCCGCCCCAGCGGTCCCGCCCACCTCAACGGCCCGGCGCCGCGCGACGACGACGGCAACCCGCTCGCGCCGGGGGACGCCTGGGGGCACGACCACCTCTGGTGGCTCGACCGCATGGTTCGCAGCGACCAGCCGCTGGTCGAGCGGATGGCACTGGTCCTCCACGACTGGTTCGCGACCTCCAACGCCAACGTCTCCCGGACCCAGCAGATGATCGACCAGTCGAACCTCTTCCGGGGGCGCTGCTTCGGCTCCTTCCTCGACCTCTTCAAGGCGGTGACGATCGACCCGGCGATGCTGCAGTGGCTGAACGGCAACGAAAACTACAAATGGGCGCCGAACGAGAACTACGCCCGCGAGATGATGGAGCTGTTCTCGCTCGGGGCCGACCGCGGCGCCTACAGCGAGGACGACATCCGCGAAGCGGCCCGGGCCCTGACCGGCTGGCGCAACGACTGGTCGAGCGAGCTCGGCGCCCACAACTTCCGCTTCGAACCGAAATGGCACGACACCGGCAGCAAGACGGTGTTCGGCAGGGCCGGCAACTGGGGCTGGGAAGACGCCTGCCGGCTCTGCGTCGAGCACCCTCTCCACGCCTCCTTCTTCGTCGAAAAGCTCTGGAGCTACTTCGTCCCGTCGCCGCCCTCGGCCGCGGTCCGCGACCAGCTGGTCTCCACCTACACCGGCTCCGGCTGGCAGATCCGGCCGGTGCTGGAGGCGATCCTGACCAGCCCGGAGCTCTACGAAGGGCCGCCGATGGTGAAGCCGCCGGTCGTCCACCTCGCCTCGATGCTGCGGGCGCTGGGCCGCGGGATCGACACCGAGGCCTGGATCTGGCTCTGCGACATGGCCGGGCAGCAGCTCTTCTGGCCGCCCAACGTCTCCGGCTGGGACGACAACCGCTGGCTCGACACCTCGACGATGCGGGCTCGCTGGCTGCTGGTCACCTACGCGCTGGAGGAGATCGCTCCCGACACCTGGAACGGCACCTACAGCACCACCGAGACCCCCGACGAAGCCCTCGCCAGGGCGATCTCCTCCTGGGGCTCGCCGGCGCTGCGCGCCGAGCACCACGCCGAGCTCCTCGACCTCGCCAAACGCAGCGAGAAACTGATCGTCGCCAACTGGCAGAAAGGCCCCTACCGGGCGATGCGCCAGAACGCCCTCCTGCAGCTGATCGGCGTCAGCCCGGACATGGTCCTGCAATGAGCCCCCGCCACCACTCCTGCTGCGACGGCTACACCCGCTCGCAACTGCTGCGCTCGGCCGCCGCCGAAGCCGGCAAGGGCCTGCCGGCGATCGAGCCGGGGATGCCGGAGCCGGCGGGAACCGGCCTCTCCCGCCGCAAGTTCCTCTCCCGCAGCGCCGGCCTGGCGCTGGCGGTCTACGGCGCCTCGAAGATCCCGCTCTCGGCCTTCGAGACCGGGATCGCCCAGGCGGCCCCGACCGACAAGGTTCTCGTCTCGGTCTTCTTCGACGGCGGCATCGACTCGCTCAGCGTGCTGGCGCCGGTCAACGACTCCCGCTACCAGCAGCTGCGTCCCAACCTGAAGCTGGCGCCCGGTGCCGGGGCGACCTTCAGCGAGGATCCGAGCCTGCAGTGGCACCCCGCCGCGTCGGCGCTGGCGACGCTGCACGCCGAGGGCAAGGTCAGCGCCTTTCCGGCGATCGGCTACGACCATCCCGACCAGTCCCACTTCACCTCCCGCCACTACTACGAGATCGGCGAGCTGCAGGTCGGCTACCGGACCGGCTGGCTCGGTCGCTACATCGACGCGGTCGGCGACAGCGAGAACCCGCTACAGGGGCTCTCGCTCGACGGCTCCCTCTCGCCGATGCTCGCCACCGCCGAGAAGCCGGTGGCGGCGATCGACAGCGTCGACGGCTACGACCTCTGGTCGCACGTCGACAACCCCGTCCAGGCAGAGATGTTCGAGAGCTTCGCCCGCCTCGGCGCCCTGCCGGCGGACTCGCCGGCGATGAGCCAGGTGCGCCGCGCCACCTCTCAGACCGACAAGCTGCGCCAGGACCTCGACGGGGTCGGCGAGTTCAGCAGCCCGGTCGAGTACCCCGACCATTGGTTCGCCCACAAGCTCGCCGGGCTCGCCGCCTACATCGCCGTCGGCTTGCCGATGCGGGTGGTGACGATCCGCGCCCCCGGCGGCTACGACACCCACGCCGACCAGGCCGGCGACCTCGAAGACAACCTGCGCGAGACCTGCGAGGCGATCCTCGCCTTCCAGCGCGACCTCGAAGCCCGCGGCCTCGCCGACCGGGTGATGGTCGAGATGTGGAGCGAGTTTGGCCGGCGGCCGGAGGAGAACGGCTCGCTCGGCACCGACCACGGCTCCGCCGGCAGCGCCTTCGTGATCGGCTCGCGCGCCAAAGGCGAGATGGTCGGTGAGTTCCCCGGCCTGACCAAACTCGACGAACACGACAACCTGCGGGTGACCAGCGACTTCCGCCACATGTACTGCTCGCTGCTGGAGCAGTGGCTCGGCTTCGACGCCGAGGCGATCATCCCCGGCGCCGCCGGCTTCGCCCGGCCCGTGCTGGTCAAGCCGTGAGGCGCGCGCTCACCCTCGCCGGCCTCGCCGCCCTATCGGTGGCGCTGGTCATTTCGGTGGGAGGGCATGGGCCGCTCCCACAGCTCGGGTCCGAACCCGCCGCCGCGGCCGACTGCACCTGGCAGCGCCAGGTCAAACGGGTCGTGAAGCGGGTGAAACGCCACGGCAAGGTGCGCCGGGTGGTGCGTCGCAAGGTCAGCTGGACCTGCGTCCCGGTGGCGGCCCCACCGATCGCCGCGCCGCCGGCTCCCCCGGCGCCGGCCCCGTCGCCGGTGACCGACCCGGAGCCGGAACCCGAAGCGAACCGGCTGGCGGTCAAAGCCGCCGAGTTCTACTTCGTCCTCTCGCGGCCGAGCGTCGAGCCGGGTGAGGTGACGATCGAACTGAACAACCGGGGCGAAGACCCGCACAACCTCAATCTCCTGCTCGAAGGCGGTGGCGGCGAAGCGCTGGTGCTGCCCGAAACCGACTCGGAAGAGCGCAGCGTCGCCAGCTTCGACCTGCCGGCGGGCAAATACAAGCTCTGGTGCTCCCTCCCCGAACACGAGGAACAGGGGATGACGGCGACCCTGCAGGTCGGCTAGCGCTCAGATCAGCGGCTTGGGGTGGCCGATCGTGCCGACCTCGGAGAGGTCGCGGCGGAACGGCAGCCCGGCGGTCCAGTCGAGCACGGCGCGCACCTTGCGAGCCGAGCCCGGGATCTGGCTCATGTGGTAGGTCCGCGCCATCCACCAGGCGGGGAAGCCGCGGAACGTGCGGTCGCCGATCTTGCCGACCGCCTTGTAGCGCCCGAGGTTCACGAAGGCCGCTTCAGAGCGGTAGTCGTAGGGCTTGGGACTGCCGACCCCGAGCTCGGCGGCGATGTTGCGGCCGGCGACCGGGCCCTGGCGGACCGCCGTCTGCGCGGTCGGCGGCGAGGTGCCGCCGCTCGGATCGGGGACCGCGGCGCAGTCGCCGATCGCCCAGACCGAGTCCATCCCCTGGACCCGCAGGTAGGAGTCGACCGGGACGCGGCCGCGCTCGTCGAGCGGCACGTTCAGCTCCTTGAGGATCGGCTGCGGGGCGACGCCGGCGGTCCAGACCACGGTCCTGGTCGGCAGGACCTCGCCGCTCGAGAGCCGGGCGCTGTCGGGGCCGACCTCCTCCAGCGTGGTGTTCAGCCGGATGTCGATGCCGCGGCCGCGCAGCTCACGCAGCGCGTATTCGCCAAGGTCGCGGTCGATCTCGGGCAGGACCCGGTCGGTCGCCTCGACCAGCACCCAGCGCATCCCGTGCAGGCGGGCGCGCGGGTAGGAGTCCATCGCGTCGGCGGCGAAGTCCTGCAGCTCGGCGAGCGCCTCGAGGCCGGCGTAGCCGCCGCCGACGAAGACGTAGGTGAGCAGCTGTTCGCGCCGCACCGGGTCCTCGGTCGCGTTGGCTTCCTCCAGCGTCTCGATCACGTGGTTGCGGAGGTAGATCGCGTCGGCGAGGCTCTTGAAGCCCACCGCGTGCTCGGCCAGACCCGGCACCGGCAGCACCCGCGAGACCGAGCCCATCGAGAGCAGCAGCTGGTCGTAGGGAAGCTGTTCGGTTTCGCCGTACTTCGCCCGCAGGGTGACGGTCTTCGCCTCGGGGTCGTGGCCGACGATCGAGCCGAGCCGCAGGTAGGTGCGCTTGAGGATCTCCCGCAGCGGCGTCACCACGTGCCGCGGCTCCAGGGTCCCGGCAGCGGCCTCGGGCAGAAACGGCGTGTAGAGCGCGAAGTTCGTCTCGTTGACCAGCACCAGCCGCGCCGACTGCTTCGGCATCGCCCGCTCCAGCTCCCGCGCGGCCGCAGCGCCGCCAAACCCACCACCAGCGATCACCACGTTCCAGGCCATGAACCCAACCTAGCACTTTGTAACAACGTGTTACAAAGTGCGCGAACGCACAAATCGACTAGGAAACCGGCGGAGGAGGAGGCGATTCGAAGCCGAGCATCCCGACCGTAACCGGAACCACTTTGTCCCCCGACGCTGCCAGCCGATCTCGCGCATCGTGGCGGATCTGGGTGATCTCGCCGTAGGTACCCGCCAGGGTGGCCATCAGTTCCGTCCAGCCTCGCTCATCGACCTCCATTGCGATCCAAGACAGGTGCCGGTCGGTGCGGGAGTCGAAGGTGTGGGTCATCATCGCGCTCTCGGCCCGAGCGGCAAGGCCCTGGTAGACCGTCCGCGAGACCAGGCACCGCTCCCTTGCCGAGAGGGCCTTCCATTCCTCATCGGTGAAGTAGGCACGAACGGCGCCCCGGTAGACGTGTTCGGTGGCACCACGGCGGGCGAACGTCTCCACCATTTCGATACAGCCGACTTTGGCCAGCTCGCGGAAGTGGTAGGAGATCGAGGAAAGGGCTTTGGCTGACACGCCGACATCCGGCGCCAGTCCCTGATTCATGAATTGCACGGGGCTGATGTCCCGCTCGTTGACGACTTCAAGGATGCGGACGCGCAGCGGGTGACGCAGCGCCTCGGAAGCCAAGGGCTTGCGCTGCTTCTTCCCCTTGTTGCCCTTCTCAGTCCCCTTCACCAAAGCCCTCCCGATCAGTCGATTTCAGCACAGCGGTTCCAGACTAATCGAGCAACTGTTGAGTTTGGGCACAAAATGCAGACGGCGGCTGTTCTAATGCTCCTGGGCTGATTGGTGGAGCCAGTTCCACCAATAGCAGTAGCCCAGGAAAGGAGGGGGAAGCATGAACGCCGCGTGCTGCGACACGACAATTCCGCGCTCTGCCATCACCAAGGGCAACTAGCGCGTGAGAGGGCCGGGGCGTGGGCGCGAGAGACGGATCAGCGCGGCGTCCCGGCCTACCCATAGGCAACGGGATAACCCCCCGTGCCTACGACGATGGCGATGCTTGGGTTTGAATCGCCGCCGCGGCCTGCGCTGGGCTAGGACGTGGGGTAAAGCTCGTCCAGAACCTGATCTAGCTGATCGGGCGGTAGCACCAGCAAGCGTCGAATCAATCCATCGAACTCCTGAGCATCCTTGCCCCATGAGTTCCACTCGCGCTTGAAGGCAAAAGCACTCCTCGGACCCACATCGACACCGTTGTTGTGGACGGCATCGGTCCACGCGTCGGCGTATGCGAGCCCGTCCTCGATTCTCTGGTCATAGGTGGCGAGGATCGGACCATTGTCACCCGTGGGGCGGAGTGGTCCCCGCTCCTCCAGTGCCGCTCGGGTCTCTTCTAACTGCCGGACCAGCGAGACCGTGCCGGCACCGTTGCGGTTCATGCCGCGGCTCCCGAACTTCACCTTGCGGCCGCATCCACAGAAGCAATCAGCCATTGGGAAAAGCTATCCCGTGAAAGAGCGCTTGCCAACGTCTAGAGCGTCTACCCTGCGTGAAGTACACAACCCCCCAAACCGCACTAATTCGGGCTACAGCTTCTCCTGAATCAGGCGGTTGACCTCGCCGCCGTCGGCGCGGCCTTTGGTCTCTCGCATCACGGTGCCGACGATGGCGCCGATCGCCTTGTTGTTGCCTTCGCGGATCTTCTCTACGGCGTCGGCGTTTTCGGCCATCGCCTTCTCGACGATCGCCTCCAGCTCGCCGGAGTCGGACATCTGGGCGAGGCCCTCGCGCTCGACGATCGCGGCGGGGTCGCCGCCCTCGGCGACCATGATCGCCAGCACCTTGCGCCCGCTGCCGTGGGAGATCTTCTTCTCCGCCACCATTGCCGCCAGGTTGGCGAGGTCGCCGGCCGGGACCGTCGGGTCGGCAAAGTCCTCCTCCGCGTCGCGCTTTCGCAGCTCGGCGGTCAGGTCGCCGGTGACCCAGTTGGCGACGACCCGCGGCTCGACGCCGTCGGCCTCCCCGCACACCGCCTCGAAGTAGCCGGCCATCTCGGTCTCGCGGGCCAGCAGCGCCGCCGTGTCGGAGTCGAGCCCGATGCCTTCGTAGCGCTCGATCCGCGCCGCCGGCAGCTCCGGCAGCGCTTCACGGGCCTCGCGCAGCATCGCCTCGGTCGGCACGATCGGCACCAAGTCGGGCTCGGGAAAGTAGCGGTAGTCGTGCGCCTCCTCCTTCGAGCGCAGCGAGGTGAGGCTGCCGCTGGCCGGGTCGAAGTGGAGCGTCTCCTGCTCGACCGTCCCCCCCGCCTCGACCAGCTCGCGCTGGCGGGCCAGCTCGGCTTCGATCCCGCGCTGGAGGAAGCGGAAGCTGTTCATGTTCTTCAGCTCGGTCTTGGTCCCGAGCTCCTCGCTGCCGGCCGGCCGCACCGAAACGTTGGCGTCGACTCGCAGGCTCCCCTCCTCCATGCTGACGTCGGAGACGCCGAGCTGGCGCACCGTCTCGCGCAGCAGCCGGGCCCAGTCGGCGGCTTCGGCCGGGTCGCGCAGGTCGGGCTCGGTGACGATCTCGACCAGCGGCGTGCCGCCGCGGTTGAAGTCGACCAGCGAGGCGGCGGAGCCGTGGATCCGGCCCGAGTCGCCGACGTGGATCGTCTTCGCCGCGTCCTCCTCGAGGTGGGCGCGGTGGATGCGGACGTCGCCGAGCCGGCCCGGACCGCAGATCGGGATGTCGTACTGGCTGATTTGGTACGCCTTCGGGCTGTCGGGATAGAAGTAGTTCTTGCGGTGGAAGATCGAGCGCGGCGCGATCTCGCAGTTGAGCGCGGCACCGATCTGCAGCGCGTAGCGGATCGCCTGCTCGTTCGGCACCGGCAGCACGCCGGGGTGGGCGAGGCAGATCGGGCAGGTATGGACGTTGGGCTCGTCGCCGAAGGACAGTTCGCAGCCGCAGAACATCTTCGTCCTGGTCGCCAGCTGGACGTGGATCTCCAGCCCGATCACGGCCTCCAGCTCAGCCATCGGACCCTCCCGGGCGCGCGTCGAAGCCGATCCCCTGTTCGAGTGCGTAGGCGGCGTCGAGCAGGCGCTGCTCGGCGAAGGCCGGGGCGGCGATCTGGAAGCCGACCGGCAGCTGCGGGCCGCCGCCCTCCGGCGCCGCGAGGCCGGCGGGGATCGAGATCGCGGGGATGCCGGCGAGGCTCATCGGCACCGTGAAGAAGTCGTTCAGGTACATCGCCAGCGGGTCGTCGCTCTTCTCCCCCAGCTTGAAGGCGACCGAGGGCGCGGTCGGGGTGACGACGAAGTCGACGTCGGCGAAGGCGGCGTCGAAGTCCTGCGCGATCCGGGTGCGGACCTTCTGCGCCTGGCCGTAGTAGGCCTCGTAGTAGCCGGAGGAGAGCGCGTAGGTGCCGAGCATGATCCGCCGCTTGACCTCCGGACCGAAGCCCTCCGAGCGGGTCGTCTCGTACATGTCGACGAGATCGCCGTCGCCCCCGGCACGCATCCCGTAGCGGACGCCGTCGTAGCGGGCGAGGTTGGAGGATGCCTCGGCGGGGGCGATTACGTAGTAGGCGGAGATCCCGTGCTCGCTGGAGGGCAGCGAGACCTCGGCGACCTCGCCGCCCAGCGCCTCGATCTTCTTCAGCGTCGCCTCGAAGACCTCGCGCACGCCGGCGTCGAGGTCGTCGCCGGCGAGCTCGGCGGGGACGCCGAAGCGCAGGCCGGCGAGATCCTCGCGGTCGGGCAGCGAGACGCCGCCCTCGAGCCCGACCGAGGTCGAGTCGAGCGGGTCGCGGCCCTGCAGGATCCTCAGCAGCAGGGCGGCGTCGGAGACCGTCCGGGTCAGCGGCCCGCACTGGTCGAGCGAGGAGGCGAAGGCGATCATCCCGTAGCGGGAGACGGCGCCGTAGGTGGGCTTGAGGCCGACGATGCCGCAGAAGGCGGCGGGCTGGCGGATCGAGCCGCCGGTGTCGGTACCGATCGACCAGGGGGCGAGGCCGCCGGCGACGACGGCCGCCGAGCCGCCCGAGGAGCCACCCGGGACGCGCTCGCGGTCCCACGGGTTGAGGACCGGGCCGTAGGCCGAGTTCTCGTTCGAGGAGCCCATCGCGAACTCGTCCATGTTGGTCTTGCCGAGCACCGGGGCGCCGGCCTCGAGCAGCTTGCGCACGGCGGTCGAGGTATAGGGCGGGCGGTAGCCCTCGAGGATGCGCGAGCCGGCGGTGGTCGGCACGCCCTCGGTGGTGAAGATGTCCTTGACCGCGATCGGGGCGATGCAGTCGCGCTCGACCGCGATCGCCGCCGCCTCCTCGCCTCCCTGGTCGCGCCAGAGGTAGGCATTCAGCTCGTCGCCGGCGGCGGCCTCGCGCCAGGCGGCGGTGTACTCGGCGGCGTCGAGGTCCCCCGCGACCATCGCCTCGTGCGCCTCGAGGGCGGTCAGCTGCAGTAGGTCAGTCATCTATTCGGCCTGTGGCGAGGGGACGCGGAAGGCGCCTTTTTCCGGTTCCGGCGCCGAGGCTAGGGCGACCTCGCGCGGCAGGCTCTGCCACGGCTCGTCGGCGCGCAGCACGTTCTCCAGCGCGACCACGTGCGAGGTCGGCTCGACCCCCTCGAGGTCGAGGTTGCCGATCCGGTCGACGTGCTCGAGGATCCCCGACAGCTCGCCGACCATCGTCTTCACTTCCTCCTCGGAGAGGCGCAGGCGGGACAGCCTGGCCACATGCAACACCTGGTCGCGGTCGATCACCGGCGGGATTCTAGGTCGGGATGGAAACTGGCTGCCTGGCCAGTTAGAGTGCCGCCGAATGCAGGGACCCGCGGCCGAGAGATTCGTCGTCTTCAACCTTCGCCTGCTGGCGGGGACCTTCGCTGTCGTCGGCCTGCTCTTCCTGCTGGTTCCGAGCGGCGTCCTCGACGTCATCTCCGACGTCGGCGAATGGTTCGGCAACGACACCCGGGCGCCCCACACCCAGGAGTACCTGTGGCTGGCGCTGGCCTTCGCCTACATGGTTGTGATCACCGGCATCTGCCTGGTCGCCCAGGCCGACGTGGTCCGCTACCGGCCCCTGCTGCTGATCCTCGCCGCCGGCAAGACCGCCTCCTCGCTCGGCTCGCTGGCCTTCTTCCTGATTCAGGAACAGGTGTTCATCTACCTGCTCAACTTTCTCGTCGACGGCTTCCTGGCGCTGCTTGCGCTGTGGCTTTGGGTGCTTGCCGGGCGTGTCGGCCGCCCCGCCGCCCCCGGTTGACAGCGCCCGCCAGGGCTCTCGGCCGCTGAGCAACGCACTCTGAGCGCGATCTGCGCCGCCCAGGCGCCGGGAATCGACGGCCTGCCGGCGGCGGAGCGCGACGTCGACGTCTCCGGCCCGGTGGCCGAGTTCCTCCGCTCGCTCTCGCCGCAGGTACTGCTGCGGCTGCGCCTCGGCCTGCGCGCCTTCGAGTGGCTGCCCTTCCCCTGGCGCTTCAGCAAGCTCGACCCGGAAGCGGCCGAGGACTTCCTCCAAAAGCTCGACTCCTCGCGCTTCCCGCTGCATCACGACCTGCTCCTGATGGCAAAGCTCTTCTCCACCCTCGGCTACGCGGTCGCGCCCGAGGTCGAGGCGAAGATCGGCGTCCGCACCGATTGCGCACTCGCCGACGGCACCCTGCCCGAGCCGGCCGGCTCGCTGGGCGACACCGAAGCCCGCGGCGACGGTGAGGATTGCGAGGTGGCGATCGTCGGCTCCGGCGCCGGCGGCGCGGTGGCGGCGGCGATGCTGGCCGAGGCCGGGATCGACGTCCTCGTGCTGGAGGCCGGCGACCACTACGACCGCGACAACTACCCCGAGGGCCGGCTGGAAGCGATCTCAGAGCTCTACCGCGAAGCCGGCCTGACGATCGCCGAAGGCCGCCCGCCGATCCCGGTGCCGGTGGCGAAGGTCGTCGGCGGCACCACGGTGATCAACTCCGGCACCTGCTTCCGCGCTCCCGACCAGATCCTCGACGGCTGGCGGGACGAGTTCGGGATCCCCTGGGCGCGGGACCTCGACGAGGACTTCGCCGAGGCCGAGGATTTCCTCCGCGTCACCCCGCTCGACCCGAACACCATGGGCCGCAACGGCCAGCTGGCGATGGAGGGGGCGGCGGCGCTCGGCGTCAGCGGCGGCCCGATCGCCCGCAACGCCGGCAGCTGCGTGCAGTGCAGCTCCTGCCCCTACGGCTGCTCGATCGACGCCAAGCGCGGGATGCACGTCAGCTACCTGCCGCGCGCGGTCGCCGCCGGAGCCCGGATTCGCGCCGGGGTCGAGGCGCAGCGGGTCCTGGTCGAGGACGGCCGCGCGGTCGGGGTTTCGTGCTCTGCGCGCGACGCCAGCGGTCGCAGCCGCCCCTTCACGGTCCGCGCCAGCCGCGCCGTGATCGCCGCCGGCGGAGCCCTCGGCACCCCGGAGCTGCTGCTGCGCTCGGGCCTCGGCGGCAAGCAGGTCGGCCGCAACCTCCACATCCACCCCGCCTGCTGGGTCGGCGCCCGCTACGAGGAGGAGGTCCACGGCTGGGAGGGCGTGATGCAGAGCTACTACGTCGACCAGTGGGAGCACGAGCAGGGCGTCCTCCTGGAGGCGACCTTCACGCCGCTGGCCTTCGGCGGTGCCTGGCTGGTCGGCACGGGGTCCGAGCACCAGCGCGCGATCCTCAACTTCGGCCGCATCGGCTCGATCGGCGTCCAGCTGCGCGACGTCTCGGTCGGCGCCGTCGGACTCGCCAACGGAGGCGCCCTGCGCGCCAGCTACAAGCTGAACGACGAGGACGCCCGCAAGACGATCTTCGGCATCGCCCGCGCGGCGGAAATCCACTTCGCCGCCGGCGCCACCGAGGTCTACCCGAACATCCCCCGGGCCGGGGTGCTGAAGCCGCGCGACCTGGCGACCTTCGAGGCGACGCGCTTCAAGGCGTCCGAGCTGCGCCTCGAGGCCTTTCACCCGATGGGGACGGCGCGGATCTCAGCCGACCCGCGCCGCGGCGTCTGCGCTCCAGACGGTTCGGTCAACGGGACGCGCGGCCTCTACGTCGCCGACGCGTCCCTCTTCCCGACCGCGCCCGGCGTCAACCCGATGATGACCATCATCGCCTTCGCGAAGCAGGTCTCCCGAGAAGTCGCCGGGGGCGGCTCCTCCCTCAGCTACTCGGGGGAGGCGGCGGTGGGCTCGGCGGCGTAGAGGACGGCGGCTGTCCCGAACCGGGGCCGCCGCGGCTGGAGAACTGGTCGCCGATCTCGCCGAACGAGGTCCCCTCTTCCTGCATCGCCCGGTAGGCGCCATAGGTGAGGGCGGCGGCCGCGATCAGACCGAGGAAGGCACCGAGCGCGGGGCTGATGTCGACCCCGGGGACGCCGCCGGTGTCGCCGGGCGGGTCGATGATCCGGTAGAGGATCAGCAGGACCGAGATCGCGCCGAGCACCGCGGCCACGGCGTTGAGCGAGACCGGCGGCTCGACCAGCGCGTCGGACAAGCGGATGATCACCACCGCGACCACGACGACGATCGTCAGCAGCAGGAACAGGTCGGTGTAGCTGAACGCTTCCCAGGCGCTGCCGCCGACGCTGAGGCTGAAAAGGCCGTCGCCGCTGTCGATGTCGACCTTGAACCAATCGAAGAACATGAAGATGAAGAGAAGGACAGCCGACCCGCCGGCGATCTTCTCCCCCGTACTGAGCCTGTCCATCTGTCTCCTCCTCGGAGTTTGGGGTGGGTCGAGAGACCCTATTCCGCGTCAGATGGTGCCTTCGACGCGGATGGCCGGGTTTCCTACCCGGCGGCCGAGCGCTGGCGCGCTGCTTGCAAGGTGTTGCTGAGCAACATCGCGATCGTCATCGGTCCGACGCCGCCGGGAACGGGCGTGATCGCCGCTGCGACCTCGGCCGCCGCCTCGTAGTCGACGTCGCCGGCGAGACCGTCCTCGAGCCGGTTCATGCCGACGTCGATCACCACCGCGCCCGGCTTCACCGCCTCGGCGCCGAGCAGGCGCGGCACGCCCACGGCGGCGACAAGGACGTCAGCGCGGCGGCAGGTGGCGTCGAGGTCGCGGGTGCGCGAGTGGCAGATCGTCACCGTCGCGTTCGCCTGCAGCAGCAGCCGGGCGACCGGCACGCCGACCAGCTTCGAGCGGCCGACGACGACCGCCTCGGCGCCCTCCAGCTCGACGCCCTCGTGAGCCAGCAGCTCCATCACCCCGGCCGGGGTGCACGGCACCAGACCGGGGGTCCCATGGGCGAGGAGGCCGGCGTTGACCGGCGTCAGACCGTCGACGTCCTTTTGCGGATTCAGCGTCTGCACGACGGCGTCGGAGTCGAGGTGGGCCGGCAGCGGCAGCTGGACAAGGATGCCGTCGACCTCGTCGTCCTCACCGAGCGATCGCACGAGGTCGAGCAGATCCTCCTGCTTGATCCCGGCTTCGATGCCGTGATGGACAGAGCGCATCCCGACTTCCTCACAGCTGCGGCGCTTGTTGCGGATGTAGATCTCCGAGGCGGGGTCCTCCCCGACCAGGACGGTCGCCAGCGCCGGTATCCGTCCCGCCTCCTGCTCGTAGGCGGCGACGTCGACCTTGACCCGCTCGCGGACCGCCGCGGCAACGGCTTTGCCGTCGATCACCCGCGCCGCCACCGTCCTACCGCCTCCGGATCGGGGCGTAGTCGGCCATCAGCTTGCGCTCGGCCCCGTCGCCGGAGAAGCGGACGACGATCACCCCGCCGGGCTCGACGCCGGTGACGACGCCGTCGCCGAAGCTGGCGTGGACGACGTCGTCGCCGGTCTGCAGCTCCAGCGCCGGGCCCGGGTCGACCGTCTGGGCCGGCGTCACCTCGTCGGTCACCGAGGTGCTCCAGCTGGTCCCCAGGCTGCGCGCCGCGGTCGAGTGGCTCTCGGTCAGCTCGGACGGCAGCTCGTCGACGAAGCGCGAGGGCAGGTTGTGCTCGGCCCGCCCGAACAGCCGCCGCTCGCGCGCCCAGGTCATGTAGAGCCGTTTGCGGGCGCGAGTGATGCCGACGTAACAGAGGCGGCGCTCCTCTTCTTCGCCGCCCTCTTCCAGCGCCCGCATGTGCGGGAAGGCGCCCTCCTCGCAGCCGACGATGAAGACCGTGTCGTACTCGAGGCCCTTGGCGTTGTGCAGGGTCATCAGGGTCACCAGCTCCTGCTCGGAGCTGAGTCCGTCCTGCTCGGTGTAGAGGGAGATCTGCTGCAGGTACTCCTCCAGCGGCGAGACCTCGCTCTCCCCCTCGCGTTCGCGCTCGATGTCGAACTCGGCGGCGCCGCCGATCAGCGTTTCCAGGTTTTCCGCCCGCCCTTCGGCCTCAATCGTCCGCTCCGCCGCCAACGCCTCGAGGTAGCCGGTCTCGTGCAGGACCGACTCCAGCAGGGTCGCCACCGGCCCGCCTTCGTCGGCGCGTTCGCGCAGGCCGGCCATCATCTCGTAGAAGCGACCGACGGCCTTGATCGCGGCGCCGCTCAGGCCGGGCACCTCCTCGACCCGTTCCAGCACCTCCCAGACCGTCAGACCGGTGGTGTTGACATGGGAGGCGATCCGGCCCTGGGTGGTGTTGCCGATCCCCCGCCGCGGCGAGTTGACGACCCGGGTGAAGGAGACGAGGTCGGCCGGGTTGACCAGCAGGCTGAGGTAGGCAACCGCGTCCTTGACCTCGGCCCGCTCGTAGAACTTGGTCCCGCCGATCACCTGGTAGGAGACGTCGAAGCGCTGCAGCGTGTCCTCCAGCACCCGGCTCATCGCGTTGGTCCGGTAGAAGACCGCGACGTCGGAGCGGGCGACCCCCTCCTCCTCCAGCCGTTCGATCTCCCCCGCGACCCAGCGCGCCTCCTCGTGCTCGTCGGTCAGCTCGTTGAGCTGGACCAGCTCGCCGCCCTCGTCTTCGGTCCAGAGCTCCTTCCTGAGACCTTCGCGATTGCGTTCGATGATCGCGTTGGCGGCCGAGAGAATCGTCTGGGTCGAGCGGTAGTTCTGCTCGAGCTTGATCACCTCGGCGTCCTCGAAGTCCTCCTCGAAGTCGAGGATGTTCCGCACGTCGGCGTGACGGAACCCGTAGATCGACTGCGAGTCGTCGCCGACGACCATCAGGTTCCTATGCTCGCCCGCGAGCAACTGCAGCAGCCGGTACTGGGCCTTGTTGGTGTCCTGATACTCGTCGACGAGGACGTGGCGGAAGGTCCGCTGCCAGCGCTCGCGCACGTCATCGAAGAGCTCCAGCACGTTGACAGTGCGCACCAGCAGGTCGTCGAAGTCCATCGCGCTCGCCTCGCGCATCCGCTTCTCGTACAGGGGATAGACCTCGGCGACGACGGCCTCTATTCCCTCCTGGTCCAAGTCGACGCTCTGGGCGTAGGAGTCGGAATCCAGCAGCTGATTCTTGGCGCCCGAGATCCTTGCCTGCACTCCCCGCGGCGAAAAGCGTTTGGTGTCGACTCCCAGCTCGTTGAGGCAGCGTTTCAGCATCCGCTGCGAATCGGCCTGGTCGTAGATCGTGAACCTCTTGGAGTAGCCGAGGCGGTCGGCGTCGACCCGCAGCATCCGGGCGCAGGCGGAGTGGAAGGTCGTCACCCACATCGCCCGCACCGAGCGGCCGACCAGCTGGCCGACCCGCTCGCGCATCTCCGCCGCGGCTTTGTTGGTGAAGGTGATTGCCAGGATCTCTCCCGGCCGGGCCGCGCCGGTGGCGAGCAGGTAGGCGATCCGGTGGGTCAGGACCCGGGTCTTGCCGGAGCCGGCGCCGGCGAGGACCAGTAGCGGCCCTTCGCCGTATTCGACCGCTTCCCGCTGCGGCCCGTTGAGCCCGGCCAGCAGCCGTTCCGCCCGGTCTGCACCGGGCTCGGTCGGGGCGCCGGCGGAGACCTGCGACCGGTCTCCTTCCAGCTCGAACTCGCCTTGAAGGCTCACCTGTCGAGCATAGCCAGGGGCTCGGCGGGGCCTGGAGCCTCAGCCGCCAGCCGAGGAGCGGCCGGTGCGGGGCTCGATCTTCGCCGTCTCGGCGCTCGGCCCGTTGCCGCCGTCGAGCTGCGCCAGCCGCTTCTCGACGTCGGCGATCCGCTCCGAGAGGGCCTTGATCGCCTCGGCGATCGGGTCCGGCAGGTGGATCCAGTCGGCGTCGGGGCCTTCGACCCGCCGGCCCTCGAGCTTCACCGGGTGGCCGGGGTTGCCGACCACGGTCGCCCCCGGCGGCACGTCCTCGACGACCACCGTGTTGGCGCCGATCTTCGCCCCGTCGCCGACCGCGATCGGCCCCAGCAGCTTCGCCCCTGAGCCGACCGTGACGTTGTTGCCGAGGGTCGGGTGGCGCTTGCCGGGCTGGAAGCCGGTGCCTCCCAGGGTCACGCCCTGGTAGAGGGTGACGCAGTCGCCGATCGCCGCCGTCTCGCCGATCACCACGCCGGAGCCGTGGTCGATGAAGAACTCGTTGCCGATCACCGCCGCGGGGTGGATCTCGATCCCGGTCACCGAGCGGGTCAGGTAGGCGATCGTCCGGGGCAGCAGCGGCACCCCGGCCTCCAGCAGGGCGTGGGCGGCGCGGTGGGCGAGCAGCGCCTGCACCCCGGCCCAGCTGGTGAGGATCTCGAAGCTGGAGACGCCCTGGGCGGCGGGGTCGCGCTCGCGCGCCGCCTTGAGGTCGGCGCGGATCTCCTTCACCACCCTCTTCCAGCGGCTCATGGCGAGAAGAAGGGTAAGGACATGTAGCGCTCGCCCGAGTCGCAGACGATCGTCACGACCCTCTTCCCCGCCATCTCCGGCCGCGCCGCCACCTCCAGCGCCGCCCAGACGTTGGCCCCGGCGCTGATGCCCGCCAGCACGCCGTCCTCCTTGGCGACGCGGCGAGCGGTCTCCAGCGCGTCCTCGTCGCCCACCGAGACGATCTCGTCGACGACCGACCGGTCGAGGTTCTCGGGCACGAAGCCGGCGCCGATCCCCTGGATTTTGTGCGGGCCGGGGGCGCCGCCGGAGAGGACCGGGGAGCTGGCCGGCTCGACCGCCACCACCAGCGCCTCTGGAACCCGTTCCTTCAGCATCCGGCCGACGCCGGTGATCGTGCCGCCGGTGCCGACACCGCAGACGAAGGCGCCGACCTCGCCGTCGGTGTCGCTCCAGATCTCCTCCGCCGTGGTGCGGCGGTGGATCTCGGGGTTGGCCGGGTTGGAGAACTGCATCGGCATGAAGCCCTTGCGCTGCTCGCGGATCTCCTCGGCCAGGGCCACCGCCTCGTTCATCCCGCCCAGCGAGGGCGTCTCGCGGACCTCGGCGCCGTAGGCGCGCAGAAGCTTGCCGCGCTCCCGGCTCATCCCCTCCGGCAGGGTGAGGATCAGCTCGTACCCGCGGGCGGCGCAGACCATCGCCAGGGCGATCCCGGTGTTGCCGCTGGTCGGCTCGACCACCACGGCGCGCCCCGGCTCGATCAGCCCCTCCTCTTCGGCGGCGTCGATCATCGCCACGCCGATCCGGTCCTTGACCGAGCCGCCGGGATTGAAGTACTCGAGCTTGGCGCAGACCTGCCCGCCGACATCGGCCGCGAGCCGGTCGAGCATCACCATCGGCGTGTTGCCGACCACGGCCGATGCCTCCGCTCCGATGCGCATCGCGCGCAGTCTAGGAGGGATCGCCGCGGCCCGCGCAAGACCTGGGCCAAACCGGCCCAGTTAGCTCGGAAAGATTTGCCTAAACGTCTCTCTATTAAGAGAAAGTACGGGGTAGTACTCAGGCACCGCGCGGGTTTTGTTCAAACCCCACAGGAGGATGGATCATGAGGATCAATGCGACCAGTGGTGCCATCCCGGCGATCAGCATCAGCAAGACCTGCTGATCCCGGACGGTTCGGGCGGGCCCACCCGGCCCGCCCGGCCTCATGAACCCGCTCCTCGCTAGATGAAGTACATGCCGCTGCCGGACTCTTCGGCCTCGCGGCGGGCGACTTCGGCGATCGTCGTCTCGCCGAACACCTTGCGCAGGGCGGCGACTCCCTCGGCCCAGATGCCGCCGGCCTCGTCGGCCTCGTCGCCGACTTTGCCGTCGAGGACCTGGACTACTTCCAGCACGGTGATCTCCTCGGCCGGCCGCGAGAGCGTGTAGCCGCCGCGCATGCCGCGATGGCTGGTCAGCAGGCCGTTGCGGCGCAGGGTCGAGAAGAGCTGCTCGAGGAACTGCTCGGGGATCTCGCGGCGCTCGGCGAGCTCCTTGATCGGCACCGGACGCTCGCCGGCGCGGGCGAGCTCCGCCAAAGCGACGACCGCATATCTCGACTTTGAGGTAATTGAGATCACTGGGGACTTTCTACCGCACCCCTCGGCTGGGTAGGATCGCTTGGCGAGGGTCACCGACCGCCCGACGGCCCTCGCAAGTACGAATCAATCGATCGGATCCTGCCCTGAGCGAGCCCCCACACTGCCTGGTGATCGACGGTCACCCTCTCGTCCGGCTGGGAATCCGGGGGACGCTCGAGGGCAGTTTCGTCGTCCACGAGGCGCCCACCCGCGAAGAGGCGCTCGACCTGGTCCGCGACGTCGGCGACTTCGACGTCGCGATCGTCGACATGCGCCGCGGCGGCAACGGCGACGGCCCGACGATCAGCGGCCAGGAGGCGATCCGGCAGCTGCACCGGACCACGCCGGGGCTGGGGATCGTCGCCCACGGCGAGCTGCCGGAGCGCCACCTGGCGAGCGCCGCGATGCAGGCCGGCGCCTCGGCCTACGTCGCCCGCACCGCCGGCCCGGCCGAGCTGCGGCGCGCGGTCGAGGCCGCGGTCGAGCAGGAGAGCTTCGTCGACCCCGCGGTGCCGCCGAAAGGCAGCCGCGGCAAGCTGACCCGGCGCCAGCGCCAGATCCTGCAGCTGCTCGCCAACGGCGAGTCGACCACGGTCGCGGCGCGCCAGCTGGACCTCAGCGAAGAGACGGTGAAGACCCACACCAAGAACGCCCTGGCCCGGCTCGGCGCCAGGAACCGCACCCACGCGGTGGCGATCGCCGTCCGCGAGTGCTTGATCGACTAGCTACCAGGAGATGTCGTCGGCAGTCGTCTGCGACGAGGTGGTCTGCGAGGAGCCGGTCGCAGCCCGACCGGACGTGCTCTCGGCGGCGGCAGAGGTCGAGGCGTGACCGGCCCAGGCGGGCCGCCGCACCCTGACCAGTGAGTGGCGGCGCCATTCGTGGGATAGCGGCTGGCGGGACTTGCTCGCCTGCGGCGTCATCAGATCCATCCCCTGTCGCGAGCGAGGAGGACGGCTTGAGCCCTATCTACAGCGCCGATCTTGCCGTAGACGTTGTGCAGGTGGGTGCGGATGGTCGAGACCGAGAGGTGCATTTCGCTTGCGATCTGCTTGTAGACCATGCCCTCGGAGAGGTGACGGAGGACGTCGAGCTCGCGGGCCGAGAGCGGGCAGGGCTCGCTGACCCGGGTCGCGTCCTGGGTCGGCAGCGGCAGCTCGTAAAGCAGGTCGCGCAGCGCTTCCGGGCTGAGCCCGCAGCGCTCGGCGCTGGCCTTGAGCCGCTCGGGGGCGATCGCCTCGCCCTGGCAGTAGTGGGCGACCATGTCGGCGGTCGCGACCATCGCCGCCAGCCCTTCGGCGTCATCGGCGTGGTGGCGCTCGATCGCCACCGCGATCCGCGAGGGAAGGTTCCAGCGGCGGGCGAGGACGCCGCCGACCAGGGCGTGGTCGATGCCGAGCTGCTCGCGTTCCTCCCGCAGGCGCTGCTCGGGGGTGCGGGAGATCGCGTCGAAGTAGACCTTGTAGCCGGGGTGCAGGCGGGAGATGACCAGGCGGCCGACGTCGTGGAGCAGGGCGGCCACGGCGAGCTCGTCGCGTTCGGCCCAGCCGACGACACGGCCGATCCGGTCGGCGGCCCGCTGGGTGGCGAGGGCGTGGACGCGGAAGCGCTCGGGCTTCAGCTCCCAGCCGCCGTTGGACTCGAAGAAGTCGAAGCTGGGCGCGGTCCCGGCCAGGGCGAGGACGCCGGCCGGCTTCAGCACCTCGAGCGCGGCGGGGACGCCGGCGACGCCGCCGGCGACGAGGCCGCCGCGGTTGGCGTGGCGGAGGACCGAGATCGCCAGCGAGACGTCGCTCTCGACCGCCTCGACGAGGTCGCCGATGCGGATGTTCTCGGCGGTGGCGGCGGTGATCACCCGCTCGCGGGCCTCCAGCAGGACGGGGAAGCGCTCGACCGCCTCAAAGGCCTCCGCCAGGCGACTGCCCGGCGCGGCGGCGTTCCTCGATCCCGATTTGGCGTCCGTTTGCAGGGACGCGCTGCGGCTGGTCTGCGCGGTCGTAACGCTCATTGGCACAACTAATCGGCAGCAAAAGCGTGCGGGTTTAGCCCGGAGATCTTTTGCAACCGCGAAAAGCGGGCTCTTTGCAGCCGCTAAGCGGAATTGAGGCGGGCGGCGGCGGCCCAGATCCGCTCCAGCGAGCGGTCCCTGCCGAGCACCGCGAGCGACTCGAAGATGCCGGGTGAGACCGAGGTGCCGGTGATCGCGACCCGGATCGGCTGGTAGAGACGGCCCGGCTTGAGGTCGAAGCGCTCGAGCAACGGCGCCAGCGCCGCCTCGATCGGCTCCGGCTCGAAGGGCTCGACGCCCTGGAGAGCTTCGGCGACGGCCGACAGCACCTCCCCCGTCCCCTCTTTCATCACCTTGCCCCAGGCCTTCTCGTCCTCGACCGGGGGCTCGAAGAGGAAGCGGATCAGCGCCCAGACCTCGTCCAGGGTCTGGGCTTTCTCCTGGGCGATCTCGCAGGCCGCCCGCAGGCGCTCGTCGGCGTCGCGGCCGAGGTGGCGGGCGACCGCGGCGGTGTACTCGTCGAGCGGCATCTCGCGCATGAAGCGGCCGTTCAGCCAGCGCAGCTTCTTCTCGTCGAAGATCGCCGCCGATTTGCCGACGTCCTCGACCCGGAAGCGACGGACCAGCTCCTCGGTCGACATCAGGGTGGTGTCATCGTCGGTCCCCCAGCCGAGCAGGGCGAGGTAGTTGCGCACCGCCGCCGGCAGGTAACCGGCATCCCGCAGCTCCTGCACCGAGGCGGCGCCGTGGCGCTTGGAGAGCTTCTTGCCGTCGGGGCCGTGCAGCAGCGGCAGGTGGGCGTAGCGCGGCGGCTCGTGGCCGAGCGCCTCCAGCACCAGCAGCTGCTTGGGCGTGTTGGAGAGGTGGTCGTCGCCGCGGACGACCTCGGTGACGCCCATCTCGGCGTCGTCGATCGCGACGGCGAAGTTGTAGAGGACCGAGCCGTCGCCGCGGGCGATGACGAAATCGTCGTAGCTGGCGTTGGGGAAGGCGACCGGGCCGCGGATCAGGTCGTGGACGACGGTCTCGCCCTCGTCGGGGACCCGGAGGCGGATCGCGGCGTCCGGGTCGTCGGTCGGAGTCCCGCGATAGCCGCGGCGGGTGCCGTGCTCGGCCTTCCAGGCCTCGACCTCCTTGCCGGTGGCGTGGTCGCGGTACGCGTGGCCGGACTCCAGCAGCTGCCGCAGCGCCGCTTCGTGCTGGGGCGCCCGTTCGGCCTGCGAGACCGGGCCGATGTCCCAGTCCAGCTCCAGCCAGCGCATCGCGTCGAGTATCTGCTCGACGTTCTCGGCGGTCGAGCGCTCGCGGTCGGTGTCCTCGATCCGCAGCACCAGCTCTCCCCCGTCGTGGCGGGCGGCGAGCCAGTTGTAGAGTGCCGTCCTCGCTCCGCCGATGTGCAGCGCACCGGTCGGCGAGGGGGCAAACCTGAGACGGGAGTTATCGCTTGGCATGTTGATCGGAGCGCATGTATCCACCGGCGGCGGACTCGCCAACGCTGTCCAGCGCGGCAAGGAACGCGGCTGCGAATCTATCCAGATCTTTCACCAGAGCCCGCGGATGTGGCGGCCGACGAACCACACCGAGGAGGATTTCGCCGCCTTCCGCGAGGCGATGGACGCCTCGCCGGTCGAAGCGGTGATCATCCACGCGGTCTACCTGATCAACTGCGCGACCAAAGACAAAGAGCTGCGGAAGAAGTCTTTGACCTCGCTCACCCACGCGCTGCGGGTCGGCGACGGGATCGGTGCCAAAGGCGTGGTCCTCCACCCCGGATCGCAGAAAACCGACCCGCTCAAACCCTCGCTGAAGCGGGCCTCGAAAGTGATTGCCGCGGCGCTGAAGGAAACCGACTCCTGCCCGCTGCTGATCGAGCAGACCGCGGGCCACAAAGGGCTCCTGGCTCGCGATTTCGACCAGACGGCGGAGCTGATCGAGCTGGCCGGCAGCGGCCCCCGCCTCGGTCTCTGCCTCGACTCCTGCCACCTCTTCGTCCAGGGCTACGACATCACCGACGAGAAGCACCTGGGCGCCGTCCTCGACGAAGCCGACGCAAAGGTCGGGATCGAGCGCCTCGGCGCGGTCCACGTCAACGACGCCGCCGTCCCCCTCGGAGCCTGCCTCGACCGCCACGCCAACATCGGCAAAGGCGAGATGGGCAAACGAGGGCTCTCAGCCTTCCTCTCCGAGCCCCGCTTCGAGGGCCTCCCCGCAACCCTCGAGACCCCGGGCCCGGAAAAGAAAGGCTCCTCGAAAGCCGAAGTAACCCTCGCCAAGCGCCTGAGGCGCGAAGGTCTTAAACAGCGGGCTACGAAGGGCTAAGGATTGGGAGGGACGGGTGCCCCTCTCCCAGAGACCGTCGCGCAGCTGAGACGTAGTGCTGGGCGCCACCGTGGTCTCAGGAGCCTCTGTGAGAGGGGCACCCGTCCCTCCTCTCGACAGCTCTCGAGAGATGCCGGCTCAACGAGACCGCGAAAATCCACCTATACGGGGGTCTGTCGCGGACTCGCGAATCCAGTGTCTGACCGAAGCTGTTGAGAGAGGGTGCCGGTGGGGGTGTCCCGGGCACTCAGCATGGAGCCGGGCCACCGACGCTTGAGGCGACAGCAGATAGACGCGTATCCCGGCGGAGGTGCGCCCGGGGCACCCCCACCGGCACCCTCCCACGACCGCATCAGAGCAGGCGACAAGGGCCGGCTTGCGCCGGCCCTTGCTATCTCCCGCCGTAAGTCTTTATTTGATGTGGAAGCCGGAGATCGCTCGGGCGATTACGAGCTGCTGGATCTCCGAGGTTCCCTCGAAGATCGTGTAGATCTTCGAGTCGCGGTGCATCCGCTCGACCGGGAACTCGCGGGTGTAGCCGTTGCCGCCGAGGATCTGAATTGCCCGCTCGGTCACCCAGACGGCGACCTCACCGGCCTTGAGCTTCGACATCGAGCCCTCGGCGTTTTCGAATTTGTGGCTGTTGCGGCCCATCCAGGCGGCGCGCCAGACGAGCAGCCGTGCGGCGTCGATCTCGAGCTTCATATTGGCCAGGTCGAAGGCGATCGACTGGTTCTCGACGATCTTGCGGCCGAACTGTTCGCGCTCTTTTGCGTAGTCGAGCGCGTACTCGTAGGCCGCGCGGGCGATGCCGAGCGCCTGGGCGCCGACCGTCGGCCGGCTCGCCTCGAAGGTCTGCATCGCCGCCTGCGATTTGGCCTTTTTGCCCTCGCGGACGCGGGCCAGCCGTTCGTCGAGCTTCTCTTTGCCGCCCAGCAGACAGGAGCCCGGGACGCGGCAGTCGTCGAGATGGACGTCGGCGGTGTGCGAAGCGCGCAGGCCGTGCTTCTTGACCTTGGCGCCCTGCTCGCAGCCCTTGGTGTCTGGCGGGATCACGAAGGCGGCGTGGCCGCGCGAGCCGAGCTCGCGGTCGACCGAGGCGATCACGACGTGGATGTTGGCGATGCCGCCGTTGGTCGCCCAGGCCTTCTGGCCGTTGATTACCCACTCGTCGTTGGCCTCGTCGTACTTGGCCGTGGTGCGAATGCCGGAGACGTCAGAGCCGGCGTCCGGCTCGGAGGCGCAGAAGGCGGCGAGCTTGACGTCCTCCGGAGTGCCGAAGCACTGCGGAATCCACTCGCCCATCTGCTCCGGGGTTCCCTGGCCGAAGATCGCGGCGACCGCCAGGGTCGTGCCCATGATCGCCATGCCGATGCCGGCGTCGCCCCAGAAAAGCTCCTCGTTGGCGATCGGCAGCGTCAGGCCGGTCGGATCGGCCCAGAACTGGCCCATCGCTTCGAAGCTGTAGAGGCCGATCTTGGCGGCCTCCTCGATCACCGGCCAGGGCGTTTCCTCGCGCTCGTCCCACTCCTCGGCGGCCGGCCGGACGACGCCCTCGGCGAAGCCGTGCACCCAGTCGCGGATGTCCTTCTGGTCTTGGTTGAGCTCCAGGGTGAACTGCGGTTCGCCCTGAGCTTCGGTCGCGGAGTTGGCCTCGTCGAGCAGCGCGTTCGCGTCGACGTCGGCGACGGAGGAATCAGCCATGACGGCGAAGTTTACACCGAACCATGTCGAGATCGAAGCGGACCGAAACAGATCCGCTAGACGTCGCGCAGGTCGAACGCCCGCAGCCCCTCGCCGCCCTCGTCGGTGCAGTCGAAGAAGCGGCGGTTGACGCAGCCGTAGGACTCGCCGGAGCCCTCATAGGCGCGCTCGACCGAGAACTGGCAGTGCGGCAGCGGCTCGCCGGTCATCTTGACGCCGCCGAAGCCGTCTGGCTCGAGCACCGCCGAGAGCTCCACCTCGGCCGCGTAGACCTCCTGCATGCAGCCCACGTACTGCTCGCCGCTGAAGCGGTCGACGTAGCTGTAGAGGAAGCGGCAGCCGAGCTCGATGCAGCCCCGCGGCTCGACCATCTTGTCGCAGAAGGAGCGGCACTGGCGGCACTCGCCGACCGTGGTGCGCGTAGCGGTCATCCGAGAAGCTTAGGGATGCCAGACCGCGGAACCAAGCGGTTTGGACTGGTCACGCAGCCAGGGCCGACGGCGCCCGGAGGAGATGGTCCAACTCGGAGCGCAGCATCCCGGAGGGCTTGATCCGGTACCCCTCGCCCACCTTCAGGCGGCGGCCGCCGACCACCAGGTGCACTTCGGCGTCCCCCTTGTGGTGTTCGAAGATCGACTTCAGTTCGTCGCAGAGCTCGTCGCTCCAGCGCGCCAGGTCGATCGGCACCTCGAAAGGACCGGAGGGCACCGCCGCCGGCGCCGACTTCGCCGCCTTGGCGATCTCGGCCTCGTCGGGTTCGAACCGCTGCGCGTCCTGGACGACCAGCTTGGTCTCGCCGCGGTCCTTGTGGTCGAGGCGGCCGCGGACGAGGACGATCGCGTCGGGCTGGATGATCTCCGCGCTCTCGGCCTGGTCGGCCTTGAAGACCAGCATCTCGACCTGGCCCTCGACGTCGTCGAGGGTGGCGAACATCATCTGGCTGCCGCTCTTGGTTCGGATCTTTTTGCAGGCGACGACGATCCCGCCGACCGTCACCCAGGCGCCGTCGGGCTTGCTCTCCAGCTGGGCGATGCCGCAGTCGACCCGCGCCCGCAGAGCCGGCCCGACTTCGGTCAGCGGGTGCGAGGAGAGGTAGGTGCCGAGCGTCTCCTTCTCCATCGAGAGCATCTCGGCGCGGTCGAACTCGGCGGCCGGGATCGGCGGCCGGTGGTGGGCCTGCGACTGGGCGCCCTCTCCCCCTTCTTCGCCGAAGTCGAAGATCGAGCCCTGGCCCATCTGCGCGTCGACCTGGGCCTTCTGGCCGGCCGACTGCGCCGCGGGCAGGGTCTCCAGCATGCCCTTGCGGCTGTCGCCGGTGGAATCGAGGGCGCCGCACTTGACCAGGCATTCGATCGCCCGTTTGTTGACCGCGCGGCTGTCGACCCGCTCGCAGAAGTCCCAGATCGACTCGATCGGCTTCTCCTCGCGGGCGCGGAGAATCGCCTCGACCGCCTGGTGGCCGACGTTCTTGACCGCGTCGAGGCCGAAGCGGATCGCCTTCTCGGAGACGACGAAGCTGTGGCCGGACGAGTTGACGTCGGGCGGCAGCACGTCGATCCCCATCTCCGCGCAGCGGTTGACGAAGAACGGGACCTTGTCTTTGGTGTTCATCACCGAGGAGATCACCGCCGCCATGTACTCGGCCGGATAATTGGCCTTGAGGTAGGCGGTGCGGTAGGAGATCAGCCCGTAGCAGGCGGCGTGGGACTTGTTGAAGGAGTAGTCGGCGGCCGCTTCGTTCAGCTTCCAGAGGTCCTTGGCGACGTTCGGTTCGGTCCCCGACTTCGCCAGGCCTTCCATGAATTTGTCCTTCATGGTCGCCATCAGGTCGCGCTTCTTCTTGCCGATCGCCTTGCGCAGGTCGTCCGCCTCGGCACCCGAGAAGCCGGCCATCTGGCGGGCGATCTGCATCAACTGCTCCTGGTAGATGACGCAGCCGTGGGTCTCCTCGGTGATCGCCTTCAGGCGGGGATCGGGGTAGCGCACCGAGGAGGGGTCTTTCTTGCCCTTCGCGTAGGTAGGGATGTAGGCCATCGCGCCGGGCCGGTAGAGCGCGCCGAGGGCGACGATGTCGGCGAACTCGGTCGGCTTCACCCGGCGCAGGGCGTCGCGCATCCCTTCCGACTCGAACTGGAAGACGCCGGTGGAGTCGCCGGCGGCGAGCATCGCGTAGGTCTTGGCGTCGTCGATCGGTATCTGCTCCATGTCGATCCGCTCGCCCCGCGAGCGATCGATGATGTCGATCGCGTCCTCGATCACGTCGAGGTTGCGCAGCCCGAGGAAGTCCATCTTCAGCAGGCCGATCTCCTCGATCGGGTTCATCGAGTACTGGGTCACGATCTTGTACTGGCGCTCCTGTTTCCCGGAGCCGGGGCCGGAACCGTTGCCGTTGGGATTGGGCGCCGCCGGGGCGCTCTTGTCCTCGGCCAGCTGCAGTGGCACGATCTCCTGCAGCGGCCGGTCGGCGATCACCACCGCGGCGGCGTGGATCGAGTTGTTGCGGATGATCCCCTCGAGGCCCTGGGCGACGTCGACGATCTTCTTCGCGTCGGCGTCCTCGTCGTAGGTCTTGCGCAGCTCCTGTCCGGGCGCGAGGCATTCCTCGAAGGAGGGGCTACGGCCCATGATCGGCTCCGGGATCTGCTTCGCCAGCTTGTCGCCGGTGGCGTAGTCGTAACCGAGCACGCGGGCCGCGTCGCGGGTGGCGGCGCGCGGCGCCATCTTGCCGAAGGTGATGATCTGGGCGACGGATTCGCGGCCGTATTTCTCGCCCACGTAGCGGATCATCCGCTCGCGGCCGCGGACCGAGAAGTCGATGTCGATGTCCGGCATCGATTTGCGCCCGGGGTTGAGAAAGCGCTCGAACATCAATTCGTTGGCGAGCGGGTCGAGGTCGGTGATCCGCAGGCAGTAGGAGACGATCGAGCCGGCGGCCGAGCCGCGGCCCGGGCCGACGGCGATGCCGTTCTCCTTGGCGAAGCTGACGAAGTCCCAAACGATCAGGAAGTAGGACTCGAAGCCCATCTCCTCGATCACCCCGAGCTCGAACTCGAGCCGCTCGACCGCCTCGGCCGGGGGCGGATCGCCGTAGCGGGCGCGGAGGCCGTCCATCGCGATCCGCCGCAGCATCGCCTCCGGCTCCTCGCCGTTCTCGGTCGGGTAGCGCGGCAGCAGCAGCTTGCCGAGCTCGATGTCGATTTCGCAGCGCTCGGCGATCTCCATCGTGGTCGGCACCGCCTCCGGCCACTCGGCGAAGGACTCGGCCATTTCCTCGGAGCTCTTGATGTAGAACTCGTTGGTGTCGAAGCTCATCTTCGGCATCTGCAGGGTCGACTTGGTCTGCACGCAGAGCAGCGCCGCGTGGTTGTCGAAGTCCTCGCGCCGCAGGTAGTGGACGTCGGCGGTCCCGACCAGCGGCCGGCCCAGCTCACGCGCGTAGTGGACGAT
>DASUTJ010000073.1:0-26649 GCA_036374655.1 Solirubrobacterales bacterium | reverse complement strand
CAAGCAGGCCGAGCGGGCCGCCGACGAGATCGTCGAGGACGCCCGCACCCGCGAGCGTGAAATCCGCCTCGGCGCCGAGGACTACGCCGACGAGATCCTCAACACCCTCGAAGTGAACCTGCAGAAGTTCCTCGCCGCCGTTCAGCGCGGCCGCGACCGCCTCGCCGGTCGCGAGGAGGATCAGCCGCAGCCCGAGCTGGACCAGCAGCCGTAAGGCCTGTCGCCTTTGTGGCCCTATAGGCCACTAAAGCGACATCACTCCAGTTTCAAGTCCTTCAGCGCCGACCAGCGCGGGTCGGTCGCTTCCTCGTGCTCGTGCGGGTTGTCGTTGAGGGACTCGCCGCAGACAGGGCAGAGGCCGGCGCAGTCGGGGCGGCAGAGGATGCGGGTGGGGAGGGCGAGGATCGTCGCGTCGTGGGCCCAGCGGCCGATGTCGAGCTCGTCTTCGTCGACGTAGGGGCTGCGCAGTTCCGGGTCGTCGGTTCCGGCCTGGTCGATCTCGCGCGCCTCGACCTCGAGGTCGAGCGAGCCCGGTTCCAGGCAGCGCATGCACGGCCCCTCGAGGTGGACGGGGAAGTTGAGCCGGAAGGCGAAGCCGTTGCTGGGCCGGGAGACCTCGAGCCGCACCGTCGGCGCCCAGGGCTCGGGCTTGTAGGTCTGGCCGGCCAGCTCGAAGGGCTCCAGCGCGACCGGCACTTCCAGCCGCTTGCCCTCGCCGTGGGCGAGCGAGAGGCGGGAGAGGTCGATGATCGTCTGGGGCGCTTGTGACATGCTCCCGACGAGGTTACGGAATGGGCCGAATCCACTGGAAACCAGACACCTACTCGGAGCGGATCCGCGCCGAGATCCCCCGTTACGACGAGCTGCAGGAGCAGGCGATCGCCGCGATTCCCTTCGCGCCCGAGCGGGTCCTGGAGCTGGGGATGGGCACCGGGGAGACGACCAAGCGCCTGATCGAGGCCTACCCGGACTGCTGGGTGATCGGGCTCGACTCCAGCGCCGACATGGTCTTCCGCGCCCGCGAGAACTACGACGACGTGCAGCTGGCGCGAATCGAGGACCCTCTGCCCGAGGGCCCCTGGGACCTGGTGATCGGCGTCCTCTCGATCCACCACCTGACCGGCGACCTGAAGAAGAACCTCTTCCGCCAGGTGCGCGAACAGGCCCGCTCCTTCGTGATCGGCGACGTCGTCAAGGCCGGCACCCAGATCGCCCCGATCGACCCCGCCTACGACTTCCCGGAGACGGCGACCGACCTGGCCGAGTGGGCTGGGGGCGAGGTGACCTGGGAAGCGGACGACCTCGCGGTGGTGCGCGCGGTGTACTGAGCCCCAACCCGCTAGCATTCCGCGACTCATGGCCGTCCCCAAGAAGCGAACTTCCAGCGCCCGCCGCGACAAGCGCCGTGCCCAGCACAAGGCCGGCAAGGCGACGATCAACAGCTGCCCGCGCTGCCACAGCCCGCGGCTGCCGCATCGCGTCTGCCCGACCTGCGGCACCTACGCCGGCCGCGAGGTCGTCTCGCACCGGATCAAAGATCCGACCGTAGACAGCGCCGACTCCGCCTAGCGGTGGCCCGCCGGCGCGCGGTCACGGTCGCCCTCGACGGCTACGGAGCGGAGCAAGGGTTCGAGGTCCTCGCCGAGGGCGCCCGTCTGGCTGCCGCCGACGGTATCGGCGTGCGCGTCTTCGGCCCGCAGCGCGCCCTCGGGCTCGACGGCGTCGAAGGGATCGAGGTCGTCCAGACCGCCGAGCACATCGGCAACGACGAGGAGCCCGTTCCGGCGGTCCGCACCAAGAAGGAGGCCTCGGTCGTCCGCGCCGCCCGCGACGTCGCCGAGGGCGACTCGGCGGCGATGGTCAGCTGCGGCTCGACCGGGGCGACGATGGCCGCCGCCACCTTCGGCCTGCGCCGCCTCAAGGGCGTCAAACGGCCGGCGCTCGCGGTCCAGCTGCCGGTCCCCGGCAAACCGGTCCTCTTCCTCGACGTCGGCGCCAACGTCGAGGTCCGCGCCCAGCACCTGGTCCAGTTCGCCTTCCTCGGCGCCGCCTTCAGCTCGGCGGTGCTGGACGTGAAAGACCCCTCGGTCGGCCTGCTGACCGTCGGCGAGGAGTCGGGCAAGGGGCGCGAGGAGGTAGTCGAGGCGCATCGCCTGTTGAGCGAGGCGCCGGGGATCCGCTTCGCCGGCAACGTCGAGGGACGAGATCTTCCCGCTGCCAAGACCGACGTCGTCGTCACCGACGGCTTCACCGGCAACGTCTCCCTGAAGCTTCTCGAGGGCACGGCCAAGACCGTCGCCGCCGCGGTCGGCGATGCCGCCCGCTCCAACCCGATGGCGGCCGCCGGCGGTCTGCTGTTGAAGCCGGCGCTGAACGGTCTGCGCCGCGAGCTGCACCCCGACACCACCGGTGGCGCGATCCTCCTCGGCCTGCGCGGCATCGCGATCGTCGGGCACGGCAGCTCCGGCGCCGAGGGGATCGCCAACGCCGTCCGCCTCGCCGCCCGCTGCGCCGAGGTCGACGCGGTTGGCCGTACGGCGGCCCTGATAAACAACGCAAAGCAATGACCCGCGACGAAGTCCTCACCTTGGTCCGCGAGCATCTCGCCGAGGAGCTCGAGATCGAGATCGAGAAGATCGACGAGGGAACCCGCTTCAAGGAGGACCTCGACGCCGACTCGCTCGACCTCTACGAGCTGGTGATGGAGCTCGAAGACCGCTACGGCGTGACCGTCAGCGAGGAGCAGGCCACCCACATCAAAACGGTCGGCGACGCGGTCCGGTTCGTGCTCGAGCACGCCCCGGCCTGAGGTTTGACGCCAAAGCCCGACTCGCCCGTCGCCGCGCTGAAAGCGCTGATCGACGAGCTGCCCGACGACCTGCGGCAGCAGGCGCTGACCCACTCCTCATGGACGGAGCGCCGGGTCGACTCCTTCGAGCGCCTCGCCTTCCTCGGCGACAGCGTGCTCGGCCTCGCCGTCGCCACCCGCGTCTACGAGAGCTTCCCGAAGCTCGCCGCCGGCGGCCTCACCAAGGTCCACAACCAGGCGGTCAGCGGCGTCTCCTGCGCCGAGATCGGCACCCAGTTGGGGGTGCCGGAGATGCTGCGCGCCAACGAGCCGGAGGAGATGATCGGCGCGATCCCGGCCGAGATCCTGCTCGACGGCGGCCGGCCGCTCCCGGAGGCGACCGAGGCGCTGATCGGCGCCTGTTACGTCGCCTTCGGCTTCGAGCGCACCGCCGCCGCGGTGGCCGAGGCGTTCGCGCCGCGGATCGAGCTGGCGGCCGAGACCCGGATCGACTTCAAGTCCGCTTTGCAGGAGCTTTTGGCCCAGCGCGGGGCGCGCGTAACCTACGAGGTGATCGCGGCGACGGGCCCCCCGCACCGGCGAACCTTCGAGGTGGCCGCGATCGTCGACTCCAAGCGCGTCGGGACGGGTGAGGGGCGGAGCAAGAAGGCGGCCGAGCAGATCGCAGCCGAGGAGGCTTTGACGCATCTTGGGGGTTAATCGAGCCACTGTCGCGTCCGGTGCGACCGGGAGCCTTGAGGGGATGCGAGGAGCGCGCGCGTGTATCTGAAGTCGATCTCGATGAAGGGCTTCAAGTCCTTCCCGGAGCGGACGACGCTGGAGTTCTCCCCCGGGGTGAGCGTGATCGTCGGCCCCAACGGCTCGGGCAAGAGCAACATCACCGACGCCGTCCTCTGGGCGCTGGGCGAGCAGAGCCCGGGGGCGATCCGCGGTGCCTCGATGCAGGACGTGATCTCCGCCGGCGGCAAGGGGATCGGCCAGCGCCGCGCCGCCGAGGTCGAGGTGACGATCGACAACTCCGACGGCCGCGCTGCCACCGAGTTCTCCGAAATCGCGGTCGAGCGGCGCCTCGACCGCTCCGGCGACAGCGGTTACCGGCTGAACGGAGCCCGCTGCCGGCTCGCCGACGTCACCGACGTCCTCTCCGACACCAACCTCGGCCGCGAGATGCACTCGGTGATCAGCCAGGGCCGGGTCGAGACGATCATCCACTCCAAACCGCGCGAGCGGCGGCTGCTGATCGAGGAGGCCGCCGGGCTCGGCAAGCACCGCAAGCGGCGGCGCCGGGCCGAGCTGAAGCTGCGCTCCGCCCGCGACAACCTCGACCGGGCGCTCGACGTCGAGCGCGAGGCGCGAGCGCGGCTGCGGCCGCTGAAGCGCCAGGCCCAGGCAGCCGAGCTGGGGGCGCGGATCGAGCGCGAGGAGCTGGGCCTGCGGGCGCAGCTGGTCTCCGAGGAGCTGCGCTTCGGCGCCGACCGGGCCGCGGCGGCGGAGAAGGCCGCGGCGAAAGCCCGGGGCGTGCGCGGAAAGCTGGAGGAGCAGCTGGCCGAGGTGGCGAAACGCCGTGCCGCGGCCGAGGAGCGCTTCGCCGCCCGCGACCGCGAGCGGACCCAGGCCTGGGGCCTGCTGACCAAGCTGCGCGGCGAGCAGGAGAAGGTCGCCGTCCGCGTCAACAGCCTCTCCGGCCGCGAGGCCGAGCTGGAGGCCGGGTTGGAGCGGCTGCGCACCGAACTCGGGCCGCTGACCCTCGACGTCGGCGACGGCGCCGCCCCCGGCGAGCGGGCGAAGAAGCTCGAGGAGGAGCTGGGCGAGATCGGCGCCGGTCTGCGCACCGCCGCCGAGGGCTTCGAGGTCGCCCGCTCCGCCGACGCCGCCGAGTCGGCGCGCGAGGCGGCGCTCGGCGACGTCCGCGCCGGCACCGAGCGCGCCTCCCGCCACGCCCGCCGGGCCGAGGGCCTGCTGGGCGAGCGCCACCGCGAGGCGCTGCGCGCCCGCGTCGCCGCCGGCGAGGCGCTGCTCGACGACGTTCGCTCCGTCCGCGCCGCGGCCGAGGCCGCCGGGGCAGCGATCCGCGGCCGGGTCGACGCGATCGAGCGCAAGGTGGTCGGCGGCGAGGACGACGGCGACGCGATCGCCGAAGAGCTGCGGGCCTGCTCGCGGCAGGAGTTCGAGCTGCAGGCGCAGATGAAGGAGACCTCCGACGAGCTGACCCGGGCCGAGGTCGAGGCCGCCCATCTCGGCGACCGCCGGGCCGAGGCAGAGCGCGAGCTGGCCTCGATCGCCGAGCGCCTCGGCGAAGAGATCCCGCCGGCCGAGGAGGCGCTGAGCGAGGAGGCGCGGGCGGAGATCGACCGCAAGCTGGAGCGGCTGGAGCGGCGGCGGGCCCAGATCGGGCCGGTCAACCCGCTGGCCGAGCAGGAGTACGACGAGGCTCGCGAGCACGTCGAGGCCCTGCAGACGCAGCGCGAGGACATCGAGCGCTCGATGCGGGAGCTGGAGTCGCTGATCCGCGACATCGACGGCGAGATCGAGCGCGCCTTCGAGGAGACCTTCGACGCGACCGCGAAGAACTTCGAGGAGATGGTCGAGCACCTCTTCCCGGGCGGGCGCGGCCGGCTGCGCCGGGTCAGTCTGCGACCGGTCCGCGACGAGGAGCGACCGGCCGGAGAGCAGGAGGCGCCGAGCGACGCCGAGCCGGAGCCCGAGGAGGAAGAAGAGCGCGAGGAGCTCGGGGTCGAGATCGAGGTCACCCCGGCCGGCAAGTCGACCCGGAAACTGTCGCTGCTGTCGGGCGGCGAGAAGTCGCTGGTCGCGCTGGCCTTCGTCTTCGCCGTCTTCCTCGCCCGGCCGTGCCCCTTCTACATCCTCGACGAGGTCGAGGCCGCCCTCGACGACGCCAACATCGACCGCTTCCTGCAGCTGATCCGCCGCTTCTCCGATCGCGCCCAGTTCGTCATCGTCACCCACCAGAAACGGACGATGGACGCCGCCGACGTCCTCTACGGGGTCAGCATGGGAGGCGACGGCGTGACCAAGGTGGTCTCCCGGCGCCTGCCGCGCGAAGTCGGCGAGGACGCTGAGGACGAGGGCGACGACGAGGCCCCCGGCCTCTCCGCCGTCGCTTAGCGCTCGCTACCTTCCTCGCCATGTCTACGTCCTGGCAGGAGATCGTCGATTTGGGGGCGCGGAGCCCTTCGGCTGTCGCTACGGCAGAGGAGGAGGCGCCTGAGCGGCGCCGTGGTGTCTTCCGTCGCCTGAAAGAGAGCCTCTCGAAAAGCCGCCAGGCGCTGCAGGAGGAGATCTCGGCCTCGCTCTTCGACCGGATCGACGACGAGACCTGGGAGCTGCTGGAGGAGGCGCTGATCCTCGCCGACGTGGGGGCTCCGACCACGGCCGCGGTCGTCGAGAAGCTCGAGCACGAGGTCGAGTCCGGGGCGGTCCCCGCCGACGGGGTCGCGGTCCGCGACCGGCTGATCGAGATGCTCGCCGAGGTCGCATCCACCGGCCGCGCCCCAATCGACCTCTCCGCCGAGCCGGCGATCCTGATGATGGTCGGCGTCAACGGCACCGGCAAGACGACGACGATCGGCAAGATCGCCTGGCACTTGAGCAAGGAAATGGGGCTCAGCGTGGTGATGGCCGCCGCCGACACCTACCGCGCCGCCGCCGCCGAGCAGCTCGAAACCTGGGCCGAGCGCGCCGGCGCCGAGCTGGTCCGCGGCCAGGAGGGCTCCGACCCCGGCGCTGTCGCCTATGACGCGATCAACGCCGCCCGCGCCCGCGGCGCCGACGTGGTCATCGTCGACACCGCCGGCCGCCTCCACACCCAGACCAACCTGATGGACGAGCTGACCAAGGTCCGCCGGGTGATCGAGAAGCAGATCCCCGACGCCCCGCACGAGACGCTGATCTCGATCGACGCCACCACCGGCCAGAACGGCCTGCGGCAGGCGAAGATCTTCTCCGAAGCGGTCGAGGTCGACGGCGTCGTCCTGACCAAGCTCGACGGCACCGCCAAGGGCGGCATCGCCCTGGCGATCGCCTCCGACCTCGGCATCCCGGTGAAGCTGATCGGCGTGGGGGAGACGCTCGAGGACCTGCGCCCCTTCGACCCCGCCGACTACGCCAAAGCCCTGCTCGCCGAGTAGCTCCCCGCCGACTCTCTAAGCTGCTCGGACATGTTCGACCAGCTCTCCGAACGCCTGCAGTCGACCCTCTCGGAGGTCCGCTCGCGCGGCAAATTGAGCGAGTCCGACGTCGACTCGGCGATGCGCGAGATCCGCCTCGCCCTGCTCGAGGCCGACGTCAACTTCAAAGTCGTCAAAAGCTTCACCAAGACGCTGAAGGAACGCTGCCTCGGCTCCGACGTGCTGGAGAGCCTCGACCCCGGCCAGCAGGTGGTGAAGATCGTCAACGAGGAGCTCGCCGGCCTGATGGGCGGCACCGGCTCGGAGCTGGCGATGGCATCCAGCGGCCCGACCGTGATCCTGATGGCGGGCCTGCAGGGCTCCGGCAAGACGACCGCCTGCGCCAAGCTCGCCCAGTTCTTCGGCAAGCAGGGCAAGGACGTCGCGCTCGCCGCCTGCGACGTCTACCGCCCGGCCGCGGTCGAGCAGCTGGTGACGATGGGCAAGCGGGCCGGCGCCCACGTCTACGAGCGCGGCACCGAGGCGGACCCGGTCGACATCGCCAGCTGGGCGCTGGACGAAGCCCGCGCCGAGCGCCGCGACGTGCTGATCGTCGACACCGCCGGCCGCCTCCACATCGACCAGGACCTGATGGCCGAGCTGGGCCGGATCCGCAAACAGACCAAGCCGCACGACGTCCTCCTCGTGGTCGACGCGATGACCGGCCAGGACGCGGTCGGGGTCGCCGAATCCTTCGCCGAGGTGGCCGAGTTCGACGGCGTGGTGATGACCAAGCTCGACGGCGACGCCCGCGGCGGCGCCGCCCTCTCGGTCAAAGCGGTGACCGGCAAGCCGATCCTCTTCGCCTCGACCGGGGAGAAGATCGAGGACTTCGACAAGTTCCACCCCGACCGCATGGCGCAGCGGATCCTCGGGATGGGCGACGTGCTCAGCCTGATCGAGAAAGCCGAGCAGCAGGTCGACGAGAAGGAAGCCGAGGAGATGCAGGAGAAAATGCGTCGCGACCAGTTCGGTCTCGACGACTTTCTCACCCAGATGAAGCAGGTCCGCAAAATGGGCCCGCTGAGCGGGATCCTCGGGATGCTCCCCGGGATGGGGGCGATGAAGCAGCTGAAGAACGCGCCGATCGACGAAGGCGAGCTAGACCGGGTGGAGGCGATCATCCTCTCGATGACGCCCCACGAGCGGCGCCATCCGGGGCTGATCAACGGCTCGCGCCGTAAACGGATCGCCAACGGCTCCGGCACCAAGGTGCAGAACGTCAACCAGCTGGTCAAGCAGTTCGACCAGATGAAAGTGCTGATGAAATCGATGGCCAACGGGCAGGCGCCGACGCCGCAGCAGATGGCCAAGCTGGCGAGCGGCGGGCAGCGCGCGCCGCGCCCGAAGGCCCGTAGACGCTAATCTGCCCGACCCTATGGCAGTCCGAATCAGACTCAGGCGCGTGGGTTCGAAGAAGAACCCGATCTGGCGCATCGTCGTAGCCGACAAACGCTCGCCCCGCGACGGGCGGACGATCGAGACGATCGGCCAGTACAACCCGCAGACCGAGCCCTCGACGATCAACATCGACGAGGAGCGCGCGAAGCACTGGCTCGAGCACGGCGCCCAGCCGTCGGAGACGGTCGCGACCCTGCTGCGCACCAAGGGCATCAAAGCCTCCGGCAGCTAGCCGGTTCCGGGATGACGGAGCTGCTCGAGTTTCTCGTCAAGGCCCTCGTCGAGGACCCGGAGGCGGTCGTGGTCGAGGAGCTGGAAGAGGACGGTGACCTCGTCTACGAGATCAGCGTCGCCGACGGCGACCTCGGCCGTGTGATCGGCAAAGGCGGCCGCATCGCCAACGCGATCCGGACGATCGCCAAGGCCGCCGCGGTGCGGATCGACCGCCGCGTGATCGTCGACATCCTCGACTGACCCGGTCCGCGAACCGACCATCTAGAGTCGCCGCGTGCGGCTCGACGTCTTCACCCTCTTCCCGGAGGCCTTCGACTGGTTCCAGACCCAGCGCTCGGTCCAGAACGCGCTGCGCGAAGGCAACGAGTTCCGGCTCTTCGACTACCGGGCCTCGACCCCGCTGAACGACGGGCGGGTCGACGACTCCCCCTACGGCGGCGGCGCCGGGATGGTCCTGCGGGTCGACGTCGTCGACACGGCGCTGCAGGCCGCCTACGGAGAGGGACCGCGGCCGCGGATCGTCCTGCTCTCGCCGACCGGGCCGCTGCTGAGCGACGAGATCGCCGACGAGCTGGTCGCCGAGCCCCACGTCGCCCTGCTCTGCGGCCGCTACGAGGGCTTCGACGACCGCGTCCACCAGCACCTGGCCGACGACGAGCTCTCGATCGGCCGCTACGTCCTCGCCGGCGGCGAGCTGCCGGCGATGGTCGTCTCCGACGTGCTGATGCGCAAGCTCCCCGGCGCCCTCGGCCACCAGGACTCGGCCGTCGAGGAGTCCTTCAGCCACGCGCTGGAGGGGATGCCCGAGTACCCCCATTTCACCCGTCCGCCGAGCTACCGCGGCTGGGGAGTTCCCGAGGTCCTGCTCTCCGGCGACCACGGCAAGGTGCGCGAGTGGCGGCTGGAGCAGAGCCGCCGCCGGGCGGAGCAGTTCGAAAAAGACGCGGAATAGCTACCATTCCGCGACCGCGCGGTTCCCACACCTGGGTCCCGGCGGTTTTTTCTCGCGGGAAACCTTCTTATGAGCTCTGTAATCGACAGCATCGAGCGCGCCCAGCTGAGGCAGGGCTTGCCCAAATTCGCGCCTGGCGACCGTGTCCGCGTCCATTTCCAGGTCGTCGAGGGCAACCGCAAACGCACCCAGGTCTTCGAGGGCGTCGTCCTCAAGCGCCAGGGCTCGGGCGTGCGTGAGACCTTCACTGTGCGTAAGCAGTCGTTCGGGGTCGGCGTCGAGCGGACGTTCCCCCTGCACTCGCCCAAGATCGAGAAACTCGAGGTGGCGGCGCGCGGGGCAGTGCGGCGGGCCAAGCTCTACTACCTGCGCGGCCGGATCGGCAAGGCCGCCCGCGTCGCCGAGCGGCGCTGGGGGATCGACGACGACGTCGTCGCGGTCGCCGGCGCCGATGGCGAGTCCGGCGCGGTCGACGCCGAGGGCGTCAGCCAGGAGGAGGTCGTGCCGGTCGAGCCCGAGGAGGCGCCGGAGGCCGCTGCCGAGGAGACGGCCGAGGCCGAGGCTCCCGCTGAGGCGGAGGCGCCCGCAGGGCCGGAGGCGTCTGAGGCCGAGCCGGAGCCGGAGGCTCCCGCCGAGCCCGAGGCTGCAGCCGAGACCGAGACGGCGGCGGAGACGGACGCGGATGCGCCCGAGGCGGGGGAGACCGAGGACAGTGCAGCGCCCGAGGATGCCGAGGACGAGGCGCCGGCGGAGGCCGGCGACTCCGACGAGGACTCGAAGGCCTGAACCCGAAACTCCCGAAGCCGAAGAGCAAAGGCGGCGGGCTCCTCGAGTTGGTCGTCATCGTTGCGCTGGCCCTGGGGCTGGCGCTGGCGATCCAGGCATGGATCGTCAAGCCGTACCAGATCCCTTCCGAATCGATGGAGCCAACCCTCGACGTCGGTCAGCGGGTCCTCGTCAACCGCTTCGTCTACCACTTCAAGGATCCGAAGATCGGCGACGTCGTCGTCTTCCATCCGCCCGTCGGCGCCGACAACGGCACCGAATGCGGGGTCATGCCGAAAGCCGGCGAAGCCTGCCCCGAGCCGACCCCGGAGCGCTCGGACCAGAACTTCATCAAGCGGGTCGTCGCCGGGCCCGGAGACGAATTCTCGGTCCGCAACGGCCACCCGGTCGTCAACGGGGTGGAGAAGACCGACGAGCCCTACATCATCCCCTGCGGTAGCGCCGAAGCCTGCAACAAGCCGAAGACGATCACGATCCCGCCCGACATGTACTTCATGATGGGTGACAACCGTGGGGCAAGCGACGACAGCCGCTTCTGGGGACCCGTCCCCAAGGACTGGATCATCGGTGAGGCCTTTGCCACCTACTGGCCCCCAAACCGCATCGGCGGGCTCTAAGCCGGGCAAGACCCACCGGCGGCGGCTGGCCCGCAGCCGGCGCCTGTTCGCCTTCGACCGCGGTCTGCAGAGCCGCTTCGTCGCCGGCACCGACGAGGCCGGCCGCGGCTGCCTGGCCGGGCCGCTGGTCGCCGCCGCTGTGCTGCTCGACTACGAGCGGCTCTCGGTCTCCGACCGCCGCGCGCTGAGCGGCCTGCACGACTCCAAGCAGATGACCGAGACCCAGCGGCTGGAGATGTACCCGTGCGTGCTGCGGGCGGCGGAGCGGGTCAGCGTCGTCGTCCGCTCGCCGGCCGGGATCGACCGCCGCGGCCTGCACGTGACCAACATCGAAGCCCTGGCCCTGGCGCTGGAGCGGCTGGCGCCCGGGGAGGGGGCGATCAGCCTCGTCGACGGCTTCCGCCTGCCGCGCTGCTCGGTTCCGCACCGACGGGTTGTCAAGGGGGATGCGACGAGCGCCGCGATCGCCGCCGCCTCGGTCGTCGCCAAGGTCACCCGCGACCGCTACATGCGCGACGTCGCCGCCCAGCACCCAGGCTGGGGCTTCGACGAGCACGTCGGCTACTCGACCCCCGAGCACCGCCAGGCGATCGAGGAGATCGGCATCTCGCCGCTGCACCGCCGCTCGTTCCAGAGCGTGGCCTACTCGCAGCTCGAGCTCGGCTGAGCCCAGTTCAGAAGGCGCCTTTGACGTAGTCGACCTCGACCGCGCGGCCGGCGTGGTCGAGGGTGACGCCGACGGCGTCGAAGCGGATCTCGTCGTAGGGCGGCAGGTCGCGGCGTTCCGCCATCCAGGAGGTGGCGAGGCGGCGGATGCGCTGCTGCTTGCGGAAGTCGATCGAGAGGATCGGGTGCTCGGGGCCGAACCGGGTGCCCTGTCGCGCTCCCTTGACCTCGATGAAGACGAGGGTGCGGCCCTGGCGGGCGACGATGTCGAGCTCGCCGTGGCGGGTGCGGGCGTTGCGCTCGACGATCTCCCAGCCGGCGGCGGCGAGGCGGCGGGCGACGAAGTCCTCGGCGATGGCGCCGGTTCGCCGGCGCGAGTCGGTCATCTCGGGCCAAGGACCGGCGGTCGGAAACTCGCCCCCAAGCTGGCTCAGAGAATTTGCAAACTGCGCGTAACGCGTGCGCCGAGGCCGCCTAGCGTGGCGTCCGTGCTCGCCACCGCCCGCACCTTCACCCTTGACGGCATCTCCGCCCGCCCCGTGCGGGTCGAGGTCGACGTCCACCGCGGCCTGCCGAACTTCACCATCGTCGGGCTGCCCGACGCGGCGGTGCGCGAGGCGCGCGAGCGGGTGCGGGCGGCGCTGGTCAACTGCGGCTTCGAGTTCCCGCTTCGCCGGATCGTCGTCAACCTGGCGCCGGCGAGCCTGCGCAAGGCCGGCCCGGGGATGGACCTGGCGATCGCCGCCGGGCTGCTGAGCGCCTCCGGGCAGCTGGAGTGGGAGCGCCTGGCGCAGGTGGCGCTGGCCGGGGAGCTGGCACTCGACGGCGCGACCAGGCCAGTGCAGGGGGCGCTGGCGATGGCCGAGGCTGCCCGCGAGAGCGGTGCCGAGGCGATCGTGCTGCCGGCGGAGAACGCCGCCGAGGCGGCGCTGGCGGAGGGGATCGGCGTGGTCGGGATCGAGGCGCTCGGGCAGCTGCCGGCGCTGGTGGCGGGGGAGTGGGATCCGCCGCGGCCGGAGCCGCTGCCGCTGCGTCTCGACCCAGCGCCGGGCGCCCCCGATCTCGCCGACCTCCGCGGCCAGCCGCACCTGCGCCACGCGCTCGAGGTGGCGGCGGCGGGTGGTCACAGCCTGCTGATGGTCGGGCCGCCCGGCGCCGGCAAGTCTCTGGCGGCGAGCCGGCTTCCCTCGATCCTGCCGCCGCTGGCGCCGGTCGAGGCGCTGGAGGTGGCGCGGGTCGCCAGCGCCTGCGGCCGCCTCGACGCTCTGCCCGGCGGTAGGCCCTTCCGGGCGCCGCACCACACGATCAGCGCCGCCGGCCTGATCGGGGGCGGCTCGCCGCCCCGAGCGGGGGAGGCGACCCTGGCCGACCGGGGAGTGCTTTTCCTCGACGAGCTCTGCGAGTTCCGCCGCGACGCCCTGGAGGCGCTGCGGGCGCCGCTGGAGACCGGCGAGGTCTCGATCGCCCGGGCGGGCGGTCGGCTCAGCCTGCCCTGCCGCTTCATGCTGATCGCCGCCGCCAACCCCTGTCCCTGCGGCAGGGGCGAAACCGATCCGGACTGCACCTGCGCTCCCTACGACGTGCGGCGCTACCAGGGCAAGCTGAGCGGCGCCCTCGCCGATCGGATCGACCTGCTCGCGGCGGTGCGCCAGCCGAGCGCGGCGGAGATCGGCGGCGCTCCGGGTGAGTCCTCGGCGGCGGTGCGGGAGCGGGTCTGCGCCGCCCGCGAGCGCCAGGAGTGGCGGCTCGGCCCCGGGCGGAGCAACGCCGAGATGACGCCGGCAGAGGCTCGGGCCTGCGCCCTCAGCGGCGAGGCGGCGAGCCTGCTGGCGGACCTATACGCGCGGCAGCGGCTCAGCGGGCGGGCTCACGACCGGGCGCTGCGCCTGGCGCAGACGCTCACCGACCTGGCCGGCGCCGAGGCGATCGGCGAGGAGCAAATGGCCCAGGCCCTGCAGATGCGGCGGCGGGACAATGGTTGAACACCGTGCCTGTGTCGATTGCCTGCGCCGAGCCTGGCTGCTGGCGGACCTGGGTCCCTACGTCGAGCGAATCGCCACCGGCGAGGTCGGCTCGCGCTCGCCGGAACTGCTGCGGCTCTCGAACGAGGAGCTGGTCGAGGTGGCGGCGCCGAAAGTGGCCGGCCAGCTGCTGGCCCGGACCGCGGCGCTGTCCGAAACCCGGCTGAGCGAAGCGCTCGAGCAGGCCGGCTGCTGGGCCTGCTGCCGCCACACCGACCTCTATCCGGCTTCGCTGCGCGATGCCGCCGACGCGCCCTGGGCGCTGGTCGGCCGCGGCAGTCCACGCCTGCTCGACCGGATCGAGCCGTTCGAAACGGTGACGATCGTCGGCGCCCGCCGCGCCACCTCCTACGGGCGCGAGATCGCCCGGGAGCTGGGGAGGGAACTGGCGGCTGCGGGGATGGTCGTGGTCAGCGGCCTCGCCTTCGGGATCGACGGCTGCGCCCACCGCGGTGCCCTCGACGCCGGTCGCACGATCGCCGTCCTCGGCTGCGGTCCCGATGTCGCCTACCCCAACAGCCACCGCTCGCTCTGGCGCCGGATCTGCGAGCAGGGCCTGGTGATCTCGGAGCTGCCGCCGGGCGCGACTCCCTGGCGCTGGACCTTCCCCGCCCGCAACCGGATCATGGCCGCGCTCGCGGGGATGACCGTGGTCGTCGAGGCGGCCTCCCGCTCGGGCTCGCTGATCACCACCGACCTCGCCGCAGACCTGGGCCGCGACCTAGGCGCCGTCCCCGGCCCGGTCACCTCCCGAGCCTCCGCCGGCCCCAACGGCCTTCTGGCCTCAGGCGCCCACGTCATCCGCGACGCCCAGGACGTCCTGGACGCAATGCTCGGTCCCGGCAACCGCCGAATCGAGCACAGCGGCCCAAGCCTCGACCCCGACCTGGAAGCCGTCCTAGCCGCTGTCGAGGCGGGGGAGACCACCTGCGATGGAGTCGCGACCGCCACCGGCCTCACCGGCCCGACCACCGCCGCGGCGCTTGCCCGTCTCGAACTGCTCGGCTACCTCACCTGCTCGGCTTTTGGCACCTATCTGCGAACCCTGCAAGGGCCTTTGTCAGGACAGCACCGGTAAGAAGCAGCGCGACCGTCGGTGCGGCGTTCTTCAGCAGTGGACCTGTACGCGCGGGGGTCGGTTGCGCCTGGCCGTTTCCTGGTGAAAGCTCTCTCGTAGACGTCCCCGCGCTATGCCGACTCGCTTGGGGAGTGGTACTGACTGCGACGGCGATGACGCAGAGAAATCCGCCCAACAGGCCAATCGCGGTTACCACGACAAAAACGTCGGAGGTAGTGGTTCCGCGCACTGGGTGCAGCAGCCCAGCAGAGATCATGACGGCGGTGATCTCTCCAGCCCCCAAGAGAATGACGGCGGCGATTCGCATCAGCTTCCAACGTCTTGCGCGATCGAATCCGCGCACCTGCGTCTCGACGGCTAGGGCTACAAGAAGAATCGGAATCGTTTGTGCCGCGAGGTCAAAGAACTTGTCCCCGGGATATCTGCCGAACGGAACCCACTCGACATATGCATAGACCGCCGCCGCACCCACCGCGACGATGATCAGGACAGCAAGTGCGGGCTTGAAGACTTTCATCGCTGTCCCTTCGTGTTTTGGGTCTTTTCACCTTGGAGGAGCGATCGTCACAGAACGTAGGCTGTGCCCCAATGACTGCTACGCGCATCGCCAGTGTCCTCTCGATCGCTGGCTCCGACTCCGGCGGCGGGGCGGGGATCCAGGCCGATTTGAAGGCGTTCGCTCGAGTCGGGGTGCATGGAACGACGGCGATCACGGCGATCACGGCGCAGAACACGGTGGGGGTTACGGCCGTCGAAGCGGTCTCGCCGCGGATCATCGTCGCCCAGGTGCGGGCGGTGGCCGAAGACATCGGCGTGGATGGGGTGAAGATCGGGATGCTGGGGACGGTGGAGACCGTCGATGCGGTGGTGGAGGCGCTGGGGCATGTGGGGGATGCCCCGGTGGTGATCGATCCGGTGATGGTCGCCGAGAGCGGGGCGGTGCTGCTTGACGACGCTGCGCGGGCGGCGCTGGTGGACCGACTGCTGCCGTTGACCGCGGTCGCGACGCCGAACATCCCCGAGGCGCGGGTGCTGACCGGGCTGGGGGAAGAGGTGAGTCAGGAGGAGCTGGCGCGTGCGGTGCTGGCGCTGGGTCCGGGCGCCGTTGTCGTCACCGGCGGCCATAGCGAGGAGTTGGTGGACCTCTTCTTCGACGGCGAGCAGATGGTCGAGATTCCGGGGGAGCGGCACCCCGACGGCGCTGCCCACGGCTCCGGCTGCACCCATTCCTCGGCTCTGGCGGCCTACCTGGCTCGGGGCGAGGAGCCGTTGGAGGCTGCCCGCAGGGCGCGCGAGGTCGCCTCTGAGGCGGTCGGCAACGGCCTGCGCGGGATCGGCTCCGGCCCCGGGCCGGTGGATGTCCTCGGTATCGGCTGAGCATTTCCACCCGCCCAAATCCCCAAAAGCGGCATTCGCCGCCTCTGCGCGCTCAGTAGATTCCGGTCCATGAGCACCAACGGCGATACCGCGACCAAGCTGCCCCGTCCCCGCTCGGCGACCGTCTTCGACGGCCCCGACCGCGCCCACTCGCGCGCCTACATGAAGGGGATCGGATTCGACGACGACGCGCTCAGCCGGCCGACGATCGGGATCGCCAACACCTGGACCGAGGCGATGCCCTGCAACTTCCACCTCCGCGGCCTCGCCGAGCACGTCAAGGCGGGCGTCCGGGCGGCCGGTGGCACGCCGATGGAGTTCAACACGGTCGCCGTCTCCGACGGGGTGACCATGGGCACCCAGGGGATGAAGGCCTCGCTGGTCAGCCGCGAGGTGATCGCCGACTCGATCGAGCTGATGGCGCGCGGCTACCAGTTCGACGCGATCGTCGCCCTCTGCGCCTGCGACAAGACGATCCCCGGCTGCGCGATGGCGCTGGCCCGGCTCGACGTGCCCTCGGTCCTGCTCTACGGCGGCTCGATCGCTCCCGGCCACTGGCACGGCCGCGACGTCACCATCCTCGACATCTTCGAGGCGATCGGCGCCCACAACGCCGGCGACATGAGCGACGAGGAACTGAACGAGCTGGAGGGCGTCGCCAGCCCCGGCGCCGGCGCCTGCGGCGGCCAGTTCACCGCCAACACGATGGCCTGCGCCTTCGAGGCGCTGGGGATCAGCGCCGGCGGTTCGGCGATGGTCCCGGCCGAAGACGACGACAAGCAGACCGTCGCCGAGAAAATCGGCGAGCTGGTGATCAACGTCCTGGTCGAGGACCTGCGGCCGAGCAAGATCATCACCCGCGAGTCGCTCGAAAACGCGATCGCCTGCGTCTGCGCCTCCGGTGGCTCGACCAACGCGGTCCTGCACATGATCGCCCTCGCCCACGAGGTCGGGGTCGAGCTGACGATGGACGACTTCGAGCGGATCTCGCGCCAGACGCCGCTCTTCGCCGACCTCAAGCCGGGCGGCCGCTTCGTCGCCACCGACCTCTACGCCGCCGGCGGCGTGCCGGTGATCCTCAAGCGCCTCGCCAAAGCGGGGATCCTGCACGGCGAGGAGATCACCGTCACCGGCAAGACGATCGGCGAGGAAGCCGCCGCCGCCACCGAGGCGCCGGATCAGGAAGTCGTGCGCTCCGTCGAGGACCCGCTCAAGCCCGAAGGCGGGCTGGCGATCCTGCGCGGCAACCTCGCGCCGGAAGGAGCGGTGGTCAAGGTCGCCGGCACCGAGCGCCGCCAGCAGACCGGCCCGGCCCGCGTCTTCGAGACCGAAGAGGATTGCTTCCGCGCCGTCAAGGACCAGCAGATCAATCCAGGCGACATCGTCGTCATCCGCAACGAGGGCCCGGTCGGCGGCCCCGGCATGCGCGAGATGCTGCAGGTGACCGCGGCGATTGTCGGCGAGGGCCTGGGCGAGAGCGTGGCGATGGTCACCGACGGCCGCTTCTCCGGTGCCACCCGCGGGCTGATGATCGGCCACGTCGCCCCCGAGGCGGCGACGGGCGGCCCGATCGCCGCCGTCCGCGAGGGCGACGAGATCACCGTCGACATCGATAACCGCAGCCTCAGCGTCGCCCTCTCCGACGAGGAGATCGCCAAGCGCGTCGCCGAGTACGAGTCGCCGAAGTCGCCCTTCGGCCGCGGCGTGATGGGCAAGTACGCCGCCACGGTCTCCTCCGCCGCCCGTGGGGCAATCACGGGTTAGCGACCTCGCGTCCCTGGCCCGTGATTAGCCGACTGCGGTGTCCTGGGCGGCCCGCAGGGGCTGCGAGGACTCGATGAACTGCTCGACCAGCGGGTTCCACCGTCCCGGGCGCTCGAGCATCGGCAGGTGGCCGGTGCGCTCGAAGAGCTCCAGGCGCGATTCCGGAATCAGCCGGTGGTACCCGAGGGCGGCTTCGACCGGGACGATCTGGTCGTTCAGCCCCCAGGTGATCAGGGTCGGGATTTCGATCTCCGGCAGGCGCTCGCGGGTGTCGTAGCCCCAGATCGCGCCCAGCGCGTCGGAGAATCCCGGCGCCTGCAGGCCCGGACGCACCTGCTCGGCGAGCAGCTCCGGCCGCAGCCTGTTGGGGTTGCGGAAGATCCGGCCGAAGGCGAGCTGGCGACCGCGCGGGCGGGTCCAGTAGGAGCGCCGTTCGCCGCTCATCATCGGGATCGCCGCCTTGAAGATGCGGGCGGCGGCGTCGAGCGACTTGCCGTCCCACTCGGCGAAGCTGATCCCGGCGGCGGAGATCAGGACCAGGCGCTCGAAACGCTCCGGCTCCTCAATCACCGCCTCGGTGGAGATGAAGCCGCCCATCGAGTTGCCGACCAGGGCGGCGACCTTGTCGATCCCCAGCCGCTCGCAGAAGTCGTGGATGAGCCGGCCGTAGTTGGCCATCGTGATCTCCCAGGTCGGCATCGGGCTGTCGCCGAACCCGGGCAGGTCGATGGCGATCGCCCGGTGGGTGCGGCCGAAGTAGGGGAGGTTCTCGAGCCAGTTCCGCCAGCAGCCGGCGATCCCGTGAACGAAGATGATCGGGTCGCCTTCGCCGATCTCGGCGTAATTGACGTCGTTCGCCCCGGGCAGGTCCACCTGGTGCAGGTGCTGCCGCCAGTCGATCTGCATCCACTCCGGCGTCGGGTCGGGATTGCCGTAGTCGGTCCCCGGGAAGGCGGGCAGCGGTTGGCGCTCGGAATCAGGCATACCCCATCCTTTCCAAAACCGGGATCTCGCGGATCTGCGGCGGCTGCAGGTGGTCCCAGAGGATCCCGCGCGGGCGGTCGTACTGGCGCTCGACGTCGATCACCGCCCGCGGCGTGGCGATCAGGTCGACCGGTAGGTCATGGTCGGTGACCATCAGGTGCTGGCGCAGGATCTGGATCGGGTGGACGGTGGTGGCGACCGTGGTGTGGGTGTCGATCTTGCCGGCGTCGGCGAGGATCCCGTACTCGAGGTCGTGGTAACCGCCGCCTTTGCCGACCCGGGCGCCGCTGAGGTTGACCGCGACCGAGCCGCAGAGGATCAGGTCGACCTCCGGCAGGTCGTCGAGGGCGACTACGCGGCCGTGCTTCAGCGCCCCCTTGATCGTCGCCGCCTCTTTCACCGCCGCCTTCGAGAGCTGTTTCGGGTCGAGCACGCGAAAGGGATGGGGGTCGCGCAGCCGCGGCACCGCCATGATCATCGTCTTGCCCTCTTCCAGGGCGATCCGGCGCGCGTGGGTCTGCGGCGAGTCGGGATTGGCCTTGATCACCCGCGCCCGCTTCCAGAGGCGGTGGCCGGCGAGCTTCTCGGCCGCCAGCTTGGCGCCGGCGAAGTTCGGGATCCGGCCCTCGGCGCCCGGAAAGCGGGAGACGCCCTCGCGTTCCATCGCCTTCCAGATCTCGTCGCGGACTTCGTCCTTGGTGCGCACGGGCGAAAGATATCCGCCCGCCCTGCCGATAACTCCGAGACACACGCGAAATTGCAGGGAAGCAAGGGGTTCGGGGCGAACCGACCGTATGCCTAGACTTTCCAAAGACCGGCAAACGACTTACCGAGGGTTACTCCAGTTCAGATGGGAACGAAGACTTCTATTGCACTGCTGATCGCCGCGGTGCTGCTGGTCGTCGTGGTGGGTGGTGCCTATGCCTACGACAGCTCGCAGAAGGACAAGATCGCCGACGGCGTGACGATCGGCGGGGTCGACGTCAGCGGCCTCGACGAAGACGAAGCCGCCGCCAGGGTCCACCGCAAGCTGGTCGCGCCGCTACGCAGTTCGCTGAAGGTCAGCTTCGACGGCGAGACCTGGGAGCTGACCGGCGAGCAGCTGAAGATCCGCGCAGACATCGACGCCGCCGTCGCCGAGGCGGTCGAAGACAGCCAGGAGGGCGGCCTGCCGGGTCGCCTGGTCCGCTACGTCTCCGGCGGCGAAGTCGACGAAAGCATTTCCCCGGCGGTTGCCTACTCGGTGCCGGCGGTCAACCGCTTCGTCCGCCGGGTCGCCGGCGACATCGACCAGGAACCGCAGAACGCCGGCGTCGAAGCGAGCGGCGAATCACTCACGGTCGTCGCCGGCCAACCGGGCCGCAAGCTGCGCGACAACCTGCTGGAGAAAGACCTCAAGGCGGCGGTTCTCAACGCCAACGCCCCGCACACGATCAAGGCGAAGGTCCGGTCGGTCGCGCCGGAAGTGACCAAGGAGGAGGTCGCGTCGCAGTATCCGTCCTATCTCACCCTCGACCGCGACAGCTACACCCTGCGGCTCTGGAAGGACCTGAAGCTGGCAAAGACCTACACCGTCGCCGTCGGCGCGGAAGGGTTCGCGACGCCGGAAGGGCTCTACCAGATCGAATCGATGGAAGAAAACCCGGTCTGGAACGTGCCGGAATCCGACTGGGCCGGCTCGCTGGCGGGGCAGACGATCCCCCCGGGGCCCGAAAACCCGATCAAGGCCCGCTGGATGGGGATCTTCGAAGGCGCGGGGATCCACGGCACCGAAGAAACCTCCTCGCTCGGCACCGCCGCCTCGCACGGCTGCGTGCGGATGGCTATCCCCGACGTGGAAGAGCTCTACGACGAAGTCGAAATCGGCACGCCGGTTTATCTCGGCTAGCGCCGCGCTCGCAGGACGAGCCCCGGCAGGGGCGAATGAAGCCTCGATGAACTGGGAGGAAGCACTGGCCGCCTACGACCGCGACCTGCGCGCCCGCGGCTCCGCCGAGCGCACCCGGCGCGCCTATGCCGTCGACCTCGGCGGGTTCGCCGAGTGGGCGGGGGAGATGGGGCTCGGTCCCGGCGACGTGCGCCATCGTGAGGTGCGGCGCTACGGGGCGGGCCTTTCGGAGGCCGGCGCCGCGCCAGCGACCGTGGCCCGCAAGCTGGCGGCGATCCGTGGCCTCTACGGCTACCTGGTCCGGACCGAGAAGGCCGGCTCCAACCCGGCCGAGCTGGTCTCCAGCCCAAAGCGCTCGGAGAAGCTGCCGACCGTGCTCAGCACCGAGCAGATGCGGACCCTGCTGGAGCGGATCCCGGCTCGCACGCCGCTGGAGCTGCGCGACCGGGCGATGCTGGAGCTCGCCTACTCCTGCGGATTGCGCTGCGAGGAGATCGTCAACCTCGACGAGGGGTCGCTCGACTTCGAGACCGAGCAGCTGCGGGTGCTCGGCAAGGGGCAGAAGGAGCGCCTGTTGCCGGTCGGCGAGCCCGCCCAGCGCGCTCTGCGCCGCTATCTCGACAAAGGCCGCCGGGCCCTGGCCGGCGATCCGCGCGAGCAGGCGCTGTTCCTCTCCAAGAGCGGCCGCCGCCTTTCGAACTCCGACGTGACCCGCCGGCTCGGCCTCTGGACGCGCGAAGCCGCGCTCGCGGCGGGGGTCTCCCCGCACGCGCTCAGGCATTCCTTTGCAACTCATCTGCTCGAGGGAGGGGCGGATCTGCGTACGATTCAGGAGTTGCTCGGCCACGCGTCGATCTCGACCACCCAGGTCTACACCCGAGTCGATGCCGCCAGGCTGCGTGACACCTACGCTGCAAGCCACCCCCGCGCATGAACCAAATCCCCGCAAACGACCGTAGAATCGGCTGATGGAAACGGGCGTCAAAGAGGTAGAGCTCCGCGATCTTTGGAAGCGCTACAAGGACGGGGGGGACGAGAACGCCCGCGAGCGCCTGGTCGTCGCCTACTCGCCGATGGTCAAGTTCGTCGCCGGCCGGCTCGGCGCCGGGCTGCCCTCGCACGTCGAAGACGCCGACCTGATTTCCTACGGCCTGGTCGGCCTGATCGGCGCGATCGAGCGCTTCGAACCGGAGCGGGGGATCAAATTCGAGACCTTCGCGATGACCCGCATCCGCGGCGCGATCATCGACGAACTCCGTTCGCTCGACTGGGTGCCGCGCTCGGTCCGCTCCCGCGCCCGCGAAATCGAGGCCGCCCAGGCGAAGCTCGAGCACGAGCTGCAGCGGGCGCCGACCGAGGCCGAGCTTGCCTCGAAACTGAAGATGACCGAGGAGGAACTGCAGGGCGCCCTGCTGGAGATCGCCAACTCCTCCGTCTACGCGCTGGACGAGCTGTGGACCGTCTCCGACTCCTCGGGCGACCAGGTCTCGCTGCTGGACACGATCGCCGACGAAGCCGCCGCCGACCCGCAGGAGGCGCTGGCCACGACCGAGGTCAAGGACCGCCTGACCGAGGCGATCGGCTCGCTGCCCGAGCGCGAGCAGCTCGTCGTCGCCCTCTACTACTACGAGAACCTGACCCTGCGCGAGATCGGCGAGGTCCTCGGCGTCACCGAGTCGCGCGTCTCCCAGCTGCACACCAAGGCGGTAATGCGGCTGAAATCGCACCTCCAGCAGGCCTGAACCCCGGGCGCGCCGGGCGCCCGTTGGTACCGTGGCGGCAGATGAGCGCCGATGCCCCCTGTGCGATCTGCGGCCGGACGATCCTTGCCGGGGAGCGCGTGCACGGCTACGTCTCCGGCGCCGAGGAGCGGACCGTCTGCGAGCTCTGCGTCGCCCGCGCCGAGCGGCTTGGCTGGCGGCCTGCCGGTGAGCCGGAGCCCCAGCGCGGGAAAGAGGCCGGTCACGAAGGACGGCTGAGTCGCCTGCTGCGCCGCCGCAGCCGCCGGCCCGGGGCTCCGCCCACCGCGACCCCGCTGTCCTCGGCCGATCCGGCGGCGCCGTCGCGCCGGCCGCGCTCGGCGCTGCCGCTCGACGAGACCGCCCCGGCACCCTTCGAACGCGCCGTCGCCCGCTTCAACTCCAGCGAGGCCGGCCAGACGGTCGCCCGCCTGACCCGCACGCTGGGCGTGCCGCGGGCCTCGGTTGGCGCCTCCGCCGGCGCCCCGGACGAGGTGCGGATAACGATCGCCTGGGAGCTCTCCTGGTACCAGTGGGGCGTCGACATCGCCGACGAGCTGCGGACGGTCTTCGAGCTCGACAAGGGCGGCGAGGTCGACCAGATCGACGCCGCCGCCCGGCAGTGGAACGCCGCGGTCGGCGAGGACGGCAGGCTGCGCCTGGCCGCGGAGCCGGCCCGGAGCCGATGAGCCGGGCGATCGTCAACGTCGACGGCGGCGCCCGCGGCAACCCCGGACCGGCGGCGATCGGCGTCGTCGTCCGCGACGGCGACGGCGCGGTGCTGGCGGAAGTGGGGGAGAAGATCGGCGAGGCGACCAACAACGTCGCCGAGTACCGGGCGCTGCTGCGCGGGATCGAGCTGGCGGCCGCACACGGCGCCAGAGATCTGGAGCTGGTTGGCGACTCGGAGCTGGTGGTGCGCCAGGTCGAAGGCCGCTACAAGGTGAAAAACGCCGGCATGAGGGAACTGCACGCCGAGGTGAAGAAGGCGCTGGCGGAGTTCGACTCCTGGTCGATACGCCACGTCCGCCGGGCCGAGAACGCCGACGCCGACCGCCTCGTCAACGAGGCGCTTGACGGAGTCCTCGATGGCTGAGCGGACGCCCGAGCCGATCGACCCCGGCGTCGACGTCGGCCACGTCCACCTCAAGGTCGCCGACGTCGACCGCGCCCTCGACTTCTACTGCGGCATCCTCGGTTTCGAGCTGATGCAGCGCTGGGGCGCCGACGCGGCCTTCATCTCGGCCGGCGGCTATCACCATCACATCGGCCTCAACTCCTGGCACTCGAAAGGCGGCTCGCCGCCGGCCCCCGGCACCACCGGCCTCTTCCATACCGCGATCCGCTACCCGACCCGCCGTGCCCTGGCCGACGCCGTGCGGCGCCTGAGCGAGGCCGGCTGGCCGCTCGAAGGCGCCTCCGACCACGGCGTCAGCGAGGCCCTCTACCTCTCGGATCCCGACCGCAACGGGGTCGAGCTCTACTGGGACCGACCGCGAGACCAATGGCCGCGCCCCGCCGATGGCGAGGGAGTCGAGATGGGCACCACGGCCCTCGATCTAGACGACCTGATCTCCGAGCTGCGCGATTAGGTCATAAAGCGAGGCCGACGCGAGGCCGGGGGAGCGGTAGGGCGGCCGTGGCCAGGGATACAACGGCGCCGGTAAACCGATTGACGCTCCTCCGAGCCTCGCGTCGGGGGGGATGGATCATGTGGGAACAGCCATGGGCTACCCAATAATGAGTATCACAAACCGACCGACCTGGGAGCCAGCGAAGGAAAAGTCCGGCGCTTTCTCCAACCGGCCGGTCCGACCGCGGGCGCGCCTATTCTTCCGCGCCCTTGTACGACGCCACTCAGCACCCGACCGGCAGCCGGGCGCCTGCCGGATCGCTTCCGGACTGGCCCGATGCCCGCCCCCTCCGCTCCTGGCAGAAGGAGGCGACCGAGGCCGTGCGGGCGCATTCGGGGGCCAGCTTCCTCGCCTCGGCGACGCCGGCAGCAGGCAAGACGACCTTCGGCCTGCACATCGCCCACCGGATGGTGAGCGCCGGGTTCGTCTCGCGGGTGGTCGTCGCCGGCCCGACCACCCACATCTGCCGCCAGTGGGCCGCCGACGCGGCGCGCTACGGGATCGACCTCGAGCCCAACCGGCCCAACTCGGACGGGCCGGAGTCGGGCGACTTCCACGGCGTCGCCGTCACCTACCAGACGATCGCGGCCGGGCCGGACACGCACCGCCTCGCCGCCGAGCGCCGGCCGACCCTGCTGATCGCCGACGAGCCGCACCACATGGGCGATCTGGCCGCCTGGGGCGTGCAGACCCGCCGGGCCTTCGACGGCGCGCGCTTCCGGCTGCTGCTCTCAGGCACGCCCTTCCGCTCCGACAACTCGGCCATCCCCTGGGTCACCTACGACGAGGACGGCTTCAGCCAGGCCGACTACGTCTACGGTTATCCGCAGGCGCTGCGCGACCGCGTCTGCCGCCCGATCACCTTCCTGCCCTACGACGGCGAGATGGAGTGGCTCTCCGACGGCCGGCTGCGCAGCGCCGACTTCGACCTCGTTCTGCCGGCGGCGGAGGCGGCCCGTCGCTTGCGGACGGCGCTCAGCCCGGAGGGCGAGTGGATGGGGGAGGTACTGCGCGACGCCGACGCGAGGCTGAGCGAGGTGCGCGCCGACGGACACCCCGACGCGGGTGGACTGGTGATCGCCGCCGACCAGGACCACGCGCGGGCGATCGCGGCGCGGCTCGGGACGATCTCGGGCGAGCGTCCCGAGCTGGTGATGAGCGACGAGCCCGACGCCAGCCGGCGGATCGCCGACTTCGCCTCCTCCGGCCGGCGCTGGCTGGTCTCGGTCCTGATGGTCTCCGAGGGCGTCGATATCCCCCGCCTGCGGGTCGGCGTCTACGCGACGGCGTCGCGGACCGAGCTCTTCTTCCGTCAGGTGGTCGGTCGCTTCATCCGGGCGACCCCGGGGCCGCGCCGCCAGATGAGCTACCTCCTGATGCCGGCCGACTCGCGCCTGAAGGCGCTCGCCCACGAGATCGAGCAAGAGCGCCGTCACGCGCTCGACCTCTCCCCGGAGGCCGAGGAGGACGAGGGGGAGGACGAGCCCCCTCCGGAGCGCAGCGAGCCCGGTGAAAGCTTCGCCGCGCTCAGCTCCGGCGACGCCGAGCTGGACGAGGCGATCATGAGCGAAACCGCGCTGCAGCTCTTCCCGACCGACGACCCGCCGCAGGCGAAGAAAGCGGCCGCAAAACTCAAAGCCGCCCCAGAGGAGACCGAGCCCGAACGCGAGACCGCCTACGCGACCCGCGAGCGACTCCGCGGCGAGCGCAGCCGCCTCGTCGCCAAAGTCGCTCGCCGCACCAACAAGTCCCACCGCGAGATCCAGGCCCGCATCAACCGCGCCACCCGCGCCCGCTCCGTCACTAGCGCCACCATCGACCAGCTGGAGCGAGGCAACGAGATGCTCCGCCGCGAGCTCTGGCGCTGAGCGGGCGACCCTCACTGGAATTGCGCCAGTCTCTAGTAGAGACTAGGAAGTACCTGATGACGCCGATGAGAGCATTCCTCCGCCTCCTTCTCGCTTCGGCATTGGCGGCCGTGGTTGCCGGTGCTGCTTCGACCGTTCCTCTGGGCAGCGCGAGTGCAGACTCGGCGACCCCTCACCTTCGGGGAAGCCAACGGGAGATCTATTTCTTCGCTAGGCCGAGCTCGCCGGTGGCGCTCGTCGGCCAGCGTCTGCCGAGCCCGAATCCGCTCGTCGTCCGCCCCGCCGGCTTACCACTCTTCGAAGACGGCCAGTGGATTCTCGAAAAGCTGCGCTGGACCGGGTGGGGCTCACCGGTGGCAATGGCCAGGGGCCTGAGCAGCTCGAGCAACGGCGACCCCAACGCGGCGGAGGGAAAGCGCATCGTCACTCGGGCGAAGGTCCGGCTTTCGCAGCCAGGGGTCTTCCACGGGCACAGGGTCTACCGGTGCATCAGGGTCACGGTGCCCCGCCCCGCGCGCTATCCGCCAGCATGTCTGCAGCGATCGCATCGCTACGTCGGCCTGCTGAGGCCTGGCTCCGGAGTTCCCGTCGGCGTCCCTGGCGAGACGTCGAACACCGAACTTACCGACTTCCTCTCTCCCGAC
>DASUTJ010000072.1:0-23505 GCA_036374655.1 Solirubrobacterales bacterium | reverse complement strand
GGGATAGAGGTTCGGGACGACACGGGTCTTCCAGCCCGGCGTGTCGGCGGCGCCGCCCCCGGGGCGCAGTGCATATAGCTCCGACGGCGTGCGCTCCTCGCGGCCCTCGCAGAAGGGGCAGTTGTCCGGTCCCTTCGGCTCGGTCGCCCGCGCCGAGAAGCCCTCCGGGCGGTTAGCTCGGCCCGGGGCGAGGATCGTCCTCAGCCCGGTCAGCTGGTCGATGCGGATCTCCGGTGCGCTCAGGAGCGTGAGGGGGGGAGGTCGCCTAGGTCGGGCTCGTCCGCGGCCGGGGGCTCGGGCGGCTCTGGCGGGGCTGCTGCTGCGGGAGGACGCGGTGGCCGCTCGGTGCCCGCCGCGCGCCCAGCCGCGCCTTTGCCGACAAACGGCTCGAGCACGTCCATCGGCAGCGGGAAGACCACGGTCGTGTTCTGGTTGGTGCCGATTTCGAGCAGCGTCTGCAGGTAGCGCAGCTGCAGTGAGGCCGGGTTGGTGCTGATGATGTCGGCGGCATCGGTGAGCTTCTGCGCCGCCTGGAACTCGCCCTCGGAGTTGATGATCTTCGCCCGCCGCTCGCGCTCGGCCTCGGCCTGGCGGGCCATCGCCCGCTGCATCTGCTCGGGGATCTCGACGTCCTTGATCTCCACCGCGGTGACCTTCACGCCCCATGGCTCGGTCGACTCGTCGATGATCTTCTGCAGCTCTTCGTTGAGACGCTCGCGGTCGGCCAGCAGCTGGTCGAGCTCGGCCTTGCCGAGAACCGAGCGCAGCGCCGTCTGCGAGATCTGCGAGGTGGCGATCAGGTAGTTCTCGACCTCGACCACGGCGCGGTTGGAGTCGACGACGCGGAAGTAGGCGACGGCGTTGACGCGGCAGGGGACGTTGTCGCGGGTGATCACCTCCTGCGGCGGGATGTTCAGGGTCACCGTCCGCAGGTCGACCATGACCATCCGGTCGACCAGCGGGATCAGCAGGATCAAGCCGGGACCCTTCTGGGCGATCAGGCGGCCGAGCCGGAAGATCACGCCGCGCTCGTACTCGCGCAGGATCCGGACCGAGGCCCCCACCGCGATCAGCGCGAAGAACGCGAGGACGATGAGAATTCCTGCGACTGCCTCCATCAACCGGCTCCTTCGCTCGTGTGGGCCGCGGTCTGCGGCTCGGGGCGGACCACCAGGGTCAATCCGTCGACCGCCTCGACCCTGACTTTATCCCCCTGCCGGATCGGCGCCGCGCCGCCGGCCAGGCGGGCGCTCCAGATCGTGCCGCCGAGCCAGACCCGCCCATCGGGGTCGATCGAGGTGCGCGCCTCCGCCGTCGACCCGATCATCTCCTCGGTGCCGGTGCGGACCTCGTCGTTGCGGTGCGCCTCCAGGACTTTGCGGCTGACGAAATAGAAGGTGATCCCCGAGAGGATGCCGAGGGCGATCAGCCCGCCGCCGGCGTAGTCGGCGACGTCGCTGTCGGAGCCGAAGGCGGCGACGCCCGCCGCGGTCAGCCCGATCACGCCGAGCACCGCCAGGATCCCGCCGGTCGGCAGCAGCAGCTCGACCAGCAGCAGCCCGACCCCGATCAGCGCGATGACGACGAATGCTTCCATCGGTTCCGATTATCCGCTCTTCAGCGCGTAGCGGCGAACGTCTTCTTCGAGTTCGGAGTCCTCGGCGTACGGCCCCTGTTTCAAGTGGACGAGCTCCCCGGCCCGGTTGTAGAAGGCGGTGTCCGGCAGTCCGCCGAAGGCGCCGAGCGAGCTGAGGATCTCTTTGTCGGGGTCGCTGTAGCTCGGGTAGGGGACCGGCTCCTCCTCCAGGTAGGTGCCGGCGGCGTCGTCGGAGTCTTCGGAGTTGACCCCGAGAAAGGCGACTTTCTTTCCGTACCGCGCCGAGAGCTTCTGCAGGACCGGGAACTCGAACCGGCAGGGCCCGCACCACGAGGCCCAGACGTTGACCACGACGGGGTAGCCGCGCAGCGCGGCGATCCGTTTTTCGTAGGCGTCGATGCCGCCGGGAAGCAGCTCATTCGCCTGCTTGTGGAGTGCCGCCAGCGCCGGCGGCGAGCCGGCCAGTGCCTTTGCGTAGTCCGGGTGAGAGCCGTCCCCGGCCTCGCCTCCGGAGTCGCCGCAACCGCTGCCGAGGAGTACCGCCAGCGCCAGCGCCCCTACCGCAAGCAGTGATCTGAATCGCGCGCCCATCCGATCGGTGGGTACAATACGGGCGTTCGGTTCGCGGCTCGCGAATCGCGCTGAGTTCTCGGGGGGAGACACGCAACCGGGTCGATTCCCCCGCAGCCTCGTTCACCTTGTCCCAGCCGTCTGTCTGTTTTCGGTAGGGACGGAAGCCCCAGAAGCCTTCTATGGCCAAGACCAGCGACGTTGCCGCGCAGGCGGCAGTTCCTTCAAGCGCCGACATCGAGCGGGCAGCGGAGTTTGCCCGCGAGCCCTTCCTGCTCGACGGCGAGGGGCCGGAGGCGCTTGCCCCCGGCACGGCCCGGCGGCGCGCCCTCGACACGGCGCTGAAGGAGCTGGGCGAAGGGGCCGAGCATCCCTCGATCCAGTGGCGGCGGGACTTCTCGCTGCTGCTCGGCCTGGAGCGTTTCCTCGCCGACGAGCCGCCGAAGCTGCGCGACGGAGCGGAACTGAACCCCCACCAGGTCGACGCCCTCTCCGGCACCCTGGCCGAGCTGATGGGGCAGCAGCAGGCCGGCGGCGCGCCGGTGGTCGAGAACGGCGACGAGCCGGCCGACGAAGCCGTCCCGGCGCCCGAAGGCGGCGAGGACGCCGAGGCCGAAGAGGACGAGGAGCTGGATCCAGACGAGGAGCCGCAGGACTGGGAGGAAGGACCGGCGGAGGAGGACGAGGAGGTCGTCGAGGAGGCACCCGAAGACCCCGGCGCCGAGCGCCGCTTCTGGTTCGAGCACGCGACCGGCGCCGGCAAGACCGTCGCCGCCGTCGGCTTCGTCGAGGCGACCCGCACCGGCGGGGTGCTGATCCTCACCCACCGCCGCAACCTGGTCGACCAGTTCATCGGCGAGATCTCCGACCGCGGCTACAAGGAGCGGCTGCGACCGCCGCTGCTGGGCGACCGCGACGACCCCGACGGGCCGGTCACGGTCGAGACCTACCAGTGGTTCGTCCGCAACCACAAGAAAATCTCCGACGCCTACTCGATCGTGATCTGCGACGAGGCGCACACCGCCCTGGGCGAGAAAACCAGCGCCTGCATCCGCGAGCTGCCCGGCCCCGTCTACATCGGCATGACCGCGACCGGGGCGCTGATCGCCCGCCACGTCGCCGACCTCTTCCCAACCCAGACCTCGCGCTTCGACCTCGCCCAGGCGGCCCGCCGCGGTGTGATCGCGCCGCTGCGCTGCCTGCGGATCCCGCCCGGCCCCGGGGTGCGGACGATCGCCAAGGTGCCGCTGCGCAAAGGCGAGGTCGACCAGGACTTCGACCAGGAGGAGCTGGCCGCGCTGCTCGACCAGGAGCCCTTCAACGTCGCGATCGCCGACCTCTATCGCAGCCGCTTCCGCAAGATCCCGGGCGTCGTCTACACGGCCGGCGTCCAGCACGCGAAGAACGTCGCCAAAGCCTTCCGTGACGCCGGCATCAACGCCCAGGCGGTCTCCGGCGAGACGCCGAAGCGCGAGCTGGCCGAGATCCTCGCCGGTTTCGAGCGCGGCACCGTCGACGTCCTCTGCAACGCGATGCTGCTGGCCGAGGGCTGGAACAGCCCGCGGGCGACGATCTGCATGCACCTGGCGCCGACCGCCTCGCGTCGGATCTACCAGCAGCGGGTCGGCCGCGTCACCCGCCGGGCGCCGGGCAAGGAGTCGGGGATCGTGCTCGATTTCGTCCACCCGGCGACCACGCACGACGAGACGATCGTCACCCTGCACAGCCTGCTCGACCGCGACGTCTACCGCGGCGGCGCGATCGTCGTCGGGCCGGTGCGCCGCGGCCGCGGCCGCAGGATCCGGGTCGAGCGGCGGATCGTCCCCGTGTCCGACGTCGAGGAGCGGCGGATGGAGGTGCTGGAACGGGAGATCTGGCGGATCGCGGTCGAGAACCTCGACTACCCCGAGCAGCACGCCTGGGCGGCGCTGGCCGGGGCGCGGGTCAACACCCAGGGCTGGCGCCGGGCGCGGGCGATGCTGCAGAACGACCGCACCAAGGAGCTGCGCAAACGCTTCCTGCTGACCTGCGTGCAGCGCAACCGCAACGCCCAGCTGCGGCTGAAAGCGCTGAGCGAGATCGCCGACCTCGGCGACGCCGAGGCCTTCGACGACGCGATCGAAATCGTCGGCACCTGGAGCCGCGAGGACAAACGGGCGGGGACGAAGACGCTGCTGCAGGCGCTGATCGACAAACGGATCGGCCGCCGCGATCAGGCGCAGGCCTGGGTCTGGCGGCTCGCCGGTTACACCCGCGAACTGCACGAGGAGTACGCGGTGCAGCGCTGGCCGGAGACGAAGCGGCTGCTGGGGCTGCTGGTCAACTCCTCCGGCCGGGCGCACGGGCGCAACGCGCGGCGGCTGGTGCACGCGGCGCGCAAACAGGACCGCCGCCTGGCGGTGGCGCTGCTGGCCGCCGCGGTCTCGCACACGCCCGAGGGCGAGGAGGTGCTGCGCGGGGCGCGTATGCGGATGGCCCGGAAACCCTCGGCCGTCGCTCGCGAGCTGCTGAAGAACTTCCCCAAAGGTGGCAAGCGGCGCCGCAAGCGCAAACGCAAAGACGGGCAGAACGGGAAGAGCGCCAACGGCGGACCGCCCGAGGGCGAGGCGAAGCCCGCGCGCAAACGACGCCGCAAAGCCAAAGATTCAGTAGCGGGTGAGGTGGACCTCGCCGGCGCCGACGGCGATTCGGTCGCCTCCGGCGGTGATGACGACGAGGTAGCCCCGGTCGTCGATGCCGTCGGCGACTCCTGAGCCTTTCTCCCAGGCGATTTCCCGGCCCCTTAGCGCGTCGCGTTGGCGCCACTCCTCTAGGACTTCGTTGGGGTCTGATTGGACCCAGTTGTCCAGGCGGTTGTTGAGCGGACCCAGGAGAGGGGGTCCGGCGGACAACAGAGGGGAGCGTCCGGCGGACCCCCTCTCCTGGGTCCGTTGATCGCCACTGAAGAGCGAAACTGCCGTGGCCTGGAGCTCGGGGGGGAACTCGCTCTCCTTGATCGTGAGGTTGAGGCCGATGCCTATTACTGCCCAGCCGTCCTGGGGGCGGGCCTCGATTAGGACCCCGGCCAGCTTGCGGCCTTCTACGTGGATGTCGTTGGGCCACTTGACCTTGCAGTCGAGGGTGGGGTTGAGCTGTTCGGCGGCTTCGCAGACCGCTAGAGGAACAGCTAGGGGGAGCATGGTGTGGTGGTCTTCGAGGGGGCGGACGATGGCGGAGTAGAGGAGGGCCTTGTCGGGCGGGGCGGTCCAGGTGCGGCCCTGGCGGCCGCGGCCGGCGCTCTGCTCGCCGGCGGTGACGACGGTGCCGTGGGGGGCTCCCGCGGCGGCCAGCTCGCGGGCTCGGGTGTTGGTCGAGTCGGTGCGGCGGTAGTGCCGGTGGGGACTACCGAACGTCATCCAGAAGCGCGGCGAGGAGGCCGTCGACGTCGTGGCGCTCGGCCTCGACGTCGACCTCGAGGCCGGCGGCGCGGACGGTCTCGCTGGTGATCGGGCCGATCGAGACGATGCGGGCGCCCTTGGGGAAGCGGTCGCCGAGGGCCTCGGTCAGGTTGGTGACGGTCGAGGATGAGGTGAAGGTGACGTAGTCGGCGCCCTGGGCGGCTTCGATCTCGTCGTCGCTTGGCTGCTCGCGGACCGTCTCGTAGAGGGCGACGACTTCGACCTCGGCGCCGCGCTCGCGCAGCGCGTCGGGGAGGACGTCGCGGGCCTCGGCGGCGCGGGCGACGAGCACCCGGGCCCCCGCGACCTCCGTGTCCTCCAGCGCTTCGATCAGGCCCTCGGCGACGAAGCGCTCCGGAATCACGTCGGCGAGTACGCCCCGCTCCGCCAGCGCCCGCGCCGTTCCCGGGCCGATCGCCGCCACGGTGACGCCGGCCAGCGCCCGCGCGTCGACGCCGGCGCTCTCCATCGCCTCGAACAGCAGGCGGACGCCGTTGGGGCTGGTCAGGCAGACCAGCTCGTAGATTCCGAGCGCCCCGGCGACCTTCCGCACCTCATCGGTCTCGATCCGCGGCTCGATCCGGATCGCCGGCAGCTCGACCACCTCGGCGCCGAGCCCCCGCAGCGTCGTCGCCAGGCCGCTGGCCTGGGCGCGGGCGCGGGTGACGACGACGCGCCGGCCGTGCAGCGGCCGGCGCTCGAGCCATTCCAGGTCCTCGCGGCGGCGGGCGACCTCGCCGACGACGATCAGCGCCGGCGCCTTGATCTCCTCGCGGGCGACCACCTCGGCGATCGTTCCCAGGGTTGCGGTCACGGTGCGCTGTCCCGGCCAGGTGCCGCGTTCGATCGCGGCGGCCGGCTCGCCGGGGTCGCGCCCCGCCTCGACCAGCGCCGCGGCGTTCTCGCCGAGCCGTTTGACGCCCATGTAGAAGACCAGCGTGCCGGGGAAGCTGGCGAGCGCCGGCCAGTCGAGCGCGCTCTCCTCCTTCTCCGGGTCCTCGTGGCCGGTGACGAAGGCGACGGCGGAGGCGTCGTCGCGGTGGGTGACGGGAATGCCGGCGTAGGCGGTGGCGGCGACGCCGGCGGTCACCCCTGGCACCACCTCGAACTCGACTCCGGCCTCGCGCAGCGCTTCGCCCTCCTCGCCGCCGCGGCCGAAGACGAACGGGTCGCCGCCCTTGAGGCGGACGACGCTCCTGCCGGCGCGACCGGCCTCGACCAGACGCGCCCCGATCTCGTCCTGCGGCACCGACGGTACGCCCGGCTGCTTGCCGACGTAGACGAGCTCGGCGTCCTCGCGGGCGCCGTCGAGCGCGCCCGGCGGGATCAAGCGGTCGTAGTAGATCGCGTCGGCGGTCGCGATCAGCTCCAGCGAGCGGGCGGTCATCAAGCCCGGGTCGCCCGGACCGGCGCCGACCAGATACACGACCCCGGCTCGGGCGCTCACGCCATCTCCTCGGCCCGGTCCAAGATCTCGCGGGCGCCGGCGCCGAGCAGGCGCTGGGTCAGTTCGGCCCCTGCCAGGGCCGGCTCCTCGGCGTTGCCGTCGATCCGGTCGCGCAGCCACTCGCTGCCGTCGGGCAGGCCGACGAAGGCGTCGATGGCGATTCCCCTGCCTTCGACCCTGGCGTGGACGCCGAGCGGACTGGCGCAGGTTGCCTCGAGCAGGGCGACGACGGTTCGCTCCGCGGTCAGCTCGCGCATCGCGTCGAGGTCGTTGATCGTGCTCGCGGTGTCGATGGTGGCCTCGTCCCCGGCTCGGACCTGCAGCGCAAGGGCTCCCTGGCCGGCGGCCGGCACCATCCGGTCGACGGGAATCGCGAAGCCGATCTCGCCCTCGCGGCCGAGCCGGCGCAGGCCGGCGGCGGCGAGGACGATCGCGTCCAGCTCGCCTTCCTCCAGCTTCCTCAGTCGGGTGTCGACGTTGCCGTGCAGCTCCTCGACCCGCAGATCCGGCCGCGCCGCCAGCAGCTGCGCCCGGCGGCGCAGGCTCGCGGTCCCGACCCGCGCCCCCTCGGGCGCGTCGTCGAGCGAGCTGCCGGCGCCGATCCAGACGTCGGCCGGATCCTCGCGTGGCGGCACCGAGGCGATCTCCAGCCCCTCGGGCATCTCGCCGGGGAGATCCTTCGCCGAGTGCACGCCGATCTCGGCCCCGCCGGCGAGCAGCACCCGCTCGACCCCGCGCACGAAGCGCGACTTGTCGCCCGGCTCGCCGTCGGAGCTCGCCTCGACCAGCTCAGCCCCGCCGAGTCGCTCGGCGACCCACCGCGCCTGCGTCAGCGCCAGGGCACTGCCGCGGGTAGCGATCCGCACGCTCAGTCCTTGCGGCGACGAAGCTCGGTGACGTTGTCGGCCCCGGCTCCGATCTCGACTTCGGTCTCGGGGTCGAGGCCGAACAGCTCGCGCAGGGCGCTGACGAGGTAGTAGGACTCACCGGAGCAGGCCGAGCCGCGGATCCGCAGCGTCGGGTCGTGCAGGAGCCGCGAGGCGATCGCCTTCGCCATCTTCTCCAACCGCTGCCGGTCGGCCTCGGAGAGGCTCTCCCAGCGGCCCTCGTTCTCGGCCAGCACCCGCCGCACGACCTCGTCGCCGTGCTCGCGCAGGGCGCTGATCGTCGGCACCACCTCCTGCAGGCCGAGCCAGCGCTCGAAGCGGTCGAGCTCGGCCTCGAGGATCAGCTCCGCCCGCCGCGCCTCGGCCTCGCGGCCGCTGGTGTTGCGTTCGACGATCTGCTGAACGTCGTCGATGTCGTGGACGGTGACGCCGGCGATCTCGCGGCAGGCCGGCTCGATGTCGCGCGGCACCGCCAGGTCGATCGCCAGCAGCGGCCGCTCGGGGCGCAGCTCCATCACGTGCTCGAGCCCGTCGCGCTCGACGATGTGGTGGGGCGAGTTGGTCGCCGAGACGACGATGTCGGCGTCTGTCAGCTGCTCGGGCAGCTCGTCGAAGCGGACCGCGGTGCCGTCGAAGCGCTGGGCGAGGCCGATCGCGCGGTCGTAGTGGCGGTTGGCGACGAAGACGGTGGCGACGCCGCGGGCGACCAGCGCCCTGGCGACCAGCTCGGCGGTCTCGCCAGCGCCGACGACGAGGACGCGCCGGTCGGAGAGGTCGCCGAGCGTGCGCCGCGCCAGCTCGACCGCGACCGAGGGGATCGAGACCCCCGTCTCGCTGATCCCGGTTTCGTCGCGGGCGCGGCCGCCGGCGCTCAGCGCGCCGCGGAAGAGGCGGTTGAGGATCGGCCCGGTGCCGCCCTCGACCATCGCCAGCTCGTAGGCGCGTTTGACTTGGCCTTGAATCTCGGCCTCGCCGAGGATCATCGAGTCGAGCCCGGCGGTCACCTGCAGCAGGTGTCGCGCCGCGTCGCCGCCGCGCAGCGAGTAGAGGTGCCCGAGCAGCTCGGTCGGGCGGATCTCGGCCTGGCGGGTAAGGACGCCGAGCGCGGCCGACTCGGCCTCGACCGGGTCGGAGACGACCAGGTACAGCTCGGTGCGGTTGCAGGTCGAGATCGCCGCCGCCTCGTGGATCTCCGCCGCCGCAGTCAGCTCGGCCAGGGCGCTGACGGCGCGGCCCTCGGTCAGCGAGAGGCGCTCGCGCAGGTCGAGCGGCGCGGTCTTGTGGGAGACGCCCAGGGCAAGCAGCTCCGCCATCAGGCGCTCACCTCCTCGCGCTTTTCGGTGTTGCGCTCCTCCGCGATCGCCGCAACCTCGCGGAGGTCTCGCTCGATCCGGCCCAGTTTCGCCGCCATGATCGCCACGTAGACGACGAGCAGCACGACGAAGACCACGTAGGCGCCGGCGACGTACTTGCCGGCCTCGTCGAGCGGCAGGGCGGGGGCGCCGAGCGGCAGCAGCGCGGCGAGCTCCAGCATCAGCTCACCTCCGGGGCGATCCGGGAGCTGGCGCCGGAGACCGGCGCGTCGAGGGCGCGGCGCAGGCGCTTGACCTGACCGGAGGCGCTCTTCGCGGTCAGCTCGAACTTGACCAGCGTCGTCCACAGCAGCCCGATCGCGACCAGCATGCAGAGGAAGGTGAGCATCATCTCGCCCGGCATCCCGCCTTCGGCGGTGGCGAAGGTGCGGGGGTGGACGAGGCTCTCGGCCATCCGCACGGCCATGAAGTTGAGCGGCACGAAGGCGCCGGCGGTGATCGCGAAGACCGAGGCGTAGCGGGCCTGGCGGTCGCGGTCCTCGATCGCGTAGCGGAAGGGGTAGTAGGTCGCGTAGAGGAGGAAGACGATCAGGAAGCTGACCAGGGTCGGCTCGTCCCAGACCCACCAGTGCCCCCAGGAGGCCTTGGCCCAGATCCCGCCGGTGATCAGCACGGCGACGCCGAAGATCACCGAGAGGTGGATCGAGACGTACGAATACGCGTCCCACTTGCGGTTGTCGGTGCGCAGGTGGGCGATCGCGAAGACCCCGCCGACGACGAAGCCGATGAGAGCCACGATCGCCAGCGGCACGTGGATGTAGAAGATCTTCTGCACGAAGCCCTGGTCGGCGTCGAGTGGCGCGTAGAAGAAGACCAGCGAAAGCGACAGGGCGAGCATCGCCACGGTGGCGATCGAGAGGGGCTTGAGTCCTTTGCCGTACATGCCCGATGGGGTGGGGGAGTCCGTTGCCCGGTCAGTCCTCGAGGAGGAAGTCGAAAACGGCGTAGCCGACCAGGCTGAAGATCAGATCGTATAGGCCGAGGACCATCAGCCAGGTGCCGAAGCGGTCGTAGGAAGGGCCGCCCGCGGCCAGCAGCGGCTCGGTGGCGCCGGTGGCGGCGATCATCAGCGGCACCGCCAGGGGCAGGAGGACGAGGGGGACGAGCAGGTCGCGGGCGCGCGAGTTGACCGCCATCGAGGAGATCAGGGTGCCGGTGGCGGCGAGACCGAGGTCGGTGAGCAGGAGGACGGCGACCAGCGGACCGAGGCCGGCGGCGTCGTCGAGGAAGAAGATCGCGAAAATCGGCACCGCGACCAGCTCCAGCGCCAGCAGGTAGACCAGCAGCGCCGTCACCTTGGCGGCGAAGAGGACGCTGCGGTCGATCGGCGCCAGGCGGATCGCGTCGAAGCCGCCCTCCTCGCGCTCGGCGACGAAGAGGCGGTTGATGCCGAGCACGGCGGCGAACAGCAGCGTCGCCCAGAGGACGCCGGAGGCGAGGCTGCCGGAGAGGGCGGTGCGGTCCAGCCCGAAGCGGAAGATGACGAAGGTGGTGACGGCGAAGAGCGCCATCGCCGGCAGCGACTGCAGGGTGCGGAGCTCCGAACGCAGGTCCTTGGCGAGGATCGCGGCGAAGGCGGCGCGCGAGGAGGTCACGAGACCACCGCCGTCTCGCCGATCCCGAGGCGCAGGGTCTGGTCAGCCTCGGGCAGGTGCCGCTCGGGGTCATGGGTGACGACCACGCGGGTGCGGCCCGTGCCGGGACCGATCAGGGCGCGGGCCAGCTCGCGCCCCTCGACGTCGAGGTTGGAGTCGGGCTCGTCGAGCAGCAACAACTCGGGCTCATGGAGGACGCAGCGGCAGATCGAGAGCCGCTGCCGCATCCCGGCGGAGAGCTCGGCGACCCGCTCGTCGGCGCGGCGCTCCATGCCCACCGCGCGCAGCAACGCCTCGATCCGCGCCTCGGCCGCCTCGCGGCCGACCCCGTGCAGGCGCGCCTGGAAGCGCAGGTTCTCGCGCCCCGAGAGGTCGCGGTAGAGCAGCGGCTCGTGGCCGAGGTAGCCGATCCGGCCGCGCAGCCTCCAGGCCTCGCTCGGCAGCGAGCAGCCGAGGACGGAGATCTCGCCGCCGCTCGGCCGCAGCAGCGTGGCGAGGATCCGCAGCAGGGTCGTCTTGCCGGCGCCGTTGGGTCCGAGGACGACCAGCGAGGCGCCAGCGGCCAGCTCGAAGCCGACGCCGTCCAGGGCGGGGCGATCGCCGTAGTCGCGCCGCAGCGCCGCGACGACGATCGCGGGCGCGGCCTTCTCCTGCGCGGGGGGCATCTCCGGTGATTCTGCACCGTTGCCCGCCAAGTGCGGTTCCATCGCTTAGGCTGCCGCGGCAATTTCGGCAGGGGCGCGAGGCGCCTCGACAAGGAGAATCGATGAAGAAAACCAGTCACGTGGCCGCGCTCGGCGCCGCCATCCTCGCGGTGCTGGCCCTCGGCGCTTCGGCGGTCATCGCCGCCGGTCCCGGCGAGACGGTCAAGGTCAAGTCCGAAGTCACCCTCGGCGCCAGCGGCTACCAGGGCAAGGTCAAGGCAGCAAGTTCGAACTGCGTCGGCGAACGGATCGTCGTCCTCAAGCAGAAGGGCAACGGCGTTCTCAGCCGCTCCGAGTCGAAGCCCAACGGCAACTGGAAGGCCGACCTCGAAGCGCTGAACGAAAACATCAAGATCCCGGCGATGGTCTACGCCGAAGTGAAGCCCTCGACCCAGGCGACCGCCGGCCCGATCTACAAGTGCCAGGCCGCCGTCTCGAAGACGGTGGAAATCGGCGGCGGCTGAGCCGGCGCCGCGTTTACCGGCGCTTCTGCAGGGTGCGGCGGCCGACCTTCAAAAGCGGCCCCGCACCTTCGCGCAGCGCCTTGGCGCGAACCTCGCCTTTGCCGTAGAGGATCTTCGCCGAGGCTTTGACTGCCTCGCCGAGGGTCCGGTCGTAGGGGTGCCACCAGAAGTCGCGGGTCAGGCCCGGCTCCCAGGCGTTCATCTTGATGTTGACGCACTCGTAGAAGCCGAATTTGGAGTGCGAGCGGCCGAGCCCGGAGTCCTTGACCCCGCCCCAGGCGCACTGGCAGGCGCCGTGGCTGAAGGAGTGGTCGTTGACCCAGACCATCCCCGACTCGATCCGCCGGGCGATGCGGGCGCCGCGCTGGCGATCCTTGGTCCAGACCGAGGCACCGAGCCCGAACTCGGAGTCGTTGGCGAGGTCGATCGCTTCCTGCTCGGAGTCGACGACGACGATCGGCAGCACCGGGCCGAAGATCTCCTCGCGCATGATCCGCATCTCGTGGGTGACGCCGGTGAGGACGGTGGGGGCGATGTAGCGACCCTCGGCAAGGCCGGGCGGGTCGACCGGGCCGCCGCAGCGCTTGGTGGCGCCGGAGGCGACCGCGTCCTCGATCAGGTCGACGACGATCCCGTACTGATCCAGAGAGGTCATCGGGCCGATCGCGGTGTCCCAGTCGAGCTGGTTGCCGACCTGGAGCTTTTCTGCCTCGCGGACGACGCCCTCGGTGAAGCGATCGGCGACGTCGCGCATCACGTAGACGCGCTCGATCCCCGAGCAGGTCTGGCCGGCGTTGGCGAAGCCGCCCCAGACGGCGCCGGAGATCGCGTTGTCGATGTCGGCGTCGGAGCAAACGATCATCGGGTCCTTGCCGCCGAGCTCGAGGACCGAGCCCTTGAGGCTCGAGGCGCAGACCTCGCCGACCTTGCGTCCGACCTCAACCGAGCCGGTGAAGAAGACCTTGCCGACGCTGGAGCGGCAGAGCGCGTCGCCGATCCGGCCGCCGCCGTGGACGACTCGGACCAGGCCCTCGGGCAGGCCGCCCTTCTCGAAGACGTCGCGGATCCGCTCACCCAGCAGCGGCGTCAGACTGGCCGGCTTCAAGACGACGCCGTTGCCGGCCATCAGCGCGATCGCCACCTCGCCGAAGGGGATCGACCAGGGGTAGTTCCAGGGGGCGATCACGCCGACGACGCCGATCGGCTCGTAGCTGAAGCGGCCTTTCTTGGAGAGCGTGAAGGCCTGCGTCATCGGCACCTTCTCGTCCGCGAGGATCTTTGGCCCCTGCTTGGCGCACCAGTGCAGCGCGTCGACGGTCGGCAGCAGCTCCATGGTGTAGGACTCGGTCAGCGGCTTGCCCTGCTCTTCGCTCAGCAGCTTGGCGATCTCGTCGATGTCGTCGAGCAGCGCGTCGGCCGCCCGCTTCATGTAGGCGGCGCGGGTCTTCGCCGGCAGCTCGGCCCAGGCCGGCTGGATCCGCGCCACGTCGTCGACCACGCCCTGCACTTCCTCCGGCACGATCGTCGGCACCGAGCCGATCAGCTCGCCGGTGGCGGGGTTGAACGACTCCAGGGTCGAGGTGGACAGGGACGAAGTGGGTACTGCCGTAGCGCTCTCCATACTTCGAGTTTACGGTGGCAGATCAACTTTTCGACACGGGCGAAGGCGCTGGCGCGGAGCCGGCGCCGATTCCTACCGACGCGCCGCTCGCGGTGAGGATGCGCCCCCGCCGCCTCGACGAGGTGATCGGGCAGGAGCACGTGCTCGGCGAGGGGTCGGCGCTGCGGAGCGCGATCGAGTCCGGCAAGCCGCACAGCGCGATCCTCTACGGGCCTCCCGGGGCGGGGAAGACGACCCTGGCGCGGATCGCCGCGGCGGGGGCGCAGGGGGCCTTCGAGGAGGAGTCGGCGGTCAACGCCGGCAAAGCCGAGATCCGCGCCGTGATCGAGCGGGCGCGCGAGCGCCGGCGGGCGAACGGGCGGCCGACGATCCTCTTCCTCGACGAGATCCACCGCTTCAACAAGGCCCAGCAGGACGCGCTGCTGCCGGCGGTCGAGGACGGGACCCTGACCCTGATCGGGGCGACCACCGAGAACCCCTACTTCGAGGTCAACTCGGCCCTGCTCTCGCGGGCCCAGGTCTACGAGCTGCGGCCGTTGGCGGCCGAGCAGGTGGAAGAGCTGCTGCGCCGGGCGCTGGCCGAACCCGAGCGGGGGATCGTCGACCCACCCGCGGTCACCCCCGAGGCGCTGGAGATGCTGGCGACGCGCAGCGGCGGCGACGCCCGGGTCGCCCTTTCCGCCCTGGAGCGGGCGGTCGAGCGGGCCGACGGCGAGGTCGGCGTCGCCGCGGTCGAAGACGCGATGCAGCGCAAGGCGATCGACTACGACCGGTCGGGCGACCGCCACTACGACTTCGTCTCGGCCTGGATAAAGGCGACGCGCGGCTCTGACGTCGACGCCTCGCTCTACTACCTGGCGGTGATGCTGGAGGGCGGCGAGGACCCGCGCTTCATCGCCCGCCGGATGGTGATCCTGGCCTCCGAGGACGTCGGCAACGCCGACCCGCAGGCGCTGCTCGTCGCCGACGCCGCCGCCCGCGCCGTCGACCGCGTCGGCCTGCCCGAGTGCGCGCTGAACCTCGCCCAGGCCACCGTCTACCTCGCCCTGGCGCCGAAGTCGAACGCCTCCCACAAGGCCCTCTCGGCGGCCCGCGCCGAGGTCCGCGCCCACGGCGCCAAGACCCCGCCCGACTACCTGCGCGACGCCCACTACCCCGGCGCCGAGAAGCTCGGCCGGGGCGAGGGCTACCGCTATGCCCATGACGAGCCCGACGGCGTCAGCGCCCAGCCCTTGCTGCCCGAGGAGCTGCGCGGCCGCCGCTTCTACGCGCCCACCGATCGCGGCTTCGAGCAGGACCTCGGACGGCGGCTCGAAGAACTTAGGAAAAAGTTAGACAACCTGTAAAACCTCGGCGCAACTTCCAGATCGGAGCGGGGTTTTCATGATCGGCTCACCAAGCTAAGCCAGGGAGAGCCGACAACCCGGCCGGAGACCTGGACTGGGGGGCTCCGGCCGGATTTGTTGCAACAGGGGGGCGAGGGCGTCGAGAGGACTGGGCTCGACGCCCTCTCGTTTTCTATGGGCGGCCTTCCGGCTACACCGCTCTACCTCAAATACCTAGGTATTCTTTGACTAATCGTCTCGGCGACGCTAGGACTCTCTCCGTACCCAAAGCTCCTTGGCGCGATGCGCCATGCGGGCGGAACTAGGAGAGTCAATATGAAACACCTGAAGATGATCGCCACTATCGCGATGGCTGCGATGGCTGCTTTCGCCGCGATCGGAGCCGGCAGCGCCGCGGCGACGACACTCGAGGTAGAAGGGGTGACAAAAAACAGCTCAGTCACCCTTAAAGGGAACATCGTGCCCGGTACCTCGGGAATTCTCGCCAGAACAGATGGATCCCTGGCCAACACATGCACCCAGCTGACCTTGGAAGGAAGCACGAGCTCCTTCACCGGGTCCACGGTGACAGGGTCGGTCTCGGCCTTCACCTTGGGCGGCTGCACCAGAACGGTCACGACCGACAAAACCGGAATCATCCACGCGGAACATATCGCCGGGACTACAAACGCCACAGTGAGTTCCTCTGGGGCTGAAATAACAACCAGTACGCCGTTCGGCACCGTCAACTGCAAAACCGGTGCTGGTGTCGACATCGGAACCCTGACAGGTACCGCCAGCGGACATGCGACGTTGCATCTCAACGCCGTGCTCAACTGCGGCTTTCTCCTGCCGTCGGGAACGTTGAAAGGCACCGGGACCGTCGAATCCCCGACAGGGCTCGGCGCCTCAGCGTAAGAACCCGATTGGCCGTACGTAGCGGAAGGAGGGCGTCGAGAACGAGCTCGACGCCCTCCCGTTTGCCGGCGTCCCCGGCGGCCCAACGCCATAAATACTCAAATGTTCTTGACTGCGGCTCCTCAGTGGCGCTAGGACTCCGGCACCCAACGCCCGGACGCATTGCGCTATGCGGGCAGAACAAGGAGAGTCAAGATGAAGCAACTGAAACTGATCGCCACCGTAGCGATGACCGCGCTTGTCGCTCTTGCGGTTGTCGGAGTCGCCAGCGCTTCGGCGACGACACTCGAGGTAGGAGGGGTGACAAAAAATGAAGCCGTCACCATCGTCGGGAGCCTGAACGGCACCTCAATAGTCCTCAGCAGAACAGACGGCTCCCTCGCCAACACATGCAGCACGTTTGCAATAGAAGGAACCGCTGTCAGCCCCTTCACCGGTACCAAGGTGTCCGGCTTAGGCAAAACCCTAGCCTTTGGTAATTGCGCCGAACCCGTCACGGCTCACAAAACAGGGACACTCATCGGCGAACACATCTCTGGCACCACAAACGCCACAATGCACTCATCGGAAGCCGAAGTGACAGTCAAAACGCCATTCGGCAACACCGTCAACTGCAGAACTAATGAAGGAACCGACATCGGCCTCCTGACAGGCAGCGCAACCGGGCACGCGACGCTGCACATCAATGCCGTTGTCAACTGCGGCTTCCTCCTGCCATCGGCAACGATGAAAGCCAACGTGACCGTCACATCCCCGACAGGAGTCGGCGCCTCGGCGTAGCGGTCCGCTGCGACAGGGCCTGAGACCGAGAGCCGCCCTCGTACGAGGGCGGCTCTTTCCATCCCCTATCGTGGACCCGTGCCCTATGGCGCTCCCGAAAAGCTCCGCCTCGGCGGGATGGCCCTTCGCAACGGGCTGCTGATCCACGGTCCGACGCATTGGGCCGCGGCGGTGCGCGATCGCGACGGGGGAATCGAAGTCGGCTCCGAACGCAAGCCGGAGCTGGCCCCGAAACTGGTGGCGAAGATGCCGGGCCTGCGCGGGCCGCTGAAACTGGCCGAGGCACTGCTGGTGCTGCCGCTGGCGCGGCGGCGGCTGCCGGCGGCGCGGCTTCCCTTCGAGGACGTGCGGGTGCTGACCGCGGCCGCGGGGACGATCCTGCTCACCTCGCTGCTGCGCAAGCGGCTGCCGACCAGCGCCGCCCGCGAGGGACTGGTGCAGGCGATCGGCGCCTTGCCCGCTCTCGTCGCCCTCAGCGATCGTGATCTCGCCGCCTACCACGGGGTCGAGCACAAGGCGATCGCCGCCTACGAGCAAGGAGCTGGCACTCCCGAGACCGCCGAGGTCGCCGCCGTCCCCAAGGAGCACGACCGCTGCGGCTCCAACCTGATCGTGCCGATGATGCTGCTCTCCGCCGGCGGCACCGTCCTGCTGGAGCGGCTGGTCGAGAGCCCCAGCGCCGCCGCCCGCGCCGGCGTCGGCCTCGGCGGCGCGTCGCTGGCGGTCGAGATGTTCGCCTGGAGCGACCGCCATCACGGCGAGCCCCTGGCCGAGGCTTTCCACACGCCGGGCCGCGAAATCCAGCGGCACGTCGCCACCAAGGAGCCGACCCCCGAGCAGCTCGAGGTCGGGATCGCGGCGCTGGAGGAGATTCTCCGGGCCGAGGGAGCCGCGCCGCCCGCGGCCGCATAGACTTCGCCGCCTTGTTCGGAAGGATCGACCACATCGGAGTCGCCGTCGAGGACATCGACGCCGCGATCGAGCTCTACCGCGACGGCTTCGGGATGGAGCTGGCCCACCGCGAGACGGTCGAGTCGCAGGGCGTCGAGGCGGTCCTGCTCGACGTCGGCGACGGCCACGTCGAGCTGCTGGCGCCGCTCGGGCCGGACACGCCGGTCGGCAAATACCTGGCCAAGAACGGCGCCGGGCTGCACCACGTCGCCTACGCGGTCGACGACATCGACACCGCCCTGAAGAAGATCGCCGCCGCCGGGATCCAGCTGATCGACTCCGAGCCGCGGGTCGGGATCCGCGACAGCCGCGTCGCCTTCCTCCACCCTCGCTCCACCGGCGGGGTCCTGACCGAGATCGTCGAACCCGCGGGAGGTCACTGATGGCAGATGCGCAACGAGTCGAGATCGGCTTCGAGGGCGGCCAGGTGATCTCCACCCGCCTCGCCGACCAGGACCTCAAGGACCTGCGCTCGCGGCTCGAGCAGGGCGGCTGGCACGACCTCCACACCGAGGAGGGGACGATCGCCCTCTACCTCGGCAAGGTCCAGTTCCTCCGGGTCGAGTCCGGCGAGCACCGGGTCGGCTTCGGCCACTAGGCCGATGCGCACGCGCCATCTGCTCGGGGCAACCGCGGCGGCGACGCTGGCGGCGGCGCTCTGGTGGCGCAAGAACCCCTCGGCCTGCCCGTACGGGCAGCGCTTCTGGGTCGAAGCCCCGCACCCGATCATCAGCCGCGACCGGCTGCGCTCGGTGCTGCGGCCGCTTCCCGGCGAGCGCCTGCTCGAGGTCGGCGTCGGCACCGGCTATTACAGCCACGACCTGGCCGAGTGGGTGGGCCCGGACGGGACGCTGGAGCTGTTCGACCTGCAGCAGGAGTTCCTCGACCACGTGATGCGCGGCGCGGCCGAGCGCGGCCTCTCGAACCTGGTCCCGACCCAGGGCGACGCCACCGCGCTGCCCTACGCGGACGCCTCGGTCGACGCGGTGATCCTCACCGCGGTCCTGGGGGAGATTCCCGACAGCGGCGCCGCCCTGCGCGAGATCCGCCGGGTGCTGAAACCGGACGGCCGGCTCGTGGTCGGCGAGCTCTTCGGCGACCCGCACTTCACCACCCGCGCCAGCCTCGAGCGGATGGGGGCGGAGGCGGGCCTGGGGCTGGTCGAGCGCTCCGGCAACTGGTTCGGCTACTTCGCCCGGCTAGCGCCCCAGCAGACCGCGTAGCCCCTCGGTCCGCAGCGCCGTGCGCGCCGCGTTGCCGCCGGGGCCGCCGTGGAGCCCGCCGCCGGGGTGGGCCGAGGAGGAGGCGAGGTAGAGGCCGCGCACCGGCGTCGTCGGCCGGCCCAGCCCGGGGTAGGGCCGGAAGACCGCCTGCTGGTAGAGCTGGGCGGTGCCGCCGTTGATCGCACCGCCGACCAGGTTGCGGTTGTGGCGCTCGAGGTAGAGCGGCGTCTGGATCTGGCGGCTGATGATCCGCTGACGGAAGCCCGGCGCCAGCCGCTCGACCTCCGCCTCCATCCGGTCGGCGAACTTCTCCGCGTCCTCGCCGTCCCAGTCTCCGGTCAGCCCCCCGGCGGCGTCGCTGGTGGGGCTCTGCGGCAGGTGGGTGTAGGCCCAGGCGGTCTCGGTCCCCTGCGGGGAGCGGGACGGGTCGACCATCGAGTACTGGCCGAGGACGAGGAAGGGCCGGGCGGGGATCTTTCGCTCGGCCAGCTCCACGGTGGCGTCGGTGAGTCCGTCCCAACCTTCGGCGACGTGGACCGTGCTGGCCCGCCGCGCCTCCTCCGCCGCCCAGGGGATCGGCTCGCGCAGCGCCCAGTTCACCTTGAAGGTCGAGTTGTCGTACTGGTAGCGGCGCAGGGCGCCGCGGATCCGGTCGGGAACCACCTCCGGCGGCAGCATCTTCAGGAACAGCGCCGGCGCCCCGCAGTCGGCGAGGATCGCCCGCCGCGCCTCGAAGCGCCTCCCGTCGGCGCCGATGGCGGCCCGCGCCCGGCCGCCCCGCACCTCGATCCGCTCGATCGGCGTATCGCAGAGGACCTCGCCGCCGCGGTCGCGCAGCCGCTCGACCAGCGCCCGGGTGATTTCCCCCGCCCCGCCTGCGGGCACCGGGTAGCCGTGCTGCTGGCCGAGCCCGCAAAGCAGCCAGCCGAACATCCCGCCTCCCGAGCTGTCGGGGGTGAGGTCGGCGTGAAGCGCGTTGCCGGCGATCAGCCAGCCGGCGCCCTCGCCCTCGAACTCCTCCTCGGCCATCCGCCGCGCCGGCAGCAGCGAGAAGCGGGCGAAGTCGGCCAGCCCGCGGGGGCCGAGCGTCGTCAGCATCCCGGCCGCGGGGCGAATCGGCGGCAGCGGCGTCAGCAGGGCGCCGACCAGGTGCGGCCCGACTCGGCGCCAGAGGTCGAAGAGTCGCCGCCAGGCATCGCCGTCGCCGGGGGCGAAGGAGTCGAGCGAGGCGCAGGTCTCCTCCAGGTCCATCGACAGCAGCGCGCAGCGGCCGTCGGGGTGGGGGTGGGCGACAACGGCCTTGGCGCTGAGCCAGTTGACGCCGTAGTGCTCGAGCTCCAGCGCGGCGATGTGGCGGGAGGCGAGGGTGAGCGGATAGAAGGCGCTGTAAAGGTCGTGGACGAAGCCGGGCTCGGTCACTTCGCCGCTGCGGACGCCGCCGCCGGGGTCCGGTTGCTCCTCGCAGACGACCACCTTCCAGCCGCGGTCGGCAAGGTGGTTGGCGGCGACCAGGCCGTTCGGCCCGGCGCCGATGACGACCGCGTCGGCGGTCATCTCAGCGTCCGATCGCCCGCAGCATCCCGTCCCAGGCGCCGAGCGCCTTGACAGCGACGCTGGGACGGCCGCCGAAGCCGCCCTGGGTCTCGCCGGCTCCCTTGCCGCCGTGCAGGCCGCCCTCCCCGGCGGGCCGGTCGCCGGCGGTGTGCTCGAGCCGCGCCAGCGCCCGCAGCGCCCGCTTGGCAAAGGAGCTGGAAGACGAGTAAAAGAGGGTCTGGAGGCGGGCAAAGCCGCCCGCGGTGAGCTCGTCGCGGGGGTGGCGGATGGTCTCAACCACCGCCTCGGCGACCGACTCGGGCGAGTAGACGGCCGGTTGCGGCGGTTCCGGCGGCAGCAGCCCGGTCGAGCTTTCGAGGTTGCTCCAAAGCGGCGTGTCGACGGCCCCCGGGTTGACGAGCGAGAGGGTCACTGAGGAGCCGCTCTCCTCGAGCTCGATGCGGGCGGTGTCGAGGAAGCCGACCAGACCGTGCTTGGCGGCGGTGTAGGCGGACATCCCCGGCAGCGGCATCCGGGCGGCGATCGAGCCGACGACGACGATCGCCCCGCGCGAGCGTTCGAGGTGCGGCAGGGCGGCGCGGATCGAGTCGACGGTGCCGCCGAAGACGGTGTCCACGGTCGCGTCGAAGTCGGCGGCGTCGGTTTCGGCGAAGCGCCCGAAGGCGATGCTGGCGGCGGAGGTGACGAGAACGTCGAGCCCGCCGAGCGCAGCCGCGGCCTCGTCGATCGCAGCTTCCAGCCCCTCGCGGTCGGTGACGTCGGCGGCGACCGTCACCGCCTCGGCACCGTGCTCGGCCAGCTTCCGCTTGGCGGCGGCGAGACCCAGCTCGTTGCGCGCCAGCAGCGCCACCTGGGCGCCCTCCCGAGCCAGCGATTCGGCGGTCGCGAGCCCGATGCCGCTGCTGCCGCCGGTGATCAGGACGCGCTGGCCGGCCAGCGCGCGCTCGCGTATCGGTTCGCCCTCCGGCGTTCCCTCGACCACCCGCTTCAGCCGCGCCAGCGCCTCGGCGTTGCGGACCCGCAGCACCTGGTCGGCGACGGGATTGCCGGCGACCAGCGAGGTGAGGCGGTCGCCGGGGCCCTCCTCCATCAGCACCTCGGTACCCGCCTCGCTCTCCCGCAGCTCGATCTCGATCGTCGCCGTCCCCAGCGGTCGCGCCTTGGCCTTCAGCGTCAGCCGCCGCGGCGGGTCCGACGCGAGCACTTCGGTGTGGTCCTTGAGGCCGATCGGCCAGGACCCGACCTTGTGGTGGAAGCGGGAGCCGACCGCCGGGAAATCCTCGTCCTGATCGCGGATGCCTGCCGCTCCGACCACCCATTCCGGGTAGCGCTCGGCGTCGGAGAGGACCGCGAAGACCTCCTCGGGGCTGGCTTGGATGTGAACTCGGTTGCGCGCCACATCCTTGGCTTCCCGATTCGGCTGTCGTTCATGCGGAGCGGCCGATGTAGACGGCCTTGGTGTGAGCGACCTCGTCCAGCGGCTGCTTCGGTATCGCGTCGTAGTGATGGCCGTAGACGTCGAGGCACTCCAGGCCGACCGCCTCCATCGCGGCCCCTATCTCCGCTTCGGGGAAGTGGCGCTCGCGATGCACCTCGGGGGGAATCGGGGGACCAGCCGAGTCGTCCGTGGGCTCGACCTCGAGGCTCGCCTCGGCGAAACCCCCGGACTGGATGTCGGGACTGGTCAGACCCTTCCAGGTCATCCGTTTGCCGGCCCGCTCGACGACGACTTCTTCGGCAAAGAAGGTGCGGTAGGTCTCCAGGGTGTTGACGTCGAACATCAGCAGCCCGCCGGGCCCTAGATTGCGCTTCATCCCCGCCAGCGCCTGCTCCAGTTCCTCGGTGCTGAGCAGGTAGTTGACCGCGTCGTCGAGGCAGAAGACCAGGTCGAACTCGCCGTAGACCGGCAGCTCGCGCATGTCGGCGACGGACAGGTTCACGCGCTCGCCGACCTTCTCCCGCGCCAGCGCCACCATCGCCGGCGAGACGTCGCAGGCGGTTACCTCCCATCCCTGCTCGAGCAGGGGCATGAAGCTCTTGCCGGTGCCGCAGGCGACGTCGAGCAGTCGCTTGCCCGGAATGCCGTGCTTCTCCAGCTTCGGCATCAGCCCGCCGAGCCAGAGGTCGTAGTTGTGGTGAGCGGTGAAATCGTCGTAGGCGGGAGCGATCGCCTCGTAGGCGATTTCCGCCCAGCGCGGATCGTTTTCTCCCAAGTCCCCGCCCACGATCAAAGAGACCTGCGCAAGTTCAGAACAGTTTCCGAATTAGAACTGGCAATTTGGTGCACCGCTTATGTAGGTTCGTTCAATCAGCACTCCAACAGGGCATCGCCGCGGGAACGACGATGGCTGGGAGTGGGGAGAGGCACACAGGATCTGTCTTCGAATGGCGTATCGCTACGCGAGTAATCCGAGCGAAGCCGAAGACATAGCCCAGGATGCCTTGCTCCGCGCCTGGCGTCGGCGTTCGACCCTGCGCGATGGCGATCGCCGCAACCAGTGGCTGGCGACCATCGTCCGCAACGAGGCCTTCCGCCAGCACGCCCGGTTGCGTCCCGATCCGACATCGTCGATCGAGTTCAGCGAGGGAGCCGAGGACGAGCGTGTCCTGGCCGCCGTCGAGCTGGCCGACCTGCACGCCGCCCTCAGTCTCCTCAGCGAGCGCGACCGCCTGCTGCTGGAGATGAAATACGAGGAGGACCTGACCCAGGGGATGATCGCCCGCCGGCTGGGGATCCCGGAAGGCACGGTGAAGGTGAGGCTGCACCGCGCCCGCAACAGACTGCGGCTGCTGTACGTGGGGGCGAGCGCGACAGTCTGAACTTCGGACCGCTGTACAACGACCGCGGCGGCGCTCGCGGCGAACATCTCCTCATGAAAACCGCTGAGCGCCAGATCGTCGCCTTCGGCGGCGGCGGCTTCTCGATGGAAAGCGGCAACCCGCTGATGGACGATTACGTCCTCTCCCTGACCGGGAAGGCGCGCCCGCGGGTCTGCTTCCTGCCCTCGGCGAGTGGCGACGCGGACCATTACATCGTCCGCTTCTACCGCGAGTTCGCG
>DASUTJ010000071.1:0-19478 GCA_036374655.1 Solirubrobacterales bacterium | reverse complement strand
GCTCATCTTCGGCATCTGCAGGGTCGACTTGGTCTGCACGCAGAGCAGCGCCGCGTGGTTGTCGAAGTCCTCGCGCCGCAGGTAGTGGACGTCGGCGGTCCCGACCAGCGGCCGGCCCAGCTCACGCGCGTAGTGGACGATCCCCTCATTGGCCTTGTCCTGCTCTTCGATCCCGTTCTTCTGGACCTCGAAGTAGACCTGCTCGGGGCCGAAGGCCTGGATCAGGTCGTCGAGGTGGGCGCGGGCGTCGTCCCTGCGCTCTTCGACCAGGCGGCGGCAGAAGCGCGACTGCAGGCAGCCGGTGAGGACGATCACGCCCTCGGCGTGCTGCGCCAGCAGGTCCATGTCGACATTGGCCTTGCCGCGCGAGAAGCCTTCGAGGAAGCCGGCCGAGGTGAGCTTGACGAGGTTGGCGAAGCCCTGGTCGGTCTCCGCAAGCAGGGTCAGGTGGTTGCGCTCGTACCTGGTCTGCTCCTTGATCGCGTGCCGGTCCTCGACCAGGTAGGCCTCGAGCCCGACGATCGGTTTGATGCCGTGCTTCTTGCAGGCCTTGTAGAGGTCGACGGCGCCGTTCATGACGCCGTGGTCGGTCAGCCCCAGAGCCGGCTGTCCGAGCTCCGCGGCTCGCGCCGCCATCGCGTCGATCTTGCAGGCGCCATCCAGCAGCGAGTACTCGCTGTGGGCATGGAGATGTACGGCTGACGCGGCGCTCACGGTCGGCGTCGAGCATGGCAAATCGACCCGACGAAACCGGCGGCTTCCGTGACGCTTCCGCGCTAGTTCCGGCGTAGTTCAGAACAGGCTGACGATCAATGCGCTGATTACGCTCGCGCTGACGCTCACCACGCTGACCACCATCGTCTTCTGGAGCGAATCGAAGCGGATATTCATCGCGTCGAAACGAGAGTTCATTTCATTCCGCGACTCGCGGAATTCCTCTTTCGTCCCCGCCTGCAGGCCTTGGGTTTGCTCCTTGGCTTCGTCGAAGCGACGGTTCATGTCGACCCGCAGGTCGTCTAGCCGCTCGTCGGTCCAGGTTTCCCTTGCCATGACTGCCATCAGGCAACCATACGAGGTGTGTTGTCATCAGTGGCGCGCAGAAGGGAACTTCTCTGAAAAATCTCGCGCGTGGCTTGGCGACTCAGGCGCAGACCCAGGCGCTGGGCCCGGAGTCGGCCCAGATTTCGGCTGCGATGCGGTCCTGTTCGGCCTTCGGCGCTTCGTGCGGCAGGCCCTTGCCGCCGTACAGCTCCCAGGTCGAGGGCAGGATCTGGTAGGCGCCGCCCGCCCCGCTCGAGGGGTTGAGGGCGCTGTAGTTGCCGCCCGACTCGCACATCACGATGTAGGTCGGGATCGAGTAGGGACCGCCGAGCCAGCGGCCGACTTCTTCTTCGGCTTCGGCTTCCGATTCGGCCAGGTGTGCCGCCTGGATCTGGTCGACCCATTCGGAGATGTCGGACTTCAGCGTCGCCAGCGCGGCTTCGCGGCTGCCCCGCAGCGATTCGAGGCGGGCTGCGGCGGCCTGGGCGGCTTCCCGTACCGCGCCGATTTCCTCGCGCGCGGCTTCCAGCCGTTCGTCGTAGGCGATCGCCTCCGCCTTCAGGTCGGCGACCTTGAGGACCTCGCGGTGGACCGCCGCGCGGACCGCGGCGACGCGGTCGGCGAGGGCGCTGTCGGCTTCGGAGATCGCCCGCAGGTAGTCGCTCTGGGTGACGAAGTCCTCGTAGTCGCCGGAGCCGAACACCAGGTCGGCGGTGCTGGGCGTGCCGTTCTCGTAGATCGCGACCAGGCGCTCGGCGAGCACCGCGCGAGAGCGACGCAACCGCGCCTTCTCGACCGCCAGCCGGTGCCGGGTCAGCTTCAGCTTGCGGGCCAGCTCGGCGGCCCGTTCGCGGCCTTCGGCCAGGAGGTCGCTCAGTTCTTCCTCTTCGGCGGCGGCGTCCTTGGCTTCGGCTTCGGCGCCGGCGAGTTCGGCCGTCGTCGCCTGCAGCTGCGAGGAGAGCGAGCTCGCCTCGTCTCGGGCCCCGGCCAGCTTCGCTTCGAGCTGCTCGGCTTCGGTCGCGCCCGCCCTGCCTGCGGCAGCGCCGAGGGCGACCAGCAGCGCGCAGAGCAGCGCCGCGGCGCAGATCCCGAGGAGATCCCGTCTGAGGACGAACGACCGCACGAAGCAGTCGAGGCTAGCGAGCCGGCCCTAAAAGTCCTGCAAGTTGCCGATAACCCGCAACAGACCTTGCGGACCGGCGCCGGGTGCTCCCGTTCAGCCTTCGGGGACTTCGCGCGTGGCGAAGTAGGCGACCGCGGCGACCAACCCGACGCCGAAGACCCCGAGCGCGATCCGGGTCTCGCGCCGGTAGCGGCGACGCAGGTAACGGAAGGCGAACTTGACCGAGGTCTTGCCGATCCGGTTGTACATCAGCCCTCCCCCCGCTCGCGGATCCGGTGCGCCATCCGCGACTGCAGCGACCAGAGCTCGATGAACCCCGGCGAGGCGTTCTGGTCGAAGAGGCCGCCGGACTCCGAGAAGGTCGCCAGCTCGGCGTCGTAGACCGCGTTGGGCGAGGAGCGGGTGACGACGCGGACGCCGCCCTTGTAGAGGCGCAGGCCGATCTCGCCGGTCACCTGGGCGTTGACCACGTCCATGTAGGCGTCGAGATCGCCGCGCAGCGGCTCCCACCAGAGCCCGGCGTAGACGAGGTAGCCCCACTTCTGGTCCAGCGCCGGCTTGAACTGGTTCTGGTGGATCGTGCCGACCAGGCGCTCCAGCTCCTCGTGGGCGGTGAGCAGGATCGCCGCCGCCGGCACCTCGTAGATGTCGCGGACCTTGAGGCCGACGATCCGGTCCTCGATGTGGTCGACGATCCCGACCCCGTGGCGGCAGCCGATCTCGGCTGCCCTTTCCAGCAGCTCGACCAGGTCGAGGCGCTCGCCGTTGAGCGAGACCGGCAGGCCGCGCTCGAAGCCGACCGTGACGGTCTCGGCCTCGTCGGGCGCCTCCTCGGGGCGGGTGACGAGCTGGAAGACGTCGTCCTCGGGCGCGTGGTCGAGCTCCTCGATCCAGCGGCCCTCGGAGGACCGCCCCCAGAGGTTGTCGTCGATCGAGTAGGGCGTGACCTCGGTGCCGCCCTTGACCGGGATGCCGTGCTCGCGCGCGTAGGCGATCTCCTCCTCGCGGCCCATCTCCCAGGAGCGGACCGGAGCGATCGTCTTCAGCTCCGGCGCCAGGGTCGCGACGGTGGCCTCGATCCGCACCTGGTCGTTGCCCTTGCCGGTGCAGCCGTGGGCGATCGTGTCGCAGTTGGTCTGCCGCGCGTACTCAACCGCCAGCTGGGCGATCAGCGGCCGGCCGAGCGCGGTGAAGAGCGGGTAGCCGTTGCCGTAGACGGCGTTGGCCTTGATCGCCGGGGCGATGAACTCGGCGGCGAAGCGCTCGCGGGCGTCGACCACGTGGCACTCGACCGCGCCGAGCTGCAGCGCCTTGGCCTCGATCACCCCGTAGTCCTCGCCGGGCTGGCCGAGGTTGACCGTGAGGCAGACGACTTCGGCTTCGTAGTGGTCCTGGATCCACTTCAGCATCACGCTGGTGTCGAGACCGCCCGAGTAGAGCAGCAGGACGCGGTGGACCGACGCGGGGTCGGCCTCGTAGGTGGCGGTCGGCTGGAAGTGTGGCTGCTCGGCGCTCACGCGAGGCGGAAGTCTCGCATGCCGCTCGCGCCCGGGACTTCTAGGGGGCTTCGAGCCCTCCCGAACCGCCTTCTTCTTCGGGCAGCGGAGCTTCTTTGGGTTCTTCTTCCGGCGGCGCTTCTTCGTCTTCTTCGACCGTTGGTTCTTCTTCGGTCGTGGTCGATTCCGTCGTCGTCGTGGTCGAGCTTTCGGTGGTGGTCGTCGTCGGCGTCGTGGCGGTGGATTCGAGGCTCGAAGTCGTGGTTTCGCCGCCGTCGTCGCCGTTGGCGATGACGATCACCGCGATCAGCAGGCCGACGATCACCGCGATGAGGCCGGCGACGAGCAGGCGCATGTTGCCGTGCGGGCGGCCGCCGCCCGGGCCACCTGGCCCGCGGTCTTCGGGGCCCATCAGTCGAGTCGGGTCCTCGTGCATCGCCTAGCTCTCCTCCGGTCCCAGGATCGCGTCGAGGATCGCGTCGGCGTCCTCGATCTCGAAACCGTTTCGCAGCCGGTGGGCGATCTCCTCCCGGGTGCTGCCGGAGATCGCCATCTGGGTCGCCAGCAGGCGGGCGCCGGCGGCATCCGAGCGCTTGGCACCTTCCTCGCCCGCGGGAGCCTCCTCGAAGACCACCGCTCGCAACCGCGGCGCGACGGGAATCTCGGGCTCCTGAGTCTCCTCCGGCTCCTCGATCTCCGCCAGCGCGGGCTCGTCCGAATTCGCCCGCCCCTCGATCCGGTCCCGCGCCTCCTCGAGCGTCGCCTGCAGGCGCTCGGCCTCGCGGCGCAGCGAGAGCGCCTGCCCGAGCAGGGTGTCGATCAGGTCGGAGAGCTCGGCGGTGCGGTCCCCGGCCAGGCGGTCGGCCTCGGCCTGAGCCTGGGCCAGGTAGCGCCGCGCCTGCGCTTCGGCGTCGTCGATGACGCCTTCGGCGGCGCGCTCGGCGGCCTCGACTATCGCCTCGAGGCGTTCGGCGGTGGTCGCCCGCAGCGCGCGCTGCTGACGATTGAAGTCCCTCGGGTTGCCGGCGGGGCTCATTACCCGCGCAAGCCTAGAAGGCTTTCGCGGATCAGTTCAACTGCCCGGTCGACATGGTCGGAATCGATCACCAGGGGCGGCAGCAGGCGCAGGGTGTCGGGCCGCGGCACGTTGACGACCAGGCCGCGCTCGAGCAGGTCGGCGCCGACCGCGGCGGCGTCGACGCCCTCCTCCAGGCCGACCCCGACCATCAGGCCGCGGCCGCGGGTCTCGCGCACGCCGTCAAGCGCCTGCAGCGACTCACGCAGGTAGGCGCCGAGCTCACGCACGCGGCGCAGCAGAGCCGGATCGTCGATTACATCCAGGACCGCCAGCGCGGCGGCGGTGGCGACAGGGCCGCCGGCGAAGGTCGAGCCGTGGTCGCCGGGCTCCAGGACGTCGGCGGCGACCGAGGCGGTGACGCAGGCGCCGATCGGGAAGCCGCCGCCGAGCGCCTTGGCGCTGGTGATCGCGTCGGGGCGGACCGGCGTCTGCTCATACGCCCAGAGCGAGCCGGTGCGGCCGACGCCGGTCTGGATCTCGTCGAAGATCAGCAGCGCGCCGGCTTCGTCGCAGGCCTCCCTCGCCGCCAGCAGCACCTCGTCGGCGACCGGGAAGACGCCGGCCTCGCCCTGGATCGGCTCGACCAGAACCGCGGCGGTGTCCTCGCCGACCGCGGCGCGCAGCGCCGCCGGGTCGTCGCGAGGGACGGAGCGGAAGCCGGGCAGCATCGGTCCCAGCGCCTGGTTGGCTGCCAGCCCGGGCGTGGCCGAGAGGGCGCCGTAGCTGCGGCCGTGGAAGTCGTTCTCGAAGCTGACGATCTCCGGCGCGGAGACGCCGCGGCCGTGGGCGTGCTTGCGGGCGATCTTGATCGCGCACTCGTTCGCCTCGGTGCCGGAGTTGGCGAAGAAGACGCGGCCGCCGAGGCTCGACTCCGAGAGCCGCTCGGCCAAGCGCGCCATCGGCTCGGTGTAGAAGAGGTTGGAGACGTGCATCAGGCGGTGGGCCTGCTCGCTGACCGCCTTGACGACGTCGGGGTGACAGTGGCCGACCGAGCAGACCGAGATCCCGGTGAGGAAGTCGAGGTAACGCTTGCCGTCCGCGTCCCAGAGGAGCGCCCCCTCGCCGCGGACGAAGTCGACCGGCGCCCGCTTGTAGGTCCGCATCAGGTAGCGCTCCTCGAGCGCCCGGGTGTCTTCGAGTCCCAGATTCATCCTGAGATCAGGGAGTGACCATGGTGCCGATGCCGGCGTCGGTGAAGAGCTCCAGCAGCAGGCTGTGGGCGATCCGGCCGTCGATGATGTGGGCCGACTGGGCGCCGCCGCGGATCGCGTCGGCGCAGGCCTGCAGCTTCGGCCTCATCCCCCCCTCCAGCCCGGCCAACTGGGCGTCGACCTCGGCCACGGTCGCGCGGGTGATCAGCGAGCCGTCGTCCTCGGGATCGGCGAGCCAGCCCTCGACGTCGGTGAGGAAGATCGCCTTGTGGGCGCCGATCGCGGCGGCGACCTTGCCGGCCGCCTCGTCGGCGTTGACGTTGTAGGACTGGCCACCGCGATCGGAAGCCGAGGAAGCGATCACGGGGATGTAGTCGGCGGCGATGTGGTTGAGGACGTCGACGTCGACCCGGTCGATCGCGCCGACGAAGCCGACCTGCTCGGCGTTGGCGACGGGCGAGACCTCGAACAGGTTGCCGTCCTCGCCGGAGAGGCCGACGGCAGCCTGCCCGTGGCGGTTCAGCCGCTGGACGATTTCCGAGTTGATTTTGCCGGCGAGGACCATCTGTGCCACCTCGACCGTCTCCGAGTCGGAGACGCGCAGGCCCTCGTGGAAACGGACCTCGAGCCCGAGCCGGTCCATGTAGCGGGTGATCTCCGGGCCGCCCCCGTGGACGATCACCGGGTTGAGGCCAACGTACTTCAGCAGGACGACGTCGGTGGCGAAGGCTTCGCGCAGCTCTTCGTCGAGCATCGCCGCGCCGCCGTACTTGATCACCACGGTGCGGCCGTGGAACTCGCGGATGTAGGGCAGCGCCTCGAGCAGGGTGGCGACGCTGCCGCTGTCGTAGCGGGCGTTCACGTCGTGTACTCCGCGTTGATCTTCACGTACTCGTAGCCGAGGTCGGAGAACCAGACGTGGGCGCTGTGCTCGCCGCGGCCGAGCCGCAGCCCGATCTCCGCCTCCTCGACGTCGGCGCCCAGCTCGGCGGCGTCGATCGCGTCGGCGCCGAGCTCGTCGAGCTCGTCGCCGGCCAGGGCGGCGCCGGCGGCCTGGGCGATCCGGCCCCAGTTGGGGTCGCGGCCGAACAGCGCGGTCTTGACCAGCGGCGAGTTGGCGATCGCCCGGGAGACCCGCTCGGCCTCATCCTGCGAGGCGGCCTCGGTGACCTCGATCCGGGCGGCGCGGGCGGCGCCCTCGCCGTCGCGGACGATCTCGATCGCCAGCTGCAGCAGCACCGCCTCCAGCAGGCCGTCGGGCAGCGGCTTGCCCGAAGCGCCCGAGGCCTGCAGCAGGACCATGTCGTTGGTGCTCATCTGGCCGTCGACGGTTATCCGGTTGAAGGAATCCTCGACGGCGGCGCCCAGGCGCGCGTCGGCGTCCTCGACGACGGCGTCGGTCTGGACGAAGCAGAGCATCGTCGCCATGTTCGGCTCGATCATCCCCGCTCCCTTCGCCTGGGCGGAAAGCGTCACGCCGCCGGCGCGCAGGGTGCAGCGCTTGGGCCAGCGGTCGGTGGTGAGGATCGCGTCGGAGAAGGCGGTGCCGCCGTCGGGCGCGAGCCCGGTCGCCGCCTCGTCGATGCCGCCGAGGACGGCGTCGATCGGCAGCGGCACGCCGATCGTGCCGGTCTCGGCGACGGCGACCTGGCCGGGAGCGAGGTCGAGCGCGCCTGCCGCCCGCTCGCACATCGCCCGCGCGTCGGCCAGCCCCTGCTCGCCGGTCTCGGCGTTGGCGTTGCCGCTGTTGACGACCGCGGCGCGCACGTCTCCGGCGTCGACCTCGTCGCGGCAGACCCGGATCGGGGCCGCGGCGGAGGCGTTGCGGGTGAGGACCATCGCCGAGCTGACCTGTTCGGCGTCGCAGACGACCAGGCCGACATCGGTGCGGCCGCCGCCCTTGAGCCCGCAGTGGGCGCCGCCAGCGCGAAAGCCGGGCGCGAGCTGGGCGGGATCGAGCTCCTCGACGCCGGCGGGGGTGTCGACCCAGCGCGACCGGAAAAAAGATTTGGTGGCGGGCTCGCTCACAGCAGCCCCTCCGTCTCATCTAGACCCAGCATCAGGTTGAGGTTCTGCACACCCTGACTGGAGGCGCCCTTCCAGATGTTGTCGATCGCCGAGAAGGCCATCACCCTCCCCCGCTCCTCGACCGTGACGTAGACGTGGCACTCGTTGGTGTCGCGGACCGCGCGCAGGTTCGGTGGGCCGTCGAGGAGGTGGACGAAGGGCTCGTCGTCGTAGCGCTGCCGGTAGAGGTCGGCGATCGCCTCCTTCGAGGCGGGCTCGCCGAGGGTCGCGAAGCAGGTCGCCAGCTCGCCCTGGTCGAGCGGCAAAAGGTGCGGGACGAAGGTGACCGGCGCCGGGCTGCCGAGCGCCGCCAGCTCCTGCTCGATCTCGGGCCGGTGGCGGTGCCCCTCGGTCTTGTAGGGGAAGGCGTTCTCGGTCATCGCCGAGAAGTGGACGAGGTCGTCGCTGCTGCGCCCGTAGCCGGAGGTGCCCTGCATCGCGGAGACGAAGACCTCGCCAAGCAGGCCCTTTTCGGCCAGCGGCGCCAGGGCCAGGACGCTGGCGGTCGGGTAGCAGCCCGGCGTCGCCACGATCTTCGCCTCGCGCAGCTCGTCGCGATAGAGCTCGGTAAGGCCATAGACGCCGGTGCCGAACAGGTCCGGGGCGCCGTGCTCGCCGTACCAGCGCCTGTAGGTCTCCATGTCGCGCAGGCGGAAGTCGGCGGAGAGGTCGACGACCAGGATCCCCTGCTCGCGCAGCGCGGCGACGGTCGGCGCGGCGGCGCCGTGCGGATAGGCGACGATCGCCGCGTCGACCTCGGGCAGGTTGTCCAGATCGAGCTCGCTCAGCTCGATCTCCGCCCGGTAACGCGGGTAGAGGTCGGTTAGCCGCTTGCCGGCGTCGCCGCGTGAGGTGGCGGCGACCAGCTCCAGGCCCGGATGGTCCGAGACGATCTGCGCAGCGAGCGCGCCGGTGAAGCCCGACGCACCCGCGACAAGCACGCGCTTACTCACGGAGCGTCCCTCCGATCTCGCCCAGCTTCGCCTTGATCGCCTCGCGCAGGCCGGCGACCTCCTCGTCGGTCAGGGTCCGGTCGGCGGCGCGGAACTCGAGGTTGAGCGCCAGGCTCTTGCGGTCGGCGCCGACCTGCTCACCTTCGTAGAGGTCGAAGACCTCGGCCGCGTGCAGCAGCTCGCCGCCGCCGGCCAGCACCGCGGCGCGGACCTCGCTGGCGGGAGTCTCGGCCGGAACGACCACGGCCAGGTCCTGGTAGACGGCCGGGAAGGTGGTGACGTCCTCGTAGGACTCCTCGCCGAGGCTCGCCGCCGCGATCAGCGGCGCCGCGTCGAGTTCGAAGCCGACGGCGGCATCGAGGTCCCAGGTCCGGCAGACCAGCGGATGCACCTCCCCCAACCAGCCGGCCTCCGAGCCGGCGATCGAGATCGAGGCCGAGCGCCCCGGGTGCAGGAACGGCTGCTCGGCGGGCGCGAACCCCAGCTCGACCCCGAGCTGGGCCGCAAGCGCCTCGAGCACACCCTTGACGGCGAAGAAGTCGGCCGCCTCGCCGCCGCCGCGCCAGGAGCGGGGCGCCAATGCCCCCACCGCGATCCCGGCGAACCGGTGCGGCTCGGCGTACGGCGAGGGACGATCGCCGGCGAACTCGCCTTCCCCGTCGAGGTAGACGCGGGTCGATTCGAACAGGGCGAGGTTGCCTGCGCCGCGGGAGACGTTGCGGGCGGCGATGTCGAGGAGCGAGCCGAGCAGAGTCGTCCGCATCGCCGACTGCTCCTCGGAGAGGGGGTTGGCGAGCAGGACAGGCTTCGCCCGGGGGTCGTCGGCCGGAATCCGCAGCCGCTCCGCCTCACCGGGGTCGGTGAAGCTCCAGCCGACCGCCTGGTCGAAGCCGTGGTCGCGGAGGGCGTCCTCGGCCCGCCGCCGCAGCCGCTGCTCGCGGCTGAGGCCGCCGATCGCGCCGCCGGTCGCCGGCAGGGTCGTCGGCAGGTGCTCGTCGATGCCGTGGACCCGCGCCACCTCCTCGATCAGGTCGACCTCGCGGGTGACGTCGTAATGGCGATCGGGCGGGACGATGACCTCGAGGTCCTCGCCGGCCACCTCCACCTCGAATCCGAGCCGCTCCAGGTAGGTCTTCTGCTCCTCCTGCGAGATCTCCATCCCCAGCAGGCCGCTGACCCGCGCCGCCCGCAGCGGCAGCCGCCGCAGCGCCGGGATCTCGGCGGCGACGTCGATCGTCCCGGGCACCAGCTTGGCGCCGCAGAGCTCGACCAGCAGCCGCGAGGCGATCCGCTGCGCCCGCATGCAGAGCGCCGGGTGGAGCTGCTTCTCGAAGCGGGCCGAGGCCTCCGAGCGCAGCCCCAGCATCCGCGAGGTGCGGAGGATGTTGGTTCCGTTCCAGTTCGCGACCTCGAGCAGGACTTGGTTCGTCTCCTCCCCCACATCGCTGCCCAGTCCGCCCATGATGCCCGCGATGCCGACCACCCCGTCGTGGTCGCAGACCACGACCGTTTCGGAGTCCAGGGTGCGCGCCACCCCGTCAAGCGTGTCCGCCTCCTCGCCGTCCTTTGCCGTCTGCACGTAGAGCGCCCCTCCGGGAAGCATGGAAAGGTCGAAGGCGTGTAGCGGCTGCGCGGTCAGCAGCATCACGTAGTTGGTGATGTCGACGACGTTGTTGATCGGCCGCTGCCCGGCCGCCGCCAACCGCGCCTGCAGCCAGGGCGGCGAAGGGGCGACCGTGACGTCGGTGAAGACGCGGGCGGTGAAGCGCGGACAAAGCTCGGGGACGACGACCCGGACCGAGGTGTAGTCGTGGACAGACCCCTTCCCGTAGGCCGGCGCGTCCTCGGCCCAGGGGTCGACGGCCAGCGGCGCGCCGGTGATCGCGTGAACCTCGCGGGCGACCCCGTGGACGCCGAAGCAGTCGCTGCGGTTCGGCGTCACCTCGATCTCCAGCACCGGCTCGCCCAGCGGCAGCACCTCGGCCAGCGGCGTGCCCGGTGCCGGGCCGTCGTCGAGGACCATGATCCCGTCCGCCTCCTCGGCGATTTCGAGCTCGGCGGCGGAGAGGATCATCCCTTCCGATGGGATACCCCGCAGCTTCGCCTTGCGGATCTTCATCCCGCCGGGCATCGTCGCCCCGGGCAGGACGACGGCGACGGTCTGGCCAGCGTCGACGTTGGGGGCGCCGCAGACGATCGTCCGCTCACCGTCGCCGGTGTCGACCTTGCAGACGCTTAGCCGGTCGGCCTTCGGGTGCTTCTCCCGCTCCAGCACCTTGCCGACGACGAAGCCCTCTCCCGAGGACGGCCCGATCGTGTCGAGCCGCTCGACCTCGGTACCGGTCATCACCAACCGGTCGGCCAGCTGGGCCGGGTCGACGCCGGGATCGCAGTACTCGCGCAGCCAGTTGAACGGGACCCTCATGAGAACTGCTCCAGCATCCGCACGTCGTTGTCGAAGAAGCGCCGCAGATCGGGCACGCCGTGGCGCAGCATCGCCACCCGCTCGACCCCGATCCCGAAGGCAAAGCCCTGGACCTGCTCGGCGTCGTAGCCGTGGGTCTCGACGAAACCGAGCACGTTGGGGTCGACCATCCCCGCGCCGAGGATCTCGATCCAGCCCTGGCCCTTGCAGAGGTTGCAGCGCTCGCCGCCGGCCAGCTCGCCGCTGCCGCCGCACTGGAAGCAGGAGACGTCGACCTCGACGCTCGGCTCGGTGAAGGGGAAGAAGTGGGGCCGCAGGCGCAGCTCTCGGTCGGCCCCGAACAGCGCCCTGCACATCGCCAGCAGCGTCCCCTGCAGATCGGCGAGGGTGATCCCCTCGGCGATCGCCAGCCCCTCGACCTGGTGGAACATCGGGCTGTGGGTGGCGTCGGAATCGCGCCGGTAGACCTTGCCGGGGACGACGACGAAGATCGGCGGCGGCTGCGTCTCCATCGAGCGCACCTGCATCGGCGAGGTGTGGGTGCGCAGCAGCACGTCGGGGTGCGACTGCACGTAGAAGGTGTCCTGGAGCATCCGCGCCGGGTGGCCGGGCGGGTGGTTGAGGGCGGTGAAGTTGTAGTAGTCGTGCTCGATCTCCGGGCCTTCGGCGACGTGGTAGCCGAGACCGACCATCGTGTCCTCGATCAGCCGCGTGGTGCGGGCGATCAGGTGCGGGTGGCCGATCGGCCGCGGCGGCGCACCGGGCAGGGTGACGTCGATCCGGTCGCTGACCAGCTGGTCCTCCAGCTCGGAGGCGTCGAGGCTCCCGGCGCGGGCCTCGAGCAGCTCTTCCAGCTCCTTGCGGGCGCGGTTGGCGGCGCCGCCGACCTGGCCCCGTTCCTCCTGCGGCAGCTCGGCGATCCCGCGCAGGATCGTCGTCAGCTCGGCTTTGCGGCCGAGGAAGCCGACCCGCAGCTCCTCCAGCTCGGCGCTGCTCGCCGCAGCCTCGATCGCGGCGGCGGCTTCGGCCCTGATCTCCTCGATCCGCTCAAGCATCGGGCCGCGCCTCCGTCATCGCGAGCGAAGATATCCGCTGAGCGGCGATAGCCGCCGCCGCGGCGACGTTGAGCGACTCCGGACCGCCCTCCCGAAGAGGGATCGTGACGCGACGGTCGCAGGCGGCGACCACCTCGTCGGGAAGCCCCTCGCGCTCGGCGCCGAGGCAGACGGTCGCGGCACCCGAGAGCGTGTCGAGTTCTTCCCCCCCGTGAGGGACAAAAGCGACACGGGGCTCGCTGGTGATCGTGAGATCGCCCTTGATCGGCGGCGTCGAGAAGATCGATCCCATGCTGGCGCGGACCGCCTTGGGCGAGAACGGGTCGGCGCAGTTGGGACCGAGCACGACCTGACCGCCGAGCAACGCGTCGACGGTCCGGACGATCGTCCCGACGTTGCCGGGGTCGCCGACGCCGTGCAGATAGATGCATGCGCAGTTGTTCCCGGTATGCGGGAACAACTGCGTCCGGTCACCCGGCGGCAGCGGCCAGACGGCGATCGCCCGCGTGCCGGAGCCGAGCGTGGAGACGTCGGCGAGCAGGCCTGACTCGACCTCCTCGCCCTCGAGCCCCGAGCCCGCAGCGACGAGCACAAACCGCGGCTCGGCACCTGCCTCCAGCCCCGTCTCGAGCAGGTCCTCGCCCTCGGTGGCGAACAGGCCCTCGCGCTCGCGGTGCTTGCGGTCGCGCAGCTTGCGGACCAATTTCAGTTTCTCGTTTTGGTTGCTTTCGATCATCGAAATAAAAAAGGCGGGCCGAAATTCGGCCCGCCCGGGAGAGAGGAATGTCGGTGTTGCCGCTAGGCGGCCGCACCCTCCCGGGCTAGCTCCACAAATCGGCGGAAGGCGTCGCGGTCCGAGACGGCGATCTCGGCCAGCATCTTGCGGTTCACCTCGACCTCGGCTTTGTTCAGGCCGTGCATCAGTTCCGAGTAGCTCATGCCCTCGAGCCGCGCGGCGGCGTTGATGCGGGTGATCCAGAGGCGGCGGAAGGTCCGCTTTTTATTGCGCCGGTCGCGGTAGGCGTACATGCCCGACCGCTGCACCTGCTCTTTGGCGAACCGGTACGAGGAATGCTTGCGGCCGAAGTATCCCTTCGCTTCCTTGAGGACCTTGCGGCGCTTCTTGCGCGCGTGGACGCTGCGCTTGACGCGGCTCACTTGCCGCCCCCGAGCAGGGTCCGCACCTTCTTGACGTCGTTCGGCGAGATCTCAGCCGGATTCGACATCTGCCGCTTCCGCTTCGGCGACTTTTTCTCCAGGATGTGGCTGGAAAACGCGTGCCGGCCGCGGAGCTTGCCCTTGGCGGTCTTCTTGAAGCGCTTCTTGGCGCCCGAATGGGTTTTCATCTTCGGCATCGGGCTCGGTATTGAAGCAGACGAGGGTGTCTGTCTGATTCCTGTCAACGCGCGTGCCTGATCTTCTGTCAGATGGCTGTCAGTACGCTGGCGCCGCGATGCGGATCCTCTACGTGGTCGGAACCCGGCCCAACTTCGTCAAGACCGCCCCGGTGATCGCCGCCCTGCGGGCGCGCCATCCGGAGGGCCGCCACGCGATCGTCCACACCGGCCAGCACTACGACCGGCTGATGTCCGAGGTCTTCCTCGAGGAGCTCGGTGTGCCGGCGCCGGATTACATGCTCGAGGTCGGCTCCGGCAGCCACGCGGCGCAGACGGCGCGGACGATGGAGCGCCTGGAGCCGGTCCTGCTCGACGAGAGCCCAGACCTGGTGATGGTTCCCGGCGACGTCAACTCGACCCTGGCGGCCGCCCTGACCGCGGTGAAGATGGGAATCCCGGTCGCCCACATCGAGTCCGGCCTGCGCAGCTTCGACATGACGATGCCGGAGGAGGTGAACCGGATCGTCGCCGACCGCTTCGCCGAGTGGCTCTTCCTCCACAGCGACGAGGCGGTCGAGAACCTGCGCGCCGAAGGCATCCCCGACGAGCGGATGCACATGGTCGGCAACACGATGATCGACACCCTGGTGGCGCTTGAGGAGCGGATTCGGGCAGCGGGGTCGGCGGCTCGGCTCGGCCTCGACCCTGGCTCCTACGCGCTCGTCACCCTCCACCGCCCCGCCCTCGTCGACGGTCCCCTGCTGGGCGAGACGGTGGCGCAGTTGGCAGCCTTGGCCCGGCAGATGCCAGTCGTCTTCCCGGTCCACCCCCGGACCCGCAAGATGATGGAGGGACTCGAGCCCGACGCCCCCGGCCTGCACCTGATCGACCCGCTCGGCTACCTCGACTTCCTCTCCCTGATCGCCGACGCGCGAGCGGTGCTGACCGACTCCGGCGGGATCCAGGAGGAGACGACCTACCTCGGCATCCCCTGCTTCACCCTGCGCGACAACACCGAGCGGCCGGTGACGATCCGCGCCGGCACCAACACCCTGCTCGGGCTCGACCCGGCGGCGATCGCCGGTATTCCCGCGGCGCTGGCCGAGCGCGGCACGGCACCGTCGGAGCCGCCGCCCCTCTGGGACGGCCGCGCGGCCGAGCGGATCGCCGACGCGATCCTCGCCTAGGACTCGGAGGACTCGGCCGCGGCGTCCTCGGCGGGCGCGGCCTCGTCGGCCTGACCGTCGGCGGTGAGCTTGTCGACCTCTTTGCTCGGGCCGAGCAGCATGCTCATGTTGCGGCCTTCCTGCAGCGGCGCCGACTCGATCGTCGCCAGGCCGTCGAGGTCTTCGAAGAGTTTGTTCAGCAGGTCCCGGCCGCGCTCGGGGTGGGCCTGCTCGCGGCCGCGGAACATGATCGTCACCTTGACCTTGTCGCGATGCTTGAGGAAGCGTTCGACGTGACCCTTCTTGGTCTCGTAGTCGTGGCTCGCGATCTTCGGCCGCAGCTTGATTTCGCGGATGTTGACCTGCTGCTGGTGCTTGCGGGCGGCCTTCTGCTTCTGCTCCTGCTCGTACTTGTACTTCGAGTAGTCGAGCAGGCGGGTGACCGGCGGCTTCGAGCCGGGAGCGACCTCGACCAGGTCCAGGTCGGCCTCCTGGGCGCGTTTCAACGCGTCGGCGATCTCGACGATCCCCAGCTGCTCGCCGTCGGCGCCGATCAGGCGCACCTGCGGAACACGGATCCGCTCGTTGATCCGCGTCGTGTCGCGCTCTGGTGGGCGCCGATCGAACCTGCGCGGGACCGGCACTATCGAAGGTGGTACTTCAAGAGGACGAAACGGTAAGCGGGCACGGGGCGTTCAGCGGGGGCGGTGGATTTGCGTGCCAGCGATCAAGTTCGGCGCAGTATAGAGACAGAACGGCCCGGCGTAAACGCGGGCGGTCAGCGCTGCTCCGTCTCGGTCTCGACGCGGGCGGCGAAGTCGGCCATCGCCATCTCCCCCAGGTCGCCCTCTTCGCGGGAGCGGACGGCCACCGCCTCGTTCTCCTCCTCGCGGTCGCCGACGACCAGCATGTAGGGGTAGAGGCCGATCGTCGAGGCGTCGCGGATCTTCTTGCCGACCGACTCGGAGCGGTCGTCGATCGCGACGCGGACGCCGAGGTCGCGCAGCCGCTCGTAGGCGCGGCGGGCGTAGTCGTTGTGGCGGTCGGAGATCGGCAGGACGATCGCCTGCACCGGCGCCATCCAGGTCGGGAAGCGGCCGGCGTAGTGCTCGATCAGGATTCCGGCGAAGCGCTCCATCGAGCCGAGCAGCGCCCGGTGGATCATCACCGGCCGGTGAGCGGCGTCGTCGGCCCCGGTGTAATAGAGCTCGAAACGCTCGGGCATCTGGAAGTCCAGCTGGCAGGTACCGCACTGCCAGGAGCGGCCGAGCGCGTCGGTGATGTGGAAGTCGATCTTCGGCCCGTAGAAGGCGCCGTCGCCGGGGTTGAGCGTGTACTCGCGCCCCTGGCTGTCGAGCGCCTCGGCCAGCGCCGCCTCGGCTTTCGCCCACTGCTCCTCGGAGCCCATCGACTTCTCCGGCCGGGTCGAGAGCTCGACGTGGACGTCGTCGAAGCCGAAGCGCGAGTAGAGCTCGTCGATCGCCTCGCAGATCGAGGCCACCTCGGCCGGGATCTGCTCCTCGGTGCAATAGACGTGGGCGTCGTCCTGGGTAAAGGCGCGGACGCGGAGCAGGCCGTGGAGGACGCCCTCGCGCTCGTTGCGGGAGACGCGCCCGAACTCGGCCAGGCGCAGCGGCAGCTCGCGGTAGGAGTGGCGGTCGGAGGCGTAGACCAGGCAGGCGCCGGGACAGTTCATCGGCCGCAGCGCGTAGCGGCGGTCGTCGTCCTCCATGAAGTACATGTCGTCCTTGTAGTTGTCCCAGTGGCCGGAGCGGTGCCAGAGGCTCTCGTCCATCACCTGCGGGGTGGCGATCTCCTGGTAGTCGCGGCGGCGCAGCTGGTCGCGGACCTCGGCTTCGATCGTGCGCAGCAGGGTGGTCCCGTTCGGCAGCCAGAAGGGCATCCCCGGTGCCTCCTTGCGCAGCATGAAGAGGCCGAGCTGCGGGCCGAGGCGGCGGTGGTCGCGTTCCTTGGCCTGCTCGAGCCGCTCCAGGTGCTCCTCCAGGTCCTTCTTCGAGAAGAAGGCGGTGCCGTAGATCCGGGTCAGGCTCTCGCGCTGCTCGTCGCCGCGCCAGTAGGCGCCGGCCACCGAGCTGAGCTTGATCGCCTTGATCCGCCCGGTCGAGGGGCCGTGCGGGCCGCGGCAGAGGTCCTCGAAGGGGCCGTTGCGGTAGAGCGAGACGGTCTCGACGCCCTCGTCGCGGACCAGGTCCTCGATCAGCTCGACCTTGAAGCCCTGGTCCTGGGCCTTGAAGATCTCGATCGCCTCGGCGACCGGCACGTCGCGGCGGCTGAACTCCTCGTCGGCGCCGATGTGCTCCTGCATCGCCTTCTCGATCTTCGGCAGGTCGTCTTCGGTGATCCTTGTATCGGGCGGGAACTCGAAGTCGTAGTAGAAGCCGGACTCGATCGGCGGACCGATCGTCACCTTCGTCCCCGGGTAGAGGTCGACGACCGCCTCGGCCATCACGTGGGCGGCGTCGTGGCGGATCAGCTCCAGCGCCTCGGGGTCGCGGTCGGTGAGGATCGCCACCTCGCCGCCCCCGGCCGGCAGCGGCGCCGCCAGGTCGCGCAGCTCGCCGTCGACCTTGATCGCCAGCGCGGCCTTGGCGAGGCCGGGACCGATCGCGGCGGCCGCGTCGGCGCCCGTCGCCCCCGCCGGCAGCTCCAGCGGCTTGCCGTCGGGCAGGGTGAAGGTGGTCTTCTCGGTCGCGGCCTCCATGCGTGGGGATGGTACGCGGAGTTAGCGGGCAGGTCCCTGCCGCGCCTGGCGCACGGCGATCAGCGGGCAGGGGCTCTTGCCGGGCCGCGGGGTTTTCACCTTCGTCAACGTCCAGCCTCCTTCGTCCCGGACCACGAAGCGCACCCCCGGCGGGACGCTGGGACCGTCGCTCGACTTGATGCAGACTCGGCCACCGCGCAGTTCCCAGGCGAGGAACGGTTCGCCGTGTTCCTCCTCCAGCAGCTGCGGCGAGGCGAGGACCAGGGTCGGTCCTTCGCCGACGAGCTTGCGGTACTCGCTGAGAGTCGAGGAGTACGAGGTCGGGCCGACGGGCGCGTTGGCGAGAGCGAGAAGCGAGCAGACGCCGGCGGCGATGACGAAGAGAACCGTGGCCACCGCGGGAATCGACTGGCGAGTGTCGCCTTGCTCTCGCATACCGAGAGGAAAGCGCCACTCGACTCGACTCAGCAAAGGCAACACGATCGCCAGCGCAACGAGAGGCGCGCCGATCTCGATCGCCTTGGCGGCGGTGTAGGGCGTGCCGGCGAGGCGAGCGGCCCCGTAGGCGAGAGTGGCGGCGGCGAGGCCGGAGAGGATCGCGGTCTCGCGGCGGCGCCAGAGCCAGACGAGGCCGTAGGCGAGGAGCGCCAGGGCGAAGGCGATACCGAGGTAGTAGCCGAGCGCCGGTATCGCGCCGTCGCCTGGAGCGAGGCGGAAGTCGCCCGAGGGCCAGATGCCCAGGGCCTCGAAGGGTGAGACCTGGCCGAAGAGGTTTCCTAGGCCTGGGCCGTTGGGGTCGAAGGTCTCGAACTTTTTGAAGTCGATCATTCGGCCGATCTCGGGGGCTATTAGGACGAAGAAGGTCAACAACGCGAGACCTAGCGCTCGGGCCGCGGGTCCTGTCACGGCAGGGGACCCACCATGTCTTCCGGTAGCTAAAGCTTCCTCAGACATGGTCCCCCCTACCGTGCCACCCGCGGCAGGGAGCAGAGTCGCTAGACACCAGATGACGAAGGTTCCGGAGAGCCAGATCAGGCCCGGGAAGCTGTAGGTGTAGACGCTGCCGGCGGCGATGAGGGCTGCTGGGACGAAGCGGAGATTTAGGTCCGCCCAGGTGTGTTGGGACTCGCGTAGAGCGAGGACGAAGGCCAGGAGGAAGAGCGCTTGCATCGTCTCCTTGAAGGCGCCTTGGGCGAAGTAGGAGGCGACTAGGTAGGCGAGGCCTACTAGGAGGGCTCCGGCGGTGCGGGGGATGGCTGGGAGGTCGCGGAAGGCTGCGAGGGCGGTTAGGGAGGCTAGGACCGCGACGGCGATGGTTAGGCCGGTGAAGCCTTGGACGAGGCCGATGCCGAGGCCCTTGTTGAGGGCTACGACGATCGCGTGGGGACCGAGGGGGTAGCCCTGGACCAGGAGTTGGGAGGAGTTGCCTTCGGCGAGGCGGTCGGCGGCCAGCAGGTGCTGGGACATGTCGGGGTTGAAGCTGGTGCCGAGGATGCCGAAGTGGCCCTCGACGGCGAAGGGCAGCGAAGCGGCGAGCAGAGCGGCGAGCGCTACCGGCCACCCCACCCGCAGCGCCTCCCCCACACCCTCGATCCGTCCTCGGAGATAGGCGACGGAAGCGATCGTCATCACAAGCACGAGAACCGCCGAGACCACCCCGTCCCCGGGCAGCCGCACCGTCCACCAGCACACCACGCACAGCAGCGCCAGCCCCACCGCGGGCGCCAGCCAGGACCACCGCCGCCCCCCGCAGAGGCAGATCGCCGCCTGCCCGATCGCCAGCGACGCCGCGCAGATGGCCACCACGGCTGCGTAAGTCCCGATCACGAGACCCGCGAGCCTAGACTGCGGGAGTGGCCTTCGT
>DASUTJ010000070.1:0-11375 GCA_036374655.1 Solirubrobacterales bacterium | reverse complement strand
GATGCCCTGGACGCCCTGGCGGAGGATGTCGTCCGCCTGACGGAAGGCCTCGAGCACGCTGGTGCGCCGCTCGACCGCCTGCAGCAGCTTCTCGTTCGGGACGATGATCAGGGTGTCGACTTTGTTGCGCAGTTTCTCGATCCCCTCGAGCGCCTGCTGCATCCGTCGTTTGCCCTCGAACTCGAACGGTTTGGTCACCGCGCCGACGGTCAGGGCGCCGATCTCCTCCTTGGCGATCTCGGCGATCACCGGGGCGGAGCCGGTGCCGGTGCCGCCGCCCTCGCCGGCCGTGACGAAGACCATGTCGGCGCCCTTCAGCGCCTCCTTGATCTCGTCGCGGCTCTCGGCCGCCGCGCCGGCGCCGACCTCGGGGTTGCCCCCGGCGCCGAGGCCGCGGGTCAGCTCCTGGCCGATCGAAAGCTTGATGTCGGCGTCGCAGGCCTGCAGCGCCTGGGCGTCCGTGTTGACGGCGACGAACTCGACGCCCCTGATTCCGGCGTCGATCATCCGGCTGACGGCATTGGTGCCGCCGCCGCCTGCGCCGACGACCTTGATCACTGCCAAGTAAGTGGATTCCATATTGAGTTGAGCCCTTGTTCCGTCCGAGCCTTCAGCAACACTCTAGGGTTCGAGACACCGCCGCAAGCACGGAAATTGCGCTCAACGTAGGGCATTCCTTGACTTCTGTCAAACCCGCGGCAAGCATCCTGCACCCTCCAATTCTCAACCCCTACTTGAGGGTTGAGCCAGTCTCACTCTCAGGTTGAGACTTTTCGACACCGCACTGGAAAGCCCTTTAACCGGCCTCCAGAAGGTTCAGGGTGCGGCTGGAAGTTCGTGTTCGGAGCCCCCATAGGCGGGCCGGCTGGGAGCGTGCAGGTCTACATAATCGAGGGCCGTCACCGAGGGATCGGCGAGCACCGCCGCTGCCGCCCTCCACTTTCGGCGGGCCTGCGAGGCATCGCCGAAGCGCAGTTCGATCCCGGTGGTGAGGGTGACGTCCACCCCGCTCTCGCCGAAGAAGCTGCTCTCGACATAGGGGCGCAGCTCGTCGGGGACCGCGGCCAGGACGAGGACCTGTTCGAGCGCGGTGCCGCGAACCTTGCCGCCTTTGGGGACCTCGTCCAGCGGCAGCCGCGGCAGCGGCGGGTCCTCGGGCGGCGGCAACCAGCGGACGACGGCGCCGTTGCCCGCCACACCGACGGCTTCTTCGCCTTCGCCGATCGCGGCGGCCAGGATCGGCACCTCGACGTCGGCCTCGACGGTCTTCTGGCGGAAGCCGAACCAGTAGACGGCGATCGCGACGGCCAGGACCGCGGCCAGCCCGATCCACAGCCTCCGGCTCACAGCTCCCAGCCCTCCGGCCAGCGCACGTCGCCGAGCACCTGCACCTCCGGCTCCAGCTCGACCCCGAAGCGCTCGAACACGCGGCGCCGGCCCTCGGCCATCAGCTCGAGGACGTCGGCGGTGGTCGCGTCCCGGTCGTTCTCGACGAAGTTGGCGTGCTTCTCGGAGAAGCGGGCGCCGCCGTGACGCAGGCCGCGGCAGCCGGCCGCCTCCAGCAACTGCCCCGCGGATTTCCCCTCGGCGCGCTCGTCGTCGGGGTTCTTGAAGGTCGAGCCGAAGGTCTTGATCCCCGAGGGCTGGGCCTCGCGGCGGCGCTCGCGCATCGAGGCCAGGGTGGCGCGGATCTCCTCCGGGTCGGCTGGCGTCAGCTGGAAGGAGGCGCGGGCGACGATCTCGCCCTCGCGCAGATTGGAGCGGCGGTACTCGAAGCCGAGCTGGTCGGGGGCGCGACGGTCGGTGCCGGCGGCGGTGGCGACGTCGACCCACTCCAGGACCTCCGCGAGCTGGCCGCCGTAGGCGTTGGCGTTCATCCGCACCGCGCCGCCGGTGGTGCCGGGGATGTTGACCCCGAACTCGAGGCCAGAGAGTCCCCAGCCCGCCGTTTTCGCCGCCGCCGAAGGGAAGCGATAGCCGCCGCCGCAGACGACGCGCTCGCCCTCGCGCTCGATCGCCGCGAGTTCGCCGTCGAGCTTCAGCGCCACGCCGTGGAAGCCGTCGTCGGCGACCAGCAGGTTCGAGCCCGAGCCGACCACCCCGACCGGCAGCCCCTCCGCGTCGGCCCAGCGCAGCGCCGCCAGCAGGCTCGCCTCGTCGGCCGGGCGGCCGAACCAGGCGGCTGCCCCCCCGGTCCGCACCGTGGTCAGGCGGGCCAGCGGGAAATCGGGCTGCAGACCCTCGGGAGCGGCGCTCATCCTGTCTCCTCCGTGACCAGCGACTCGCCCAACTTGAAGACGTCGCCGGCGCCGATCGTCACCAGCGCCGTGCCCGCGCCGTAGAGATCCGGGTTGTTATCCAGGCGGTCGGTCAGCGCCCGCTGGGCGAGGCCGGCGGTGGGCAGCCACCAGACCGGTCGGCCGCCGGCCCGCTCGGCCGCCGCCTGAGCGACCTGCAGGCCGCTGACGCCCGCGAGGTCGCCGACCGGCTCCTCGCGCGCCGGGTAGACGTCGAGGACGACGACCTCGTCGGCGGCGGCGAGAGCAGCGCCGAACTCAACCGCGAGCGCCTTGGTCCGCGAGTAGAGGTGGGGCTGGAAGACGGCGACCAGGCGCGAGGGTTCCAGTTCGCGCAGAGCGGCGAGGGCGGCCCGCACCTCGGTCGGGTGATGGGCGTAGTCGTCATATATACGGACCGGCCCGCGCGAGCCCTTCAGCTGCAGGCGCCGGTGGACGCCGGTGAAGCCCGCCAGCGCCTCCGCGGCCGCGTCGACCTCGAAGCCCGCCAGCCGCAACGCCGCCAGGGCGGCGCGGGCATTGCGACGGTTGTGCTCGCCGGGCACCGCCAGGCCGAGGTCGGCCGGTCCGGGGGTGGCACCGTCGAACTCGACGACCTCGCCGCCGACCCCGTCCAGCCAGCCCATCTCCTCGTCGGCCGGCCGGACCAGGCCGCGGGCCGGGCCCGCAAAGGCGCGGAAAGCCTCGTGCAGCTCGGCCAGGGAGCCCCAGCGTGAGTGGTGGTCCATCTCGACATTGGTGATCGTCGCGACCTCGGGCCGCAGGCGCAGGAAGCTGGCGTCGCTCTCGTCGGCCTCGGCGACCACCCACTCCCCCTCACCCCAGCCGGCGTTGGCGGTGCCGCCGTCCGGGCTCAGGCCCGGAACCTCGCCGCCGACGAAGAAGGCGGGGTCGGCGCCCATCCCGCGCAGCGCCCAGGCGACCATCGCGGTCGTCGTCGTCTTGCCGTGGGTGCCGGCGATCGCGATCAGCCGCTTCTCGGCGCAGAGCTCGGCCAGCAGCTGGCCGCGGTGGATCGGCTCGGTGCCGTGCTGGCGGGCCAGCGCCAGCTCCGGGTTGTCCTCCGCGATCGCGGTCGAGACGACCACCTCGGCGCCCTCGGGCAGGTTCGCCGCGTCGTGGCCGACGGTGGGTTCGAGCCCCGCCGCCCGCAGGCGCTCCATGTAAGAGGAGTCGGCGCGGTCCGAGCCGGTGACCTCGGCCCCGAGCCTCGCGCAGACAAGCGCCAGGCCGCTCATCCCGGCGCCGCCGATGCCGATGAAGTGCAGCCGCCGGCCGCTCCAGTCGCTCATCCCGCCGCCTCCAGAACCTGGTCGGCGATCCGGCGGGCGGCGTCGGGCTTGGCCAGCGCGCGTGCGGCGGCGGCCATCTCCTCCAGGCGGGCGGGGTCGTTGATGACCGCGCCGACCTCCGCCTGCAGGCCCTCGGCGTCGAGCTCGGCGTCGGCGATCACGCTTGCCGCACCTCCCGCCCGCATCCACTCGGCATTGGCGGTCTGGTGGTCGGCGGTGGCGAAGGGATAGGGCACGAGGATCGCCGGTCGCCCGGTGGCGACCACCTCGAAGATCGATCCGCCCGAGCGGCCCAGAACCAGGTCGGCGGCGGCGAGGGCGTCGCCGAGGTTGGGCTCGTACTCGAGCAGGGTGTAGCCCTCGGCGTGCGGGGCCGCGGCAAGCCGGGTCTTCAGCTCCGGATAGTCCCGGGTACCGGCGATGTGGACGACGTGAAAATCACGCGAACGCAGTTGTTCCCGCATACCGGGAACAACTGCGTTCGGTCGCTCGGCGAAGGCCTCGATGGCGGCGAAGTTGATCGAGCGGGCGCCCTGGCTGCCGCCGACGACCAGCAGGCAGCGGGCGCCGGCGTCGATTCCAAAGCGAGCCCGCGCCGCTGCTCGGTCGCCTTCGAGCACCGCTCTCGGCACCGGTCGCCCGGTAACCAGGTAGGGGTCGCCCTCGCGTCCCGCGATCGGGAAGGCGAGGCAGACGCGCCGCGCCCGTCCCGCCAGCAGGCGGTTGGCCAGTCCCAGGTGGCTATCGGCCTCGGTCAGGACCAGCGGGGTGTGGGTCAACGTCGCCGCCAACCCCGCCGGGCCGGCGACGAAGCCGCCGCCGCCCATCACCACGTCGGCGCCGCGCCGGCGCAGGACCTTGCGGGCCGCGCCGACCGCGCCCAGCGCCTCGAACCCCGCCCGCGCCGCGCGCAGGGGGTTGCGGCGGTCGATGCCGCGCACCTTGACGAAATCGATCTCGTAGCCCGCGGCGGGAACCAGCTCCGCCTCGATCCGCTCGCGCGTGCCGAGGAAGCTGACCTCGGCGCCGCTAGCCCGAAGCTCGTCGGCGACCGCCATGGCGGGCACGACGTGCCCCGCGGTTCCCCCCGCCGCCACCACCACTCTTGGCTTTCCTGGCACCGCTAGCTCGGCTCCTTTCGCGGGCGGGCGATCGCCCGCCTTGGACGACGCGCAGTTTGCCAGCGCGGGTGGGCGTCGACTTGCGCGCCGCCGCCCGCCCGCCGCCGGCGACGTTGAGTATCAGTCCCACCGCGAAGAGCGTCGCCATCAGGCTGCTGTTCCCGTAGGAGACGAAGGGCAGCGGAACGCCGGTCAGCGGCGCCAGCCCCATCACAGCGAAGAGGTTGATCGTCGCCTGCACCAGGACCAGCGAGGTGAGGCCGGCGACGAGGATCTTTCCGTAGCGATCCTTGGCCTTCTGCGCGGTTTTCAACCCGGCGTAGCCGAACATTGCGAAGAGGCCGACGACACCCGCGATCCCGACCAGGCCCAGCTCCTCGCCGATCACCGCCGAAATCATGTCGGTGTGGGCCTCGGGCAGGTAGAAGGCCTTCTGGACGCCGTTGCCGATCCCGACCCCGAAGAGGCCGCCGGAGCCGAGCGCGATTTTCGCCTGCGCCGCCTGGAAGCCGGCGCCGGAGGCGTCGGCGGTCGGATTGAGGAAGGCCGTCAGGCGGGCCATCCGGTAGGGCTCGATCACCGCCATCAGCAGCGCCAAACCGCCGAGCACCAGGGCGATCTTGCCGAGGTCCACGGGCCGCGCCCCGGAGGCGATCAGGGTGGCACCGACGGCGAAGGTGGTGACCATCGTCGTCCCCATGTCGGGCTGCAGCATGATCAGCAGCGCCGAGGCGCCGACCACCAGCAGGATGGGCATCATTCCTTCCAGCGATTGGGCCTGCTTCGGTTTGCGTGCCAACAGGTCGGCCGCGTAGAGGACCAGCGCCACCTTGGCGATCTCCGAGGGCTGGATCTGGAGGAAGCCGCCGCCGAGCCAGCGAGTGGCGCCGTTGACTTCGGTCCCGACCACGAGCACCGCAAACAGGAGAAAGAAGGAGATGCCGAGGATGACCGGCGTCAGCTTGCGGACGAAGTCGAGCCCGTGGCGGGCGACGAAGTGCATGATCAGCAGGCCGACGGCGCCGAATATCAGCGTCCGCTTCAGGTAGAAGGCGCTGTCGGAGAGGCCGCCGTCCTGAAGGACGCGGGTGGTCGAGCTGGCCGAGAAAACCATCACCGCGCCGAGCGCCAGCAGGCAGAGCGTCGCGGTCAGCAGCATGTTGTACTCGGGCGAGTGCGGGCGGCGGCGCCTCTTCGAGCCCTTCGTTTTTGCGCCTTTGCCCCGGCCGAGCGCCATGGCGCTCATCGCAGCTCCCCGACGATCTCGCGGAAGCGCTCGCCGCGCCGTTCGTAGTTCTCGAAGGCGTCGAAGCTGGCGCAGGCGGGCGAGAGCAGGACGACCTCGCCGGGCGACGCGGCGGACGCGGCGCGGCGGAGGGCGTCATCGAGATCGGCGCAGCGGTGCAGCTGGACCCCGGCCTCGACCGCGGGCGCCAGCTCGCGTGCCATCCGCTCGGTCGTGGCGCCGATCAGGTAGGCGGCGCGGGCGTGCTCGGCCAGCGGCTCGACCAGCGGCGCGAAGGGCTCGTCCTTGTCTGAGCCGCCGAGGATCGCTTGGACGCCGCCCTCGAAGGCGCGGATCCCGACCGTCGCCGAGGCGACGTTGGTCGCCTTCGAGTCGTTGACGAAGCGGACGCCGCCGATCTCGGCGACCTGCTCGAGGCGGTGCGGGACGCCGGCGAAGCTGCGCAGTCCCTCGCGCACCGCCTCGCGGTCGATCCCCATCGCCAGCGCCGCCGCGGCAGCGGCCATCGCGTTGGCGACGTTGTGCTCGCCGAACAGGCCGAGGTCGGCGACCGGGAGCAGCGGCTCGCCGTCGTAGAAGATCGTCCCCTCGGCGACCGCGACCTCGCAGTCGGGGGCGGCGCCAACGCAAAAGGCGATCCGGCGCCCGCAGCCGCCGAGGTCGGTGCCGGCCAGCATCGGGTCGTCGGCGTTGTAGACGGCGACGTCGTCGTTGCCCTGGTTGGCGAAGATCCGCAGCTTCGCCGCCAGGTAGGAGTCGAGGTCGGCGTGGCGATCGAGGTGATCGGGGGAGAGATTGAGGAAGACGGCGCACTCGGGAGCGAAGGCGACCGTGTCCTCGAGCTGGAAGCTGGAGCACTCGCAGACGATCGTCGTGTCGGCATCGACCTCGCCGACCAGCTCGGAGAGCGCGGTGCCGACGTTGCCGGCGACCGCGACCGGCTCGGCCGCGCTGCGGTAGAGGTGACCGAGCAGCTCGACCGTGGTCGTCTTGCCGTTGGTCCCGGTGACGCCGACGAAGCGGTTCGGGAGCGCCCGCCAGGCCAGCTCCATCTCCCCCATCACCTCGATCTCCCGCTCCAGCGCAGCCGCGATCACCGGCGCCTCCCGGGGAACACCCGGGCTCTTGACGACCGTGTGGGTCCCCTCGAGCTGCGCCAATCCATCCGTATCCAGAAAGACTTCGACGCCAACCCCCTCCAACCCTGCCGCCCCGTCCGGATGGCCCGAATCGACCGCCCGCACCGCTTCCCCCCGCTCCGCCAGCAACCGCGCCGCGGCCTGCCCGGATCGGGCCAGGCCGACGACCAGGAACGGCCCCCGCGGCAGGGGCGGGCGGACTTCCTTGGCAGGGACGCTCAGGGGCACATCTGAAGCTTCGCGATCGGGTCGGGCGGACCTGTCGCGCTCAGCGACCCGCGCCCAAGGCGCTCATTTCCGGCCTGTCGGCGACCGTCGCCTCGAGAAGCTCGGCGACCCGCTCCGCGTAGCGCGGCAGTGAGTGGCGATCCTCGACCAGCTCACGGGCGTCGCGGGCGATCCGGGCGCGGGTCGACTCCGGGACGGCGAGGGCGCGGCTGAGGGCCTCGGCGAGGGCGAAGGTGTCCCGCGGCTCGCAGAGCCAGCCGGTCTTGCCGTCGTCGATCAGCTCGGGCAGGCCAAAGACGCCGGTGGCGAGCACGGGCGTTTCCCAGGCCATCGCCTCCAGCACCGTGCGCGGCAGCGACTCGACGTCCGACGCGCAGACCAGGAGGTCCGCCATGCCATACCACTCGCCGACGTCTGGGGTGATCGGGATCAGCTCGATCCGATCCGCCAGCGGCGAGCGGGCGATCCACGATTCGAGCGCGATCGTGTTCGGGTCGCCGGCCTTGCCGCCGACGAAGGCCAGCCGGGCCCGCGGGTGCTGTTCGGCGACGAGGTCGAAGGCCTCGGCCAGAGGCACCTGCGCCTTGCGCGGTTCGACGCTTCCGACGCAGACGATCAGCTGGGCGTCGGAGGGGATCCCGGCCGCCCGGCGGGCGGCTTCCCGGTCGAAACCGGCCCGCTGCGCGTCGATCGGCTCGAGGTCGAGCCCGTAGGGGAGCACAAGGCAGCGGTCGGGGTCGACCAGTCGCTGGTAGATGCCCCTGGTCGCATCGGCCTCGAAGATCGCCAGCGACGCGTTCGCGATCACCATTTCGGCATGGGCGCGAACGTCCGCCTTCAGGTCCCCCCAGAGGAGGGCGGGTTCGAAGCTCTCGTGGATCGTCCAGACCGAGGGGATGCCGAGCCGGGTGGCGATCTCGCCGCCGGCGAAGGCCGCCGAGGTGGCGGTGTTGACCAAGACCAGGTCGAAGCCCAGGGGCTCCGCCCAGGCGAGGAACTCGTCGATCCGCCCCAGATGGGAACCGAGCGTCCCGGCTGGCTGGAGGTCGGTCAGGTGGACCGGGATGCCGTCGCCTTCGAGCCGAGCCCGCAGCGGGCCGTCGAGACTGCTGACCACAACCGGGTCGATCGCGTCCAGCGCGGTCATCCCGCCGAGTAGATCCATCAGGAAGAGCTGCGCCCCGCCGAGGGTGAGCTGGTGGGTGACCACGAGGGTGCGGGGTCCGTTCCGCGTCCTGGGTGACGAGACGTCGAAGCCGTTCGAGCCGACCGCCGGGGCGGCGTCGGCCGGCGCCAGCCTCACCCCGACCGGGGGCGGTTCGTAGGTCCTCCCCTCCGTGTCTCTGACGACCACACGGACCTCGGTCTCCCCGACTCCGGCGATCGCCCGGGCCGCATCGGCGTCCACGGTCAGCTCGAAGCCGCCGAGCGCGGCCTGCGGATGACGGGAGTTCGCCTCCAGCTCCGGGCGGGGCACGCCGATCCGCGCCTGCCCCAGCGCCTCCTCGCCGAGGTACACGTCGGCGCACCTGACGTGGCCGGCGGCGAAGCAGGCCCAGCCCCTCACGGACATCGTCCCTGCCCCGATTTCGGCCCCCGCGACGGGAGAGTCGATGACGCCGACGGCGGGGGGTTCTTCGGCCTCCCTGGGAGCCGCCTCGAGGATTTCGATCGGCACCGGCGCCGGTTCGAAGGTGCGGCCGGTGATGCCGGTGACGAGGACCCGGAGCATCGTCTCCCCCGCGCCGACGAGACGACGGGCCTCGTCGGCGTCGACCGCGAGCTCGAAGCCGGCGAGGACAGCTTCCGGGCGGTCCAGGACGTCGGCCAGATCAGGCCGCGGCACCCCGACCCGGGCGCGGCCGAGGAGCTCGTCGCCCAGCCAGATCTCGGCCCGCCGCGCCGCACCGTCGGCGAGGCAGGCCCAGCCCTGGACCACGAGGGTGTCGCTCACCTCGGCCCTGAAGATCGGCGAATCGATGTGGCCGGCGTCAGGCTGCGAGCTGCAGCCGGCGACCGCGTCAAGGAGGTTGATCTCGACCGGATCGGGTTCGAAGGTGGCGCCGTTCACCCCGGTAACGAGAACCCGGATCTCGGTCGAGCCGCTGCCGGCGAACCGCTGCGCGGCCTCGATGGGCAGGATCAGCTCGAAGCCGGAGACGGGAGCGTGGGGATAGTCGACCACCTCCGCCACGTCGGGGCGCGGCACACCGACCCTCGCCGGGCCCAGGTGCTCCTCACCGAGGTAGACCTCGGCCCGCCTGACCCGACCCTCCGAGAAGCAGGCCCAGCCGCGGATCGCCAGGGTTCCCTCGCGGAGCGCCGCGCCGTTCCGCGGGCTGTCGATCCTGCCGACGTCGACCGGCCTGATGAAACGCGGCGGACGGGGGCCGATCAGCGCCATCTCCGGGCGCGCTCCCGGCCGCAGGACCCTTCGGATCGCGTGCAGCCTCCAGCGGACCCCGTTCAAGCGATCGCGCGCACGGCTGCCCCCGGTGACGCCCCTCAGCACCGGACGAGAATAGACAATTACTCCGACAAAGATTCCTTGCGTACCGAATCAATGCCGCGGTTCAGGAAACGAACTTCTCGATTTCGTTCGCCAGCGCGACCGGCTGGTCGATCGGGATCAGGGTGTAGCAGTCGGGCAGCTCGACGTAGGTCGAGTTGGGGAACGCCTCGGCCAGGCCGCGGCCCTCGCTGTTGGGCATCATCGTCCCCTCCTCGTCCCAGACGACGAGGACCGGCTTCTCGAAGCCGGCCAGCTTCGGCGTCGCGAGCTGCATCTCGCGGCGGCCGTGGCGGACGTCGCGGACGTACTTGCGCGTGTCGCGGCGGATCTCGGGGCGCTTCAGCGGCTGCAGCCAGCGGTGCATCAGCTCGTCGGAGACGCCGCGCTTGCTCATCCGGCCGTAGGTAAAGGGGAGTTTGCGCAGCATCGGCAAGGAGAGGGCGAAGCGCATCACCCCGAAGCCGCCCGGCATGAAGCCCGAGAGCGCGGCGATCCGGCCGGCGACGCCGGGCGGGTAGTTGTCGGCGGTCTCGCAGGAGACGAGGACGAAGGCGCCGACCCGCTCGGTGCCTTCGTGGGAGACCATCGTCTGGGCGCCGCCCCAGTCGTTGAAGCAGACGACCGCGTCGCGCAGGTCGAGCCGCTCGAGGAACTCGGTGACGATGCGTCCCAGACCCGGAAGCGAGAGGTCGGCGTCCCGGCGCAGCGGTTTGCGCTGCGCGCCGAGCGGCAGCACCGGGGTCAGGCAGCGGAACTTCGGCGCCAGCTCGGCGATAACCCCGTCCCAGAGCGCCTCGTCGTGCGGCAGCCCGCCGATGAAGACGATCGGCCGTCCCTCGCCGCCGCTGTCGCCGTACTCGATCGGCCCCGCGGTTACCTCGATCTCTGGCATTCCGTCAGGCTCCCATCAGCCGATCGACTGCTGATACAGGGTGAAACCGATCCCCGAGCAGACCGCGGCGATGATCCAGAAGCGGAGCATGATCTTCGTCTCCGACCAGGCCATCATCTCGAAGTGATGGTGCAGCGGCGCCATCAGCAGCACCCGGCGGCGGAAGGTTTTGAAAGCGAAGACCTGGAGCAGGACCGAGAGCGCCTCGATCACGAAGATGCCGCCGATGATGATCAGCAGCACCTCGGTCTGGGTCATCACCGCGAGGGCGCCGATCGCCCCGCCGAGCCCGAGCGAGCCGGTGTCCCCCATGAAGATCGACGCCGGGAAGGCGTTGAACCAGAGGAACCCGACGCAGGCCCCGACCAGGCAGGCGGAGAGCAGCGCCAGGTCCTGCTGCTCGTTGGAGATGAAGGAGATCGCCGTGTAGGCGAGGAGGACGATCGCGCAGGAGCCGGCGGCGAGGCCGTCGAGGCCGTCGGTGAGGTTGACCCCGTTGGAGGTGCCGGCGATCACCAGGAAGACGAGCACGAAGTAGAGGACCGGGCCGAGGTCGAGGCTGGCGTCGCCGATCCGGAACTCGAGCACCGGCTCGAGGCCGACCTCGTGGCGGGCGACCCACCAGAGACCGAGCGCGATCAGCAGCTG
>DASUTJ010000069.1:0-10089 GCA_036374655.1 Solirubrobacterales bacterium | reverse complement strand
ATCGAGAAACTGCGCAACAAAGTCGACACCCTGATCATCGTCCCGAACGAGAAGCTGCTGCAGGCGGTCGAGCGGCGCACCAGCGTGCTCGAGGCCTTCCGTCAGGCGGACGACATCCTCCGCCAGGGCGTCCAGGGCATCACCGACCTGATCACCATCCCCGGCCTGATCAACCTCGACTTCGCCGACGTGCGCACGATCATGCGCGACGCCGGCTCGGCCCTGATGGGTGTCGGCTCCGCCTCCGGCGAGGCCCGCGCGCTCGACGCCGCCAAGGCGGCGATCACCTCGCCGCTGATCGAGGAGTCGATCAAAGGCGCGACCGGGATGCTGCTGAACATCACCGGCCCCGAGGATCTCGGCCTGTTCGAGGTCAACGAGGCGGCCCAGCTGGTCCAGGCCGAGGCCGACGACAACGCCAACATCATCTTCGGCTCCGTCGTCGACCAGTCGATGAAGGACGAGGTCCGGGTGACGGTGATCGCCACCGGCTTCGAGGGCTTCGAGCTTCTGGCTCGCTCGCCGCAGCGCGTCCGCCGCCGTTACGAGAGCCGCCCGCGGGTCTCGGCAGAGGACACGGAGATCCGCAAACTGCGCGTCTCTGAGGACGACATCGACGTGCCCGGCTTCCTCAAAGAGTAGGTGTGAGGGGAGGGCGAGGCGCCCTCTCCAGACACTGCTCGCTTATGGCTCGCCGTTGAGCGTCTGGAGAGGGCACCGCGCCCTCCCCGACCAATAGCCTGGGGTGGATGCGCACCCCTCTTTACGAGCAGCACCTCGACCTTGGGGCGAAGCTGGTGCCGTTCGCCGGCTGGGAGATGCCGGTCACCTACGAGGGGATCCGGGAGGAGCACTCGGCGGTGCGGCGGCATGTCGGGATGTTCGACGTCTCCCATATGGGCGAGGTCGAGGTCGAGGGGCCGGGCGCGCTGCGCTTCCTGCAGCGGGTGCTCTCCAACGATGTCGCCAAGATCGCCATCGGCGGCGCCCAGTACTCGTGCCTCTGTCAGGAGGACGGCGGCGTCCTCGACGACCTCTTCGCCTACCGGCTCGGCGGCGATCGCTACCTCGTCGTCACCAACGCCGCCAACCACGAGGCCGACCTCGCCTGGCTCGGCCGCCAGAGCCGCGAGTTCGACGTGATCGTCCGCGACGTCGCCGACCGCTACGCGATGCTCGCCGTCCAGGGACCGCACGCCCGCCAGGTGCTGGACGGCGCGCTCGGGATCTCGCTGCCGCCGCGCTTCCACGTCGCCCACGCCCAGGTCGGCCGCCGCCCGGCGCTGGTCTGCGGCACCGGCTACACCGGCGAGGACGGAGTCGAGCTGCTGATCGACCCCGAGGTCGCCGCGCCGATCTGGAAGGAGCTGCTCGACGCCGGCGTCGTCCCCTGCGGGCTCGGCGCCCGCGACACCCTGCGGCTGGAGGTCTGTTACCCGTTGCATGGCAACGAGCTGAGCCCGGAGCGCAACCCGGTCGAAGCCGGCCTCGGCTGGTGCTGCAAGGAGGCGACGGGATTCATCGGCTCCGAGGCGATCGCCCGCGCCCGCGCCGAGGGCACCGCCGAGACGCTCGCCGCCTTCAAGATCGACGGCCAGGGAATCCCGCGCGAAGGCAACCCGGTCCTCCACGACGACACCGAGGTCGGCGTCGTCACCAGCGGCACCTTCTCGCCCTCGCTCGAAGTTGGCGCCGGGATGGCCTACGTGAAGTCGGAGCTTGCGGGGGTCGGCACCGAGATCGAGATCGACGTCCGCGGCAAGCGCCGCCCCGCCCGGATAGCTTCCAAGCCCCTGTACCCGTAAAGGAGCCGATGTGAGCGACGCCACCTACCCCGACGACCTTCGCTACCACGAGGAACACGACTGGGCCCGGATCGAGGGCGACCAGGCGACCCTGGGGATCACCTGGTACGCGCAGGACTCGCTCGGCGAGGTCGTCTTCTTCGACCCGCCCGAGGTCGGCGCGACGATCCAGAAAGACTCCTCCTACGCCGAGGTCGAGTCGGTCAAGGCGGTCTCCGACGTGATCGCGCCGCTGTCGGGCGAGATCCTCGAGGTCAACGACGCGCTGCAGGACACGCCGGAGAAGGTCAACGAGGACCCCTACGGCGAGGGCTGGCTGGTCAAGGTGCGGCTGACCGCCCCCGAGGAGGCCGAGACCCTGCTCGGCGCCGCCGAATACCGCAAGATGCTGGACCGCTAGGCCCGAAGCCCGCCCTCCGCGTTCCCTAGCCTTTACCCGCGTGACCCGCTACACCTCAGCGACCCCCGAGGACCGCCGCGAGATGCTCGACGCGATCGGCGTCGAGAGCGTTGACGAGCTCTTCGGGCAGATCCCCGAGCCACTGCGGCTCGGGCGGCCGCTGGCGCTGCCGGCGGGGATGCCGGAGGCCGAGGTCTACGAGCGGCTGGCGGCGCTCGCCGGGCGCAACGCCAGCGCCGAAGAGCAGGTCTGCTTCGTCGGCGCCGGGATGTACGACCACTACGTGCCGGCGATCGTCGACGCGATCACCTCCCGCTCGGAGTTCCTCACCCCCTACACGCCCTACCAGCCGGAGATCTCGCAGGGCGGGCTGCAGGTGATGTTCGAGTTCCAGACGGCGATGTCGGAGCTGACCGGCCTGCCGGTCTCCAACGCCGGGCTCTACGAGGGGCCGTCCTCGGTCGCCTCCGCCGGGTACCTGGCGATGGGCGCGACCAAGCGGAGCAAGTTCGTCGTCTCCCGCGGCCTGCACCCGCACAGCCGCGAGACGCTCGCCACCTACGCGGTCGGCTACGACGCCGACGTCGTCGAGGTCGGGCTCGAGGGCGGCCTGACCGACGCCGCGGCGCTGGCGGAGGCGGTCGACGGCGAGACCGCCGCGATCTTCCTCCAGAGCCCCAACTTCCTCGGCGCGGTCGAGGACGTCGAGGCGCTCGGCGCGGCGGCGAAGGAGCACGGGGCGCTGCTGGTCGTCGCCTGCGACCCGATGACGCTGGGAATCCTCAAGCCGCCGGGCGAGTGCGGCGCCGACATCGCCCTCGGCGAGGGCCAGCCGCTCGGCAACCGCTTGGACTTCGGCGGTCCCTCGTTCGGCTTCTTCTGCGCGACCGAGGCCCAGATCCGTCGCATGCCGGGACGGATCGCCGGCGAAACCGAGGACGTCGACGGTCGTCGCGGCTTCGTCCTCGCCCTGCAGACCCGCGAGCAGCACATCCGCCGCGAGAAAGCCACCAACAACATCTGCACCGCGCAGGCGCTGAACGCGCTGGGGGCGATGGTCCACCTCGCCTGGCTCGGCCGCCAGGGCTTCCGCGAGCTCGGCGAGCTGCTGGTCCAGCGGACCGCCTACGCGAGAGAGCGGCTGGCCGGCGTGGCCGGGGTCGAGCTCCTGCACGAGGCGCCGGTGGCGCGCGAGTTCGCGGTCCGCATCGACGCCCCCGTCGACAAGGTCCTCGACCGCGTCGCCGAGCGCGGGATCGCCGCCGGCTACCCGCTCGGCCGCGAGTACCCCGAGTTCGAGGACGGCCTGCTGGTTGCGATCACCGAGCGCCGCACCAAGGCCCAGATAGACGAGCTGGCCGAGGCGCTGGGCGCGGCCGTCGCCGCCGAGCGCGAGGGAGTGACGGCCTGATGGCGCTGACCCAGACCCCGATGCAGGCCGAAAAGGCGCAGACGATCTACGAGAAGTCGAAGCCGGGCCGCCGCGCCGCCGCGCTGCCCTCCACGGAAGTCCCCGAGAAGCCCCTCGCGGATCTCATCCCCTCGAACCTGCTGCGCAGCGAGGCGCCGCGCCTTCCCGAGATCGCGGAGCCGGAGATCGTCCGCCACTACAACCGCCTCTCGCGCCGCAACTTCGACCTCGACTCGGGCTTCTACCCGCTCGGCTCCTGCACGATGAAGCACAACCCGCGCCTCAACGAGCGGGTGGCGGCGCTGCCCGGCCACGCCCGCCTGCACCCGGCTCAGGACCCGCGCCAGGCCCAGGGCGCGCTGGAGCTGATGTGGCTGCTGCAGGAGTCGCTGAGCGAGATCTGCGGCCTGCCGCACGTCAGCCTCCAGCCGAGCGCCGGCTCCCACGGCGAGCTCGCCGGGCTGCTGCTGACCCGCGCCTACCACGCCGACCGCGGTGAAGAACGGACCAAGGTGCTCGCTCCCGACACCTCGCACGGGACCAACCCCGCCTCGGTGACGATGGCCGGCTACGAGGTGGTCAAAGTCGCGACCGACGAGGTCGGCGGGGTGGAGATGGACGACCTGCGGGCGAAGCTGGCCGAGAACGAGGGCGAGGTCGCCTGCCTGATGCTGACCAACCCCAACACGCTCGGGGTCTTCGACGAGAACATCGCCGAGATCGCCTCCCTGATCCACGAGGCCGGCGGCACCCTCTACTACGACGGCGCCAACCTCAACGCGGTGATGGGCAAATCGCGCCCCGGCGACATGGGCTTCGACATCGTCCACGTCAACCTCCACAAGTCCTTCAGCCAGCCGCACGGCGGCGGCGGCCCCGGCGCCGGCCCGATCGCGGTCTCCGACCGGATCGAGCCCTTCCTGCCGCGGCCGCAGGTGGTCCGCCGCGAGGGCTCCAACGGCCACGGCCCGAGCTTCGACCTCCAGTTCGACCGGCCGAAGTCGATCGGCCGCCTGCGCGGTTTCCAGGGCAACTTCGGCGTCTTCGTCCGCTCCTACGCCTACATCCTCAGCCTCGGCGCCGACGGCCTGGCCGAGGCCTCGGAGACCGCCGTCCTCAACGCCAACTACCTCAAGGCGCGACTAGCCGAGGGCAAGGCGGGGGAGCGCCTGCCGATCGCCTTCGACCGCCACTGCATGCACGAGTTCGTCCTCTCCGGCAAGCCGATGAAGCGCGACCTCGGCCTCGCCACCCTCGACCTCGCCAAGCGCCTGCTCGACTTCGGCTTCCACCCGCCGACCGTCTACTTCCCGCTTCTCGTCGACGAGGCCCTGATGGTCGAGCCGACCGAGACCGAGACCAAGGAGAGCCTCGACGCCTTCGCCGAGGCGGTCCAGCAGATCCTCGCCGAGGGCGAGGACAACCCCGACCTCGCCAAGAACGCCCCCTACACGACCCCCGTCCGTCGCCTCGACGAGGTCAGGGCGACGAGGCAACCGGTCGTGCGCCAGCAGCTCGACTAAAGCTCGGGCAGTTTCTGTTTCAGCTCCAGGACCGGGGCGAAAAGGTCGCCGTGCTTCTCGATCCGCTTCAGCACGTCGCTCGCCTCGAACACGAGCTGGCTGCCGTCGCCTGACTCGGCCGCGGCTTCGACCTCGTCCCAGGTGACCGGAGTCGAGACGGTGGGGTGATCCCGGGCGCGCAGGCTGTAGACGGCGATCGTCGTTTTGCGTTCGTTGTTCTGGTACCAGTCGATCAGGACCTTGCCGCTGCGGTCGGTCTTTTTGCCCATTTTCGCCAGCACCTCGTCGGGGTTCTGTTTGGCCACGACTTTGGCCAGCGCCTGGGCGAAGGGGCGGGTGTCTTCGTAGGTGACCTTGGTGTTGAGCGGCACGTAGAGCTGCATTCCCTTCGAGCCCGAGGTCTTGACGAATGACTCGAGCTCGAGGTGGTCGAGCAGGCCCTTCAGCTGCAGCGCCACCCGGCAGCAGTCGACGACGTCGGCCGGCGGGCCGGGGTCGAGGTCGAAGGCGAGCACCGTCGGCTGCTCGTGTTTTTTCCCCAGCGAGAGCGAGGGATGCAGCTCGATCGCCGCCAGCTGCGCCATCCAGATCAGCGTCGGGCGGCCGTCGCAGACGCAGAAGTCGATGTAGCCGGCGTTGGGCCCGGCCTGCATCCGCGCCGTCTTCACCCATTTCGGCCGGTGTTTGGGGCAGCGCTTCTCGAAGAAGGCCGAGTCGAGGTCGTCGACCCCTTCGGGGAACCGCCGCAGCGTCACCGCCCGCCCCTTCAGGTGCGGGACCATCGTCTCCGCCACCCGGGCGTAGTAGTCGACCATCTCGCCCTTGGTGAACCCCACCTCGGGGTACAGCACCTTGTCGAGATTGGTGAGCTTCAGCTCCTTGCCGTCGACCTCGACCTGGCGGTCTTCGCCCACGGCTCTACAGACCTATTTGGAGGCTTTGGCTTTGCTTTTTTTCGAGCCGGAAGAGCTTTTCGACTTCGAGGTCGATTTCGGTTTGCTCTTCTTGGCGGCTTTCGATTTGGCTTTCGCCGATTTCTCGCCGCCGTTGCTGCCTTTGGCCGCGGCGATGCTTGCCTCCAGCGCCGCCATCAGGTCGGGGGCTTTGGTCGCCTTCGGTTTCTCGACCTCGGGGGCGACGATCTCCTTGCCTTCGGCCTTCTGTTCGATCAGCGCCAGCAGTTGCTCGCGGTACTCGTCGCGGTAGGCGCTGGGGTCGAACTCGGTCGAGAGCGACTCGATCAGCTGCTCGGCCATCTCCCGCTCCTTCTTGGCCACTTTCGGCTTCTTGTCGGGGAGGGCGTCGTCGAGCTCGGAGGCCGGCATCACCTCGTCGGCGAAGCGCATCGTGGTCAGGGTCAGGACCCCGTCGGAGGCGCGCAGCGCCGCCAGGTGCTCCTTGTTGCGGAAGACGAAGCGGGTGATCGCCGCCTTGCCCGAGCTCTCCATCGCCGCCGAGAGCAGCGAGTAGGCCTTCTCGGCGCCTTCGGCCGGGCCGAGGTAGTAGGGGCTGTCGAAGAACATCGGGTCGATTTCCTCGATGTCGACGAAGTCGAGGACGTCGATCGCCCGGGTCTTCTCCGGCGCCAGCGCCGCCATCTCGTCTTTGCTCAGCGGCACGTACTGGCCGGGCGAGAGCTCATAGGCCTTGACGATCTTCTCGTAGGGGACCTCTTCGTCGGTCCCGTCGGCGACGCGGCGGTGTTTGATCCGGGCGCTGTCGGACTCGCGGATCTCGCGCAGGGCGATGTTGCGGCGCGCGACCGCGCTGAACATGCGCACGGGCACGTTCAGTAGCCCGAAGCTGATCGTTCCGCTCCAAATCGCTCTAGCCATCCGCCGAGGTCACCTACCCGGATTGTCCCAGTGCAATGCCCGCGATCCCATAGCGGTGGGCGCGACGGGAGGCATCTTGCGTTTGGGGTGTCGGTGGGATCATGCGGCGGTGCTGTTCGAATTGCGAGAGGTCGGTCTCGACCGCGGCGGGCGCGCCGTCCTCGACTCGGTCAGCGCCTCGATTCCGGCGGGTTCGACGGCGATCGTCGGTCCCTCCGGCGCCGGCAAGTCGACCCTGCTGCGGTTGCTGAACCGGCTTGCCGACCCCGACCGGGGTCATATCTATTACCGCGGCCAGCCGCTCGTTTCTTACGAGCCGCTGGCGCTGCGCCGCGAGGTCTCGCTGGTGCCGCAGCTGCCGGCGCTGCTGGAGGGGACGGTGGCGTCGAACCTCCGCTACGCCGCTGACCTGGCCGGCGAGCTGCTCGACCGCGACGAGACCCTCTCCCGCGCCGGCCTCGATCCCTCCTTCGCCGAGCGCGACGTCGCCAAGCTCTCGGTCGGCGAGCGGCAGCGGGCGATGCTGGCGCGGGCGCTCGCCCAGCGCCCCGCGGTCCTCCTCCTCGACGAGCCGACCTCGGCCCTCGACCACGCCGCCCGCGACAAGATCGAGGCGGCCCTGGGCGAGCTGCGGCGCGAGGCGGACCTCTCGATCGTCCTCGTCACCCACGACCCCGAGCAGGCGCGGCGGCTCGGCGACCAGGTGCTGCGCCTGCCATGAGCACCTCGATCCACGTCGAGCTCTGGCAGGTCGCCGCCTCCCTCGCCCTGGTGGCCCTGGCGATCGCGATCTCCTTCTGGCAGCGGGCCGACCTCGAGCGCGACATTGCCGTCGCCACCGCCCGCTCGATCGTCCAGCTGACCCTGGTCGGCTACGCGATCAAGCTGATCTTCGAGGCCGACACGATCTGGCTGGTGCTGGCGCTGCTGGCGGTGATGGTCTTCTTCGGGGCGATCACCGCCCGCCACCGCGCCGCCAAGGTGCCCGGCTCCTTCGGCCCGCTGCTGATCGCCCTGGCGCTGGCCGGTGCCGGGACCCTCGGGCTCGTCGTCGGGCTGGGGATCTTCGACCCGACCCCGCGCTACCTGGTCCCGGTCGGCGGCATGGTGATCGGCAACGCGATGACGGCCAGCGCCGTCGCCCTCAACCGGCTGGGCGACGAGATGGCCGACGCCAGGGCGCGGATTGAGGCGACGCTGGCGCTCGGCGCGACGCCGCGCGAAGCTGCGGCGCCGACCGTCCGCCGCTCCCTGCGCTCGGGGATGATCGCCCTCGTCGACTCGACCAAGACCACCGGCCTGATCTTCTTCCCGGGCACGATGGTCGGCATGCTCCTCGCCGGCGCCAGCCCCACCGACGCCGTCCGCCTGCAGCTGATCCTCCTCTACACGCTGCTAGGCAGCGTCTCGATCTCGGCCCTCGTCGCTACCACCCTCGCCTACCGCAACTTCTTCACGCCGGCGGCGCAGTTGCGCGAGCTCGAGGAGCCGCCTGCCTAGACTCGTCGGGTGTCTCGCCGCCAGCGCCTGACCCTGATCGCGACGATTCTTGGCTCGACGGTCGTCTTCCTCGACAGCACCGTCGTCAACGTCGCCCTGCCGGCGATCAGCGACGGGCTCGACGTCGGCCTCGCCGGCCAGCAATGGGTGGTCGAGGCCTACACGCTGGCGCTGGTCTCGCTGCTGCTCGTCGGCGGCTCGCTCGGAGACCAGTTCGGGCGGCGGCGGATGTTCGTCTTCGGCCTCGTCGGCTTCGGTGTCACCTCGATCCTTTGCGCGATCGCCCCGACCGACGAGTTCCTGATCGCGGCGCGCGCCCTGCAGGGGGTGACGGGGGCGCTGCTGGTCCCCGGTTCGCTGGCGATCGTCGCCTCGACCTTCGAGGGGGAGGCGCGCGGCAAGGCGGTGGGGACCTGGACCGCCTGGACCGGGATCGCGACCGTGATCGGCCCGGCCGGCGGCGGCGCCCTGATCGGGATCACCTCCTGGCGGGCGATCTTCTGGGTCAACCTGCCGCTGATCGCGGCCACCATCCTGCTGACGCTCCATTCGGTCGAGGAGAGTCGCGACGAGGACGCCTTCCTCGGCATCGACTGGGCCGGGATCGCGCTCTCGGCGATCGGCCTCGGCGCCCCGACCTTCGCGCTGATCGAGCAGCCCGCGCGCGGCTGGGAGGACCCATTGGTCTGGGGCTCGATGCTGGTCGGTGTCCTCTGCTTCGGGCTCTTCGTCCTCCGCGAGGCGACCGCCCGCCACCCGATGCTGCCGTTGGGCCTGTTCCGGATCCGCAACTTCTGGGTGACCAACCTGACCACCCTTGCGACCTACGCGGGGCTGATCGGCGGCCTCTTCTTCGTCGGCCTCTACCTGCAGCAGGTAGTCGGCTACTCGCCTCTGGAGGCGGGCCTGGCGACGACCCCGATCTCGATCCTGATGTTCTTCCTCTCGCCGCGCTTCGGCCGCATGGCCTCGGGCACCGGGCCGCGGCTGCCGATGACGGCGGGCCCGATCGTCGGCGGCATCGGGCTGCTGTTGATGATGAAGATCGACACCGGGGCCAACTACCTCACCGACGTCCTCCCGGGCCTGCTCGTCTTCGGGGTTGGCCTCTCGGCCACGGTGGCGCCCCTGACCGCGACCGTGCTCGACTCGGTCGACGAACATCGGGTCGGGATCGCCTCCGGGGTCAACAACGGCGTCTCCCGCGTCGCCGGCCTGCTGGCGATCGCCGTCCTCGGCGCGGTCATCTCCGCCAGCTTCGGCGCCAAGCTCGACGACCAGTTGGGAGCGACGCCGCTCTCCGGCGCGGCAGTCGCGGCAGTCGAGGAAGCAAAGGAAAAGCCGCTCGCGGTACCCGACACCGAAGGCGTCCCCAGCGCCGACGCCGACCGGGTGATGGCAGCCGCCGAAGACGCCTCGACCTCGTCCTTCCGCCTCGGCATCGGGATCGCCGGCGTGCTGATGATCCTCGGCGGCATAGTCGCCGGCCTCGGAGTCCAGAACCCTCGCAGGAAAGTCAGCGCTATCCCAAGCCGCGGCTCAGCCGCAGCTGGAGAGTGCGGACACGAGGGCGAACCAGCCTTGAGCCGGGACCGGTGACCCCTCGGGCGGGCGG
>DASUTJ010000068.1:0-7006 GCA_036374655.1 Solirubrobacterales bacterium | reverse complement strand
TGGGTCTCGGCGACCTCCTCGATGTCGATCCCGCCCATGTCGCTGAACAGCATCAACGGTTTCTTCGCGGTGCCGTCCCAGACGACGCTCGCGTAGTACTCCTGTTTGACCTCGGCTTTGGGGTCGACGAGGACGCCGCGCGGCATGTGGCCGTTGATTTCCAGCTCGAGGATCTCCTCGGCGTGCTGGGCGGCCTCGTCGGGGGTGTCGGCGAACTTGACGCCGCCCGCCTTCATCCGGCCGCCGCTCAGCACCTGGGACTTGATCACGACCGGGCCGCCGATTTCCTCGGCGACCTTGCGCGCTTCCTCAGCGCTCGTGCAGAAGCCGTACTTGGTGACGGGGATGCCCGCCAGCTCGACGATCTTCCTTGCCTCGTACTCGTAGAACCGCATCGCGGCGCGGAACCCTATCCAAACGGCGGATGTTTGAAGTCCCCGACCCGCTTCATCGGGAACGGAACGCTGTTGTGGCTCTCGAAGACGGCCCTCACCGCGCCCTTCTTGCCCTGCCCGTAGCTGCTCCTCAGCGTGCCGCGGAAGATCCCGGCTTTGTTGGCCCTGGCCGCCGCCAGACGCTGCCATTTGCCGGAGCGGAAAGCCTCGAGCACGACCCTGCCGGGGGCGCTCGACGGGGTCCGGCCCCAGTATTCGAGGCTGGCCCGGCCCTTTTTGCCCTGCGGCTTCTTGGCGAAGGCGACGAACGGGAAGCGGAAGCTGACCAGGACTTCCTTCGGCTGGTCGGCGGCGAGGTCGGCGCCGCGGTAGTAGAGGCCGGACTGGACGACGGATTCCGCACCGGTAAACGGCTGGTCCCGCAGGAGGTACCAGAAGAAGTGGGTGACGTCGTTGGTCCAGGCCTCGTACAGGGCTTCGGAGGTCCACTGGGTGAGGATCTTCATCGGCAGGCCTCGCGGGTCCGGGGGGTTGGAGTCCCAGGCGAACTCGGTGATCCAGAGCTCGGTGCGCTTGAACTGGCCCTGGACGTGGCCGGCCTTGTCAGCGGCCGCGAGCAGCGTCTGCATCTTCGCCAGGTCGCCCATCTGGACGTCGTTCGGGCGCCCTTCGTGGGTGGGCCCGCCGGTCGTGTAGGAGTGGACGTCGATCGCGTCGAGCCGGACGCCGGCCTCGCAGCCCTTGATCGGCTTCGGCTTGGTCGTGCCCTTCATGCAGAGCAGTTCGCGGGTGAACCGCAGGGGGCCGATGTTGACGCCTTTTTTTTCGGTCGGGCCGAGGCCGCCGCCGATCACGACGTTGCTCGGGTCGACGGCGTTGACGGCGTCGTAGAAGCTGTTGATCAGCGCCCGGTAGAGATGGGGCGAGAGGGCCTTGAATTCGGTGTTGAACTGGGGGAAGAAGAAGCCGGTGTAGTTCGGCTCGTTCAGCCCCTCCCAGTACTGGACCCGCGGCAGGCCGGCGAAGAGGCCGCTGTAGCGCCGCGCCGCGGCGGTCGCGAAGGCGCCCAGGGCGGCGGGGTCCGGATCGCACAGTTCGGTCGTCTGCCCGATCGGGGAGACGCACCGCTGGGCCCATTTCGGCGCTCCGTCGACAAGCAGGAGGGGGTTGAGCCCGTGCCGGACCGCTTCGGTGACGCCGGTATCGAGGTAGGACCAGTTGCGGTAGTTCGGGTCGGCGGGGTTGGTCGGGTCCCAGCTCGCAGGTGGCTGGGCGGGGGCGATGCTCTGCCAATCGACGACCAGGCGGACCCAGCGGGCGCCGGCGTCGCGGGTGCGCTCGAAGGAGAGGGGGCTGTAGTCGCCGATCCCGGAGATCCCGGTTTCGAAGGGGCGGGCCGAGGCGGCGCCCGGCAGCGCCATCAGCAGAAGGGTGAGCGCCGCGAGCAACAGCGCAAGGCGGGATTTGGCTGGCATCGGGTGCATGAATCCCTTGTCGGGTGAAATGGAGCTGCGGTTTAGGCGCGGTGCCCGGGATGCGGCTGCGCGTGGCGCGTCCGTACCCAGTAGGCAACCGACCCAATCAGCGTCAGCACGATCGCCAGCGGCAGCCAGAGACCGAGGTTGCCGTCGCTGACGCCGGTCGCCTGGCCGAGGACCTGGCCGACGCCGGAGGAGCCCTGGGGCTGCTGCGCGCTGGCCGCGGCGTTGCCGCCGCCACCCGAGGAGCCGCCGTTCGAGCCGCCGCCCCCGGCGGCGCCGGAGCCGCTTTCGCCGCCGCCCTGTTCGTCGCCCTTGTCGCCGGTCTGACCGTTGCCGCCGGCCTTGCCGGTGCCTTCGCCGCCGTTGCTCCCCTGGTCGACAAGCTGGGGGGGAGCGGTTTCGGCCGCGAGTTCCGCCGTCGCCTTGCCCGCCGGGCCCTTCGACTCGAGCTTCTTGGCGTTGCCGGAGCCGAGGGCGGCTCCGGCCGTCACCGGCTTGCGTTTGCCGTGGCTTTCGCCGCCGGCACCGGGGAAGCTTTCGGTGTACTGGTTGGCGGCCGCGTTGGCGGGCGGAACGTAATATTCCGCCGCCGCCGCGGACGGCAGGGCGAGCGCGGCCACCGCGGAAGCGGTGGCGATGGCGAGGATTTGGCGTCGGTCTTTCATCGCTGGGTGGCGAAGGCCGCTGTCCGACCCACGCTCCTAGGATAGAACCGAATGGAGGCCGGCTCGATGCGGTGGCGCGAATTGACGGCGAATGTTCGCGCCGAGTGGACCTGGGCCGGCGCCGCTGCCTGGGCCCTTTGCTTCGGCCTCGTCCTCTTCCTCGGCCTCGAAGGCGGCGGCTACGACCCGCTCGTCCACGACCAGGTCGGGATCGCCGCCTGGTGGGCGCTGCTGGCGACCGTCGCGGTCGGCCTGCTGCCGCGGCGGCGGCTCGGACCGGCCGCCCTCGCCGCGCTCGGCCTGCTGACCGCCTTCGCCCTCTGGATCGGCCTAAGCCTGGTCTGGACCGAGAGCGTCGAGAAAACCTTCACCGACTTCGCCCGCGCGCTCAGCTACGTGGCGATCTTCGCCCTGGTCCTGGTCAGTCGCGACGGACGCGAAACGCAGCGGCTGATCGGCGCCGTCGCCGCGGCGATCGTCGTCGTCGCCACCGTGGCGCTCCTCTCGCGCCTGCACCCCGACTGGTTCCCGACCGCCCAGCAGACCGGGAAGATCCTCGAAGCCGAGGACCGGCTCTCGTTCCCCCTCAACTACTGGAACGCGCTGGCGGCGTTGACCGCGATCGGCCTGCCGCTGCTGCTGCAGCTGGCGAGCGGGGCGCGCTGGATCGTCACCCGGGCCGCCGCCGCCGCGGCGCTGCCGGCGATGATGCTGGTCCTTTACCTGACGCTCTCGCGCGGCGGCATCGCCGCCGCGGCGATCGCCACCCTCCTCTTTCTCGTGGTGGCGGCCGACCGGCTGCCGAAGCTGATTCCGCTGGCGCTCGCGGCCGTCGCCGGCGCGTTCCTGATCCTTCTTGCCCACGATCGCGAGGCGCTGCACGAAGGGCTGGGCAACGCCCTGGCCCGCGAACAGGGTGACGAGCTGCTGCCGATCGTGATCCTCGTCTGCGCCGCGGTGGGCCTGCTGCAGGCGGGCGTCTCGGCGCTCGGTCGCCGTTGGTCCCGACCGGGCTGGTCGCGCCCGTCGAAGCAGGGCGCCTGGGCCGGAGTCGCACTCGGCGCCGTGGTCCTCCTGGTCGTGGCGCTGGCGGTCGGCGCGCCGGGTCGGGTCTCCGACGGCTGGACCGAATTCAAGGAGGGCGGGGGGCCCGGCGAAGGCAGCGAACGGCTCAGCAGCGCCGCCGGCGAGAGCCGCTACCAGTTCTGGGCCTCGACCCTGGACGAGAACGCCACCGCGCCGCTGATCGGGACCGGCTCCGGCACCTTCCAGTTCTGGTGGGCCCGCGAAGGCGACGAGGCGGAAACGGTCCGCGACGCCCACTCGCTCTACATGCAGACGATCGGGGAGCTGGGGATCGTCGGCTTCCTCCTGCTCCTCTCCTTCCTCGCCTGGGTCTTCGTCAGCGGCCTGCGGACCGCCCTGCTGAGCGACGCCGAGGAGCGCTCGCGGCTGGCCGCGGCCCTGGCCGGGTTCTCGGTCTTCCTGATGACCGCGGCGGTGGACTGGATGTGGCAGGTGCCGGTGGTGCCGGTGGCGGCGCTGCTGCTCGCCTGCGGCCTGCTGGTCAGCGGCGGCGACCGGGTCAAGCCCAAACTTTCGGTTCCCTGGCGGGTCGGCGTCGGCGTCGTCTCGCTGCTGGCGATCGTCGCGATCGCGATCCCGCTCGCCTCGCTCAGCCTCACCCGCCAGAGCCAGGCGTCGGTGCGGGGCGGCGACTACTCGGCCGCGCTGGAGGACGCCAAGAGCGCCCAGAACGTCGAGCCGGCGGCCGCCACGCCGCGCCTGCAGCAGGCCCTGGTCCTGGAGCTGATGGGCGATCTGCCGGCGGCCGAAGCCGCGGCCCGCGCGGCGGTCGACCGCGAGTCGACCAACTGGCGCCTGTGGTTGGTCCTCTCCCGCATCGCCGCCGAGAACGGGCGCGCCGACGCCGCGGTCGCCGCCTACGAGGAAGCGCGCGACCTCAATCCCCGCGGGGAGATCTTCCAGCGCTAGAGGAGCGCCGGGCGGCTTGGGATACTGCCCGCGTGCGCTTTCCCCTCGAGGCCGGCGAATGAGCCGGCCAGGTCGTCGTTTCGCGATTCTCGGCCTCCTCGTCGCCGCCTTTTCGGTGGCGGGGTGCGGGACCGTCGTCGACCCCGTAAAGCTCGAGGACACGATCCAGGCTGACCTGGAAAAGTCACTTCATGTCAAGATTCAGGCTGTCGACTGCCCCTCTGATGTCTCAGTTGACCCGGGCGCGACCTTCACTTGTGAAGTGGTTTTCTCCGACGGCGAGCGGAAAGTAGCGACGTTGAAAATTCGCAACAAGGATGCCGACATCACGATGATCGGCCTCAAACCCGAGAACTAGAAAGAGGCGAGCGAAAGGCGAAATGAGCGACCTGACCACTGCCCCAGCTGAGTTGACGACCCACGAGAAGCTGCTGAGCTGGGTTGACGAAATCGCCTCCCTCACCGAACCCGACTCGGTCCACTGGTGCGACGGCTCCGCCGAGGAGTACGACCGCCTCGCCCAGGTCCTGATCGACGCGGGCACCTTCGAGCGCCTTTCCGACGCCAAGCGCCCGAACAGCTACCTCGCCCTCTCCGACCCCGCCGACGTCGCCCGGGTCGAAGACCGCACCTTCATCTGCTCCGAGCAGGAGGAGGACGCCGGCCCGACCAACAACTGGCGCGACCCGGCCGAGATGCGCGAGACGCTCGACCAGCTCTTCAAGGGCTCGATGAAGGGCCGGACGATGTACGTCGTCCCCTTCTCGATGGGCCCGCTCGGCTCCGAGATCGCCGAGATCGGCGTCCAGCTGACCGACTCCGCCTACGTCGCCACCAACATGCGGATCATGACCCGGATGGGCAAGGGGGCACTTGAAGTCCTCGGCTCCGACGGCGACTTCGTTCCCTGCGTGCACTCGGTCGGGATGCCGCTGACCGAGGGCGTCGAGGACGTCTCCTGGCCCTGCAACGAGGCCAACAAGTACATCGTCCACTACCCGGAGACGCGTGAAATCTGGTCCTTCGGCTCGGGCTACGGCGGCAACGCCCTGCTCGGCAAGAAGTGCTTCGCGCTGCGGATCGCCTCGGCGATGGCCCGCGACGAGGGCTGGCTCGCCGAGCACATGCTGATCCTCAAACTCACCGCCCCCGACGGCCGCGTCAAGTACATCACCGGCGCCTTCCCCTCGGCCTGCGGCAAGACCAACCTGGCGATGCTGGTCCCGACCCTGCCCGACTGGAAGGTCGAGACGGTCGGGGACGACATCGCCTGGATGAAGTTCGGCGAGGACGGCAAGCTCTACGCGGTCAATCCCGAGGCCGGTTTCTTCGGCGTGGCGCCCAACACCAGCCAGCTGACGAACCCGAACGCGATGGACACGATCGAACGGAACTCGATCTTCACCAACTGCGCCAAGACCGACGACGGCGACATCTGGTGGGAGGGGATGACCGGCGAGCCGCCGGCGCACGCGATCGACTGGCACGGCAACGACTGGACCCCCGAGTCCGACAAACCCGCCGCGCACCCGAACGCCCGCTTCACGACGCCGGCTTCGCAGTGTCCCTCGATCGCCCCGGAGTGGGAGGACCCGGCCGGGGTGCCGATCGACGCCTTCCTCTTCGGCGGCCGCCGCGCCACCGTGGTGCCGCTGGTCCAGGAAGCGTTCGACTGGGAGCACGCCGTCTTCATGGGGGCGACGATGTCCTCGGAGACGACCGCTGCCGCGGCCGGCGCCGTCGGCGAGCTGCGCTTCGACCCGATGGCGATGCTGCCCTTCTGCGGCTACAACATGGGCGACTACTTCGCCCACTGGCTGAAGGTCGGCCAGCGCGAGGGCGCCCAGCTGCCGCGGGTCTTCTACGTCAACTGGTTCCGCAAAGACGCCGACGGCAAGTTCCTCTGGCCCGGCTTCGGCGAGAACAGCCGCGTCCTCGAGTGGGTATTCCGCCGCTGCGAAGACGAAGCCGAGGCGGTCGAGACCCCGGTCGGGCTGCTGCCGGCCGAGGGCGAGATCAACACCGAGGGCCTCGACATCTCCGCCGAGGCGATGCGCGACCTGCTCAGCGTCGACCTCGACCTGGTCAAGGAGCAGCTGCCCCAGGTGAAGGAGCACCTCGCCAAGTTCGGCGACAAACTCCCGGCTGAGATCCGGTCTCAGCTGGAAGCGCTCGAACAGCGCCTGGCCTAAGCCAGGCGCTGTCGCAGGGGCCTACGACTTGTAGGCCTCTGCGAGCTCGGGGTCCTTCTCGGCGAGCATTTCCGCCAGCTCGACCATCACCTTGCACTGCTTCCAGGTGGCGTCGTCCTGCATCTTGCCGTCGATCATGTGGACGCCGCGGCCGTCGGGGATCGCCTCGATCACCTTCTTGGCGAACTGGACCTCGTCCGGCGGCGGGCTGAAGACCTTCTTGGCGATCCCGATCTGCACCGGGTGCAACGACCAGGCCCCGACGCAGCCCATCAGGA
>DASUTJ010000067.1:0-16963 GCA_036374655.1 Solirubrobacterales bacterium | reverse complement strand
GCTTTCGGGCTTCCCGCACTCAGGCGGCAATCCTCTCAGGAGCGCCGAAGGAATGCAAAATACTGGGTACGCTGAACCCTCCGTCCCCGTCCTGGCGGTTCTCGATCAGGGCGATGATCGTGCGGCCGACGGCGCAGGCGGTGCCGTTCAGCGTGTGCAGGACCTGCGGCGCCTCCCCCTCCCCGGGTCGATAGCGGGCGCCGAGGCGGCGCGCCTGGTAGTCGGTCGTGTTGGAGCAGGAGGTGAGCTCGCGGTGGCGGCCTTGGCTCGGGATCCAGGCCTCGCAGTCGTACTTCTTCGCGGCCGGGGCGCCGAGGTCGCCGGCGGCGACATTGACCACCCGGTAGGGGATCTCCAGCTCGGTCAGGATCCGCTCCTCGATCGCCAGCAGGCGCTCGTGCTCGTCGCGCGAGGTCGAGGGGTCGACGAACGAGAACATCTCGACCTTGTCGAACTGGTGGACGCGGAAGATGCCGCGGGTGTCGCGGCCGGCGGCCCCCGCCTCGCGGCGGAAGCAGGTCGAGAAGGCGCAGTAGCGGAGCGGCAGCCAGGAAGCGTCGAGGATCTGGTCGGCGTGGAGGCCGGCGAGGGCGACCTCGGAGGTGCCGGTGAGGAAGAGCTCGTCCTTGGGGATCTCGTAGATCTGGTCGCGGTCGCCGGGGAGGAAGCCGGTGCCCTCGAGCGCCTCTTCGCGGACGAGGACCGGCGGCACCACCGGCTCGTGCCCCTCGGCGCGGACCAGCTCGATGACGAAGCGGACCAGGGCCAGCTCGAGCAGGACCAGGTCTCCTTTGAGATAGGCGAAGCGGGAGCCGGAGAGCTTGGCGCCCGCCTCCATGTCGATGAGGTCAAGGGCGGTCCCGATCTCCAGGTGGTCCTTCGGCTCGAAGCCGAACTCCGGGGGAGCGCCGACCTCGCGGACGACGACCGCGTCGTCCTCGGTCATCCCTTCCGGCGCGTCGGGGTCGGGGATGTTGGGCAGGCTCAGCGCCAGCTCGCCCAGCTTGGCGTCGACCTCCTCCAGCTCCTCCTTGCCCCTCTCGATCGTCTCCTTCAACCCCTGCACGGTCGCCATCAGCCGCTCGGCCTCGGCCTCTTCCCCGGCCTGTTTGCGTTCGCCGATCTGCTTGGAGAGCGTCTTGCGCTCCGCTTGGGCGTTCTCGACCGCGGGCAACAGCTCGCGGCGGCGGGCATCGAGCGCCAGCAGCTCGTCCACCTTCTCGGCCGCGCCGCGCCGCGCCAACGCCTGCTTGATCCGCTCTGGATCGGAGCGGATCGCCTTCAGGTCCAGCATGGGGCGCCGCCTAAGGAGTTTCGGTTTGGCCGGGTCGCGGTGACTCTTCGGCTTCGGAGCCCGCGTACTTGGCGACGAATTTCGCGACTTCCTTCGCCTCGTCGCCGACGACGATGTTCTGCGGCATGATCGCGCCGGAGAAGCCGCCGTTCTGGATCGCGAAGAGGGCGTCGTCGTACGTCTCGGTGCGCTGGTCGAGGTTCGGGCCCTGGGTCCGCTCGCCGCGGTTGCCGCTGCCCTGGGTGCCGGCGGCGCTCAGCGTGTGGCAGCCCGAGCAGTGGGTCGAGAAGAGGACCGCCCCATTGTGGTTGGGGTCGCTTTCGGAGACCGCGACCCCCTCTTCGCCGAAGCCGCAGGCCGAGAGGGCCAGGGCGGCGGCAACGACCATTCCGATGATCAGCGCTGGACGCATGCGGCGGGCATCATATTGTTAGTGGCCGGAGCCGGCAGTCCTGCACCGCCCTGGCGGCGCCTCGTCGCCTGCAGCGGCGTCCTCGGATTTGCCTTTGCAACCAGCAAAGGCTGCATCCTGCGTCCTTGCTGCAAGCGACGAGTCACTCGCCAGATGCGGCCCACGACTGCCAACTCCGACCACCGCCGAAGTAGCCCTTCTGACGATGCCCGCGCCCGACCCAGACGCCTTCCGCGCCGCCCTGGCCGGGCTCCCGACCGGGGTCACGATCGTCAGCGCCGGCGGGCCCGAGGGGCCGGCCGGAGCCACCGCCAACTCGGTCTCCTCGCTCTCGATCGAGCCGATGCTGATGCTCGCCTGCCTCGACCGCGGTTCCCGCACCCTGCTCGCCGTGCAGGCGGCCGACAGCTTCGGGATCAGCGTCCTCCACGCCGGCCAGGAGCCGATCGCCCGCGCCTTCGCGACCAAGGCGCCGGTGGCCGAGAAGTGGGACGGGGTCGCCTGGAGCGAGCGCGACGGCATCCCGGCGATCGACGACGCCCTGATCTGGATCGCCTGCGACCTGCGCGACGTGATCTCCGCCGGCGACCACGTGATCGTCACCGGCGAAGTGCGGGCGCTGGAGGCCAGGGCGGGCGACCCGCTCGTCTTCCACGCCGGCGAGTACCGCCCGCTCGACTAGCGAGTGGTCAATCGAACGTGCTCTGCACGTCGGATTGACCTTTCGACGCGATACCGTCGCCGCGTGGAGGCAGCTCGAGCTGACTGGACCTTCGCGCAGAAAGCGTTGGTCATTCTCTGCGCCCTGCAGCTCATCTGGGCTCTCGCCGGCTTCATCGCCGAGCCGAGCTTCCAGATCGGCTCCGACGCGCCGACCGAGAAGGTCCTTTGGGTCGACTTCAACGGCATCCACGCCCTCTCGGGCCTGCTCCTCTTCGGCCCCGCCTTCTACTTCGCCCGTCGCCCCGACTGGGCCCTCTACTACACGCTCTACATAGTCGTCGCCCTCTACGCCACCGGCATCTGGGCCCTATTTGACGAACAGCCGGGCTGGGTTTTCACCTTCCCCGACAACGCCAACGACGGGATCTTCCACCTCGCGACCGGGACGCTGTTTCTCGCGGTGGCGGCGATCCAGATCGCGCAGGACCGACCCGTCCGGGCGACTTAGAGAGCGGGAATCACCTTTCCAGCGCTTCGCAGGGTCTCGATAGCCACGACGGCGATGCCGGGATTCTCACGCTTTTCCGAGCGGCTGAACCAAGCGCTGACAGCAACTACCAGCAAGGCCACCAGCAGGATGTAGACCGTCATGAAGATCGCAGCCGGATGACGAGCGAGCCAGTTGAGCGCCGCGACCAGGCCACCACCCGTAAGCAACAGCGGTACCAAGCTCGCGTAAGGAAATCGGGCGAGGAACTCCCTCAGCCTCGAGTGGATGGCCTGCTCTCCTCGTTCCGTCAGCTCCCAATGGCTTCCAGCTCTCCGGGGACTTGCGGCTTCGTCATGCCAAGCAACAACGAAGCCTCGCCGCCGGGCCAGGCAGATCCAGTCATGAGCAGTCGCCACTGAGATCTCGTGGATTCCCGTCAGGTCCGACTTCGTACGGATGTGGCCCTCCTGATTTAGCCAGGCCGCCAACTGTCGGGACGTCAGAGCCCCATGCGACCTCAGGCTCCGTAGACAGACGTCGTCCAGATCCCTGAGAAGCCGTCTGTACCGCCAAGGATCCATCGTGCCCGGCGCCCAGAAGCCGCGGTACCTGCGGTTGTAGACAATAGCCCTCCAGAAGTTCTTCGGCCTCAGAACATCTCGGACCCGCCAGCCGGCATCCCAGGGAGCCCGCACGTTCGCGAGCAGTGGCTCGTTCCTCTCCAACAGGACCGTCCGCTTAGAGTCCGCTGGTGCCCGCGGCCCGCAGGCCGAGGAAGAGGATCACGCCGCAGCTGACGGCCATGATCCCCATCTCGCGGCGGACGATTGCCAGGGCGAGGTCTTCCTGTTCGTCGGGGGTGAGGGTCTCGGGGTCGAGGTCGCCTACCTCGCGGTGGGCGGCGTCGGCTCGGGCTCCCTCGGCGATGAAGGAGACAAACAGGGGCAGGATCCCGTAGAGGTAGTGGAGGCCGTCGTCCTGTTCGTGGCCGGTGACGACCATCAGGCCGCCGATCAGGGCCTGGGCGAAGACCGAGACCTGGGCCGCGCGCAGCAGGTACCAGAAGGGAATCGAAGCCTGCTTGCGGTACCAGGCGATGCCGCCGACGGCGAAGGCGGCGGCGTTGAGGACGATCAGCAGCAGCCCTACCGCGATGTGGAGGCCGAGCACGGCTAGTGCCCCTCCGGAAGCCCGCGTGTGCGCATGGCGAGTGCCGGACCGAGCGGGGGGAGGACGCAGGGAGGCCGAGTGGCAGCGCCATTTGGCCGACTGAGGACGACGCCCCGCGAAGTGTGTCCGGCGCCGCCAGGCGTGCGCGGGGGCTTCCGGAGGGGCACTATATCCGCCTAAAGGGGTCGGGATTCGGCTTGCTGATGCGGAAAAGCACTATGTAGCAAGTTGTCACAAAGTCGGTATATAACAGGGGCTACAGGCGTCAAACCCGGGTAGCTGCACCGAGACGCCCCGGCAACCGAGAACCACCCCGTGCTCAAGACCTACCTCCCGATCCTCGTCTTCGCCTTCCTCGGCCTCACGGTCGGCGGCATCTTCGCCATGCTCAACCACCTGCTCGGCCCGAAGAAGCCGGCGCGGCCGACCGCGGCGAGCCGCCGCCAGGGCGAGCCGTACGAGTCCGGGATCCCGGTCGAAGCGGCCAAGGGACTGCGCTTCGGGGTCAGCTTCTACCTCGTCGCGATGCTCTTCATCCTCTTCGACATCGAGGTCGTCTTCCTCTATCCGATCGGGGTCATCCTCAAGGACGCCGACAGCTTCTTCGTCCTCGGCGAGCTGATCACCTTCGTCGTCCTCCTGCTCGTCGCCTTCGTCTACGTCTGGCGGAAGGGGGCCCTGGATTGGAGGTAGAGCGCCGCTCCCTGCGCGATAAGCAGATCGACGCCCGGGCGATGCTCCGCGGCGACCTCGAGGGCGAGGACCTCGAGCGCTACGTCGAAGAGCGGGTCGTCACCACCACCTTCGAGAAGGTCCAGAACTGGGCCCGGGCGAACTCGATCTTCCCGCTCACCTTCGGCCTCGCCTGCTGCGCGATCGAGGCGCCGATCTCGATCGTCACCGCCCGCTACGACCTCGCCCGCTTCGGTGCCGAGGCGCTGCGCGCCTCCCCGCGCCAGGCCGACCTGATCATCCTCTCGGGCCGGGTCAGCATCAAAATGGCGCCGGTCGTCCGCCGCCTCTACGACCAGATGCTGGAGCCGAAGTGGGTGATGGCGATGGGCGCCTGCTCCTCCTCGGCGGGGATGTTCGCCAACTACGCGGTCGTCCAGGGCGCCGACAAGTTCATGCCGGTCGACATCTACGTGCCCGGCTGCCCGCCGCGGCCGGAGGCCGTCCTCTACGGCTTCACCAAGCTGCAGCGGAAAATCATGGGCAGCCCCGACCAGTCCTGGCGCCAGCGCTACGGCGCCTACGGCACCGAGGAGTGGGCGCGCGGCGGCCCCCGCAGCGAACCGAGCCCGGAGGCGGCGCGGGCCTACGAAGAAGCGCGCGGCTCGGTCGAAGCGCTGCGCGACGCCGGGGAGCCCTCCCTTGCCTGACGCCCCCGGACTCGAGCTGATCCGGGGGGAAATCGAGCGCGACTGCCCCGGTGCCGTGCTGGCGACCTCCTTCGACCGCGCCCAGGCGGCGTTGATCGTCGACCCGCAGTGGGTTCTCGACGTGCTGCGCTGGCTGAGCGAGCAGCCGGGGCAGCGCTACAGCTTCCTCTCCAGCCTGCACGCGGCCGACTACCTGCCGGCGGAACCGCGCTTCGCCGTCCACTACGAGCTGATCAACCGCGACCGTGTGGAGCGGATCCGGGTCAAAGCGATGCTGGCCGACCCGGGCGGCGAGGAGCTGCCGGAGATCGACAGTTGCGTCGACCTCTTCCCCACCGCCGAGGCGCAAGAGAGAGAAGTGTTCGACTTCTTCGGGATCGTCTTCCGCGGGCATCCGAACCTGACGCGGATCCTGATGCCGGACGACTACGTCGGCTGGCCGCAGCGCCGGGACTTCCCGGTCGGCGGCGAGCCGGTGACCTTCACCTACTCGGAGCAGCGCTATGACTGAGATCGCCGACGCCACGCTCGACCGCGACCGCGAGATCATGACCGTCAACGTCGGGCCGCACCACCCGGCGACCCACGGCGTGCTGCGGCTCGTCGTCGACCTCGAAGGCGAGATCGTGCGCGAGCTGCGACCGGTGATCGGCTACGTCCACACCGGGATCGAAAAGTCCTGCGAGGACAAGAGCTACTGGAAGGTCATCCCCTTCGTCGAGCGGATGGACTACGTCTCCTACTTCTTCCAGATGGAGGCCTACTGCGGCGCGGTCGAGCGGCTGATCGACCTCGAGATCCCGCCCCGGGCCAAGTACCTGCGGACGCTCTTCCTCGAGCTGAACCGGATCCACTCGCACCTGGTCTGGCTCGGCACCACGGCGCTCGACCTCGGCGCGATCTCGATGCTCTGGTACTGCTTCCGCGAGCGCGACAAGATCCTCGACCTCTTCGAGATGGCGACCGGCCAGCGGATGCACACCCGCTACTTCCAGGTCGGCGGCGTGATCGAGGACATCCCCGTCGGCTTCGAGAAGAAGTGCCGCGCCTTCGCCGAGGAAATGCCGATCCGGGTCGGCCAGTACGAAGACCTGCTCGACCGCAACGAGGTCTTCCTGCAGCGGACCAAAGGGACCGGGATCGTCTCCCGCGAGCGGCTGCTGGAGCTGGGCGTGACCGGGCCGCTGCTGCGCGCCGCCGGCGACCCCTGGGACCTGCGCAAAGCCTTCGACTACCTCGCCTATCCCGAGATGGACTTCAAGATCCCGGTCGGGACGGTCGGCGACAACTACGACCGCTACCGGGTGCGGGTGGCGGAGATGGTCGAGAGCGCCCGGATCGTCAGGCAATGCCTCGACGCGCTGCCCGAGGGCCCGCACATCGCCGACGACCGCAAGTACGTGCTGCCGCCGCGCTCGGAGCTCTCGACCTCGATGGAGTCGCTGATCCACCACTTCAAGCTCGTCACCGAGGGCTACCGGGTGCCGCCCGGCGAGGTCTACTACTCGATCGAGGGGCCGCGGGGAGAGCTCGGCTGCTTCGTCCTCGCCGACGGCTCGGCGAAGCCGGCCCGGGTCCACTTCCGCGACCCGTCCTTCGTCAACCTGCAGTCCTTCCGCGACATGGCGCTGGACGGCTACGTCGCCGACATGATCGCCAGCCTCGGGATGCTCGACCCGATCCTCGGAGGGGTGGACCGATGAGCCCGGTCGACGGTCCCGGCCTCGACAACCCGAACCTGCCGGTCGACCCGGCGGTGCGCGAGGGTCGCGTCCCCGGCCGCGCCGAGGAGGAGATCCCGGAGCTGCACGAGGTCGGCTGCCCGGAGGAGCTGCGGGAGCGGATCGAGACCCTGATGGGCCGCTACCCCGACCGCCGATCGGCCTCGATCCCGGCGCTGTGGGCGGTGCAGGAGCGCTACGGCTGGTGCACCCCGGAGGGGATCCGCCAGGCCGCCGCGGTGATGCGGGTCACCCCCGCCTATCTGGAGTCGGTGGCGAGCTTCTACGACCTGCTGCACACCAAACCGGTCGGGACGCACCGGATCGAGGTCTGCACCAACATCAGCTGCTGGATGCGCGGCGCCGACCGCCTGCTCGACGCCTTCCTCGAGGCGGCCGGCGACGACGAAGAGAACTTCTTCGTCACCGGGTTCGAGTGCCTCGGCGCCTGCGACATCGCCCCGATGGCCTCGATCGACCAGCGCTACTACGGGCCGCTCGAGGCGGCCGAGGCGGGCGTCGCGATCGAGCAGCTGCGGGCCGGGGGCGAGGTCCTCCCCGAGAAGGCGCTGGCCAAGCGCGGACTGGCGGGAGACGGCTGATGCCGCACCAGCTGGAGAAGCGCGTCCTGCTCGAGCACGCCGAGGACCCGGCGCTGCGCACCCTCGACGGCTACCGGCGCCTGGCCGGCGGCTACGAGACGCTGGAGCGCGCCTACAAGGAGATGGAGCAGGACGAGGTCCTCAAGGAGCTCGAAGACTCAGGCCTGCGCGGGCGCGGCGGCGCCGGTTTCTCGATGGGCAAAAAGGCCTCCTTCCTGCCCCGCGGCGAGATGGCGAAGTACCTCTGCTGCAACGCCGACGAGTCCGAGCCCGGCGCCTTCAAGGACCGCGAGCTGATGCAGCGCAACCCGCACCAGCTGATCGAGGGGATCGCGATCGCCGCGCTCGCCGCCGACGCCGGCCACGCCTTCATCTTCATCCGCGGCGAGTACGACGAGCAGGCCGACATCCTCGACGCCGCGGTCGCCGAAGCCTACGAGGCGGGTTACCTGGGGACGAACATCCTCGGCTGCCACCGCGACCTCGAGCTGGTCGTCCACCGCGGGGCCGGCGCCTACATCTGCGGCGAGGAGACCGCGCTGCTCGACGCGCTCGAGGGCAAGCGCGGCAACCCGCGCCTGAAGCCGCCGTTCCCGGCGGTCCAGGGCCTCTACGGCGGGCCGACGCTGATCAACAACGTCGAGACCCTCTCCAACGTCCCCCACATCGTCCGCCACGGCGCCGAGTGGTTCAAAGGGTTCGGCACCGAGCAGTCGCCGGGGACCAAGGTGGTCTCGATCTCCGGCGGCGTCCGCCGGCCCGGGAACTACGAGGTCGAGCTGGGTATCTCCACGCGCGAGCTGATCTACGGCCTCGCCGGCGGCCCCGAGGAGGGGCACGAGATCAAGGCCTTCTTCCCCGGCGGCTCGTCGTCCCCGGTCCTCACCGCCGAGGAGGGGCTCGACCTCCCCTACAGCTTCGAGGCGATGGCCGAGGCGGGCTCGATGCTCGGCTCGGGCTCGATCATCGTCTGCGACGACCGCGTCTCGATCCCGCACCTGGCGCTGCGCACGGCGCGCTTCTACCACCACGAGTCCTGCGGCAAGTGCGTCCCCTGCCGCGAGGGCACCAACTGGACCGTAAAGATGCTGGAGCGGATGGTTCGCGGCGAGGCGACGCCGATGGATCTCGACATCGTCAGCTCGGTCCAGCAGAACATCATCGGCCACTGCCTCTGCGTGCTCGGCGACTCGATGGCGATGCCGGTCGGGGCGATGGTCCGCAAGTACCGGGAGGAGTTCGAAGCAGTGATGGCCGATCCCGAGCTGGTGCTCGACCCGCACGCCGTCGTCCTGGGGGCGCCCGAGACGCTGGGAGCGACGACGTGAGCCCCACCGGCCGCGAGGTGACGATCACGATCGACGGGCGCGAGGTCGCCGCGGTCGAGGGCGAGATGCTGCACGACGCCGCGCGCAAGGGCGACGTCGAGATCCCCTACTTCTGTTACGAACCGAAACTCGGCGACCCGGTCGGCGCCTGCCGCATGTGCCTGGTCGAGATCGAGGGGATCCCGAAGCTGCAGACCTCCTGCTCGACCCCGGTGCGCGAGGGGATGGTCGTCCACACCCGCACCGAGCAGGTCAAAGAGGCCCAGAGCGCGGTGGTCGAGTTCCTGCTCGTCAACCACCCGCTCGACTGCCCCGTCTGCGACAAAGGCGGCGAATGCCCGCTGCAGGACATCTCCTACGGCTGGGGTCCTGGGAAGAGCCGGGTGATCGACGAAAAGCGGCACTTCGAGAAGCCGATCGAGCTCTCGCCGCTGGTCGCGATCGACCGCGAGCGCTGCATCCTCTGCTACCGCTGCGTGCGCTTCAGCCAGGAGGTCGCCGAAGACGCCCAGCTGCAGCTGATCGAGCGCGGCGACCGCACCTTCGTCGGCACCTTCGACGAGCGCCCCTACGTCGCCCCCTTCCACGGCAACATCACCGACATCTGCCCGGTCGGGGCGCTGACCAGCTACACCTACCGCTTCCGCGCCCGGCCCTGGGACATCGAGCACGCCGGCTCGGTCTGCACGCTGTGCCCGAGCCAGTGCAACGTCAGCTTCACCGTCCGCGACGAGAAGGTGAAACGGGTCGTCACCCGCGACAACGCCGAGGTCGACGACGGCTGGATCTGCGACCGCGGCCGCTACGGGTTCGAGATGTTCGACGCGCCGGAGCGGGTCCGCGGGCCGCGGCTGAAGGGCGGCGGCGAGGCCAGCTGGGACGAGGCGCTCGAGGCGGCCGCCGCGGGGCTGCGTGCCGCAGCCGGTATTGAACACACCCCAGTGGGCTCAAACTCGGCTACGCCGAGCCGGGTCGCGGCGATCGCCGGCGACGCCTCCAACGAGGAGGGCTTCCTCCTGCAGCGGATCGTCCGCGAGGCGCTCGGCTCCCCCCACCTCGACTCGCGCCCCTCGCGCGGGCCGAAGGCGGACGTGCTGCAGCGGCTGGCCGCGCCGAGCGTCTCGGCCAGGGTGCGCGAGATCGACGAGGCTGACGCGATCCTCGTGCTGGGCACCGACCCGCTGCACAGCTCACCGATCCTCGACCTGCGGGTGCGCAAGGCGATCCGCCGCAACGGCGCCAAGCTGGTCGTCGCGACCGAGCGGCCGACCGCGCTCGACGGCGGCGCCGAGGCGATCGCCCGCTACGCGCCCGGACAGGCCGCGCACTTCGTCGGCGAGCTGGCGAGCGCGATCGGCGGCGCCGAGAACGTCGCCAGCCCGGTCGCCGAGACCCTGCGCGAGGCCGGCAAGGTCGTCGTCATCTGGGGCGAGCGGATCGCCCGCGAGGACGGCGCCGCCGAAGCGCTGCTCGAGGTCGCCGAGGCCACGAGCATGGCGAGCACCGAGGGCTCCGGGCTGCTGGAAATTCCCGACACCACCAACGCCCGCGGCCTGCGCGAGGCGGGCGTCCTCCCCGACGCCGGCCCGGGTCTCGCCGAGACCGCCGCAGGCAAATCCACCGAGGAGATCCGCGAGGCGCTGATCAGCGGCGAGCTGACCGGCCTGATCCTCTTCGGCGCCGACCCACTGCGCGACTTCCCGGACACCCCAGCTTGGGAAGAGGCGCTGACGGCAGCCGACTTCGTCGTCAGCTTCTCGATGCACGAGAACGCCACCACCGCGAAGGCCGACGTCGTCCTCCCGCTCGAGACCCACGCCGAGAAAGACGGCACCGTCACCCACCCCGACGGCCGCCTGCAACGAGTCCGCCCCAGCGCCTCCCGTCCCGAGGGCGTCCTCCCGAACATCATCGTCCTCTCCGAACTCGCCTCCCAGCTAGGCCTCAACACCGGCATCGACTCCCAGCCCACCGCCTTCGCAGCCCTGACCGAGGCAGTCAGCTTCTACAACGGCATCGAAGACGCCGACATCGGAGGCCGAGGAATCCGCTGGCAGGACAGGCGCCCCGAGGTTGACCAGGCCGTCGAGAGTGACTCGCCGGACACTCAGCGCGACGCGCCGACCAGCATGGTCCAACCCAACCCCTCTCCTCGCGGAGTCGCGTCCGCCGAGTCACTCTCGACGGCCCCCCCGCCCTCGAACGACGGCTCCCTCCTCTTGGGCACGTACCGCGACCTCTGGGCCGGCCCGATCACGGAGCTGAATCCGCCACTGAAGTTCCTCGCCCCGCAACAACGCGTCGAGCTCTCACTGACCGACGCCGAGCGCCTCGGCCTGAACTCCGGCGACCAGGTCCGCGTCTCCCAGAACGGAAACACGATCGACGCCCAGGTCCAGATCAAGGAGCGGGTCCCGGCCGGCGTCGCCTTCATGGCCGAGGGCGTCGCCGACGGCAACGCCAACGCGCTGCTGAACGGCGGCCCCGTCCAGGTGACGATCGAGAAACGCAGCGAGGCAGGCGCCTAGTGCTGCCGTTCGCCGACACCGGCTTCGCCGAAGCGACCTGGATCATGGTCGCCAAGAGCGTCGTCATCTTCGCCGTCATCTTCGGCATCCTGCCGGTGCTGACCGTGGTCGAGCGCAAGCTGATCGGCCGCTTCCAGCACCGCTACGGCCCCAACCGGGTCGGCCCCTACGGCCTGCTGCAGCCGCTCGCCGACGTCGGCAAGCTCGTCTCCAAGGAGTCGTTCCGGCCCGAGAACGCGACCAAGACGCTGTTCATCCTCGGCCCGTTGCTGCCGGTGGTCTCCGGGGTCCTGGCGCTGGCGATCATCCCCTGGGGCAACGTCCAGGGCGGGGTCGGCTTCTACGGGATCGACGTCCCGATCGGGATCCTCTACTTCTTCGCCGTCGGCTCGATCGCCTTCTACGGGCTGCTGCTCGGCGGCTGGTCCTCGGGCTCGAAATACAGCCTGCTGGGGGCGATGCGCTCGGCCGCGCAGCTGATCTCCTACGAGGTCAGCATGGGCCTGGCGCTGCTCGGCGTGATCATGATGAGCGGCTCGCTCTCGCTGGTCGACACGGTCCAGGCCCAGGGGGAGATGTGGTTCATCGTCCCCCAGTTCGTCGGCTTCCTGATCTTCATGCTGGCCGGCTTCGCCGAGACCAACCGCACCCCGTTCGACATGCCCGAGGCCGACGCCGAGCTCGTCCAGGGCTTCATGACCGAGTACGGCGGCATGCGCTTCGGCTCCTTCCTGCTGGTCGAATACATGGAGATCCTGGTCGTCTCCGGAATCGCCGCGGCGATGTTCCTCGGGGGCTGGATGGGACCCGGCCCCAGCTTCCTCGACCCGATCTGGATGCTGGCCAAGATGATCGGCCTCGTCCTCATCTTCATCTGGGTGCGGGCGACGCTGCCGCGTCTTCGATATGACCAGCTGATGACCCTCGGTTGGAAGGTCCTGCTGCCGCTCGCCACCCTCAACGTCCTCGTCACCGCGATCCTGGTGGTGGTCTTCTCGTGAGCGCCGAGACCGGCAACGGCTTCGACCCCAAGTCGGCCCCCTACCTCGACTCGATCGAGGTGGTCGAGGTGCAGCGCGGCCCCGAGCCGGGCGGGCTCGGCGGCGCCTACCGGGCCTTCGGCGAGACCCTGCGCGGGCTGAAGACGACGATGGCGCGGCTGATCGAGGGGCCGATGACGATCGAGTACCCCGAGGAGAAGACGCCGGTCTACCCGCGCTTCCGCGGCCGCCACAAACTGCACAAGTTCGAGGACACCGGGCTGGAGAAATGCGTCGGCTGCAGCCTCTGCGCCGCCGCCTGCCCGGCCGACTGCATCCGCGTCGTCGCCGCCGAGAACATTCCCGGCGACCGGGTCTCGGCCGGCGAGCGCTACGCCGCCGTCTACGAGATCAACCTCAGCCGCTGCATCTTCTGCGGCTACTGCGAGATCGCCTGCCCCTTCGACGCGATCACGATGGGCCACGACTACGAGATGGCCGACTACGACCGCCGCGACCTGATCTTCACCAAGGAGATGCTGCTCGCCGAGCCGGTCGAGCGGACGCCGCTGAAAAGCGAGGGGGAATAGTGGAAGAGGTCCTCTTTTTCGCCTCGGCTCTCGGGGCGCTCGGTGGCGCGGTCGGCGTGATCGCGATGCGCAACCCGTTCTACTCGGTGCTGGCGCTGATCGTCCACCTCTTCTCGCTGGCGGCGCTGTTCCTGCTGCTGACCTCGGCCTTCGTCGCCGCCGCCCAGGTGGTCGTCTACGCCGGCGCGGTGATGGTCCTCTATGTCTTCGTCGTCGCCTACGTCGGCGAAGGCGGCGAGTCGGCCTGGGAGCCGATCCCCGGCCAGCGGCTGCTGGCGCCGCTGCTCGGCATCGCGCTCTTCGTCGAGCTCTCGATCGCCGTCCTCAGCTCCTCCCTCCTCGCTCTGGGAGAGGACGGCCCCGACGTCAAGGCCGGCTTCGGCGACCCGGCGGCGATCGGCCGCCTGCTGCTGGAAAAGTTCCTGCTCCCGTTCGAGGCCGCCTCGATCCTGCTGCTGCTCGCCGCGGTCGGCGCGATCGTCCTCGCCAACCGGCGCCAGGAGGAGACCACGTGAGCATCGAGTGGTACATCGTCCTCTCTGCCCTGCTCTTCGCCACCGGGGCGATGGGGATCCTGATCCGCCGCAGCCCGATGGTGATCCTGCTCTGCCTGGAGCTGATGCTGAACGCCGGCAACCTCGCCCTGGTCGCCTTCAGCCGCATGGTCGGCAACGGCGAGGGGCAGGTCTTCGCGGTGATCGTGATGGTCGTCGCCGCCTGCGAGGTGGTCGTCGGCCTCGGCCTGATCGTCGCCATCTTCCGCCGCCGCCTGCCGCTCAACGTGGACGACCTGCGGGAGCTGCGCGGATGAGCGCCACCGCCTGGTCCTGGCTGGTCCTGCTCTTCCCCCTGCTCGGCTCGATCGCGATCGGGCTCGGCTTCAAGGCGCTGCCGGCCAAGGTCGCCGGCGTTATCGGCACCGTCTCGATCGCGCTCGCCTTCGCCTGCGGCATCGCCGCGCTGATCTCACTGCTGGGAGAAGACCCCGAGGCGCGTCACCACGCCTCCTCGCTCTGGGACTACGCCAGCGTCGCCGGCCTCGACATCAAGCTGGGGATCTTCGTCGACCCGCTCTCGATCTTCATGGTCCTCGTCGTCACCGGCGTCTCGACCCTGATCCACCTCTACTCCTACGGCTACATGCAGTCGGACAAGGGGTACCACCGCTTCTTCAGCTACCTCAACTTCTTCGTCTTCTCGATGCTGCTGCTCGTCCTCGCCGGCAACTTCGTCCTCCTGATCGTCGGCTGGGCCTTCGTCGGCTTCGCCTCCTACGCGCTGATCAGCTTCTGGTACCGGCGCGAGACGGCGACCCGGGCGGGGATGAAGGCCTTCGTGATCAACGTCGTCGGCGACATCGGCCTGGTCCTCGCCGCCTTCCTGATCTTCCGCGAACTCGGCTCGTTCGACTACGGGACGGTGTTCGAGCGGGCGCCCGAGGCGTTCACGACCAACGAGTGGTCGATCGTCGCGATCTGCCTGCTGCTGCTGGTCGGCGCCTTCGCCAAGTCCGCCCAGCTGCCACTCCACACCTGGCTGCCGGACGCGATGGAGGGCCCGACCCCGGTCTCCTCGCTGATCCACGCGGCGACGATGGTCACCGCCGGCGTCTACCTGATCGCCCGCACCCACGTGCTCTTCGAACTGGCCCCGACCGCCGCCGACGTCGCCGCCTTCGTCGGCCTGGCGACGCTGCTGGTCGCGGCGACGATGGCGCTGGTGATGACCGACCTGAAGCGGGCGATCGCCTACTCGACGATGAGCCAGATCGGCTACATGATCATGGGCGTCTCGATCGGCGCCTACAGCGCCGGCATGTTCCACCTGATGACCCACGCCTTCTTCAAGGCGCTGCTGTTCATGGCTGCCGGCTCGATCATCGCCGCGATGGCGAACGAGCAGAACATCGACAGGATGGGCGGCTTCGGCAAGGCGATGCGCTTCACCTCGATCACCTTCGTCTGCGGTGCGCTCGCCCTCGCCGCCTTCCCCGGCACCTCCGGGTTCTTCTCCAAGGACGAGATCCTCGCCTTCGCCGAGGCGCGCGGCGGGATGTACCTCGTCTTCACCGTGCTCGGTTACGTCGGCGCCTTCCTCACCGCGATCTACGCCTTCCGGCTCGTCTTCCGGGTCCTCCCCGGCAAACCGGTCGCCGAGGCGCAGGAGCTGATCGATACCGGCCACCTCCATCACCCTCACGGTCCCCCGGTGAACCCGGCGACCGGCGAAGAGGAGGACACCGACGTCGGCTTCCCCGGGGCTGAGCACCACATCGCCGAGCAGTCGCTGCCGATGCGGGTCGCGATGGGCGTGCTCGCGGTGCTGGCGCTGGTCGGCGGGCTGGTCCAGATACCCGGCGTCGACGACGTGATCGAGAAGTGGCTCGACCCGGTCTGGGAGGGCTCGCCGCTCGCCGCCATCCACCCCTCGCTCGAGCAGGACTACGTCGGCCTCGGGATCGGCGGCCTCATCGCCCTGGCCGGGATCGGGGTCGCCTACCTCCTCTACGTCTCCCGGCCCGAGCTGCCGCGGACCCTTGAACAGCGACTGCGCCCGCTGCACACCCTGTTCGCCAACAAGTGGTACTTCGACGAGGCGATCGACCTGCTGGTCGTCCGCCCGGCGCTGGCGATCGGCCGCTTCGCCAACCGGGTCTTCGAGCGGGTCGTCGTCGACGGCCTGGTCAGCGGCACCGAGGGGACGGTGCGGGGCGCCAGCGGTGTCGTCCGCACGGTCCAGAGCGGCTTCGTCCGCAGCTACGCGCTGCTGCTGATCGCCGGCTTCGCCGGGTTGGCCCTCTACTTCCTGCTGAGCAGCTCATGAGCAGCGTCCTACTCTGGGCACCCCTCGCGTTCGGCCTCGTCGGCCTCTTCCTGCCCCGGCGGGCGGTCGGCTGGTGGGCGGTGCTGGGGACGGTTGCCACCCTCGGCGTCGCGATCGCGATCGCCGTCGGCTTCGACTCCGGCAGCTCCAGCCTCCAGTACGCCGTCGACGAGCCCTGGATCTCCGGCCTGGGCGTCGACTACAGCCTCGGGATCGACGGCCTCAACCTCTTCCTGCTGCTGCTGACCGCGGTGCTCTGGGTCGGCGGCACCGCCTTCGCCGCCTTCCGCGAGCAGGAGCGGGCGAAGAACTTCTACTTCCTGATGCTGGTCGCCGAGACCGCGACCCTGGGAGCGTTCCTCGCCCAGGACCTGCTGCTCTTCGTCCTCTTCTTCGACTTCATGCTGGTGCCGTTCTACTTCCTCTTCGGCGCCTGGGGATACGACCGTACGGGCGAAGGCGGCCTCACCGCCTCGGCCGCGACCCTGAAGATGATCGTCTACACCCTGATCGGCTCGCTGCTGATGCTGGTCGCGGCGATCGCGACCGCGGTGATCGCCGCCGACGGCGGCCAGATCACCTTCTCGATCGCCGAGCTCGCCGAACAGCCGCTCAGCCATGGGAGCCAGCAGTGGATCTTCTGGTTCTTCGCCGCCGCCTTCCTGGTCAAGATGCCGGCCTTCCTGCTGCACGGCTGGATGCCCGACGCCTACCGGGCGGCGCCGCTTCCGGTGCTGGTCGTCTTCTCCGGCGTCCTCGCCAAGGTCGGCGCCTACGGCTTCCTGCGGGTCGTCCTGCCGCTCTTCCCCGACGCCACGGTCGAATTCCAGGAGGTGATCCTGGTCATCGCCCTGGCCTCGATCCTCTACGGCTCGGTGATGGCCTTCACCCAGACCAACGTGCGGCTGATCGCCGGCTACTCCTCGGTCGCCCAGCTCGGCTTCATCACCGCCGGGATCTTCGCCCTGCGCGCCGACGGC
>DASUTJ010000066.1:0-8645 GCA_036374655.1 Solirubrobacterales bacterium | reverse complement strand
TCCGCGATCGCCCCGATGGTGACCTGGGGCACGACCCCCGGGATGGTGGTCGAGGTAACCGACGCCGTCCCCGACCCGGCCGCGATGGAGACCCCCGCCGACCGTGAGTCGGCCGAGCGGGCGCTCGCCTACATGGCCCTCGACAGCCGCGGCGGCGGCCATTTTCGGGCTGACAAGGTGGGTGCGGCCGCCCTTGCCCTGGCGCCCCTCGAAGTTGCGGTTCGAGGTCGAGGCGCAGCGCTCGCCTTCGTCCAGGGTGTCCGGGTTCATCCCCAGGCACATCGAACAGCCGGCGACGCGCCAGTCGAAGCCGGCGCTCTTGAAGACCTCGTCGAGGCCCTCTTCCTCAGCGGCCTTCTTCACCTGCTGGGACCCGGGCACGACCATCGCGCTGACGCCGCTGGCCACCTTGCGGCCCTCGACGATCGCTGCGGCCTCCCGCAGGTCCTCGATCCGCGAGTTGGTGCAGGAGCCGATGAAGATCCGTTCCGGGGCGACCTCGGTCATCGGCGTCCCGGCCTCCAGGCCCATGTAGGTAAGGGCGCGTTCGGCCGCCTCGCGGTCGGCGGGGGACTCGAGCTCGGCCGGGTCGGGGACGCGATCGGTGACCTCGACGACCTGGCCGGGGTTGGTGCCCCAGGTGACCATCGGCGAGATGCTCGAGGCGTCGATCTCGACCTCGTTGTCGAAGCTGGCGCCGGGCTCGGTCGGCAGCTCGCGCCAGCGGGCCATCGCCGCGGCGAAGTCGGCGGGTGCGGCCGGCCGCCCCTTAACCCACTCGAAGGTGGTCTCGTCGGGGGCGATCATCCCGGCGCGGCCGCCGCCCTCGATCGTCATGTTGCAGATCGTCATCCGGCCGGGCATCGTCAGCGCCTCGATCGCGGGGCCGGCGTACTCGACTGCATAGCCGGTCATGCCGCCGGTGCCGAGGCGGCCGATCGTCGCCAGGATCAGGTCCTTCGGGGTGACGCCGGGGCGCAGCTCGCCGGAGTAGTTGATCCGCATCGTCTTCGGCCGCTTCTGGACCAGGCACTGGGTCGCCAGCACGTGCTCGACCTCGGAGGTGCCGATGCCGAAAGCGAGGGCGCCGAAGGCGCCGTGGGTGGAGGTGTGGCTGTCGCCGCAGACGATCGTCATCCCCGGCTGGGTGACGCCCAGCTCCGGGCCGATCACATGGACGATGCCCTGCCGGTCGGAGCCCAGCGAGTAGACCGGGACGCCGAACTCGGCGCAGTTGCGCTCCAGGGTTTCGACCTGGACGCGGGAGAGTTGGTCGGCGATCAGGCGCGCGGCCATCGTCCCGTCGGTCGGAGTGTTGTGGTCGGCGGTGGCCAGGGTCTTGTCCGGGCGGCGGACCTTGCGGTTGGCCAGGCGGAGGCCGTCGAAGGCCTGCGGCGAGGTGACCTCGTGGACCAGGTGCAGGTCGATGTAGATCAGCCCCGGCGATACCTCGTGGGCCTCCCAGATCTTGTCGAACATCGTCTTTGGCATTTGCTTTAGGACCTCCTGAGGCCGGCGGCGATCACGGCCAGGAAGCGGGTTGCCTCCTGGCCTTCGTTCTCGAAATGGTGCGGCAGGTCGGCGTCGAAGGTGACGCTGTCCCCCTCCTGAAGCTCGTGGCGGCTGCCGTCGACGACCAGCGCCAGGGTGCCGGCGAGGACGACGGCGGTCTCGCGGCTGCCGGGCTCGTGCATCGGCGGGTCCTCGCGGCCGCCGGTGGTGGCGCCGGGGTCCAGAACGTGCAGCGAGACGTCGGCGCGCTGGCCGGGCAGTGGCGGGGTCAGCTCCTCGAAGCGGTGCCCCCCGCGCTCGGAGTGGCGGCGGCCGGCGGCGCGGCTGATCGCCACGTGCTGGCCCTCGTCGAGGCGCAGCAGCTGAGACAGCGTCAGTTCCAGTCCGGCGGCGATCTTGCCGGCGACGACCAAGGTAGGACTCGTCTCCCCCCGCTCGACCTGCGACAGCATCGGCGCGCTGACGCCCGAGCGCTCGGCGAGGTCACGGAGCGAGAGACCCATGGCGTCGCGCAGAGCGCGGATGCGCCGGCCGATGGCGGGCTCCGTGGGGGGAGAGTCGGGAGTACGGGACGCCTTGGTCATAGTGGGGGCCATTGGTTGTACGTTATCACGGACGTTTGTAATTAGGTGATTCGATGGGTTCCCGTGAGCCGGGGCCGCACCCACCTCGACTTCGGCAGGTAGAGGTGGGTACGGCCCCGGCTTTTTCGTTTCTGGTCTTTCTTCTATCTCTCTATCCCAGAAGCAGTGACCGAAGATCAGAGGCGATCTCGGCGGCTTCGTCGTCCAGCTGGTTCCAGGTGATATGGGTGACGATGTAGCCCGCGGCAGTGAGCCGCCGGTCGCGAGCGTGGTCCTCGCGAAAGGCAGTCCGGGTCGAGTGGCCCTCCCAGCCGTCGAGCTCGAGGATCTGGCGGAGTTCTGGCCAGTGACAGTCGACCTTGTAGCGCTTGCCGCCCACTTCGATCCAGTCGTTGAAGCGGGGCAAGGGCAGGCGGTTCTGGCGCAGGAAGGGCGCGAATCGCTCCTCCAGAGGCGAGCGCTTGGTGCCGGCGGGGTCTTCCTTCAGGCGGTCGAGGGCAACTTGGACCTTGCGGGTGCCACGTTTGCCCGGGTAGCGCTCGATCAGGTCCGGGAGCGAGAGGCGATCAGAGAGCTGGCGGAATTCGCTCTCGCGCAGGACGTTCTCGACGGTGTCGGCGTCCACGGACGCGGCGAGGTCGAGGATGGTGCGAGGGACGGTCGTCACCGGGATCCCGGCCTTCACGGTGACCTCGTCGGTCGGCAATGGCTTGTGATGCCGCCGGATCCCCTTCCAGGAGCGGCTCTTGCGTGGGGCGGTGATGTCGATGATCGAACGCGAGTTGGGGCGGATCATCCAGAGGTGCGCAGCGGACCAATGGCTCAATACGGCTTCCGCTCCTGAGGCGAGTACTGCTGCCATCCACCTTCCCTCGCGAGGAATGACCCGGTGACCGACCGCATAGACGCCGGGGCGCAAGGGATTCAGGCGATCGGCATCTACCCGAACTTCGATTTCCCTCCGAGAGAAGCCGAGTCCAAGCAGCTGGCGCCGCGAGACGACCCCGTACTGGCGACCAGCCAGGCTCGCGATCTCGCTCTCCTCCGATCCCGTTTCGCGAGACCGCAGGAATCCACCTATATGGGGGACTGTCGCGGTCTCGGTGGGCACACTCCCAGACTGGCGGGAAACCTCGCGCGTGTGGCGCGCGGTTTGTGGCTTCTCTCAGACGTCTGTGTGACGAAAGCCGGGCCGCGCCCACCTCTACCTGCCGAAGTGGAGGTGGGTGTGGCCCGGCGCGCCCTCGGACGGCCCCTTACGGCCCGGGCGTCCGCTCTACCACGGCCTCAGCAGTCGCCGCCTCGGCCTCGCGCGTCGCCGCACCTTCCAGCGCGTTCGACAAGGCCCTCACGTACGCGCGGGCGCTTGCCTCCAGGATGTCCGTCGCCACGCCTTGACCCGTCGCCAACCTCCCTGCGGCCCGCAGCATCACCGTCACCTCTCCCAGGGCGTCCTCTCCCCCGGTCACCGCCTCGACCGTGTACTGGACCAACTCGCACTCGGTCTCGGCCGCGTTCTGGATCGCGTGGAAGATGGCGTCGACGGGGCCGTCGCCGCTCGATTCGCCTTCCGACTCTGCGCCAGAGGGCAGGGTCACGGCGACTTTCGCCACCGGCGGCCGGCGCGTGCCCGCCTCGACCTCGAACCAGGCCAGCTCGTGGGCTTCGGACCGATCGCGCATCTCGTCGGAGACGATCGCCTCCAGGTCCAGCGCGGTCACCTGCTTCTTGCGGTCGGCGACCTCCTTGAAGGCCTTGAAGGCGTTGTTCAGCGCCTGGCCCTCGACTTTGAAGCCCAGCTGCTCCAGCGCGTCCTTCAGCGCGTGGCGGCCGGAGTGCTTGCCCAGCACGATCGAGTTCGACTCCAGGCCGACTTCGGTCGCGTCCATGATCTCGTAGGTGCTGCGCTCCTTCAGGACGCCGTCTTGGTGGATCCCGGACTCGTGGGCGAAGGCGTTGCGGCCGACGATCGCCTTGTTCGGCTGCACCGGGTAGCCGGTCAGGCGGCTGACCATGCGGCTGGTGCGGGCGATCTCCCGCGTGTTGATCTCGGTCCAGAGGCCGTGAGCGTCCTCGCGGACGCCGATCAGCATCGCGATCTCCTCCAGCGAGCAGTTGCCGGCCCGCTCACCGATTCCGTTGACCGCGCACTCGACCTGTCGCGCTCCCGCCAGCACCCCGGCGTAGGAGTTGGCGACGGCCATGCCCAGGTCATCGTGACAGTGGACCGACAACTCGACCTCCCGCAGCGCCGGCACGAACTCGTACAGGCGGCGGAAGTAGTCGGCGTACTCCTCGGGCGTCGTGTAGCCGACGGTGTCGGGGATGTTGACGACGGTCGCCCCCTCCTCGACCGCGATCGCGCAGACTTCGGCGGTGAACTCGACGTCGGCGCGGGTCGCGTCCATCGGCGAGAACTCGACGTCCTCGCAGTAGGACTTGGCCAGCGCCACCGCCGCCCGGGCCTGGCCCTTGACGTCCTCGCGGTCGGTCTGCAGCTGGTGCTCGATGTGAATGTCGGAGGTCGAGATGAAGGTGTGGATCCGCGGTCGCCCCGCCTCCTTGATCGCCCCCCAGGCGGCGTCGATGTCGGCCTTGTGGGTGCGGGCCAGGCCGCAGATGACCGGCCCCTCGACCTTTCGCGAAATCTCCTGCACCGCCTCGAAGTCGCCGGGCGAGGTGATCGGGAATCCGGCCTCGATCACGTCGACCCCCAGGCGGGCGAGCTGCTGGGCGATCTCGACCTTCTCGGCGGTGTTCAGCGAGATGCCGGGCGATTGCTCGCCGTCTCGCAGCGTGGTGTCGAAGATGTGGACGCGGTTTGCGTCGTTTCTACTCTCGGTTTGCGGTCCCATGGGACCCCTCCTTCTCTCTGTGATTCGAATGGCCTTTGTCTCTCGCGGCTATCGCGCCGCCCAGCGCTATTCCCCCCGAGGGGGGAGGAGAAGGAGTAGCGCGAGGCTGTCGAACCGGCGGTCCATTCGCTTCCGAACCTTAGCGTAGGCTGCGCGAATCTCAACCCCGGAGCCAAACTCCACGTCCCAGCAGACCTCGTGGCTCGCGCTGATGGCGATGGCCATGGCGGTCGTCGTCATCGCCAACGACTTTTCGGCGATCAACGTCGCCCTGCCGACGATGGAGCAGGACTTCGACACCGACGTCAACACCATCCAGTGGGTCGTCAACGCCTACGCGCTGACCTTCGGGGTGCTGATCGTCACCGGCGGCCGCCTCGCCGACATGTTCGGCCGCCGCAACGCCTTCTTCCTCGGCACCGCGATCTTCGCCTCGATGTCCGCTCTCGGCGGCGCCGCCCCGAACGAGAGCCTGCTGATCGGGGCGCGGGTACTGATGGGGATCGGCGGGGCGCTGATGTGGCCGGCGATCCTCGGCATGACCTACGAGCTGCTGCCGGAAGAGAAGGCTGGGCTGGCGGGCGGGATCATCATCGGCGCCGCCGGGCTCGGCAACGCGATCGGGCCGCTGATCGGCGGCGTCCTCACCCAGGAGCTGAGCTGGCGCTGGATCTTCTTCCTCAACGTGCCGATCTCGGCCTTCGCGGTCGCGGTCACCTGGTCCCTGGTGCACGTCAAGGAGCCCGAGGCGAGCGACCGCAAGATCGACTACCCCGGCATCGCGGCTGTCTCGATCGGGCTCGTCTCGCTGCTGATCGCCCTCGACCAGGTCGCCGACTGGGGCTGGAGCGATCCGCGGGTGATCGGCCTGCTCGCCCTGGCGGTGGCGATGCTGGTCGCCTTCCTGCCGATCGAGCGGCGCGCCGGCTCCCACGCGCTGATCCCGAAGGAGGTGATGCGGAACGAGAGCTTCACCGCCTCCTGCCTCGCGGTCCTCTTCATGTCCGCGACCTTCTTCGCCTCCCTGCTCTACCTGCCGCAGTTCATGGAGAAGCACCTCGGCTACTCGCCGCTCGAAGCCGGCGTCGGAATGCTCCCCTTCCTCGCCACCTTCGCGCTCGTCTCCTTCGTCGCCGGCCCACTCTACGAGCGGGTCGGAGCCAAGGCGCTGGCGGTGCTGGGCGCCGCCTGCATCACCGTGGCGCCGTTCCTCTTCTCGCAGGTCGACGGCGGCTCGAGCTACACCTCCCTGCTCCCGGGGATGCTGATCCTCGGGATCGGGATCGGCAGCTTCTACCCCACCGCGACCACCGCCGGGGTGACCTCGGTCGACGAATCCCAGACCAGCCTCGCGGGCGGGATCGTCTACATGTTCCAGATCGCCGGCGGCTCGATCGGACTGGGGCTGACGACCACCGTCTTCTCCGGCTCGATCCCGCCCTTCGTCGACGGCATCCAGGCGGCATTCCGGCTCGACGCGGCGCTATCGCTGATCGGCCTGCTGATCGCGATCGGCTTCGTCGGCGGACGGCTCTTCGGCCGCCCGGCGCCAGCCGGCGCCAGCTCCTCCTAGCTCAGGGGAACAGTTCGTTCCTGCCCGGCCCGCCGACGATCTTGTCCTTGTCGGGGCCTCCGCGCAACTGGTCGTTGCCCGGTCCGCCGAGGAGCTTGTCGGTACCTGGTCCGCCCAGTAACCAGTCGTCCCCTCGGCGGCCCTCCAGGTAGTCGTCGTCGGGTCCACCGATCAGCTTGTCGGAGGCGCCGCCGCCCGTCAGGCGGTCATTGCCGCTGCCGCCGCGGGCGGTGACGGGCACCGGGATGTCGCTACCGAAGAAGACGAAGTCCGAACCGCCGCCCGCGTTGATCTCGAAGCCGGCTATGGCGGGCGCCTTGCAGAGCAGTTCGTTCGGCACTTCTTCGGAGGGGTGCTCGCAGATGTCGCCACCGACTTCGAGCGGCTCGGTGGAAACGATCAGGTAAGAGCGGCCGTCGGGAGTCAGAGAAATGTCCAGCCCGCTGTTGCCCGGACCGCCGCTGATCAGCAGCGTCACCGGCCCGACTTCAGCCCGCGCGAAAGCCGCCGCCGACTGCAGCGCGACGAGGAGCGCCAACACGATGAGGATCGACTTCTTCATAGGTCCCTGGTCTTGCGGTCTCCGGGAGACCTTCTCAAGAACAACGCGGCGGCGCTGACGTTGCGGCGCGGCCTGCGTTAAAGGTCGACCGAGCGGCCCTTGGAGAAGCCCTCGAGGGTGAGGATCTTCTCGAGCGCCTCGGGGCGCACCGGCGCGTCGGTGGTCAGCGCCATCACCGCCTGCTCCCCCCCGCTTTCGGCGCCGACGGCGGCGGAGACGATGTTGACCCCCTCTTCGCCGAAGAGGGTGCCGACCCGGCCGATCATCCCCGGCTGGTCCGCGTAGCGGAAGACGGTGATGTGCTCGGCGAAGGGCAGGTAGAAGCTCTCGCGCCAAGCGGAGACGAGGTAGGGCTCGTTGCGCGGGCCGACGCTGGTGCCGGCGACCTCGACCTCCCCGTCGGCGGTATGGACCCGGACGCGGACCAGCTCGGTGAAGTCCTCGGTGCTGGCGTCGGTGGTCTCGGAGAGCTCGATCCCGCGCTCCTCGGCCATCTGCGGCGCGTTGACCAGGTTGACCGGCTCCTCGGTGTTGCCGGAGAGGATCCCGGCCATCACCGCGATCCCCAGCAGGCGGGTGTCGTGGGAGGCGATGCGGCCGCGGAATTCGGCGCTCACCTTCTCGACCGAGCCGTCGCCGAGGCCCTGGGCGAGGCGGCCGAGCTTTTCGCAGAGCGGCACGAAGGGCGCCAGCGCCTCCATCGCCTCGGGACGGACGGCGGCGATGTTGACCGCGTTGGTGACGACGCCGCCGGTCAGCGCCGCGGTCACCTGTTCGGCGGTGACGACCCCGGCGCGGTCCTGCGCCTCGGCGGTCGAGGCGCCCAGGTGCGGGGTGACGACGACGTCTCCTCGAGCGAAGATCGGGTGCTCGGTGAAGGGCTCGGAGGGGAAGACGTCGAGCGCGGCCCCGCCCAGCTTGCCGGACTCCAGGCCGGCCTCCAGCGCGTCGAGGTCGACCAGCTCGCCGCGGGCGCAGTTGACGAGGCGGGCGCCGTCCTTCATCTGGGCGATCGTCTCGGCGTTGATCATCCCGATCGTCTCCGGCGTCTTCGGGGTGTGCAGGGTGACCAGGTCGGCCTTGCCGAGCAGCTCCTCGATGCTCTCGGCGCCCTCGACGCCGAGGTCGCGGAAGCGCTCGGCGGAGACGAACTTGTCGAAAGCGACGACCTCCATGTCGAAGCTCTGCGCCCGTTTGGCGACCAGCTGGCCGATGCGGCCGAAGCCGATCACGCCGAGGGTCTTGCCGTAGAGCTCGGCGCCCTTGTACTTGGCGCGATCCCAGCGACCGTCGACCAGCGAGCCGTGCGCCTGCGGGACGTTGCGGAACAGCGCCAGCGCCAGCGCGAGGGTGTGCTCGGCGGCGGCGACAGAGTTCGATTCCGGCGCGTTGGCGACGATGATCCCGCGGCGGGTCGCGGCCGGGATGTCGACGTTGTCGACGCCGGTGCCGGCGCGGCCGATCACCTTCAGGTTGTCGGCCAGCTCGATCAGCTCCGGCGTCATCTGCGTCGCCGAGCGGATCAGGATCGCGTCGTAGGAGGGGAGCTTCTCGCGCAG
>DASUTJ010000065.1:0-5589 GCA_036374655.1 Solirubrobacterales bacterium | reverse complement strand
GCTCCGCGGGCGGTGGGGGTTGGAGGGAGGCGCAGCGGTGGAGGTGGATTCCGCGGCGTTTCTTGCGGCCCGAGGTCGTTGGGATCGAGACGTGGACTGGGCCTTCTATTGGGTAGAGGAGCTTCCACAGGACCGCGGCGGAGGTGTGGCTGAGAACGGCGCCAGGGCCGCAAGCGAGGACTGCGGCCATGAAGCGCCCGTGGAGGCTCAAGCCTCGGTGTCCCACGGCGTAGACGCCGTGATGGATGCGGTGGAGTCGGCCGCTCGTCGTGCGTTCGGTGATGGCAGGCCTTCCGAGTCCTCCGGTCGCCAACTGCTTCGCAGTGATCACCCCGTGCTGCTGAGCGGCGATTTTCGCGATGCCGGAATCGCGGGTGTCGTTTTTGTTCGGCATATCCGAACAAAGGCGACAGGCCCTCGGACTCGCCCCCCTTCCCTGCTTGCTTTTCGCGCTCTTTGGAGCGCGGAGAAAGGCGCTAAGCGGCCTTGGTGACCTTGCCCGCCTTCAAGCACCTCGTGCACACGTAGGTCCTGAGGGGGCGGCCGTTCTCTTGGATCCTCACCTTTTGCAGGTTCGGGTCGAATCGGCGCTTGGTGGCGACCATCGAGTGGCTTCGGGAGTGGCCGAAGGCCGGTCCCTTGCCGCAGCTGTGGCATACCTTGGCCATGAGGATCGGGGATGGTACCGGAGAGGAGGTTCGAGGCGCGTTAGGAGAGCGGGCTCAGCCCAGCTTGCGCTTGAGCAGGGCCATGCGGGCGACGGTGAGGGCGGCGTTGCGCCCCTGGTCCCGCTTGCCGCCGCCCGCCCGGGCCAGGGCCTGCTCCATCGTGTCGCAGGTGATGACGCCGAAGGCGCAGGGGACGTCGGTTGCCAGCTGCACCTCCTGAATCCCGCGGGCCGACTCGGCGCAGACGAAGTCGTAGTGATCGGTCTCGCCGCGGATCACGACGCCGAGGCAGGCGACGCCGCCGACCTCGGGGCCGCCGCCCTCGCGGGCGTTGCGGCGCCGCACGCCGTCGATGAAGGACTTGGCGGCGAAGGGCAGCTCGTAGGCGCCGGGCACGGAGAAGTGCTCGACGTTGCCGATCGGCACGCCGGCCAGTTTGAAGCCGGCGTCGGCACCCTCCATCAGCCGCAGCGCCAGATCCTCGTAGAAGCGGCCGACGACCACGCCGAAGATCAGGTTCTCGAGCTTCGCCTTCTCCTCGTCGGAGAACTCCTCGAGGAACGCCCCCGGCTCAGCCACCGTTGCTCCCGCCGCCGCGACCGTCCTGCGCGTCACGTTCCTCCTCGTCGCGGATCATCTCCTCGTCGAGGGCGAGGCCCTGGTGGTGCAGCGAGTGGCCCATCTTGTCGCGCTTGGCGCGCAGGTAGGCCTCGTTGTGCTGGTTGGGGACCGGTTCGATCGGCACCTGCTCGCTGACCGAGAGCCCGTAGCCCTCCAGGCCGACGATCTTTTTCGGGTTGTTGGTGAGGATGCGGATACTGGTCAGGCCCAGGTCGCCGAGGATCTGGGCGCCGATCCCGTAGTCGCGCAGGTCGGCCGGCAGCCCCAGCTTGAGGTTGGCCTCGACCGTGTCCGCCCCTTCCTCCTGCAGCTTGTAGGCGCGGAGCTTGTTCAGCAGGCCGATCCCTCGCCCCTCCTGAGAGAGGTAGAGGAGGACGCCGCGGCCCTCGCGCTCGATCATCGACAGCGCCGCTTCCAGCTGTTCGCCGCAGTCGCAGCGCATGCTGTGGAAGACGTCGCCGGTGAGGCACTCGCTGTGGACGCGAACCAGCACGTCGCTCTCGCCGTCGACCTCGCCCTTGACCATCGCCACGTGGTGTTTGTCGTCGACCAGCGAGCGGTAGCCGACGGCCTGGAAGTCGCCGAAGGCGGTCGGCAGGGCGGTGCCGACGACGCGCTCGACCAGCTTCTCGGTCCGGCGCCGGTAGGCGATCAGCTCGGCGACGGTGATCATCTTCAAGCCGTGCTTTTGGCAGTACGGGACAAGGTCCGGGACCCGGGCCATCGTCCCGTCGTCGTTCATCACCTCGCAGATCACCCCGGCCGGGGTCAGGCCGGCGAGGCGGGCGAGGTCGACGCTGGCCTCGGTGTGGCCGGTGCGCTCGAGGACGCCGCCGTCTTTGGCCCGCAGCGGGAACATGTGACCGGGAACGACGATGTCGCGCGGGCCCGAGTCGGGGTCGATCGCGACCTGGATCGTGTGGGCGCGGTCGTGGGCCGAGATCCCGGTGCTGACCCCGCCGGCGGCCTCGATCGAGACCGTGAAGGCGGTTTCCAGCGGCGCCTCGTTCTTCGCCGCCATCAGGTTCAGCCCCAGCCGTTCGCAGCGCTGGGCGGTCAGCGCCAGACAGACCAGGCCGCGCGCCTCCTTGGCCATGAAGTTGATCGCCTCCGGCGTCGCGAACTGGGCGGCCATCACCAGGTCGCCCTCGTTCTCGCGGTCCTCGCCGTCGCAGACGACGACCATCCGGCCGGCGCGGATCTCCTCGATCGCCTCCTCGATCGTCGCGAACGGGCTCTCGCCCGCCGCCGCCGTCTCGTCTTGTCGCTGGGTCTCCGCCATTCCGCTCACGCCTGCTCCTTTCGGGCGAATGGTGCCACCAAACGCTCCACGTACTTGGCCACGATGTCGCACTCGACGTTGATTTGGCTCCCCGCCTGCAATTCACCCAAGTTCGTCCGCTCCAAGGTCTCGGGGATCAGGGATACCTCGGCCCAAGTCTCCCCCAGCTCCGCGACCGTCAGGCTGACCCCGCTCAAGGTGATCGAGCCCTTGTCGACCACATAACGGAGAAGCTGGGTGGGGAGGCTGATCCGGACGCGTCTGGCAAACCCGTCGTCCTCGACCGAAGCAACCGTCCCGACTCCGTCCACGTGCCCCTGGACGATGTGGCCGCCGAGCCGATCGCCGGCTTTCATGGCGAGCTCCAGGTTGACCTTTGTCCCCTCCTCAATCTGAGAGAGAGCGGTGACGGTGAGAGTCTGGTTCATCGCCTCGGTCTCAAACGCTCCGTCCTCGACGGCAGTGGCGGTGAGGCAGCAGCCATTGACGGCAATCGAGTCGCCCAGGGCGAGTTCGTCGGCAAGAGGCGAGGAGACCCGCAGGCGCGCGCCGTCACCGGCGCGCTCGACGTTCTCAACGGTTCCCAGGTCTTCAATCAGCCCCGTGAACATGTCACCACTCCTTGAACCTGGCCGAAACCAAGACGTCCTCCCCCACCCGCTCCGAGGTGGAGTCCAAGGCGGCCACTCGGGCGGGTGGCGACGATTCCGAGGACTCTCCCGGTAGGGAGAGCCCGGAATCGGAGACAGGACCCGCGCGCCGACCACCATTGTCCTGCCCAAGAAGCATCGGAGCGATGAAGGTACGCGATTCGTCGACCTGACCGGCAGCGACGAAAGAAGAGGCGAGGGTCCTGCCTCCCTCCAGGAAGAGGCTGGTGACTTCGCGCCGGCCGAGGACGCGAAGTGCGGCCTCTGGGCCCGAGGCGGCAATGGTTTCGGCGCCCGCTTGGCCCAGCGCGCCGAGCCGCTCGCCGGGGGCGTCGTGCCCGACCACGACGAGCACGGCGGCTTGGTCGACGGTCTTCATCAGCTGGCTATCGAGCGGGAGTCGGGCGTGGGAGTCGAAGACGACGCGCTTGGGCTGGCGGGCGCCGTCGATGCGGGCGGTGAGGAGAGGGTCGTCGGCCAAGACCGTGCCGATGCCAACCGCTATCGCATCGGATTCGGACCGCCATTTGTGGACGAGCTCGCGGCTCTCGGGGCCGGAGATCCAGGGGCTGTCGCCCGGAGCGGTGGCGGTCTGGCCGTCCAGCGACATCGCCATCTTCAGGGTCACCAGCGGTAGTCCGGTGCGGGCGTGCTTGCGGAAGGGCTGGTTGAGCCGGCGCGCCGCGGTCGCCTCGTCGCCCTCGGCGAAGGCCACCTCGACCCCGCCGTCCCGCAGGATCTCCGGTCCCTTCCCCGCCGTCTTCTCGCTCGGGTCGTCGGAGGCGATCACGACGCGGGCGATCCTGGCGTCGAGGATCGCCTCGACGCAGGGCGGTTGCCGGCCCTCGTGGGCGCACGGCTCGAGCGTCACGTACATCGTCGCCCCAGCCGGATCCTCCCCCCGCTCGCGGCAGTCGACCAGTGCCGCCCGCTCGGCATGCAGTCCACCCAGCTCGGCATGAAACCCCTCGCCGATCACCGCGCCATCCCGCACCACCACAGCTCCAACCAAAGGGTTCGGGCTGACCCGCCCGCGCCCACCCTCAGCCAGCTCCAGAGCCCGCCGGAGATGAGCCTGATCCTGGGCAGTCAGATGATCATCCATGGTTGATTGACTCGTCAATCAGTCTAGCGCGCAGGCACGAAGGCTCAGGCCACGAATACGCTGGTGGCGATGAAACTCATCATCCAGATTCCGTGCCTGAACGAGGAAGAGACCCTTCCCCAAACGATCGCCGACCTCCCCCGCGAGCTCCCCGGCATCGACCAGATCGAGCTGCTGGTGATCGACGACGGCAGCACCGACCGCACGGTCGAGGTCGCCCGCGAGTGCGGGGTCGAGCACATCGTCCGCCTGACCAACAACAAGGGCCTTGCCGCCGGCTTCCAGGCCGGTCTCGACGCCTGCCTCAAACTCGGCGCCGACGTCGTCGTCAACACCGACGCCGACAACCAGTACAAGGGGGCCGACGTGGCCAAGCTGGTGGCGCCGATCGTCGCCGGCGAGGCCGACATGGTCGTCGGCGACCGCCAGGTCTCCCAGATCGACCACTTCTCCGGCTCGAAAAAGGGCCTGCAGCGACTCGGCAGCTGGGTCGTGCGCCGCCTCTCGGGCACCGAGGTGACCGACGCCACCTCCGGCTTCCGCGCCTACAACCGCGAGGCCGCCCTGCAGCTGCTCGTCGTCGACAACTTCACCTACACGCTGGAGAGCCTGATCCAGGCCGGCAAGATGCTGGTCGCGGTCGACGAGGTCGCGGTCGGCACCAACCCGAAGACCCGCGAGTCCCGCCTCTTCACCTCGACCGGCTCCTACGTGCGCCGCAACGCGCCGGCGATCCTCCGCATCTACGCCCGCTACGAGCCGCTGCGCGCCTTCGCCACCGCCGGCGCCGTCGTCCTCTTCCTCGCCTTCTGCGCCTGGCTGCCGTTCCTGATCGACGCGATCTTCAACGGCGACAGCACCGGCCACATCCAGTCGCTGATCCTCGGCGCCGTCCTCTTCATCGCCGCCGTCCAGCTCTTCGCCCTCGGCGTGATCGGCGACCTGCTGGCGAGCCAGCGGGTGATGACCCAGCGCGTCTTCGAGCGGGTGCGGCGGGTCGAGCTGGTGCTCGGCGTCGAGCCCTCCCACTACGAGCGCGGCAGCAAGCCCGAGTGAGCGCCGGACCGCGGGACGCGGGCGCGGGCGCCCAGACCAAGGGCACCGCCAGTAGCGCCGAATACGGCAAGACCGCCAGCTTCCTGGCGATCGGCGTCGGGCTGACCGGGCTGATCACCTACGCCTACTTCCTGATCGCCTCGCACACGCTCTCGAAACCCGACTACGGGCAGATCACCGTGCTCTGGTCGGCGGTCTTCATCACGA
>DASUTJ010000064.1:0-42104 GCA_036374655.1 Solirubrobacterales bacterium | reverse complement strand
AAGAAAGACGCGAGAGAGACGAATCACAGCAGTGGCAGCGATAGCGGCACAGAAAATCCGGATCAGGCTGAAGGCGTACGACCACGACGCCATAGATCGCGCTGCCCGCGAGATCGTCGAGACGGCGGAGCGAACCGGGGCGAGCGTCTCCGGCCCGGTGCCGCTGCCGACCGAGAAGAACGTCTACTGCGTGATTCGCTCGCCGTTCAAGGACAAGGACTCGCGCGAGCACTTCGAGATCCGCACTCATAAGCGGCTGATCGACATCCACCAGCCTTCGCCGAAAACCGTCGACTCGCTGCAGCGCCTCGACTCGCTGCCGGCGGGCGTCGACATCGAGATTCGTCTCTAGTGATGGCCGCGATCCTCGGCAAGAAGCTCGGCATGACCCAGGTCTTCCAGGAGGACGGCAGCGTCGTCCCCGTGACCGTGATCGAAGCCGGCCCCTGCAAGGTCACCGCCGTTCGCAACGCCGACCGCGACGGCTACTCGGCTGTGCAGCTGGCCTTCGGCGAGGTCAAGCAGGGCAAGCTCAGCAAGGCCGAGGAAGGCCATCTGAAGAAGGCCTCGGCGGCCCCGATGCGCCACCTGGTCGAGTTCCGCGACGAGGACCTGGGCGCCGAGGAGGGTCCCAAGGTCGGCGACGACGTGACGGTCGAGGGCTTCGCCGCCGGCCAGAAGGTCAAGGTCGCCGGGATCTCGATCGGCAAGGGCTTCCAGGGCGGGATCAAGCGCCACAACTTCAGCCGCGGACCGGTCAGCCACGGCTCCCACAACGTCCGCGCCCCGGGTTCGATCGGCGCCAGCGCCTTCCCCGCCCGCGTCTTCAAAGGCATGCGGATGCCGGGCCAGATGGGCAACAAGCGCGTCACCCAGAAGGGCCTGGAGATCGCCGACGTCGACGCCGAGCGCAACCTGCTGCTGATCAAGGGCTCGGTACCCGGCTCCCGCAACGGGATCGTCGAGGTGAGGACCGATGGCTAAAGCAACCGTCCTCGGCAAGACCACCAAAGCCGACCTGCCGAAAGAGGTCTTCGGGGAGCCCTTCCACCAGTCGCTGGTTCACGAGGCCGCTCGGGCCGATCTCAACGCGCGCCGTCGCGGCACCGCCTCGACCCTGACCCGCGGCGAGGTCTCCTTCACCACCGCCAAGGCCTGGCGCCAGAAGGGGACCGGCCGCGCCCGCGTCGGCTCGCTGGGCGTCCCCAACCGCTTCGGCGGCGGCGTCGCCTTCGGCCCCAAGCCGCGCAAGTACACGGTCAAGGTCAACCGCAAAGCGCGCCGCCGGGCGATGCGCTCCGCTCTCTCGGTCCACGCCGAGCGCGATTCGGTCGCCGTCCTCGACGCAGCCGCCTTCGAGACCCCCTCGACCAAGACCGCCGCCCAGGCGCTGGCCAAATGGGGCGCGAAGAACCCGATCCTGATCCTCGTCACCGCCGAGGAGATCGGGGCGATGAAGAGCTTCCGCAACCTGCCCCGCACCCAGGTGCTCGAGGTGGGCGCCGCCGGTGTCGCCGACGTGATCGGCGCCGCCGCCGTGGTGATCTCCGAAACCGCCCTGGAGACGCTGAAGGAGAGGCTGGGCTGATGGACGCCCGCACGATCCTCATCCGTCCGGTGATCTCCGAGAAGAGCTATGCGTTGATCGCCGAGGGCAAGTACACCTTCCGGGTCGACGACCGCGCCCACAAGACCCAGATCGCGCAGGCGGTCGAAGAGGTCTTCGGTGTCGACGTCGCCGGCGTGCGGACCGCCAAGGTGCGCTCGAAGCCGAAGCGCCGCGGGCTGACCAAAGGCCGCACCCGCGCCTGGAAGAAGGCGATCGTCCAGCTTGCCCCGGGCGAGCGAATCGAGCTGTTCGAGGGCGCCGAGACCGCCTAGGAGACCTGAGATGCCGAACCGCAAGACCAAACCGACCAGCCCGGGCCGCCGCTTCGCGACCTACCCCCTGCGCGAGCAGGTGACCGCCTCCGAGCCGGAGCGGAAGCTGACCGAGGGGCTGAAAAAGTCCGGTGGCCGCAACGCCAACGGCCGCGTCACCTCCCGCCACCGCGGCGGCGGCGCCAAGCGGCGCTACCGCAAGATCGACTTCAAGCGGCTGAAGGACGGCGTGCCGGCGAAGGTCGCCTCGATCGAGTACGACCCCAACCGCACTTGCTACATCGCCCTCCTGCACTACGCCGACGGGCACAAGGACTACATCCTCGCCCCGTCGCAGCTGGCGGTCGGCGACGTCGTCAAATCCGGTCCCGAGGCCGACATCAAACCGGGGCACGCGCTGGAGCTCGCCCAGATGCCGACCGGCACCATCGTCCACAACGTGGAGATGATCCCCGGCCAGGGCGGCAAGCTCGGCCGCGCCGCCGGCACCGCGATCCAGCTGGTCGCGAAGGAGGGGGAGATGGTCACCCTGCGCCTGCCCTCTTCGGAGATGCGGATGGTCCGCGCCAACTGCCGCGCGACCGTCGGCACCCTTTCCAACGCCGAGCACCAGAACCTCAAGGTCGGCAAGGCGGGCCGCAGCCGCCACAAGGGCAAGCGCCCGCAGACCCGCGGCGTCGCGATGAACCCGGTCGACCACCCGCACGGTGGCGGCGAGGCGCACCACACCCCCGGCGGCCATCCGGTCACCCCGTGGGGCAAACCGACGCTCGGCTACCGCACCCGCAAGAAGGGCAAGCAGTCCGACCGCTACATCGTCCGCGGCCGTCGCCGCGGCAAGAAGAAGGGCCGTTAGAGATGGGACGTTCGACGAAAAAGGGCCCGTGGGTCGAGGAGCGCCTGATGGGGCGGATCACCTCCATGAACGAGGCCGGCAAAAAACAGATGGTCAAAACTTGGTCGCGGACCTCGACGATCTTCCCGGAGATGGTCGGGCACACGATCGCCGTCCACGACGGCAAAAAACACGTCCCGGTCTTCATCTCCGAGTCGATGGTCGGGCACAAGCTGGGCGAGTTCGCGCCCACCCGGACCTTCCGTTCCCACGGCGGTAAGGAATAGCCATGGCTGACGAGAAAAAAGAAACGAAAGCCAAAAAAGAGGCGAAACCGGCGGCGAAAAAAGAGGCGAAAGCCAAAAAAGCCCCGGCGAAAAAAGCAGCCAAAAAACCGGCTGCGAAAAAAGAGACTTCGGCCAAAGGCAAAGAGAAAAAAGCCGCCGCCAAAAAAGAGCCGAAAGCCAAAAAAGCTCCGGCGAAACCCGCGAAAAAACCGGCTGCGAAAAAAGAGCCGGCAAAAAAAGCCAAAACTCCCGCGGCGCCGCCGGTCGTCAAAGCCAGCGCCCGCTACGTGCGGATCGCCCCGCGCAAGGCGCGGCTGATCGCCGACCAGGTGCGCGGCATGCACATCGAGAAGGCCAGGGCGCTGCTCCAGTTCTCGCCGCGCGGTGCCGCCCAGCCGATCCACAAGCTGATCGACTCCGCCGCCGCCAACGCGGAAAACAACCACGACCTTGTCGGTGACGAGATGCGCGTCGCGTCGATCACCGTCGACGAGGGGCCGACCCTTCGCCGCTTCCGCCCGCGGGCGATGGGCCGGGCTACCCCGATCAACAAGCGAACCAGCCACATCCGTGTGGCCCTAACCCCGGTGGAGGACTAGGAGCATGGGACAGAAGATCCACCCCGAGGGTTTCCGCGTCGGCTACATCCACGACTGGAAGTCGAACTGGTACGAGGACAAAAACTTCGCCGACGTCCTCCAGGAAGACCTGCAGATCCGGGACCACATCGAAAACAAGCTTTCCCACGCGGGCCTCTCGAGCATCACGATCGAGCGCCGAGGCGAGGTCGCTGTCGACATCCACACCGCCCGCCCGGGCATCGTCATCGGCAAGTCCGGGAGCGAAGTCGACGCCCTCCGCAAGGAGCTGCACAAGCTCACCGGCAGCCCGGTGAAAGTCAACATCCGCGAGGTCAAGCGCCCCGAGCTCGACGCCAAACTGGTCGCCCAGTCGATCGCCGAGCAGCTGCAGAACCGGGTCGCCTTCCGGCGGGCGATGAAACGCGCCCTCACCTCGGCGATGCGCTCCGGCGCCAAGGGCGTCAAGGTCCAGGTCTCCGGCCGCCTCGGCGGTGCCGAGATGGCGCGGACCGAACAGTATTCCGACGGCCGCGTGCCGCTGCACACGCTGCGCGCCGACATCGACTACGGATTCTTCGAGGCCCGCACCACGACCGGCCGGATCGGTGTCAAATGCTGGATCAACAAGGGCGAGGTGATGCCGGAGGGCTTCCGCTCCGACCTCGTCTCCGGCGACGACAGCCAGGCCCAGTCGGGTCGCGGCGGCGGTCGCCGCGACGACCGCGGCGGCGGCGATCGTGGCGGTCGCGGACGCGGCCCCGGCGGCGATCGTGGCGGTCGAGGCCCGGGTGGAGATCGCGGCGGTCGTGGCGGCGGGCGTGGGCCCGGCGGCGGCGGTCGCGGCGGGCAGCGCGGAGGTGGTCGCTGATGTTGATGCCGAAACGGGTCAAGCACCGCAAACAGTTCCGCGGCCGCATGCGCGGCAACACCAAGGGCGGCAGCACCGTCGCCTTCGGCGAGTACGGGATCAAGGCTGTCGAGCGCGGCTGGATCACCAACCGCCAGATCGAGGCCGCCCGCGTGGCGATGACCCGCAAGATCAAACGTGGCGGCAAGGTCTGGATCAACGTCTTCCCCGACAAGCCGTACACCAAGAAGCCGGCCGAGACCCGGATGGGATCCGGCAAGGGCAACCCCGAGGGCTGGGTCGCCGTGGTCAAGCCCGGCAAGGTGATGTTTGAGCTCGCTGGGGTGCCCGAGGAGCTGGCGCGCGAAGCGCTGCGCCTCGCCGGCCACAAGCTTCCGGTCAAGACCAAGTTCGTGATGCGCGAGGGGGCCGGCGACTGATGAAGGCCGCCGAGGTTCACAACCTCAAAGACGACGAGCTGGTGGCGAAACTGATCGACGCCAAGCAGGAGGCCTTCAACCTTCGCTTTCGGCACGCCACCGGCGAGCTCGAGAACACCGCGCGCCTGGGGCAGGCGAAGAAGGACATCGCCCGACTCCTGACCGTGGCGCGCCAGCGCGGCATCGACGTTGAGAAAGAGACGCGAAAGATATGAGCGACGACGAGACTAAAAAAGACGAGCTTCAGGACGAGACTCCTCAGGACGAGGGCGACGGGGCCGCGGGTCCTGTCTCCGATACGTCCTCCTCGCCGACCGGCGAGGATCCCGCATCGTCGCCACCCGCGGCAGATGCGTCTGAGGATGAGGGACAGGCCGATGAGGCTGCCGACGAGGCCGCTCCTGAAGAGGAGGCAGCTGAGGCTGCTCCGGCCGCGGAAGAGGCTGCTGAGCCGAATCCCGAGGACGATCTGCCCTGGAAGGAGCGGCGGCGCCTGGCGAAATCGCGGCGGCAGCCGCGCAAGGCCGGCCCCTCCGGTCCGGACGAGCGCAAGGCCGCCCGCCAGGAGGCGCGCGGGCGCAAGGCGACCCTGCGGCGCAAACAGCGTGCTGCGGCGAAGGCCGCTCACACCGCCAGCACCGGCACCCCGCCGGCCGAGCGCGAGGCCAACGCGGCGAAGGTGCGCCAGGGGATCGTCGTCTCAAGCAAGGGCGACAAATCGATCACCGTCCGCATCGACATCGCCCGGCGTCATCGCACCTACGAGAAGATCGTTCGCTCCTCGACCAAGCTGCACGCGCACGACGAGCGCAACGAGGCCGGCGAGGGCGACGTGGTCCGCGTGATCGAGACCCGGCCGCTGTCGAAGACCAAGCGCTGGCGCCTGGTCGACGTGGTGGAGAAGGCGAGGTAACGGGATGATCCAGCAGGAGTCCAGGCTCAAGGTCGCCGACAACTCGGGCGCGCGGGAGATCCTCTGCATCCGCGTCAAAGGCGGATCCCACCGCCGCTACGCGAGCGTCGGAGACGTGATCACCGCCACCGTCAAATCGGCCAGCCCGCAGGGCGGCGTCCGCAAGGGCGAGGTCGTGCAGGCGGTGGTCGTCCGCACCCGCAAGCCGCTCAGCCGCCCCGACGGCACCTACATCTCCTTCGACGAGAACGCGGCGGTGCTGATCGACCCCGCCAGCAACAACCCGCGCGGAACCCGCATCTTCGGCCCCGTCGCGCGCGAACTGCGCGATCGCAACTTCATGAAGATCATCTCGCTGGCGCCGGAGGTCCTCTGATGGCGAAGTCGATGCGCATCCGCACCGACGACCAGGTCGTCCTGATCAGCGGCAAGGACGCCGGCAAGCAGGGCCGGGTCGTCCGCACCGAGCCGAAGAAGGGCCGCGTCTACGTCGAGGGCCTGAACATGATCAAGCGCCACGAACGGCCGCGCTCGCAGACCGACCTGAAAAACCCGCAGGCCGGCGGCATCGTCGAGAAGGAGGGGCCGATCAACGTCTCCAACGTGATGCTGCTCGATCCCAAAGACAACAAACCGACCCGCGTCGGCGTCCGCGCCGACAAAGGCGGCAAGCGCGTCCGCTACGCGAAGCGGACCGGAAACGAGCTGGGCTGATGGAGGCGACGGTGGAGACCACTTCGCAGGCCGCGCCGCCGCCGCGTCTGCGCGAGCGCTACGAGCAGGAGATCCTGCCGGCGCTGACGCAGAAATTCGGCTACTCGACGCCGATGCAGGCGCCGCGCCTGGAGAAGATCACGCTCAACATGGGGCTCGGCACGGAGAAACAGGACAAACGCTCCTTCGAAGCCGCCCAGGAACAGCTGGCGATCATCGCCGGCCAGTACCCGAACGTGCGCCGCGCCCGCAAGTCGGTCGCCTCCTTCAAGCTGCGCGAGGGAATGCCGGTCGGCGTCTCGGTGACGCTGCGCCGGGCGAGGATGTGGGAGTTCCTCGACCGCCTGGTCTCGATCGCGGTGCCGCGGATCCGCGACTTCCGCGGTCTCAACCCGCGCTCCTTCGACGGTCGCGGCAACTACTCGATGGGCGTCAAAGAGCAGCTGATCTTCCCCGAAATCGACTACGACTCGGTCGACGTCGTCCGGGGTCTTGACGTGACGATCACGACTTCCGCTAAAACTGACCTCGAGGCGTTCGAGCTGCTGCTCGGGCTGGGGATGCCCTTCGCTCAAGAGGGGCGCCCCGGTCAGGCCGAGCGCGAAGCAAAGGAAAAAGAGGCCGAAGAGGAGCAGCGCAAAGAGGAGGCCCGCCAGAAAGCCGAAGTCGAGCAGGCGGCCCTCGAGCAGCTGAAAGAGGAGAACCCGGAGGCCTACGCCAAGCCCGAAGGCGAGGACGAGGGTGCCGCCGAGGGCGGAGACGACGAGGCCGGCGAGACGGCCGAGGAGAGTTCAAACGATGGCTAAGACTTCGATGAAGGTGAAGCAGGGGCGCAAGCCCAAGTTCAAGTCGCGCAGCTACAACCGCTGCCGGCGCTGCGGGCGTCCGCGTGCCTACTACCGCAAATTCGGCCTCTGCCGGATCTGCCTCCGCGAGGCCGCCCACGAGGGGTACATCCCCGGAATGACCAAGTCGAGCTGGTAGGACGAGAAGCATGCACACCGACCCGATCGCCGATTACCTGACCCGGATTCGCAACGCGATTCGCGCGGGCCACGACGAGGTGGAGATTCCCCTCAACGGCCTCAAGCTGGAGATGTCGCGGATCCTCAAGGAGCAGGGCTACATCAAGGACTTCAGCCGCAAGCCGGCTGCCGTCGGCGAGAACATCAACGTCGAGCTCAAGTACACCGAGGAGCGCCAGTCCGTGATCCTCGGGATCGAACGGATCTCGCGCCCGGGCCGGCGCCGCTACGTCGACCACAAGAGCGTCCCCCGTGTCGACGGCGGCACCGGGACCGCGATCCTCAGCACCTCGGCCGGGGTGATGACCGGCCACGAAGCACGCGCGAAGGGCGTCGGCGGCGAGGTCGTCGCCTACGTCTGGTGATCGAGAGCCGATGAGTCGAATTGGAAGAAAGCCCGTCCCCGTCCCCGACGCCGTCACGGTGGAGATCGCCCCTGGCAACATCGCGGTCAAGGGACCCAAGGGGGAGCTGAACCAGACCTTGTCGACCGACATGACCGTCGAGCAGGAGGACGGCGTCGTCACCGTCGGTCGTCCGACCGACCGCGGCGAGCACCGCGCCCTGCACGGCCTGACCCGCAGCCTGATCGCGAACATGGTCGAGGGCGTAACCGACGGCTTCGAGAAGCGGCTGGAGATCCAGGGCGTCGGTTACCGCGCCGCCCTGAAAGGGAAAAAACTGGAGCTGGCGCTGGGCTTCTCGCACCCGGTCGCGATCGACGCCCCGGAGGGGATCGAGTTCGAGGTCCCGCAACCGACCGAAATCATCGTCAGGGGCATCGACAAGCAGCTCGTCGGGCAGGTCGCTGCGGACATCCGCAAGCGCCGCCCGCCGGAGCCCTACAAGGGCAAGGGCATCCGCTACAAGGACGAGCAGGTCCTGCGAAAGGTGGGTAAGCGCGCATGACCGTCCTCACCAAGCGCCAGCGCCGGCTCAAACGGCGCCGCCGGGTTCGCGCCCGGGTCCAGGGCACGGCCCAGCGGCCGCGGCTCTCGGTCTACCGCTCGAACAAGGGCGTCTTCGCCCAGCTCATCGACGACACCAAGGGACACACCGTCGCCGCCGTCAACTGGATCGAGCCGGACCTGCGCAAGCTCACGGCCTCCGAGCAGGCGAAGAAGGCCGGCGAACTGCTCGCCGAGCGCGCCAAGGGCGCCGGGGTCGAGACCTGCGTCTTCGACCGCGGCGGCTACCAGTACCACGGCCGCGTCAAGGCCCTGGCCGAGGGAGCACGCGAGGGGGGGTTGGCCTTCTAGTTCCGCTACGGTGGGCCGCTGCTTATGAAGGGCATGGATACCAAGAACGTCGAGACGGTCAGCCCCCGCGGGCTCGACCTGCAGGAGCGCGTGATCGAGATCAACCGCGTCGCCAAGGTGGTCAAGGGCGGCCGTCGCTTCTCCTTCACCGCGCTGGTCGCCGTCGGCGACGAAGAGGGCGTGGTCGGGATCGGCTACGGCAAGGCCCGCGAGGTCCCGCTGGCGATCCAGAAGGGCGTCGAGGATGCCCGCAAGAACTTGATTCGGGTGCCGAAATACGGCAACACGATCACCCACCGCATCATCGGCCGCTTCGGCGCCGGCCACGTCGTCCTGCGCCCGGCGAGTCCCGGTACCGGCGTGATCGCCGGCGGCGGCGTCCGCGCCGTGCTCGAGCTGGGCGGGGTGCGCGACGTGCTGACCAAGAGCATCGGGACCCAGAACCCGATCAACTTGGTGAAGGCGACGATGGACGGGCTTGTTCGGTTGCGGCGGCCTGAGGAGGTTGCCGAGCTGCGTGGGTTGACGATTAGCCAGGTGCTTGGGTTGGACGGGAATGGCAATGGCTCCGGGGCCGCGGGTCCTGTCTCCGATACGGCCTCGTCGCCGACCGGCGACGATCCCGCATCGTCGCCACCCGCGGCAGACGCCGTGCCGGCTGACGCTGAGGCGCCGGCCGAGGAGGAGAAACCGGCTGAGGCGAAAGCTGGTGATGGGTCGTGAGCAAAGTGAAGATTCGGCAGGTTCGTTCTGCTGCTAAGACGAATCCGAATCAGAAAGCGACTTTGAAGGCGCTGAAGCTGGGGCGGATCGGTAAGTCGGCTGAGATCAAGGATTCCGAGCAGCTGCAGGGTCAGCTGCGGGTCGTCTCTCACCTCGTCGAGGTCGACGGTGGCTGAGAAAGCCGACAAAAAAGCCGAGAAGGACGCTGAGCGGACCGAGGAGATCGGTCTCCACAACCTGAAGCCGAAGCCCGGCTCGAAAAAGCGCCGCAAGCGGATCGGCCGCGGCGAGGGCAGCGGCCTCGGCAAGACCTCGGGCCGCGGCCACAAGGGCGCCGGCTCCCGCTCGGGCCGCAAGCGCAAGGCCGGCTACGAGGGCGGGCAGAACCCGATCCACATGCGGATGCGAAAGCTTCGCGGCCCGCACAAAAAGCAGTCGATGCCGTTCGAGAACTTCCGCACCAAGACCCAGCCGGTCAACCTCGCCGACCTCGAGGAGCGCTTCGACAGCGGCGCCGAAGTGACGCCAGCGTCGCTCAAGGAGAAGGGTCTGGCGACCCGTAAGGACCCCGTCAAGGTCCTCGCCCGCGGTGAGATCAAGAAGAAGCTAGAGGTCCACGCGCACGCCTTCAGCGCGGCCGCCAAAGAGAAGATCGAGGCGGCCGGCGGTTCCTGTCACACTCTGGAGCCGTAATGCTCAGGACTATTCTCAACGCGTTCAGCGTTGCCGACATTCGCAAGAAGATTGCGTTCACGGCAGCGATGCTGGCGCTGTACCGCCTCGGGTCCTACATCCCGACGCCCGGCGTCGATACCCAGGCGGTCGAGGAAGCGGCCAGCAACTTCAGCGGCGGCGGCATCCTGCCCTTCCTCGACGTCTTCTCTGGCGGCGGCCTTTCGAGGTTGAGCCTCTTTGCGCTGGGGATCATGCCCTACATCACCGCCTCGATCATCCTCCAGCTGCTGACGGTGGTCGTCCCCTCGCTCGAGCGGTTGCAGAAAGAGGGCGAAGTCGGGCAGCAGAAAATCACCCAGTACACGCGTTACCTGACGGTCGGCCTCGCCTTCGGCCAGTCGATCGGATACGTCTTCCTCTTCCGCTCCTTCGGCAGCGAAACCGGCTCCAGCGTCATCGGCGAGCTCACCGCCCCGAAGCTGTTCCTGATCGTGATGTGCCTGACCGCCGGCTGCACCTTGCTGATGTGGCTGGGCGAGCTGATCACCCAGCGCGGGATCGGCAACGGCATCTCGCTGATGATCTTCGCCTCGATCACCGCCGAACTCGTCCCCGGGCTCTCGAAGTGGTGGAACAACCCCGATCAGGTCTTCGTCGTGATGATGCCCTTCATCGCCCTTGCGGTGGTCGTCGCCATCGTCTTCGTGCAGGAGGGCCAGCGGCGGATCCCGGTCCAGTACGCCAAACGCGTGGTCGGTCGGAAAATGACCTCCGGCGGGTCCACCTATCTGCCGTTGCGAGTCAACATGGCCGGCGTCATCCCGGTCATCTTCGCCGCCTCGATCATGGCCTTCCCGCCGACGATCGGGCAGCTGATCAACACCCCCGCCGCGCTCGACTTTGCCGCCTTCTTCGAACCCAACGGCTGGGCCTACGTGGTCGGCGAGGTCTTCTTCATCGTCATCTTCACCTACTTCTACACGGCGGTCACCTTCAACCCGGTCGACCAGGCCGACAACCTGAAGAAATACGGCGGTTTCATCCCGGGCGTGCGTCCCGGCCGCCCGACCGCGGAATACCTCGACCGGATCCTCTCGCGCCTGACCTTCCCCGGCGCCCTCTACCTGGGCGCGGTGGCGGCGCTGCCGACGATCCTGATCAGCCAGACGGCGGCGAACTTCTACTTCGGTGGTACCTCCATCCTGATCGTGGTCGGCGTCGCGCTCGACACGGTCAAGCAGCTCGAGGCGCAGCTGATGATGCGCAACTACGAGGGCTTCCTCAAATAAGCTGCCCGGGATGCCGGAGCTAAATCTCGTACTGCTCGGTCCTCCCGGGTCCGGCAAGGGCACCCAGGGGGAGCGGCTGAACGAAGACCTGCGGTTGCCGTACTACGCGACCGGGGACATTCTGCGCGCCGCGGTGCGGGAGGAGACCGAGCTCGGTCGCACCGCGAAGGAGTACATGGACCGCGGCGACCTGGTGCCGGACGAGGTGATCGTCGGCGTGATCGCCGACCGGATCGCTTCCAGCGAGGCGCTCGACGGCTTTATCCTCGACGGCTTCCCGCGGACCACGCCGCAAGCCGAGGCGCTCGACGCGAAGCTGAGCGAGCTCGGCCGGGCGCTGAACGGAGTCCTCCTGATCGACGTCTCCGACGACGAGGTCGTGCGCCGCCTCGGCGGCCGCCGCACCTGCGAGGCCAACGGTCACGTCTTCCACGTCGAGTTCGAACCGCCCAAAGAGGAGGGCGTCTGCGACATCGACGGCTCGCCCCTGATCGTCCGCGACGACGACAAGCCGGAGGTGATCCGCAAGCGGCTCGAGACCTACCACGAGAAGACCGAGCCGCTCGTCTCCTACTACGACAGCCGCAGCGTCCTGCGGCGGATCGAGGGGGAGGCGAAGCCCGAAGAGGTGGCGGAGCAGATCCGGCGCACCCTGGCGACGATGCGGATGGAGCAGGACGAGACCGTCTGACGGGGCCGGCGAGCGCCGCTTGCGGCGATCACTAGCGTGTATCGAATGATCATCAAGAAGACGCCGGAGGAGGTCGACCAGATGGCGGTCTCGGGGGAGATCCTCGTCCGCTGCCTGAAGGTGCTCGCCGCGAAGGCCCGCCCGGGGATCACGACCGAGGAACTCGACGCGGCGGCGGAGAAGTTCATCCGCTCGCAGGGCGCCGAGCCCGCCTTCAAGGGCTACCGGGGCTTCCCCGGCTCGATCTGCGCGTCGCCGAACTCGATGGTCGTGCACGGGATCCCCGATGGCTACGAGCTGAAGCGCGGCGACGTGATCGCGATCGACGTCGGCGTCGTCAAGGACGGCTGGGTCTCCGACGCGGCGATGACGCTGCCGATCGGCCCGGTCAGCCCAGAGGCCCAGAAGCTGCTCGACGTGACCAAAGCCTCCCTTTTCGCCGGGGTCGAGCAGATGCGGCCGGGCAACCACCTCGGCGACGTCTCCGCCGCGATCCAGCGGGCGGTGGAGATCGAGGGCCTCTCGATCATCCGCACCCTAGTCGGCCACGGGATCGGTCGCGACATGCACGAGGAACCGCAGGTCCCCAACTTCGGCGAGCCCGGCAAGGGCCCGGAACTGGAGGCCGGCATGGTGCTGGCGATCGAGCCGATGGTCAACGTCGGCGGGCCGCTGGTGCGGATGGGCGACGACGGCTGGGCGGTCTACTCGGAGGACGGCTCGCTGGCCGCCCACTTCGAGTTCACGGTGGCGGTCACCCCAGAGGGCCCGCGAATCCTCACCCCCTGGCACGAAGACGACTGAGAGTTCGCAGAAGCTTTTTGTCTGCGGAACGGTCTCGTGCGTCCTGCTGCCGCCGTCTGATCCGGAATCATGAGGGGCGGACTGTTCTGTTTCTTCGTCGAGGACGCCTGACCGGGCGGCCCCGGAGGGGCTCCCCTGCTATCTTTCCTCGTCGGCCTTATGGCCGTTTGTCAGTCCCTGTGTCCGATTCATGGGGCACGTGGGAGTCCTGTTGTCGATACGAGATCCGGAGCAATGAAGGTTCGAGCTTCCGTCAAGCCGATGTGCGAGAAGTGCAAGGTCATCCGCCGAAATGGGGCGGTCCTCGTGATCTGCCAAAACCCGCGCCATAAGCAGAGGCAGGGCTAGGGCATGGCACGTATCGCCGGCATCAACATCCCGGTCAACAAACGGGTTGAAATCGGGCTCACCTACATCTTCGGGATCGGTCGTTCGACCGCCCAGCAGATCCTCAAGGAGACCAAAGTCGATCCCGAGACCCCGGTCAAGGACCTGACCGAGGACGAGGTGATCAAGCTCCGCGAAGCGGTCGAGAACCGCGAGGTCGAGGGCGACCTCCGCCGCGAGCGCTCGCAGAACGTCAAACGGCTGATGGAGATCGGCTCCTACCGCGGCCTACGTCACCGTCGCGGCCTGCCGGTCCGCGGACAGCGGACCAAGACCAACGCCCGCGGCCGCAAGGGCCCGCGCCGCCTCAGCGTCGCCGGCAAGCGCAAGGTATAGGGGGAGACCATGGCCGAGAAAAAAGCTTCGAAAGGGCGCTCCCGCCGCCGGGTCAAAAAGAACGTCACCTATGGGCAGGCGCACATCAAGACCTCTTTCAACAACACGATCGTCACCCTGACCGACACCGACGGCAACGTGATCGCCTGGGAGTCGGCCGGTTCGGCCGGATTCAAAGGCTCGCGCAAGTCGACCCCGTTCGCCGCCCAGGTGACCGCCGACGCGGCCGCCAAAAAGGGCATGGAACACGGCTTGGAGCGGGTCGAGGTCTTCGCCAAGGGCGCCGGCTCGGGCCGCGAGACTGCGATCCGGTCGCTGCAGGCCGCCGGGCTCGACGTGACCACGGTCAAGGACGTTTCCCCCCAGGCCCACAATGGCTGCCGTCCCAAGAAGCGGAGGCGCGTCTAATGGCTCGGGACACCTCGCCGCAGTGCAAGCAGTGCCGGCGTGAGGGGCAGAAACTCTTCCTCAAGGGCGAGCGCTGCTTCACCGACAAGTGCGGCGTCGAGCGTCGCTCCTACCCGCCTGGAGATCACGGCCGCGGCCGCCTGCGTCAGTCCGAGTACCGCGTCCAGCTGCGCGAGAAGCAGAAGACCCGCCGCTATTACCAGGTGCTCGAGAAACAGTTCCGCGCCTACTACGACAAGGCCTCGCGCCAGGAGGGCGTGACCGGCGAGAACCTGCTGCGCCTGCTCGAGTCCCGCTTCGACAACGTCCTCGTCCGCCTCGGCTTCGCCGCTTCCCGGCGCCAGGCGCGACAGCTGATCACCCACGGCCACTGGCAGATCAACGGCCGCCGGGTGAACATCCCCTCGTACCAGGTACGACCCGAAGACATCATCTCGATCAAAGCCGGATCGAACGCCAGCGACACGATCCGGCGGGCGACGGAACTGGTCTCGACCGTTCCGGCGTGGTTGCAGGCCGATCACGATGCCCTCACCGCCAAGGTCCTGCGCTACCCCGAGCGCTCCGAGATCTCGGCGCCGGTCCAGGAGCAGCTGATCGTCGAGCTGTACTCCAAGTAGTCCGGAACGACTTCTGAAACACCCCAGAGCAAGGAACTCATGACCACCGATTTCCAGGTCCCCCGCATCACCTCCGAGAAAGTCGACGACCGTCGCGGCACGTTCACGATCGAGCCGCTCGACAAGGGCTTCGGCTACACGTTCGGCAACAGCCTTCGCCGTGTCCTCCTCTCCTCGCTTGGCGGCGCCGCCATCACCAGCGTCCGCATCGAGGGAGTCGCGCACGAGTTCTCGACCGTGCCCGGCGTCAAAGAGGACGTCACCGACATCATCCTCAACCTCAAGGATCTCGTCGTCCGCATGCACACCGATGCCGACGAGGTCGAGGCGCCGCTGGTGGCCACCGGCCCCGGCGAGGTCAAGGCGAAGGACATCGACCTTCCCTCCGGCGTCGAGATCCTCAACCCCGAGGCGCCGATCGCGACGCTCGAGAAAAAAACCAAACTCGAGGTCTACCTGACGATCGGCCGCGGCCGCGGCTACTCGCCGGCCGAAGAGAACAAGTCCGACGAGCAGCCGATCGGCGTGATCCCGATCGACTCGATCTTCTCGCCGATCCGCCGCGCCTCCTACTCGGTCGCCGCCGCCCGCGTCGGCCAGCGGACCGACTTCGACAAACTGACCCTCGACCTCGAAACCGACGGTTCGATCGAGCCCGGTGCCGCGCTGCGCGAGGCCTCCGAGATCCTGATCAAGAGCCTGGCGATCTTCACCGACGCCGACCGCGTCGAGGAGCTGACCGCGCGTGAACCGGCCCCGGCCATCCCCAGCGACGGATTCTCCTCGTCCGGGGGCGACGGCGGTGCCGCCGCCAACGGCCTCGACGAGATCCTGATCGAGGAGCTCGAACTGGGCGTCCGCTCCTACAACTGCCTGAAGCGGGCCGGGGTTCAGACCGTCGGCGACCTGGTGCGCAAGTCGCGCGCCGAACTGAACGCGATCCCGAACTTCGGTCAGAAGTCGATCGAGGAAGTAATCGAGACCCTGCACTCCCGCGGCCTCGACCTGCAGGCGGACTAACCAAGGGCAAGGGCGGAGCGATGCGGCACAAAAAGAAGCGGAACAAGCTCAGCCGCGACTCCGCCCACCGCGAGTCGCTGCTCTCGAACCTGTCGAAGCAGCTGATCGAGCACGAGCGGATCCAGACCAGCCAGGCGAAGGCCAAGGCGGTCAAGCCCGAGGTCGAGAAGCTGATCACGCTCGCCAAACGGGGCGATCTGCACGCCCGGCGCCAGGCGCTGGCGACGCTGCACAACGACAAGTTCATCGTCCACAAGCTGTTCGACGAGGTGGCGCCGCGCTACGCGACGCGACCGGGCGGGTACACCCGCATCGTCAAGCTGGGCCCTCGGCGGAGCGACTCCACCGAGATGGTCTACCTCGAGCTGGTCTAGTACGTAACGGACTCGAGGTAGAGCCCGTGAGGTGGGGCGGTGTCGCCTGCCTGGGGCCGGGGGGCGCCCCCTAGAAGGTCTACGAAGCTCTCGACGCTGCGGCGGCCTGAAGCGACTTCTAGCTGCGTGCCGACGAGGACGCGGACCATGTTGCGCATGAAGGCGTCGGCGGCAATGCGGAAGGCGAGGATGTCGCCCTCGGTTTCCCACGAGGCGGCGAGGACGTCGCGCTCGAAGCGGACGTGGTCGGTCTGGGTCGGGGTGAAGGCGGTGAAGTCGTGGGTTCCGGGCAAGGCGGCGGCGCAGGAGTCCAGCGCCTCGCGGTCGATTTGGTGCGGCCACCAGAGCGCGCGGCCGCGCACGAAGGGGGTCGGCGCGGAGCGCGCCAGCAACCGGTAGCGGTAGCTGCGTGACTTGGCGTCGCGGCGAGCGTCGAAGCCGTCGGCGACGACTGCGGCGGAGGTGACGGCGACGTCGTCGGGACCGACCCCGTTGAGGCGGCGCATCAGGTCGCCCGGCGGCTCGGTCGCCAGGTCGAAGCTCGCCACCTGCCCCAGCGCGTGCACGCCGGTGTCGGTGCGGCCCGCCACGGTCAGCTCGACAGGCTCGCGCAGAACGGTCTCCAGGGCCGTCTCCAGCTCGCCCTGCACCGTGCGCAGGCCTGGCTGGCTGGCCCAGCCGCGGAAGCCGGAGCCGTCGTATTCGATCTCGAGGCGGACCGTCGGCACGGCCGCAGTATCTCCGACCTTCGGCCGTCGCGAGGCCCACCTAGAATCGGGCTGGTGCGCATCCTTCTCACCAACGACGACGGCATCTCCGCCCCGGGTCTGCAGGCGGCCCGGCGGGCGCTGGTCGAGCTCGACGGCATCGAGGTCGACGTGATCGCGCCGGACTCCAACCGCAGCGCCATCGGGCGCGGGATCACGACCCGCTCGCCGCTCACCGTCGAGGAGGTCACCTTCGAAGACGGCCGCGTCGGCTACGCCACCGACGGTACCCCGGTCGACTGCGTGCGCTTCGCCGAGCTTGGCCTGGTCGGCGGCCGGCCCGACCTGATCGTCTCTGGGATCAACCACGGCGCCAACCTCGGCGACGACATCACCTACTCGGGGACCGTCGCCGCGGCGCTGGAGGGGATCGTGCTGGGGATCCCCGCGGTTGCCCTTTCGCAGCAGTCCTCCGCCGGCGGCCTCGGCTACGTCAGCGGCCGCTTCGACTTCGCCGTCGCCGCCCGCTTCACGGCCCAGCTCGTCTCCCGCCTGACCCGGGAGACGATGCCTGAGGCGACTCTGATCAACGTCAACTGTCCCTCCTGCGATCCCAAGGGGATCGAGGTGACGAAGCTCGGCAAACGGATCTACAACGACGAGCTGAAGCTGGTCGAGGAGAAGGACGGGCGCCGCCACTACGAGATCTACGGCTGGCAGCCGGGCTACGAGGAGATCGAGGGGACCGACCTGAACGCGGTCGCCGAGGGCCGGATCTCCGTCACCCCGATCCACTTCGACCTCACCGACCACGGCGGCCTCGAGCGCCTGCGCGGCTGGGGCTTCGAGGAGATGCTGGCCGCGAGCGCCACGACCGCGTGAGCAGCTCCGCCGAGCAGCGCGCGGCGGAGCTGCGGGAGCTCCTCGCCCACCACAACCACCTCTACTACGTCCTCGACGACCCCGAGATCGGCGACGACACCTACGACGAGCTGCTGAACGAACTGCGGGCGCTGGAGGAGAAGCATCCCGAGCTGCGTACGCCGGACTCGCCGACCCAGCGGGTCGGGGCGCCGCCGCTGGAGCGCTTCGAGCCGGTCGAGCACTTCGAGCAGATGCTCTCGCTCGGCAACGCCCGCAACGAGGAGGAGCTGCGCGGTTGGGAGAACCGGATCGCCAACTACCTCAAGCGCCTGGACATCACCGCCTCGCAGTTCAGCTACACGACCGAGCCGAAGATCGACGGGCTGGCCGTCACCCTCACTTACGAGGACGGGGTGCTGGTTCGCGGCGCGACCCGCGGCGACGGCCGCGTCGGCGAGGACGTGACCCAGAACCTGCGCACGATCGGCTCGGTGCCGCTGCGGATCGACAAGGCGCCGGCGCTGATCGAAGTCCGCGGCGAGATCTACCTGCCGATCGCCGCCTTCAAAGCGCTGAACGAGCGCCGCGCCGAGGCTGGGGAACCGACCTTCGCCAATCCCCGCAACTCGGCCGCCGGCTCGATCCGCCAGCTCGACCCCTCGCTGGCGGCCGAACGCCCCCTCTCGACCTGGATGTACGGGATCGGGGCGGTCAAAGGGCTCGACCTCGCCACCCACATGGACGAGGTCGAATGGCTGCGCGACCGCGGTTTCAAGGTCAACCCCGACACCGACCACCATCAGGGTGTCGAGGGCGTCGTCAAGCGCTGTCACTGGTGGGAGGAGCGGCGCGACGAGCTCGACTACGAGATCGACGGCGTCGTCGTCAAGGTCGACGAGAAGGCGCTCTGGCGTGAGCTCGGCGTCGTCGGCCGCGAGCCGCGCTGGGCGATCGCCTGGAAGTTCCCGCCGACGACGGCGACGACGACGCTGAAGGAGGTCGTCTGGAACGTCGGCCGCACCGGGCACCTCGTCCCCTTCGCGATGCTGGAGCCGGTCCACGTCGGCGGGGTCACCGTCACCACCGCCACCCTCCACAACGAGGAGGACCTGGCGCGCAAGGACGTGCGCAAGGGCGACGAGGTGGTGGTGATGCGGGCCGGCGACGTGATCCCCCAGGTCGTCTCGCCGAAGCTGCCGCGCAAGCAGAAGGGCGCCCGCAGGGAGAAGCCCCCGGCCCGCTGCCCGGCCTGCGACACGCCGACGATCAAGCCGGAGGACTCGGTCTTCACGATCTGCCCGAACCGTTCCGGCTGTCCGGGGCAGTCCTTCCAGCACGTCAAGCACTTCGTCAGCAAGGGGGCGATGGACATCGAGGGGCTGGGCGAGAAGCAGGCGCAGACCTTCCTCGAAGCGGGCGTGATCACCGACGTCGCCGACATCTACGACCTCACGGTCGAGCGGCTGGTCGAGCTCGACCGCTTCGCCGAGACCTCGGCGCGGAATCTGGTGGCTGCGATCGAGGCTTCGAAGCAGCGCCCCTTCAAACGGGTGCTCTACGCACTCGGACTGCCCGGTGTCGGCTACGTCACCGCCGAGGCGCTGGCCGACCACTTCGGCTCGATCGACGCCCTGCGCGAGGCTGCCGAGACCGACTCGAAGCAGATAGAGGAGGTCGAGGGGGTCGGGCCGATCATGGCCGTGCAGATCGCCGAGTCACTGCTCGACGAGGCCACCTGGGCGCTGGTGGAGAAGCTGCGCGAGAAGGGCCTGCGACTCGAGGCCGACCCCTCCGAACGGCGCCGGGAGGGCGGGCCGCTGGAAGGCAAGACCGTCGTCCTCACCGGAACCCTGCCGGAGCTGACCCGGGAGGAGGCGGCGGCGCTGGTCAAGTCGGCGGGTGGCAAGGTGACCAGCTCGGTTTCGAAAAAAACGGATTACGTCGTCGCCGGCGACAACCCCGGCTCGAAGCTCGCCAAAGCGGAGAAATTCGGCATCGAGGTACTGGACGAAGCCGGCCTGCGCGAGCTGGTCTCTCAGTAGCCGGCGACCGCGGCGGCGATCCGGTCCTGGTTCAGGTGGGCGAGGCTGAGGTTGCCGACTCCCGCCATCAGGATCGAGAAGGCCATCACCCGACCGCTGCGGTTGAAGCAGTAGCCGGAGAGGTTGCTGACGCCGCTGATCGTCCCGGTCTTGGTCCGGCAGCGGCCGTAGGCGGCGGTGCCCTCCATGCGGCTGGCGACGGTGCCCTCCTGGCCGGTCAGGGCGAGGTCCTGGATGAACTCCTCGCCCGCCGGATCCTCCTGCATGCCGAGCAACAGGTCGACGATCTCGCGCGGGCTGGAGCGGTTGGAGCGGGTCAGGCCTGAGCCGTCCGCGGCGTTGACGGTAGAGCCGTAGGTGCGGGCGAAGGCCTCGACCACGTTCGCCCCGGCGGCGGTGGTGCCGGCGCCGCCGAAACGTGCTCCGAGCAGCTTGATCAGCATCTCGGCGAAGTAGTTGTTCGAGTAGACGTCGGTGAGGTTGACGAGCCGGTCGAGGGTGGGGGAGCGGACGAGGGCGACCCGCTCGGCGTCCGGCGGGGTCGGCGCAAGGGCGGTCTCGGGCGGGACGATCCCGCGCAGCGAGCGGGCCAGCTTGCCCACCGCCAGCTTGGCCGGGTCGGAGGAGAATCCGCTGGTGCTGGTCGAGCCGGCGAAGCCGGAGTTGAAGGCGAGGCCGGAGAGGGGGCCGATGTAGGGGCTGGTCGCGTAGCCGGAGTCGGCGACGCCGCGGCGGCGGTCGAACACCGTGTCGTCCGCGTAGAGGCGCCCGGTGATCGATTTGATCCCCGCCGCCTTGATCTGCGGCGCCAGGGCGAAGATGTTGGTGCCGAGGCCGCCGAAGTAGGCGTTGTAGAAGGCCGGGGTGCCGAGGGCCGGGTCGCCGCCGCCCTGCAGGTAGAGGCTGCCGCGCAGGACGCCTTTGGCGTCCACCGGGCCGTCGCGGAAGACTTTGGTCGGGATCCGGTATTCCGGGCCGAGCTTGGAGAGCGCCGCGGCGGTGGTGAAGAGCTTCATGTTCGAGGCCAGCGGCCGCGAACGGCCTGGAGCGCTGGCGCAGAGAACCTCGTCGGTTTCCGTATCGACGACGAGCAATCCGCTGGCCGAGCCGCCGCCCTGGTGAAGCCAGGCGCGCATCTGGTCGCAGTTCGGGGCCGCCTGGGCTACGCCACCCCAGAGCAGGAAAAGGGCTGCTGAGAGCACCATTACGGGCAGCAGGATGCGTTTCATCGGATCAGTCAACACGCGAGACGTGCAAGGTAGCGGCCGGGGATGACCTCTCGCCCTGGAATACTGCACGTATGGGTGAAGTCGTAGACATCGAGTCCAAACCGCGGAAGCGGCCCACCCGGCGCAAGAAGCCATCGAAGACCGCCCTGGTTCTCGGTGGGGGCGGCTTCACCGGCGGCGTCTACGAGATCGGTGCCCTGCGCGCCCTCGACCTGCTGGCGGTGAACAGCACGGTCAACAACTTCGACGTCTACGTCGGCACCAGCGCCGGCTCCTTCGTCGCCTCGATGCTGGCCAACGGCGTCACGCCCGAGGAAATGATGCAGGTGATCAATTCCGACGACAGCATGGGCCTCGAAGACCTCGACCTCAACAAGGTCCTCAAACCCAACTACCTCGGCTTCCTCGCAAAGGGGGCGGCGCTGCCCCTGCGCACGCTCGAGCTGATGCGCTCCCTGGTGCGAATCGGCGAGTTCTCGGCGATGGACATCGGGGTCGGCCTGGCGGAGGCGCTTCCGACCGGGCTCTACTCGGGCTCGGGCCTTTCCGATTACGTCGAGGAAGCGCTCACCACAGACGGCCGCGTCAACGACTTCCGCCTGATCGACACCGAGCTCTACCTGACCGCCACCGACCTCGATACCTGCGAGCGGATCGTCTTCGGCGAAGACGGCTGGTCGGACGTGCCGATCTCCAAAGCGGTCGAGTGCTCGACCTGCCTACCGATCGTCTACAAGCCGGTCGACCTGAAGGGGCGCCAGTTCGTCGACGGCGGCATCCGCTCCACCACCAACGTCGACATCGCGGTCGAGAAGGGCGCCAAATTCATCGTCGTGGTGAATCCTCTCGTTCCCTACGTCAACGACTTCGAGAAGACGATCCCGACCGTGTTCGGCCGCCGCGTGCGCCGCGTCTCCGACATGGGTCTGCCGGCGATCGCCAACCAGACCTTCCGCCTGATCGCCCACCAGCGCCTCCATCAGGCTGTCGAGCAGTGGCAGGAGAAATACCCCGGCGTCGACATTGTCCTGCTCGAGCCCCAGCCGAACGACGAGCTGATGTTCGGGACGCCGATCATGGACTACTCGCGGCGTCTGCAGATCGCCCGCCACGGCTTCGAATCGGTCACCGCCACGCTGGCCCAGGACTACGACCGCTACAAGGAGATCGCCGAGAAACACGGCCTCGAAATCTCCGAGCGCCGCGTCCGCCGCGTCGTCGAGAACGTCTCCGACGAAGAGCCGGAACAGCTGTCAGCCTGGCGCCGGGTCCTAGAGCAGACCACCTCGGTCCTGCTGCGTCAGTCGGGCCAGGCTTCCTAAGCCGCGTAGAGCTGCTCGATCTCGCCCTCGTGCTTCTGGGCGACGACGGCGCGCTTTACCTTCAGCGTCGGGGTCAGCTCGCCGTTCTCCTGGGATAGGTCCTGGGAGAGGATGGCGATCTTCTTGACCTGCTCGACGCGGGCGAAGTTCTGGTTGATCTTCTCGACGTGGGCTTCGATGTCGGCCTTCACGTCGGGGTTGGCGGCCAGGGCCGCCGGGTCCTCGGGCAGGTCGTGCTCCTGGGCGTATTTGACCGCCTCTTCGGGGTCGAGGGTGACCAGCGCCACCAGGTAGGGCCGGCGGTCGCCGACGACGACGCACTGGGAGACCAGAGGGTGCTGCTTGATTTCGGCCTCGAGGTTGGCGGGGGTGATGTTCTTGCCGCCCGCGGTGATGATGATGTCCTTTTTGCGGCCGGTGATCTTGATGAAGCCCTCGGAGTCGATCTCGCCGATGTCGCCGGTGTGGAGCCAGCCGTTGACGATCGTCTCGGCCGTCGCCTCGGGGTTCTTGTGGTAGCCCTGGAAGACGTTCGGGCCCTTGACGAGGATCTCGCCGTCGGCGGCGATTTTCACCTCGCAGCCCGGGAAGGGTTTGCCGATCGTCCCGACCTTGAAGTCGTCGGGGGAGGAGATCGTCGCCGCGGTCGAGGTCTCGGTCATCCCCCAGCCCTCGAGCACGAGGACGCCGGCGGCGTCGAAGAAGCGCAGGATCTCTGGGTTGATCGGGGCAGCGCCGGAGACCGCGAGCCGGATGTTGCCGCCGAACAGGCCGCGGATTTTCGACAGGACTTTCTTGTCAGCGAAGGCGTACTGGCGCTGCAGGAGGAAGCCGGGCTTGCGGCCGGAGCGTTCGGCCTCGCGCATCTTCGCGCCGACGTTGATCGCCCAGTTGAAGATCGCCTTTTTGAGGCCGCCCTCTTTCTCGATCGCGCTGGTCGCGGCGGTGTAGATCTTCTCGAAGATCCGCGGCACCGAGGGGAAGTAGGACGGTTTCAGTTCGGCCAGGTTGGGGAGGATCTTCAGCGGGTCCCGCTCCCAGTAGGCGATCGTGGTGCCGAGGTCGTAGCTGCCGAGCTGGATCAGCAGGGCGAAGGAGTGGGCCAGCGGCAGGTAGAGGTAGGTGACATCGCCCTCCTCGATGACGCTGGTCTCTTTGACCATGTCCAGCATCGCCCGGTAGTTGCCGTGGCTGATGATGCAGCCCTTCGGCGGCCCGGTCGTGCCGGAGGTGTAGATGAAGGTGCAGATGTCCTCCGGGGTGACCGCTTCGTAGAGCGCCGCCCAGCGGCTCGCGTCGCCGTTTCCCTTGGCGGCAAGTTCCTCCGTCGAGAGGGCGTCGTCCGCATCCCCGGTCATCAGCACGATCTGCTCCAGCTGCGGCAGCTGATCGCGGACCGCTCGCACCTTCTCCAGCTGTTCGGCGTCCTCGACGATCACGACCTTGGAGTCGGAGTTCTCGAGGACGTAGCGGCACTCCTCGGGCGAGTTGGTCTGGTAGATCGGGACGACGGTGGCCCCGATCGAGAGCGCCGCGAAGTCGAAGTAGGTCCACTCGGGGCGGGTGTTGCCGAGGATCGAGACCCGGTCGCCTTTCTGGATCCCGAGCTCCACCAAGCCCAGCGCCAGCGGCATGACGATCTCCTGGACCTCGGCGAAGGTCTTGCTCAGCCACCCGTCGCCCTCCTTGTACTTGACGGCGACGTTGGAGCCGTAGAGCTGCGCAGCCTTCGGCAGCAGGTCTGCGACCGTCTTGGAATTGGTACCTCTCCCCGACATCTGCCGGGGGAGTCTAGTTCAGCGCCGGTTTTGGGGCGAGGCCTGCCGCGAGCGTGAAGAGCTGAGGCTGCGCAGTGAGCTTTCGAACAGCGTCCTGTCGATCCGGCCGTGGTAGATCGGCACACCCATCTGGACGCATTTGCCGATTACCTCCCCTCGTTCCATCTGCAGCTGGTCGGCGAGCTCGGCGGGCGTCAGGTGATGGGCCATCGATGACCTCCAGGGTCGTTGAAAATCGGTATCTCCGTATGTACCGACGCGGCTGGACGCCGTCAATGGGGCAGAACCGCAGCTTGGGGGATCGCCGCCGAGGCCGGCTCGCGATAATGGCTGGCGAATGTCCTCCGAAGCCGCTTCCAGGCCGCTGCCCCGGCGGGGCAGGCTCTGGGTCGTCGCCCTGCTGGCGCTCGTCCTGGCCGCCCTCGGCTACACGATCGTCGAGCTGTCGACGCAGGAGCCAGGCGACCCGGTGGTCCACGTCGACGGCGTCACCGACGCCCAGAGGCTGTTCGGCGGGGTGCCGCAGGAAGGCGACCGGTTCGGCTCCGAGGACGCGCCGGTGACGATCCAGGTCTTCAACGACATTCAGTGCGAGGACTGCCGCGACGACTTTCTCTCGACGATCCCAGCGCTGGCCGAACGCTACGTGCGGCCCGGCGACGTGAAGCTCCTCTACCGCCACTACTCGAACAGCATCAACCCCGAGCAGCTCGGTTTCTACGGCGCCGAGGCGGCCGCCGACCAGAACTACGGCTGGAACTACATCTACCTCTTCTTCCGCAACCAGGACGAAGCCGAGCGCTTCGGGATCGACCAGGAGTACCTGGCCTCGATCGCCGGCGCGGTGGAGGAACTCGAACTCGAAGAATGGAACGAGGACCTGGAAGAGAACGGCGCGCCCGGCGGCTCGATCGACAAGCGGCTGGAAGGCTACGAGGAGCTCGGGCGCAACCTGAAGATCCGCACCGGCCAGGGGATGATCGTCAGCGGCCCGAGCGGCACGGTCACCCTGCAGGAGGGCCCGTCGCTGGAGGAAGTGGAAGCGGCGATCGCCGAAGTCGAATAGGCCCAACCGGTTTTCAACACAGCGGGCTGTGGTGAAAGTCGGTTACGCGACCCGGCGCAGGCGGGCGCGCTGGGCGATCACGTCGCGCCACTCGGAGTCGACGATGTGGGCCGGGGCGGTGGTGGCGAGGAAGTCGACGAGGACGTCGGCCAGGCCCTGGGGGTCTTCGAGGTTGGGGAAGTGGGCGGCCCTGGGCAGGGTTTCGAAGCGGCAGTTGGGGATCGAGCCGGCCGCCTCGAGCCCGTGGGAGAGGGGGATGGTGCGGTCGCGCTCGCCCCAGACGATCAGGGTCGGCATCTCGCCCAGCAGGTAGAGGCGGTCGCGGGCGCTGACCTTCTGTCCCTGGACGTCGATCACCGAGCGCAGCGTCTGCAGGAAAGCCCGGCGGGAGCCGTCGTCCTGCAGCGGCCCCAGGGCGCGGGCGACCGCTTGGAGGTAGACGCCGGTGGAGACGCCGCGCTCGCGCAGCAGCTTGCCGCCGCCGGCCAGGGCGCCGACCAGCCGGGGGCGCGTGGCGAGGCGCAGCAGCGCCGCCGAGCCGGGCAGCGCCGCGCCGCGCAGCAGCGGGCTGACGTCGTGGCCGAGGCCGCCGCTGGAGATCAGCGCCAGCCGCTCGGTGCGCTGGGGGAACTGGTAGAAGAACTGCATCGCGACGCCGCCGCCGAGCGAGTGGCCAACGATCGTCGCCCGCTCGATCCCGATCGTGGTCAGCAGGTCTCGGATCGCCGCCGCATGCGCCCCCAGCGAGTAATCGCCCCGGGGCGTCGCCGCTTCGCCGTGGCCGATCAGGTCCGGCGCAATCACCCGGTAGGAGCCGGCCAGCCGCTGCGCCACCGTCTCCCAGTGCCGGGAGGAGTTGATCATCCCGTGGATCAGGACCACGGTCGGGCCGCTGCCGACGGTCCGGTAGACCGCGCGGTGCCCATGCAGGTTCGCCTCGTGGACCTCGAAGGCGGGAGCGGGAGGCATGGGAAGACACTAGCGCCGGGCCGGGCGCCAGTGCGTCGTTTCAGCTCGGGTGGCTGAAAAGCTCGACCAGGCGGTCGCCGGCCTGCATCTCGCGGATGCGTGGATCGCCGAAGCGGATCACCTCGCCGTCGCGGATGATCGCGAGCAGGATCGCTTCGTCGGGACCCAGTGGTGCCGGGCCGGCTTCGTCGGGACCGATCGTGCGCTCCTGGAGGTCGAGTCCCTCGCCGACCGTCATCAGGTCCTCCATCACCTCGGTGATCTGCGGCGTCCGGGTGGAGAGGCCGAGCAGGCGGCCGGCGGCGCCGGAGGAGGTGATCACCGAGTTGGCGCCGCTCTGGTGCAGGAGGTGGACGTTCTCCTCCTCGCGGACGGCGCCGACGATGCAGAGGTCTGGGTTGAGCTCTCGGGCGGTGAGGGTGACGAGGACGGCGGTGTCGTCGCGGTCGGGGGCGACGATCAGCGCGCTGGCGTCGCGAACGCCCGCCTCGATCAGGACCTCCTGCCGGTCGGCGCTGCCGTCGACCGCCGCCAGCCCGTCCGCGGTCGCCCGCGCCCGCACCTCCTCCTTGGGCTCGATGACGACGATCCGGTCGGGGCTGGTTCCCTTGTCCATCAGGGTCCGCGCGGCCGCCCTCCCCTTGACCCCGTAGCCGCAGATAATCGTGTGGTCTTTCAAGTGTCTCCTCCAGCGGGCGATTCGGTAGGCGGTCCGGCTCCGCTCCGCAAGTATCTCCAAGGTCGTGCCGACGAGCAGGATGAGGAAGAGGATGCGGGCGGGGGTGACCACCAGCGTGGTCACGAAACGGGCCTCGTCGGAGGCCGGCCGCACGTCACCGTAGCCGGTGGTCGTGATCGAGACGGTCGAGTAGTAGAAGGCGTCCAGAAGGCTGATCTGGTCATCCTCGGGATCGACGTAGCCGTCGCGGCCGATGTAGGTGACTCCAGCGACCAGCGTGATCAGGGCCAGCGCGATCGCCAGGCGAAAACCGATCTTGCGCAGCGGCCCCGGTTCCGCTCCCGGCAGATCCACCGGGAGATGGGCCTGCGGCCGAGTTTTCTCGCTCTCCTCCGAACGGTGCATGGGGCGAGTCTAGGGAGGGGCCGGCGAGTTACGGAGCTGCGCTAGTGCTTGTCGCGGACCCTGAAGCCGACGGGGTGCTTTGGCCCCTGAGGCGGAGAGATCAGCTGATGCAATGCAGTGAAGATCTGTTCGATCTGCTCGTCGTGCTGGTCGAGACGTGCGGTCATGTCTCGCTCCAGATCATCCAGGTGCTCCTTGAGCGCGGCGTAGGAACTAGTGATGCGCCGCAGCTCGACGAAGGCGCGCATGATCTCGATGTTGACGGAGATAGCCGTCTTGCTTCTGAGAACAGAGGAAAGCATCGCCACTCCCTGCTCGGTAAAGACATATGGCGCGTAACGGCGACCTCCGCGACCCTGTTTTGAGGTCGCAATCTGCGACCTCAAAGTTTCGGCCTCCTCCCTGGTGAGCTGGAACATGAAGTCGGGTGGGAAGCGTTCGATGTTTCGCTTCACCTGCTCGACCAATCTTTTGGTCTCGACTCCGTAGAGGTCGGCGAGATCCTCGTCGAGCATTACCTGTCGTTCGCGGATGACGAAGATCCGCCTTTCGATCGCGGGTGCCGCGATCAGCTCAAGCGAAGCTGCAGTTTCTTTCGTAGCTGCCATCCCGACAAAGGATGGCAGATCGGCCGGAAGGTTTTGTCTGCGCAACGGGCGAAGAGCGCTCTCGCTCCTGCACCCAAGGCAGTACGCCGCCGCACTGAACGCCATCATTTCCCGTTATGAGCGAATGGCGGCCGATCTGCCTCGATCTAAGCCGTCTTTTTGCCGGCGGGCACGTCACGCGAAACGACTGACCGCTTGCCAGCAGGCTGTAATCAAATATCGGGGCGCCCGGATTTGAACCGGGGACCTCACCGACCCGAACGGTGCGCGCTACCAGGCTGCGCCACGCCCCGAGAGGGGCCGATTATCCCAGACGCCGGGTCGAGGGCGCGGACAGGTCATGGTCGCCGCTACTTTGGGCGGGAATGCGGTTCCTAGCGATGACCATGGCGCGCAGGCTGATCCCGGCTCTCGTTCTCGTGCTCCTGGCGGTGGCTCCGGCTACCGCCCAGGCCTACCTGCCGCCGGGCTTCGTCGGCATCTCGCCGCAGAACGCGGGCACGGCCAGGGATTACGAGCTGATGGCGGAAGCGGGGATCAAGAGCGTCCGCCAGCCGCTCGTCTGGGCCGCCGTCGAGCCGCAGAACCCCGCTTTCGCCGAGCGGCAGTGGGGTTACTTCGACCACGAGGTGAAACTGGCGGCGAACGCCGGGATGGAGATCTTCCCGTTCCTCGTCAACTCCCCCGGCTGGGTCGCGGCGGAGGGGATCGACCTGCCGGTCGCCAACCCCTGGCAGCGGCGGGCCTGGGCCTCGTTCGTGCGGGCGGTGGTGCGGCGCTACGGGGTGGGCGGCTCTTTCTGGCGCGAAGAAGAAGACCTTCCCTACGTGCCGATGCGGCGTTTCGAGATCTGGAACGAGGAGAACATCGTCAGCTTCGCCAGCGACCCCGAACCGAAGCGCTTCGCGGTGCTGATGCGGATCGCCGGGCGGATCATCCACCGGGAAGCGCCGGGGTCGAAGGCGATCTTCGGCGGGCTCTTCGGCCGGCCGCTCCAGATCCCCCCCAACGTCGCCTCCGGCGACTACCTCGCCCGCTTCTACCGGGCCGGGCGGGTGAAGCCGTTCTTCGACGGCATCGCCCTGCACCCGTATGTCGCCGACGCCCGGGCGATGAGCGGACAGCTGCGCAACCTGCGCCGGATCGCCCGCAAGTACGGCGACCCGGATGTGCCGCTCTACATCACCGAGCTGGGCTGGGGCTCGGCCGACGGGCCCACCCGCTGGCAGCGCGGCCTCTACGGCCAGGCTCGGGAGCTCGACACGGCGCTCACGATCGTCAGCGCCAACCGGCTGCGCTGGAATATCCGCGGCGTCTGGTGGTTTACCTGGGCTGACGAGGGGGGCAGCTGCGTCTTCTGCGGCACCGCCGGACTGCTCGACGCCAAGCGAGAGGCCAAGCCGGCGTGGTACCGCTTCAACCGCTGGACCGGGGGCGACCCCGATGTGGTCCCGAAGATCGGCGACGACGGGCTGGATCAGGGGGAAGAAGCCGCCCGGGAATAGCTAGGCTCCGCTCGGACTTCCAAACCGAAAAAGGAGCATTCCAGTGGCTTTCTCAGTACCCGACCTGCCCTACGCCTACGACGCGCTCGAGCCTCACATCGACGAGGAAACGATGCGCATCCACCACGACAAACACCACCAGGCGTACGTCGACAAAGCCAACGCCGCCCTCGAGGGCACCGAGTGGGCCGACCGCGACGTCGAGGACGTTCTCCGCAACCTCTCGGCCCTGCCCGGCGACAAGCAGGCCGCGGTTCGCAACAACGCCGGTGGCCACTACAACCACACCCTCTTCTGGCAGATGATGGGCCCGGACGGCGGCGGCGCCCCGAGCGGCGACCTCGGCGCGGCGATCGACGAGACCTTCGGCTCCTTCGACGCCTTCAAAGAGGAGTTCAAAAACGCCGGCATCGCCCGCTTCGGCTCCGGTTGGGCCTGGCTGGTCAAGGACTCCTCCGGCCTCGCCGTGATCTCGACCCCGAACCAGGACTCGCCGATTTCCGACGGCACCACGCCGCTGCTCGGCGTCGACGTCTGGGAGCACGCCTACTACCTGAAGTACCAGAACAAGCGCCCGGAATACCTCGACGCCTTCTGGAACGTCGTCAACTGGGACTACGTCGCGGAGAGGTTCGCCTCGTAGCTCTGCTGCTCTGAGGCGGGGGGAACCTCGCTCATCGCGTGCTCGGCGAGTGCGGTGATCGTCAGGCTGGGGTTGACGCCGACGTTTGCCGGCACCGCCGAGCCGTCGCAGACGAGCAGGTTCTCGTAGCCGAAGACCCGCTGGCGGGCGTCGACGACGCCGTCCTCGGGTCCGTGCCCGATCACCGCCCCGCCGAGGATGTGGGCGGTGGTCGGCACGTTCAGCAGCGCCTCGGTCATCGAGCTCTGGGCGATGCCGCCGGTGCGCTTGGCCAGCCACTCGGCTGCCTCGTTGGCGACCGGAATGAAGGTGGGGTTCGGTTTCTCCGGGTCCTGTTCGGTCTGCAGCCAGACGTTGCCCGACCGTTTCAGCTTCGGGCGCAGGGCGATCGCGTTGTCGAGCGTCTGCATCACCAGGAGGATGATCGTCCGCCGCGACCAGTTCTTCGGGTAGAGCACCTTGGCGAAACGGACCGGGTGGCGAAGCATCTGCCCGAGCAGCTTCAGCGGCCGGGTGACGCGGGTACCGTCGCCGACCAGCAGGGTGTAGAGGAGGCTCATCGAGTCGCCCGCTTTGCCGTAGCTGACGGTCTCGATGTGGGTGTCGGCGTCGGGGTAGATGCTGCCGCTGATCGCGACCCGCTTGGTCAGGTCGTCGGGGTAGTCCTCGGGGACGGTGACGGCGAGGATCATCTCGCTGTTGGTCCGCACCAGCTCGCCGAGGCGCTGGGAGATGCGGGGCAGGGCGCCGCCGAGGCGGCAGCGCTGCAGTAGCTTGTTGGTGCCGAGGGCGCCGGCGGCGACGACCACGCCGCGGGCGCGGATCGTGCGCTTGCCGCGGCCGGGGATCATCCCCGAGCGCTCGCTGGAGATCGTGTAGCCCTCGCTGCCGTCGTCGGCGCCGATCGGCCGGATCTCGGTCACGGTGCGGTCGGGGATTACCTCGACGCCGCGCTGCTCGGCCAGGTAGAGGTAGTTCTTGACCAGGGTGTTCTTGGCGCCGACCGGGCAGCCGACCATGCAGCGCCCGCAGAGGGTGCAGCCGGTGCGGTCCGGGCCCTCGCCGCCGAAGAAGGGATCGGAGACAGTCTTGCCCCGCTCGCCGAAGTAGATCCCGACCGGGGTCTTCTGGTAGGTGTCGCCGACGCCGATCTGTTCTCCGTACTCGCGCAGGAGGTCGTCGGCGGCGTCGTCGGTCTCGACGTTGACGACGCCCAGCATCCGCTGTGCCTCGGAGTAGTGCGGGGCCAGGTCGGATTCCCAGTCGGCGAGGTCGCCCCACTGCGGGTCCTTGAAGAACTTCGACGGGGGGACGTAGAGCGTGTTGGCGTAGCCGAGGCTGCCGCCGCCGACTCCGGAGCCGCTGACGACCGAGACGTCCTTGAAGGTGGACAGGCGGAAGATGCCGCGCAGGCCCAGCCGCGGTGCCCAGAAGTAGCGGCGCACGTCCCAGGTCGACTTCGGGAAGTCCTTGTCGGTGAAGCGCTTGCCGCACTCCAGGACGGCGACCTTGTAGCCCTTTTCCGCCAGGCGCAGGGCAGAGACAGACCCCCCGAACCCGGAGCCGACCACCACCCAGTCGTAGTCGTACTGGCTCATCAGCCAGTCAAGCCTACCGGCGGCTCAGGCCTCGCCGGGCTCGAGCGGCCGGAAATCGGTGGTGCGGGCGCCGCAGACCGGGCAGAACCAGTCTTTGGGAATGTCCTCGAATGCGGTTCCCGCCGGGATGCCGCCGTCCGGGTCGCCGACCGCCGGGTCGTAGATGAAGCCGCAGCTGTCGCAGATCCAGAGGGTCGCGTCTTTGGTCTCGGTGGTCATCGACATGAATGTTAGAGACGCTCTCGTCCGGGCTTATTTGCCGAAGCTGACCTGCGGGGCCTGGCGCTCGCTGGCGTCCTCGATCTCGAAGAACTCGCGGGCGGTGAAGTTCCCCTGGTTGGCGATGATCGAGCCCGGGAACTGTTCGATGTCCGTGTTGTAGGACTGGACGTTGGAGTTGTAGATCCGGCGCGAGGCCTGGATCTCGTCCTCGAGCTCGGAGAGGTTGCGGCTCAGCTGCTGGAAGTTCTCGGTCGCCCGCAGGGTCGGGTAGTTCTCGGCGACGGCTTTGACGTCGGCCAGCGCCTGGGTCAGCTGCTGCTCGGCTTTGGCGGTTTCCTCGACGCCCTGGGCCTGCATCGCCGCGGCCCGCGCCTGGGTCGTTTTCTCGAAGGTCGCGCTCTCGTGCTCGGCGTAGCCTTTGACCGTCTCGACCAGGTTGGGGACGAGGTCGTGGCGCCGTTTCAGCTGCACGTCGATCCCGCTCCAGGACTCGTCGACTCGGTTGCGCGCGGCGATGATCGAGTTGCGCTTCGCGATGTAGTAGAGGACCGCGAGTACGAGGATCGCGACGACGACGATGATGGCGATGGTCATGAAGGCTCCTGTGGTCGGACCGGGGTTGAGGGCATCCTAACGCCGTAGGATCGCGCGATGGCGGCGAACCACGAAGCGCAGGAATGGGCCGAGATCGTGCGCCGGTACGGCGAGCGCAACGGGCTCACCTACGAGCCGGTCGGCGGGATCAATCCCAAAGACGGGCCGGTGGCGCTCTGCGTCGGCGGGGTCAACCGGCTCACGGGGCAGCTCAGCGAGGGCTTCTGGGGATCCTCCTGCGACGCCGACGAAAAGGAGGTCGGCGGCCTCTTCTCCAAGGCGGTGGTGCCGACCGCGGTCCTCGCCAAGGCCCACATGCCGGACCTGGCGCGGGTGGTGCCGGCCTTCAACGTCGAGTCGATCGAGGGGCACGAGGTCGTCACCCAGCGCTTCCAGCGCAAGGTCGAGTTCGAGTCGATCGACTTCAACAAGCGCTACCTGACGACGGTGCCGAGCGAGTACGACCCGGTGGCGCTGCGGGAGCTGTTCGGGCCGGGTTTCCTCGGCTGGGTGACGACGATGAGCGGCGAGATCGACTTCGGCATCAACGATCGCCAGCTGTGGTTCCTCTGGCGGCTGCGGGAGCGCAGCGAGGACGAACTCAAAGCGGCGCTGAGGAACGCCGGACAGCTGTTCAAACGGCTGCAGGGGGAGATGGAAGAGAGCGGCATCCACACCTACGCGCCAGGCCCCTGGCACGCGGGCTTGGAGCCGTTCCCCGATCAGCCGGGATAGCCGGGCTCGCCGGGGAGGACGACGCGCGGTTCGACGCCGTCCTCGACCACCTTCGGCAGGATCGGCTCGACGGTCCGCTCGCGGTAGGCGGCCAGCGCCTCGTCGGAGGTGGCGAACTCGGCCAGCCAGCCGAGCTGTTTCTGGGTCGGGAAGGAGAGGACGATCTCGCCCGCGACGTGCGCCTCGAGCGCCGCGGCCGGCTCGAACCAGCGCGCCTCGGTGGTCTCGACCCCGTCCGGTCGTGGCGGCGTGTGGGCCGGCGCGAGGGCGAGGAAGAACCAGGCGTCGAAGCGGGTCGCGATCAGCTCGGGGGTGATCCAGCGGGTGAAGGGGACCAGCTCCTCCTCGGCGGGCAGCTCGATCCCGGCCTCCTCGGCCAGCTCACGGACCGCGCAGGCGCGCAGGCCGGCTTCCTCGGTGCCGTCGCACTCATCGACCGAACCGCCCGGGAAGACCCAGACGCCGGGCATGAACTTGGCCTCCTCGCTGCGCCGCAGCATCAGCACCTCGAGGGCGCGCTGGGCGTGCTTGCCACCGCGCCGCAGGAGGACGATCGAGGCGGCCGGGCGCGGCGTCGACGGCGGCCCGAAGTTGGGCAGCTCCGCCGGTCCCCGTCGCCTCTCCTCCATCGGAGGAGCGTAGCCGTCAGCTGAGGACGCGACGGCGCTCGCGGCGGACCCAGGCGCGGTGGGTGAGCCAGGCGAGCAGGGCGATGAGGGCGACAGGGCCGAGGATCGCGAGGCCGACAACGGTGACCGCGGCGGCGACGGCGAGAATCTGGCCCGCGTCGCCGAGCGCGTCGTCGACGCCCCAGGTGCCACCGCCGGTTCCGGAGTCTTCCTTGGCGCCGGTCTCGATCCGGACCAGGACGCGGGAGAGGTCGGCGCGCCGCTGCAGGTGCTGGAGCTGGGAGCGCAGGCGGGCACGGTGGCGCCGCTCCTGGCGCAGCTCGGCTTCGACCGCTTCGCGCTCGGATTCGGTTTCAGCGCCCTCGAGCTGGCCGAGGAGGCTGTCGATCCTCGCCTTCGAGTCGCGCAGCAGCTCGGTGACGTTGACCGTGGGCGCGGTGATGTCGGCGGTCGCCTCGTTTCGCGAGCGGACCTCGTCGATCGCCGAGAGTGCGGCGAGCGCGTCGCCGAGCTTGGCGCTCGGGATCAGCAGCTCGAAGGTGGCGCCGGCTTCGCCGGCATCTCCCTCGCGGGTGGAGGAGCGCATGACGATGCCGTCGTGGGCGTGGACCGCTTCGAAGACCTTGGCCGAGTCCGCGCCGACGTCGCCGGGCTTGGCGCCCAGGACGAGGGTGGCGGAGCGTTCGACGGCGCGGTGGCCCAACCGGGTCGGGGAGTCGGTCGGGATGAGTTCTTCGTCGGAGAGGAGTTCCCCGCCAGCAGCGGCGCTCGAAGCGGTGTCGGCCGAGGGTGCCGCCGGAACCTCGGCTTCGAACTGCACTCCTCCCCACATCTTGTTTTTCTCGGCAGCCCCCGGGACGTACTTGCCGCCACCGTCGAAGTTGCGCGGGGCCTCTTTGGAAAATTGGCCCTGTGCCGTGGTTCGGGCCGGGTCGCCTCCCTCCTGGCTGACGACTACGCCCGTGACGACGACGATCGCCACGATCGCGAAACTGCCCGCCGGGATCAGCAGCCGCCGGGGCGGGACAGCGCGCAGGCCGTCGAACGAAAGCCGCGGCAGGCGCGAGCGCCGCGGGAAGCCCGCGGCGGCCCGCTCGTCGAGCTCGGTCGTGAACTCTGGGCGCGGCTTCGGTCGCAGGGCCCGCAGGTCGGCGGCCATCCGATCGTCCCTGTCCCTAGGCGTTTCCATCGCAGGCCTCCCTCAACTTGGTCATCGCCCGGTGCAGGCGGGTGCCGGCATTCGACTCGCCGATGCCGAGCACGCGGGCGATCTCACGGTTTTCCAGGCCGGCGAAGAACTTGAGCGCGACCAGCTCGCGCTCCTGCGGCGCCAGTCGCTCCAGTGCCGCCGAGACCGCCAGCCGCCGTTCGCTGTGCTCGGCGCCCTCGTCGAGAGCCAGGGCGTGCAGGTCCTCGGGCTCGGCGGTCAGCTCGGCCTGGCGGCCGCGGCGGCGCAGCTCGTCCAGCGCGGCGTTGCGGGCGATGCCGAACAGCCAGGCGCGGGGCTCGCCGCGCTCGGGGTCGAAGCGGTGGCGCTTGCGGTAGGCGCGCTCGAAGGCGGCGGCGGTGACTTCCTCGGCCGCCGGCGCGTCGCGCAGCAGGCTGGCGACGTAGGCATAGACGTCGTCGCGGCTGGAGCGGTAGAGGCGGTCGAAGGCCAGATCGCCGGCCCGCGGCGCGTCCTTGGTCTCTGCGACGAGTGCCTGCTCCATGCCCGTACTACGGGGGACCTCCGGATCCGTCACACGGGGAGTATCGACTCAGGCGGCCTGGGGCAGATCGACCGGCGCCGAGGCCACTGCCGCGTGGATGGAGTCGCGGGCGTTCGCGACCAGCTCGCGCAGCTCGTCCGCGGAGATCGAGAGCGGGGGCATCAACACGATCGTGTTGCCGAGCGGGCGGATGAAGGCGCCGCGCTTGCGCGCCTCGACCGTTACCCGGTGACCCATCCGCAGGGCCGCGTCGTGGTCGCCGAGGTCGATCCCGACCATCGTGCCCTTCTGCCGCACCTCGGCCACCTCGGGCATCGCCGCGACGCCGGCCAGCAGCTCTTCGAACAGTGCGATCTTCGGCTGTAGCCGCTCCAGCGTTCGCTCCTGCTCGAAGACGTCGAGGTTGGCGAGCGCCGCCGCGCAGGCGAGCGGGTTACCGGTGTAGGTATGGCCGTGGAAGAAGGTCTTGAACTCCTCGTAGTTGCCGAGGAATCCCTCGTAGATCTCCTCCGTGGTCAGGGTCGCCGCCAGCGGCAGGTAGCCGCCGGTGAGGCCCTTGGCCAGACACATCAGGTCCGGCGCGACGCCTTCCTGCTCGCAGGCGAACATCGTCCCGGTGCGGCCGAAACCGGTCGCCACCTCGTCGCAGATCAGGAGTACGCCATGGCGGTCGCAGAGCTCGCGGGCGGCGCGCAGGTAGCCGGGTGGCTGGACGAGGATTCCCGCCGCCCCCTGGACCAGCGGCTCGATCATGACCGCCGCGACTTCCTCGGCGTGGGCGGCCAGCACCCGTTCGAGGTCGGCGGCGTCGCCGGGCTCGGCCACGTGGGTCTCGAACAGCAGCGGCCGGTAGGTCGAGTGGAAGAGGTCGATGCCGCCGACCGAGACCGAGCCGATCGTGTCGCCGTGGTAGGCCTCGCGCAGGCGAACGAACCTGGTGCGCCGGTCCTCGCCGCGCTGCTGCTGGTACTGGAAGGCGATCTTCAGGGCGATCTCGGCCGCGGTCGAGCCGGAGTCGGAGTAGAAGACGCGGGAGAGCCCGGGGGGTGCGATCTCGACCAGGCGCGCGGCCAGCTCGGTCGCCCCGGGATGCGAGAGCCCGAGCATCGTCGTATGGGCGACGCGATCGAGCTGCTCGCGGACGGCGGCGTCGATCACCGGGTGGCGGTGACCGTGGACGTTGCACCACAGCGCCGCGGTCCCGTCCAAGTACCGTCGCCCGTCGACGTCGTAGAGGTAGGAGCCCTCGCCGCGCTCGATCATCAGCGGCTCTTCCTCGCTCCAGCCCTGCTGCTGGGTGAAGGGGTGCCAGACGTGTTCGCGATCGAGCTGCGCGTAGTCCGGCATGGGGCGGACGTTAGCCCCGCGGTCGGCGGCAGCGACTTCTACATAGAAGGGATAGGCGTGATATGCGTCACACGAGCAACTATTGCCCTTTTGAAATGGTTGCGTGGGTGCAACTATTACTGGGATGCATGCGACTGACCTGAAAGCGATCGCCGAGGCCCGCCGTGAGGTGAGTCCGGCCGAGCACGACACCGCCGCCCGCGTGGCGGCGCTGCTGCACCACGTCTTCCTCTACGACCGCGGCAACCAGCTGCGGGTGATCGAGGAGTCGGGACTCTCGATGACCCAGTGCAAGGCGCTGCTGGAGCTGGGCGGGCTGGGGGACCAGCCGCAGCCGTGGCAGGTCTCCGACCTGGCCGAGCGGTTCGGCGTCTCCGTCCCCTCGATGAGCCGCGCCGTCGACGCGCTGGTCAAGGCGAAGCTGGCGACCCGGGTCGAGGACCCGGACGACCGCCGCGTGCGCCGGGTGCAGATCACGGCCAAGGGCAAGGACCTGGTCGCCACCCTGGTCACCGTCCGCATGACCGGAATCGAGACCTTCGTAACCACCCTGAGCGCGGCGCAGCGACGCAAGCTCGACGCCGCCGTGGAGGCGCTCCTCGACCGCGAGGACCTCGCTCAGACCTACCAGCAGATGAAGGGAAGTGATGGCGCTTGACTCGTTACCGCCACCTGATCACCGACGACAACCGCAAGTGGTGGACGCTCGGAGCGATGTGCTTCGCGCTGTTCATGATCATGCTCGACAACACCGTCGTGAACGTCGCCCTGCCCTCGATCCAGCAGGACCTGGGGGCCTCGATCAGCGGGCTGGAGTGGACGATCAACGGCTACACCCTCTCTTTCGCGGTGCTGCTTGCGACCGGCGGCCGGCTCGGCGACATCTTCGGTCGGCGGCTGATGTTCCTCATCGGGGTCGTCGTCTTCGCCCTCTCCTCGGCGACCGCCGGGCTCGCGCCCGACCAAACCGCGCTGGTAAGCAGCCGCATCGTCCAGGGCGTCGGGGCGGCGCTGATGATGCCGGGCACGCTCTCGATCATCACCGACGCCTTCCCCGCCCACGAGCGCGGCAAGGCGATGGGAACCTGGGCCGGCGTCTCGGCCCTGGCGCTGGCCGTCGGGCCGGTGCTGGGCGGCTTCCTCACCGAGCACGTCAGCTGGCGGGCGATCTTCTACATCAACATCCCGGTCGCGATCGGCGCCGTGATCGCGACCCTGTTCGCGGTGCGCGAGTCGCGCGACACCTCGGTCGGCCGTGAGGTCGACTACGCCGGCGTCGCCGTCCTGACGGCGGGGCTCACCGCGCTGGTCCTCGCCCTGGTCGAGGGCAACGCCTGGGGCTGGGGCTCGCCGCAGGTCGTCGCCCTGCTGGTGGGGGCGGCGGTGGCGCTGCCCGCCTTCGTCTTCGTCGAGAACCGGGTCAAGGCGCCGATGGTGCAGTTCGACCTGCTCAGCGACCGCAACTTTCTCGCGGCCGTCTGCGTGGCCCTGATCATCACCTTCGCGATGATGGGCGTCTTCTTCTTCCTCGCCCTCTATATGCAGGACATCCTCCACTACACGCCGCTGGAGGCGGGGGTGCGGTTCCTGCCCTCGACCCTGATGATCGTCGGCGTGGCGCCGGTTGCCGGGCGGCTGTCCGACCGTTACGGGCCGCGCTGGCTGATCGCCGGTGGGCTGGTGATCGTCGCGACCTCGCTGTTCAGCTTCAGCCGCATCCAGGTTGACTCGAGCTACCTCGACCTGCTGCCCGGGTTCATGCTGCTCGGCATCGGCGTCGCGATGACGATGTCGCCGATGACCAGCGCGGCGATGAACGCGGTGCCGGTGCAGAAAGCCGGCATCGCCTCGGGGGTGCTCTCGATGTTCCGCATGGTCGGCGGCAGCCTCGGCATCGCCGTCACCGGCGCGATCTTCCAGGGCCTGGTCGGCTCGCAGCTGGCCTCGCTGCTGGGCGGGACCGGGGTCACCGCCGCCCAGCGGCAGTCGATCTCCGACCAGCTGGGCGGGGGCGGCGTGCCGCACGTGCCGGGCCTCAACGCGTCTCAGGCGCAGGAAGTGGTGACCGCCGGCAACGAAGCCTTCGTCTACGCGGTCAGCCACGCGATGACCGTCTCCGGCTTCGTCGCCCTGGCCGGGGCGCTGATCGGGGCGACGGCGATCAGGTCCAAAGGCCGGACCACCACGCCCGAGGCGGCGGTGGCCGAGGCCAGCCCCGGCGGCGAGGCGCTTGCCGGCGAGGAGGCCCGGGAGGCGGCGCAGCCGGCTTAGGAGCGTTGGCGCATCGGGCGGCATAGGCTGCCGCCCGATGCTGGTTTTGCTGCCTCCGTCCGAAGGTAAGGCGCACCCCGAGGCGGGGGCGCCGGTCGATCTCGATGCGCTCGCCTTTGCCGATGAGTTGGGTGAGAAGCGGGCGGAGCTGCTGGAGGCGTTCGACCCGAGCTTGCGCGAGGCGGCCGCGGCTCCGGCGCATGAGGTCTACACCGGCGTGCTCTTCAAACGGCTGGAGTTGCCCGGCTTGCCGGCGAGGGCTCGGAAGCGGGTCTTGATCGCCAGCGCGCTTTGGGGCGTGGTTCGGCCGGACGATCGGATTCCGTATTACAAGTTCCCGCCGAGCACGCGTCTGACGGGCATCGGGGCGCCGAACTCCTTCTGGCGGCCGGCGCTGGCCGAGGCGCTGCCTGACGATGAGGGCCACCTGGTCGTCGACATGCGCTCCGGCGCCTACGCCGCCGCCTGGAAGCCGAAGCGGGCGATGCTGCTGGCCGTCCGCGCCTTCACCGAGGAGGGCGGCCAGCGCAAGACTGTCTCGCACATGGCGAAGGCGGTGCGGGGCGACGTGGCGCGGGCGCTGCTCGAGGCGAAGAAGAAGCCGGCGTGACCCCGAGGGCGCCGCGGCCGTCGCCGAGGCCGCGGGCTTCACCGTCGAGCTGGGGGACGGCAGCCTCGACGTGATCGTCTAGATCTCCAGCGCCGGCCAGCTGTCCGGATCGGCGAGGTCCATCTCGGAGAGGGTGAGGACGGGGACGCCCGCCAGTTCGGCGATCGTCGCGCGATTGGAGCGCTCGATCTCGGTCGGTTCCTCGGGCCAGGGGGTGAGGACGATCGCGCCCACCTCGAGCTCTGCGGCGCGGGCGGCCTCGACCGTCAGCAGGGTGTGATTGATCGTCCCCAGGCCGGGGCTGGCGACGACCACGAGCGGGTAACCGAGGTCGGCGGCGAGGTCGCGGACCAGGTAGCCGGTGGAAAGCGGGACGAGGAGGCCGCCGACCCCCTCGCAGACGATCGCGTCGGCTCCTTCGGCGGCCGCCGCGGCGACCTGCCGCAGGCGCTCCGGCTCGATCTCCTCGCCGGCCAGGGCCGCCGCCAGGTGGGGAGAGGCGGGCGGGCCGTAGCGATAGGGCGCGATCTCGTCGTCACTTTGCTCCGACCCCGACGCCCGGCGCAGCAGCGCGTGGTCGGTCTCGAGCCCTTCGTCGAGGCCGGTGACGGCCGGCTTGAAGACATGGACTCGTTTGTCTTCGGCGGCGAGGGTGCGGGCGATCGTCGCCGCGACGACCGTCTTGCCGACCTCGGTGCCGGTGCCGGTAACGAAGACGCCGCGGGTCATCGCCCGTCAGGCGGCCAGCGGTTCGGCTGGGACCAGGCCCACCTCGCGGGCGGCGACGCCGATCATGTGGGCGGCGGCGACGAGGTCCTCGCTGCGATGGGTGGCCATCGCGGTCAGGCGCAGGCGGCAGGTTCCCTCCGGGACCGTCGGCGGCCGGATTCCCTGGGCGAAGACCCCCTTCTCCAGGGCTCCTTCGCAGAGCGCCATCGTCGCCTCCGCGGCTCCCACGGAGATGGGGACGACCTGGGTTTCCCCCCCGGCTTCGAGGCCCGCGGCGCCGAGCGAGCGGCGCAGAAGCGCCGCGTTGGCCTGCAGCCGCTCGACCATCTCCGGCTCGGCTTCGAGCAGCTCCAGGGCCGCCTGCGCGGCGCCGACCGCCGGAGGCGGCGGCGCGGTGGAGAAGATGAACGGCCGGGCGGTGTTGACCAGCAGGTCGACGACCGCGGCGCTGGCGCAGACGTAGGCGCCGTAGGAGCCGAGCGCCTTGCCCAGGGTCCCGACCACGACGTCGACTTCGCCGCTGAGACCGGCGGCGGATACCGAGCCCCGACCGCCGCGGCCGACCGCGCCGGTGGCGTGCGCCTCGTCGACCATCAGTCGCGCCCCGTGGCTTCGCGCCAGCTGCAGCAGCTCGGGCAGGGGGGCGACGTCGCCGTCCATCGAGAAGACGCCGTCGGTGACGATCAGGGTCGCGCGCTCGCCGGCCCGGCGCAGTCCCCAGGCCAGGTGGTCGGGGTCGGCGTGGCGGTAGACAAAGGTCTCGGCCCGCGAGAGGCGGCAGCCGTCGACGATGCTGGCGTGGTTCAGCTCGTCGGAGAAGACGACCTCGCCGCGGCCGGCGAGGGCGGCGATGACGCCGGTGTTGGCGAGGTAGCCGGAGCCGAACAGCAGCGAAGCCTCGTAGCCCTTGAAGGCGGCGAGGCGCTGCTCAAGCCGGTGGTGCGGCTCCATGTTGCCCGAGATCAGCCGCGAGGCTCCCGAGCCCGCCCCCCAGCGCAGCGCCGCCTCGGCGGCGGCCTCGCGCACCTCCGAGCGGTCGGCGAGGCCGAGGTAGTTGTTGGAGCAGAGGAGCAGGACCTGGTGGCCGTCGAGGGTGACGGTCGGTCCCTGCGGTCCCTCGACCAGGCGAAGCCTGCGGTAGAGCCCCCGGTCGCGGAGCTCCTCCAGCCGCTCGGCGACGTCGGTCACGCCGCCCGTGGGTAGGAAGGCGGCTTCTTCGCCTTCTTGACGACCCGCAGTTGGGTGGAGGGGTCCCAGAAATTGGCCTCCTCCTGGCTGTCGATCAGCTCGTCGATCGGCGTCTCGGGGGTCTCGCCCTCGAGCCAGCCGGAGCGGTTGTCGGGCCGCGGGTTGGCGCCGTTGTCGGGCTGGCGGGCGACGTTGAGGCCGAGCTCTTCGAACATCTCCCGGTCCTCGGCGGGCTCGGCGCCGAGCGTGGTGAGGAAGTTGCCCATCATCACCCCGTTGAGGCCGGCCTTGACGGCCAGCCCGTGCAGCTCGCCGAGGTTCTCGACCCGGCCGCCGCAGAGGCGGAAGAGGGCGCCGGGGATGATCAGGCGGAAGATCGCGATCCACTTCACGACCTCCCAGGGGTCCATCACCTCGCGGTCGCCGAACTTCGTCCCGTCCTTGGGGATCAGCAGGTTGATCGGCACCGAGGTCGGGTTGATCTCGGAGAGCTCGAAGGCCATCTCGACCCGCTGCTCCTCGCTCTCGCCGAGGTTGAGGATG
>DASUTJ010000063.1:0-7627 GCA_036374655.1 Solirubrobacterales bacterium | reverse complement strand
CCGGTGCTGAAAATGAACGTGCCGGTGATCTGGGTCAACCGCCACGGCGAGAAACTGGAAGGGCGCAAAGCCCCCAGCGCGACGGTAAAAAACTTTCGCGAAGCAGTGAAAAAGCTCGGCGCGTCCTGAGCGTCTTCTAGCTTTCAGGCCGCAACTCAAGCGTCAGGGGCCGGTTTCTTCGAGACCACCCCGGCAATCTTCGATGCAGATTCTCGCTCCAAAATCCAGAATTCGGCCTGCTCGGACCCGACTCGCGGTCGTGGCGGCGCTCCTCGCGCTGCTCGCCTGCACGGTGTTCGCCTGCCTGCAGGGCACCCAGAGCGCCGGCGCGGCGCAGGCTTCGGCGACGCAGAAGCCGAGCTTCGTCGTCATCCAGATCGACGACGCGACGCTCGACCAGCTCTACGCCAGCCTCAACGTCGGCGGCATCGAAGTGCAGGCGATGCCCTACACCCTCTCGCTGATCGCCAACCGCGGCATCACCTTCAACCGCTACTACGTCCCCTATCCCCTCTGCTGCCCCTCGCGGGTCAGCCTGCTGACCGGCCGCTACGCGCACAACCACAACGTGCGCGGCAACGTGCCGCCGAACGGCGGCTTCACCGGCTTCAAAGCGCGCCAGGCCTACAGCCACAACCTCGCACCCTGGCTGCAGGCGGCGGGCTACCGGACCATCCACATCGGCAAGTTCCTCAACGGCTACGGCGACGAACCGTTCGACGAAGGCAAAGACGTGCCGCCGGGCTGGAACGCCTGGCACAGCGTCCTGCGCGCCGACACCAACCACTACTTCTACGGCTACACGCTGAACAACAACGGCGCGCTGGAGGGGCCGTTCGGCGACCCGGGCAGCTGGGACACGCGCGAATACGGCGAACGCGACGACTTCGGCTGCCCGACCGCCCCGCTGAACGGCAAACCCTGCCTTTACGAGACCGACGTCTTCAACCGCATCGCCTACGAAGAGATGGTCGGGACCTCACCGGAACAGCCCTTCTACCTGCAGCTCGACTACACCGCGCCGCACGGCGACTTCCGCCGCCCGGCCGGGCCGGAGCCGGCGACGCGCCACTACAACACCTTCGCCGGCGCCCCCTACCCGCATGACCGCTCGCAGGGGTTCAACGAGGGCAACGTCAACGACAAGCCCCGCTTCATCCGCGAAGCGCCTTACCTCTCGCTGCAGGAGTCCCACACCTACCGCGTCTACTACCAGAAGGCGCTGGAGTCGCTGCGCTCGGTGGACGAAGGCGTGAAAACCGTGATCGACACGCTCGGCAGCCTCAGCCGGCTGCGCAACACCTACGTCATCTTCACCTCCGACAACGGCTTCTTCTACGGCGAGCACCGGCTGACCGGCGGCAAGTTCATCGCCTACGAGCCGGCCACCCACCTGCCGCTGCTGATGCGGGGGCCGGGAATCAAACCCGGCACCGCGACCGGCGAGCTGGCGGCCAACATCGACATCGCCCCGACGATCCTCGAACTGGCCGGGGCGAGCGCGGACAAAAGCATCGACGGCCGCTCGCTGGTCCCATACATGCAGGACCCGGCCCTGCGCAGCCGCCGGCCGATCCTCTTCGAGTCCTTCGTCGAGACCGCCGACGTCGAAGCCAACGGCGAACCGACGGCACAGCGCGCCCGGGTCAGCAGCGGCCACGAGGGCGACGCCAGCGCCTCGATCGTCGCCCCGCCGAAGGACTACCTCGGAATCCGCCTCGGCCCCTACAAGTACATCGAGTGGCCGAGCGGCGAGAAGGAGCTCTACGACATCACCAAGGACCCCTACGAGCTGAACAACATCATCCGGGTCCGCAACCTCTCGCCGATCCGCGCCTTCCTCCACGCCCAGCTGGTCCGGCTCGAGAGCTGCGTCGGCAAACGCTGCCAGGAAGTCACGCCGCCGTTCCCGCTGACCCGCAACGAGCAGCGTAAGGTCGACAAGCAGCGGCGCGAAGAAGAACGGCGCAAAGAAAAGGAACGCGAAGAAAAGCGCCACAAAAACCGGCGCAACTAACGCCGGGCGCTACTTGATCACTGCGAGGGTGTCGCCGCTGCCTACCGCGGTGCCCTCGGAAATGGGGAGGTCCTCCACTTTGCCGCTGCGGTGGGCGGTGATCTCGTTCTCCATCTTCATCGCCTCGATGACGCAGATCAGGTCGCCCTCGTTCACCTCGGCGCCCTTCTCGACCGCGACTTTGAGCACGGTGCCCTGGAGGGGCGAGGGCAGAGCCTCGCTGGAGGCGCTGGGACCTGAACCGCCCTTGCGATCGCGCTTCGGCGGTTTCTTGCCGCCGCCGGCGGCCGGGGCGGCGACGCCGCCCGCGGGGGCCTCGCCGATCACCTTGACGTCGAAGAGCTTGCCGCCGACCTCGACCTTGTAGTCGCGGGTCAGCACCTCGCCGCCGTCCTCGGAGGGCTCGGGCGGCTTGGCGTCGGCCGGGGCGGTCGACTTCAGCCAGTCGTTGTCCTCCATCAGGTCGCGGCAGGTCTCGCCCTTCGCCCACTGCTCGGTGGCGAGGATCGCTTCGTGGAAGGGGATCAGGGTGGTGAGCCCGCCGGAGTCGTATTCGGTCAGCGCCCGCAGCATGCGCCGGGTCGCCTTCTCGCGGTCGACGTCCCAGACGATCAGCTTCGCCACCATCGGGTCGTACATCGGCGTCACCTCGGAGCCGCCCTCGACGCCGGAGTCGACGCGGACGCCGGGGCCGGAAGGCTCGCGGTAGGAGTCGCCGATCGGGCCCGGAGCGGGGGCGAATTTCTTGTGCGCGGCCTCGGCGTTGATCCGGCACTCGATCGACCAGCCGTTCAGCTCGACGTCCTCCTGGGCGATCGAAAGCTGCTCTCCGGCGGCGACGAGGATCTGCTCGCGGACGATGTCGACGCCGGTGACCATCTCGGTCACGCAATGCTCGACCTGGACGCGGGTGTTCATCTCGAGGAAGAAGTACTCGTCGCCGACCTGCATGCCCTCGATCGTTCCGGCGCCGCGGTAGCCGACCGCGGCGGCCGCGTCGGTGGCGATCTTGCCGATCCGCTCGCGCATCTCCGCGTCGACGTGGGGGCCGGGAGCCTCCTCGATCACCTTCTGGTGACGCCGCTGGATCGAGCAGTCGCGCTCGCCGAGGTGGATCACGTTGCCGTGCGAGTCGGCCAGCACCTGGACCTCGACGTGGCGCGGGTCCTCCAGATAGCGCTCGATGTAGACGCGCGAGTCGGAGAAGAACTTCTCGCCTTCGCGAGCCGATCCCTCGAAGGCCTCCTGCAGGTCGTCGGGCGTCATCGCCACGCGGAAGCCCTTGCCGCCGCCGCCGCCGGCGGCCTTGCAGGCGACCGGATAGCCGGCTTCGTCGGCCTGCTTGCGGGCCTCGTCGAGGTCCTTGGCGACCTCGGTCGAGCCGGGGACGATCGGCACCCCGGCCTGCTCCATGATCTCGCGCGCCCGGGTCTTCGATCCCATCGCTTCGATCGCCTCCGGCGGCGGACCGATCCAGGTGATCCCGTACTCGGCGCAGGCGCGCGCCATGTCGGCGTTCTCGGCGAGGAAGCCGTAGCCGGGATGGATCCCTTCGGCACCGGCCTCCTTGGCGGTGTCGATGATCTTCTGGATGTTCAGGTAGCTCTCGGCCGGCACCGCGGGGCCGATCAAAAAGGCCTCGTCGGCCGCGCGCACGTGGGGGGCATCGCGGTCGATCTCCGAGTAGACGGCGACCGAGACGATGCCCATCTCCTTCAGCGTGCGGGCGACGCGGATGGCGATCTCGCCGCGGTTGGCAATGAGGACCTTCTGGAACACGGCGGCGCAGTCTATTTAGGTCGGCGGCAGACGCGCATGCTGGCTGGTTCGAAGCTCCTATTCCCGCTTGTAGCGGCTGGCTTCGTACTCCTGCACCCAGGCCGTCGAACTCCGCCAGGTACCGTCGGGGGCCTTCGCGGCTTTCAACCTTCCCCGCGTCGCAGCCACCCGAAGTGCATTAGCCGAGAGAGTCTCGGTGGCCAGTGCCGGCAGCGGAACCAGCCGGGCAGGTCCTGCGATCGCGGGCACGACGAACTTGTGGAGGTTGTCGAGGATCGCCCGCGCGAGGAACTCTCCGAGGGGGCCGAAGTCCTCCTGATCGGCCCGCCGCATGGCGGCCAGATAACGAGCCCGGTTGCCTTTGTAGATGATCGCCGGCGGGAACCCGAGGCGGATGAGGAGCAGGTTGAGAAGCAGCCGACCCGCGCGCCCATTTCCGTCCAGGAACGGATGGACCTGCTCGAAGCGTGCGTGTAGCCGGGCAAGCGCTTCGGGGATCTCGCCCCCCTCGACCTTCCGCAGCGCCTGGGCGTCGCCAACCCAGTCGCGGATCAGGATCGGCACCTGAGTCCATTCAGGTGGTCGCATCCCCCCGGGGAACGGCTCGATGTCGTGCTCCCGGAAGGAGCCGGGACGCTCCTTCGCCGTTGCCTGAGGGTGTGGCGCCACGTCCCACACGGGAGTCATCGCGAGCGAATGAACCTCGCGGACCTCGGACAGGGTGATCAGCCTTCCGCTGCTCCAGCCATCCGGCTTGATCCCCTGTCCGTAGACCCAGCTCGCCGCGTCGGCGTAGCCGCGGACCTCCAGGTATTCGCCCAGCTCCTTATTGCCCGCCACTTTTCCTTCCTCGAGCAGCGTCTCCACCTGCTTGAGGACGAGGGTGTTTCCCTCGATGGCGGTCGAGTGATGGGCCTCCTCCAGCCAGATGCCGCGCCAGATCCCCTCCGCCTCTTCCGGAGAGGGAAGGCCTCCGAGCCGTTCACGCAGCTCGCCGATCTGGACCCGTAGGCGGTTGTAGACCGCCTCGCGCGGTGGTCTGCCACGACGGGTTCCAGAGTTGTTCGGTTGGGCCATAAGTTAAATGTACAGAACAAATCCATCTTTTGTTCGGTTCGCACCAACTTAAATGCACCGAACAGATTCCAGCTCCTACTTGCTAGTAGGCTGCGCCGTCGTGCTTGTCGAGCTGCAGAGTCATTCGACCGTTTCCGACGGCCAGCTGGCGCCCGCCGATGTCGTGGAGAAGGCCGCCGAGGCCGGCGTCACGACGCTGGCGCTGACCGACCACGACGCGATCGCCGGGGTGGTCGAAGCCGGGGAAGCCGCCGAGCGGGTCGGGATCGAGCTGGTGCCCGCGATCGAGATGTCCTGCGTGCACGAGTACGCGGAAGACCTGCACATCTGCGGCTACTGGGTCGACGTCGGGAAGATCGCCGGTGCCTGCGAGCGGGCTCAGCACGAGCGGGTTACCAGGGCCGGGGAAATCGTCGAGAAATTGCGCGAGCACGGGTTCGACCTGCATCTGGAGGACGCGGTGCGCGAGGCCGGCGACGCGCTCTCGATCGGTCGCCCCCACATCGCCCGCGCCGCCGGCGCGACCGGCGACCTCGGTCCCTTCTTCGAGGAGTACCTAGTGCCCGGCGCCAAGGCTTTCGTCCCCCGCAAGTGGCCGACCGCCGAGCAGGCGATCGAGCTGATCCGCAGCGCCGGCGGCATCGCCGTGATCGCCCACCCCTACTGGGACATCGACGCGCCGGACGAGGTCGACGACCTGATCCGCTCGCTCAAGGCCGACGGCGTCGAGACCTTCTACCCGACGCACTCCAAGGAGCAGACCGAACACCTCCTCGAGCTCTGTGACGAGCTGGACCTGGTCCCCACCGCCAGCTCCGACTACCACGGCCCCACCCATAAGACCTTCGCCAAGTTCGGCGCCTACGACACCTACGGGCTCGGCGAGCCCCAGGTGCCGCCTAGGCCTTGATCCGAGGCCCGGCGGCCGAGTCGCTAGCTACCCGCCCGCCGGGCTTCCATCTCGGGCTCGCACAGTGACCGGGGACCACCCCCGGCCTGCGTCGGGCTGGTGCGCACGGGGTCAACAGATGACTGTCGGCGCGGTTGATGCAGATATAACTTATCACTTCAACTGACCGTGTACAGACAAAACATTGCAGTTTCGACTATTTTCATGTCTACAAATGGCGACCAAAGTCCTCAGCCTTCGCCTCCCCGAGGAGATAGCGACGGAAATCGCCGCGGTGGCCCGCGCCAACGGCGTCTCGGTCTCGCGGGCGATTCGCCTGGCGATCGAGGACTACGTCGCCGCCCAGCGAGCCGAAAAGGGCTTCAAAGCGCGTCTCCAGAAGCGCCTTGAAGAGGACCGCGAGCAGTTCGAGCGTTTCACCAAATGAAAGAGGGGCCGGTCTCCCGGCCCCTCGCAAAGCACTCTTGCCAGCTAGCGACTACGCAGCGGCGGTAGCGGCGGGGATCAGGCCCCGCTCCTCGAGGTAGGCCAGCAGCTTCTCGGCCGACTCCTCGGGGGACTCGCTCTCCGTGTGGCAGACGAACTCCGGGTTCTCCGGGGCCTCGTAGGGGTCGGAGACGCCGGTGAATTCTTTGATCTCGCCGGCGAATGCTTTCGCGTAGAGACCCTTGACGTCGCGCTCGGCGCAGGTGTCGACCGAAGCCTCGACGTAGACCTCGACGAAGCGGTCGCCCATCAGTTCGCGCGCCTCGTTGCGGATCTCCGCGTAGGGGGAGATCGCCGCGGTGATCACCGGCACGCCGTTGCGGCTGAGCAGGTCGGCGACGAAGGCGATCCGGCGGATGTTGGTGTCGCGGTCCTCCTTCGAGAAGCCGAGACCCTTGGAGAGGTTTTCGCGGACGATGTCGCCGTCGAGGATCTCCAGCTTCGAGCCGCGCTCGCGCAGGTGTCCCTCGAGGACGCGGGAAATGGTCGTCTTGCCGGCTCCGGAGAGCCCGGTGAACCAGAGAGTGAAGCCCTTCTCACCAGCCATGCTTTGTCAGTCCTCCTTGTAAGCGTCGATCAGGATGTCGGCGACCTCGTCGCGGGAGAACTCGTGCGGCGGCCTTTCGCCGTTGCCGAGCATCTCGCGGACTTTCGTCCCGGAAAGGAACAGGTGCGCGTCTTGGTCGTGGGGGCAGGTCTTGTTCGAGGCCAGTCCCTCGCACTCGTTGCACCAGAAGGTGTGCTCGAACATCAGCGGCTCGATCCCGAGCTCGTCGATGTCGATCGTGTCGAAGATCTTCTGAGCGTCGTAGGTGCCGTAGTAGTCACCGGCGCCCGCGTGGTCGCGGCCGACGATGAAGTGCGTGGCGCCGTAGTTGCGGCGGACGATCGCGTGCAGGACCGCCTCGCGCGGGCCGGCGTAGTGCATCTTCGCCGGCTTGACGCCGAGGACGACACGGTCCTCGGGGTAGTAGTTCTCCATCAGCACCTCGTAGCAGCGCATCCGCACGTCGGCGGGGATGTCGCCGGCCTTGGTCTTGCCGATCAGCGGGTGGATGAAGAGCCCGTCGCAGGTCTCCAGCGCGGCCTTGGTCAGGTACTCGTGGGCGCGGTGGATCGGGTTGCGGGTCTGGAAGGCGACGATCTTCTTCCAGCCGCGCGCCTCGAAGTCGGCTTTGTGCTCGGCCGGCGTCTTGTAGCGGCGCATGAAGGCCTCGTCGTGGTCGGGCAGCGCGTCGACCTCGATCGGGCCGGCCAGCATGCGGTTGCCCTCCTCGTAGATCGCGGCGACACCCGGATGGGCCTCGTCGGTGGTGCCGTAGACCTGCTCGGCCTCGCGCTTGACGTCGCGCTCCCAG
>DASUTJ010000062.1:0-48592 GCA_036374655.1 Solirubrobacterales bacterium | reverse complement strand
CGAAGCAGTCCTTCCCCGATCTGGAGCAGCGGGTGCTCGCGCGCTGGCGCGAGGAGAAGGTCTTCGAGCGCTCGCTGGAGGCGCGCGAGGGCGCGCCGGTCTGGAGCTTCTACGAGGGCCCGCCGACCGCCAACGGCCGCCCCGGCTCCCACCACGTCCTCGCCCGCGTCTTCAAGGACGTCTACCCGCGCTACAAGACGATGTGCGGGTTCCGGGTGCCGCGCAAGGCGGGCTGGGACTGCCACGGCCTGCCGGTCGAGCTCGAGGTCGAAAAGCAGCTCGGCATCTCCTCCAAGCAGGAGATCGAGGAGTTCGGGATCGCCGAGTTCAACCGGCGCTGCCGCGAGTCGGTCTTCGAGTACGTCGAGGACTGGAACAGGCTGACCGAGCGGATCGGCTTCTGGATCGACCTCGACGACCCCTACGTGACCCTCGAGGACGACTACATCGAGTCGGTCTGGTGGTCGCTGAAAAAACTCTGGGACGAGGACCGCCTCTACGAGGGCCACAAGGTCGTCCCCTACTGCCCGCGCTGCGGCACCGCCCTCTCCTCGCACGAGGTCGCGCAGGGATACGAGGACGTCAAGGACCCCTCCATATATGTGCGCTTCCCGCTGCTGGCCGATGACGGCAGCGAGGACGGCGAGTCGATGCTGGTCTGGACGACGACCCCGTGGACCCTTCCCGGCAACGTCGCCGTCGCCGTCGCGCCCGAGGTGACCTACGTGCGGGCGCGGATCGGCGACGAGACAGTGATCCTGGCGGAGCCGCTGGTCGAGAAGGTGCTGGGCGAGGAGGCCGAAGTGCTCGATCGCTTCCCCGGAAGCGACCTCGTCGGCCGCGCCTACCGGGGCCCCGTGTTCGCGCTCGGCGACGGCGGTCCGGCGAACGCCTTCCGGGTCCTGGCCGGCGATTTCGTCACCACCGAGGACGGCACCGGCCTCGTCCACATCGCCCCGGCCTTCGGCGAAGACGACTACGCGGTCGCCGCCGCGGCAGGGCAGTTCGACCCGACCGACGCCGGAACCCTCTACAACCCCGTTGGCCTCGACGGCAAGTTCGACGGCCGCGTTATCGGCTTCGAGGGTCAGTTCGTCAAGGACCCGGAGGTCACCAAGGCCCTGATCGCCGACCTCGAGTCCCGCGACCTGCTCTTCCGCGAGCAGGTCTACGAGCACGCCTACCCGCACTGCTGGCGCTGCGGCACGCCGCTCCTCTACTACGCCAAGTCGAGCTGGTACATCGCCACCTCCCAGGTGCGGGACCAGATGCTGGCCAACAACGAGGAGATCGGCTGGCACCCCGAGCACATCAAGCACGGCCGCTTCGGCAAATGGCTGGAGAACAACGTCGACTGGGCGCTCTCCCGCGACCGCTACTGGGGGACGCCGCTGCCGATCTGGGAATGCACCGCCGAGGGTTGCGACGGCCGCTTCTGCGCCGGCTCGGTCGCCGAGCTGAACGAGCGCGCCAGAGGCGAGGTCCCCGAGGATCTGCACCGCCCCCACATCGACGAGGTCGTCCTCGACTGCACCGACTGCGGCGGCGAGATGCGGCGCGTCGTCTCGGTGATCGACACCTGGTACGACAGCGGCGCGATGCCCTTCGCCCAGTTTCACTACCCGTTCGAGGGCAAAGAGGAGTTCGAGGAGCGGTTCCCGGCCGACTACATCTGCGAGGCCCAGGACCAGACCCGCGGCTGGTTCTACACCTTGCTGGCCGAGTCGACCCTGCTCTTCGACACCTCCAGCTACAGGAACTGCGTCTGCCTCGGCCTGATCCTCGACCCCGACGGCCAGAAGATGTCGAAGAGCCGGGGCAACGTCGTCGACCCCTGGGACGTGCTCAGCGCCCACGGCGCAGACGCCTTCCGCTGGTACTACCTGACCGCCCAGCAGCCCTGGGCCGGCTACCGCTTCAGTGTCGACACGGTCGGCGAATCGGTCCGCCAGTTCCTCCTCACCCTCTGGAACACCTACTCGTTCTGGGTCCTCTACGCGAACGCCGAGGGGCTGGGACCCGACGACTTCGATGGCGCTTTTGTGGACCATGGGGCCACAAAAGCGCCAGACAACGACCTCGACCGCTGGGCGCTGTCTCGCCTGCAGGCGACGACCGCGACCGTGCGCGAGCGGATGGACGACTACGACTGCACGGCCGCAGGCCGGGCGATCGCCGAGTACGTCGAGGAGCTCTCCAACTGGTACGTCCGGCTCTCGCGCCGCCGCTTCTGGGACGGCGACCGGGCTGCCTTCGCCACCCTGCGCCACTGCCTGCTGGAGACGGTGGCGATGCTGGCGCCTTTCGTCCCCTTCCTCGCCGACGAGATCCACCGCAACCTCGCCGGTCCCGAGGCCGAGCCGTCGGTTCACCTGCGCGACTTCCCGGAGGTCGACGCGGCGCTCGCCGACCCCGAGCTCGAGCAGGGGATGGAGGCGGTCCGCCTCACGGTCGAGCTCGGGCGCGCCGCCCGCGCCCAGGCGAAGGCCAAGGTGCGCCAGCCGCTGCGCCGCGCGGTGATCGTCGCCAACGACGCCGAGCGGGCCGCAATCGAAGCCCGCGCCGGCCTGGTCACCGCCGAGCTCAACGTCAAGGAGCTCGACTTCGTCACCGACGAGTCCGAGCTGGTCAGCTACTCGGCCAAGCCCAACTACCGCGCCCTCGGCCCGCGCTTCGGCAAGAAGATGCCGCAGGTCGCCGCCGCGGTCGAGGCGCTCGACGCCGCCCACGTCGCTTCCGTCCTCGCCGAGGGCGGCGAGATCGGAATCTCGATCGACGGCACCGATCACACCCTCGGCACCGAGGACATCACCCTGGCCCTCGAACCGCTCGAGGGGTACGAGGTCGAGGCCGAGGCCGGCCACGCCGTCGCCCTCCAGCTGGAGCTAGACGACGAGCTGCGCCGCGAGGGCCTGGCCCGCGAGATCGTCCACGCCGTCCAGAACGCCCGCAAATCCGCAGGCCTGGAGATAACCGACCGCATCTCCCTAACCCTCACCGGCGACCCCGATCTCCTCGAGGCCGCCCGGTCCCACCAGGACTACCTGGCCAACGAGGTTCTAGCTACCTCGGTCAGCTACGACGGCGCCAGCGGCACCCCCGCCACGATTGATGGCCGCGACCTGCGCATTGGCGTCACCCGTGCTTGACACAGGCATGAAGTAGGGAGGGACGGGTGCCCCTCTCCCTTCCTGGGTTCCTGGCCTTTAACTGGCCGGCTCTCGCCGAGTGATCTGTGCCAGGAACAGGACGCCGGGCGGGAGAGGGGCACCCGTCCCTCCATCGACAGCGTTCGAAATCAGCCTTTCACCGAGTCCGCGAAAAACCGTGCTATACAAGGTTTTTTGCGGACTCGCTGAACAGCGTCTGACGGGAGCTGTTGGGAGAGGGTGCCGGTGGGGGTGCCCCGGGTACTCAGCATGGAGCCGGGCAACCGAACCATGAGGCGACAGCAGGAGGCGATCCTCCCGGCGGAGGTGCTCCCGGGACACCCCCACCGGCACCCTCCTACCTAACGCTGCTCAGTCCTGCGGCTTATCGCCGATGATGAAGTCCGATTTCTTCGAGTCGTCGAACTTCACCCAGCAGTGATCCGGCGCTACGCCGGCTACCTCGATCAGGGCCGCTTCGATGCGCTTGGCGATCTCCGCCTTCTGCTCGTCGGTGCGGCCCTCGTACCAGTGGACGTGAACGAAAGGCATGGGGAGGAGGGCGTTCGCCCTAGGCGAGCGCCGGCTCCAGCTCGGCCTCGAGGCGGCGCTTCGGCATCGCCCCGACCACTTTCTTGGCGATCGCGCCGTCCTTGAAGAGGATCATCGTCGGGATCGAGAGGACTTCGTAGTTGGCAGCGGTCTGCTGGTTCTCGTCGACGTTGATCGAGACGATCTTGAGGTCGTCGCGCTCGGCGTCGATCTCCTCCAGAACCGGGTGGACGACGCGGCACGGACCGCACCAGGGAGCCCAGAAGTCGACGAGCACAGGGCCGTCGGCGTCGAGCACGTCAGCTTTGAAGGTGGCGTCGGTCACGTCGGTCAATTTGCCAGTCACGGTTCGGTCTCCCGGTCGAAGTTTCGCTTCAGCTCAATACTTCAAAAAGTATAGCGCCACTCTCCAAGCTCGGAAAACGGCGTTTGCTCTCCCTACCCAGCAGCCCGGCAATGGTATTCCTTGGCGGGTGACGAACGCCGAGATCGCCGCCGCGCTGGAAGAACTGGGGGTCCTCTACGAGCTCGACGGCGCGGTCAAATACCGGGTCCTCGCCTACAGCACCGCCGCCAAGGCGATCCGCGAGAGCCCCGTCTCGGTCGCCGAGCTGGCCGCGAAGGGGGAAGCGACCAAGGTCCCGGGGGTCGGCAAGACCCTGGCGGAAAAGATCGACGCGCTGATCGAGACCGGCGAGATCCCCGCCGCGGTGAAGCTGAAGGCGAAGTTCCCGCCGACGCTGATCGAGGTCACCCGCGTCCCCGGCGTCGGCCCGAAAACCGCCCGCCGCCTCTTCGAAGAGCTGGAGATCGCCTCGATGGAGGACCTCAAGGCCGCTGCCGAGGGGGAAAGGATCCGCGACGTCAAAGGGCTCGGCGCGAAAGCCGAGGAGAACATCCTCGCCTCGCTCGAGCGCCTCGGGGAGCCCGGAGAGGGCCCCGGCCGCCTGCTGCTCTCGAAGGTGAAGCCGATCGCCGAGGAACTGGCGGCGGCGCTGCGCGAGCACCCGGCCGCGAGCCAGGTCGAGGTCGCCGGCTCGGTCCGCCGCTGGGCCGAGACCTGCAAGGACATCGACCTGATCGCCACCGCCGAGGAGCCGGCGGCGCTGGCCGAGCACCTCGCCTCCCACCCGCTGATCGCCGCCGCCGGCAAACCCGGCCCCAACGGCGTCCGCGCCCAGACCCACAACGGCGTCTCGGTCGACCTGCGGATCGTCCCGCCGGTCGCCTTCGGCAACCTGCTGCAGCACTTCACCGGCTCCCAGGCCCACAACGTGCAGCTGCGCGAAGAGGCGGTCGCCCGCGGCCTCTCGGTCTCCGAGCACGGGATCACCGAGACCGAGAGCGGCGACGTCGAGACCTGCGCGACCGAGGCCGAGGTCTACCAGCGGCTCGGCTACGCCTACATCGAGCCGGAGCTGCGCGAGGGGCGCGGCGAGCTGAAGGCGGCGCGCGAAGGCAAGCTGCCCGACCTGGTCGAGCTGGGCGACATCAAAGGCGACCTCCACTCGCACACCACGCTCTCCGACGGGCGCAACAGCGTCGCGGAGATGGCCGAGGCGGCGATCGACCGGGGCTACGAGTACCTGGCGATCACCGACCACTCGGCAAGCCACGGCTTCGGCGACCACGTCACCGCCGAGCGGCTCTGGGAGCGGATCGAGGAGATCGCCGCCTGGAACAAGGACTACGGCAAGAAGGACTTCCGCCTCCTCTCCGGCTCGGAGATCAACATCGGCCTCGACGGCTCGCTCGACTACCCCGACGACCTGGTCGCGGCGCTGGACTGGGTCGTCGCCAGCGTCCACACCTCCTTCAACGTCTCCAGGGAGCAGATGACCGAGCGGGTCCTCGGCGCGATCGAGAACCCGAACGTCGACTGCATCGGCCACCTCACCGGCCGGCTGATCGGCCGCCGCGAGCCCTACGGGATCGACGTCGAGGCGGTCGCCGAGGCCGCGGCCCGCACCGGCACGATGATCGAGATCAACGGCAACCCCAACCGCCGCGACCTCTCCGACCTCCACGCCCGCCTCGCGGCCGAAGCCGGGGTGAAGATCGTCCTCAACACCGACGCCCACGGCGTCGACACCCTCGACAACATGGCCTACGCGGTGGCCACCGCCCGCCGCGCCTGGCTGACCGCCGACGACGTCGCCAACACCCGCGGGTGGGCGCAGTTCAAGAAGCTGGCGAAGAAGGCTCCCGCCTAGGAGGGATTCCCGGGCGCGCCCAGGGGGTCGCTGCGCAGTCCCGGCGCCCGCACCAGCTCGATCGGTTTCAGCGGATGCGAAGGCACCACGTAGAACTTGACCCCGTCGCGCTGCTCGATCCCCAGCACCGCCGCCTCGCGGGTGTGCCAGGCGAGCGAAACGATCAGGGCATAACCGGCGCCAACCGCGGCGACGCCGGGGAAGAAGATGCCGAGCACGCCGGCCGCGATCGCGGTGAGGGCGATCGGCCAGAGGCGGGTGAAGGCGATCCGGGCGGGGCTCTGGTCGGGCAGCGAGGTCGCGGTTTTGGCCCGGGCGAGGGCGTCGCGGACGTCGTCGGCCGCGCGCTGCGGCCGGCTCAGGTAGAAGCCGATCGCCAGCGACACCAGCCACCAGCCGGCGGCGATCAGGACGATCGTCGTTTCCTGGTCGCGGTTGGCGGCGACCGCGGTGATCGCTCCCAGGGCCGTCGCCTCGGCGGCGGTGATGAAGACGCTGAGGCGGAGCAGGTCGGTGTAGGGCATCAGGCGGGTGAGTCTCCCGGCTCGGCCAGCCACTCGAGGATCGCCAGCCAGCCCCCGACGCCGTCGACCGTGACGTCGGACTCCTCCGCCAGCTCGGCCGGGGCCTCGGCCGAGAGCACGCCGACGCACACTGCGGTTGCCAGCTGCCGCTCCTCCTGCAGCTCGCGCAGCCGCCGGAAGGCGTCGAGGTCGGTGCGGTCGTCGCCGGCGTAGGTGGCGCGGTCGAGGCCCTCGCCGGCGAGCAGGGAGGCGACGGCGCCGTCCTTGCCACCGCCGCCAATCGGCCGCAGCTCCAGCACCTTGCGTCCCCAGCGCGGCTGCAATCCGGCCTTGCCGGCCTCGTTTGCGATCTCGTGCGCGCGCGCCTCGGCCGCCTCCTCCTCGGGGCTGCCGCGCCAGTGCAGCGCCTGGATCGGCCCCTTGTCCTCCTGTCGCAGCCCGAACGCCAGCCGCTCCCCGTCGAGCGCGGCGAGGAACTCGGCCGCTTCGGTCTCGCGCCCGGCCACCGAGGGATCCGGCCGCACCGCGTCCTCGCCCGGCAGCAAAAGCTCCAAGCCGTGGTTGCCCGCGTAGGCGAGCGTGTCGAGCCCGACCAGCCGCCGCGCCTCCTCCGCCCGCCGCCCGGAGATGCAGCCGACCAGCGCGTAGCGCTCGCTCAGCGCCGCCAGCGCCTCGCGCGCCGCCGCCGGCACCGCCGCTTCCTCGGCCCGTTCGACGATCGGCGCCAGGGTGCCGTCTACGTCGGTGAGGATCGCGGCCCGCCCGGGGTCGCTGCGCAGCGGCGCCAGGTGCGCCGCCCAGTCGCTCCCGCTCTCTGGGCCGTGGGGCACGCCTCTAGTATCGCGAGATGCCCGCCAGCACCGCGACGCCGGACCACGAGATCTGGAAGCTGGCGGCGATCGGCACCCTCGCCGGCGTCTTCAGCGGCCTCTTCGGGGTCGGCGGCGGGACGATCATCGTGCCGCTGCTGATCTTCTGGTTCGCCTACGGCGAGCGGCTCGCCACCGGCACCAGCCTCGCCGCGATCATCGTCATCGGCCTGCTCGGGGCGATCGCCCAGGGCGGCATCTACGGAAACGTCCACGTCGGCACCGGCCTGCTGCTGGCGATCCCGGCGATCGCCGGCGTCGTCCTCGGCACCGCGATCCAGCAGCGGATCCCGCAGCGCACCGTCTCCTACCTCTTCGCCGCCCTGCTGGTGGCGATGGCCGTGGAGCTGATCCTCTCGTGAGCGGAGGCCGGCATGGATGAGCTCGCCGCGGTCCTCATCTGCCTCTTCGGCGGGCTCACCGGCGGCCTGGTCGGGGTCGGCGGCGGCGTCCTCTTCGTCCCGGCGCTGACGGTCTTCATCGGCCTCAGCCAGGTCGAGGCCGAGTCGACCTCGCTGCTGATGATCGTCCTCGTCGCGATCGTCGGCGCCTACCGCCAGTACGGCTACGGCAACGTCCGCCTGCGCGAGGCGGCGATCGTCGGCGTTCTCTCGCCGCTCGGCGTCCTGGTCGGCGTCGCGGTCGCCAACAACGTCTCCGAACGCGCCCTGCAGCTCTCCTTCGCGGCCCTGGCGCTGTTCATGGCGGCCCAGCTGGTGCGCCGGGCGCGGGCCACCGGATGAAAAGAGGGCGACCCGTTTAGGGGTCGCCCTCTGGTCCCAGGCGCGTTGGTGCTCTATCGCTGGCTGGTTTCGGTCCGAGACGCTTGCTGTTCCTGGCGATCCTCTTGGAAGATCGAGGGTGCCTTCGCGGAGACATCACTGCCGTAGAGGCGCCCCGCTTCTTTCCAGCGTCCTTGTCCGATCAACTCAAGTGGAGTGACGAATTCAGCGGCTCGATGCGGGTCACGCAGCCAGTCCGCCTCCTGCAAGGCGATCGTTCCATCGGCGACTATGAATCGGGTTACCTCCTTCAGCTCCCTGATCCGCTGCTTGTGGATGTTCTTCTTGACAACCGGGAGATCTCCCTCGAGCCAGGTAGCAGTGGTACGAGGGTTTGCCTCAATGGCAACCGCAAGATCCAGGTGGGTAAGTCCCACCTCGGTGAGTGCAAGCGCCGCCCGGCCAGGCGCGATCGCCTTGTCCAAGGTGGCCAGCAGGTGCAATCGACGGGCTTCGACCTGCTCTTGGTCAGAGCTATTCAGTTGTGTCGTGGCTTCAGACAAAACGCCCGTATGGCGTCGAAAGCTGCGACTGAACGAGACGAGCGCCGAGAGGAAGAGCCCCCTGGCGCCGCCTGCGGGATCGGGTCATCAGACACGTCCTCCTTGGTCGGGTGGTGAGCTTCAACATAACAAATATATGAGTTTCATAGGAGATTCAGTTGCATGAATCGATGCAGGTTTGATAAATTTTCGTTCGATCCAGTGAGTAATTCGTCCAATCTCAGGACCATGAGGAGCAACCGTGATGTCGACGCCGATGTGCGAGCCACTTGAAACCGCCCAGTCCTCCCCGCTCTTGAAAAGCGGCGTCGCAATCACCAACCTCGAGGGACTCCGGGAGAGCGTCTTCGAGAAGCTCTCCTTCCCGGAGGCTCGCTTCGTTCGTCTGCGCCAGAACGAGGAGGTCTACGAGGCTTGGCGCGGGCAGCTCACCCTGGCGCCGAAGTTCCGGGCCCGGGCGAAAGTCTGGCCGGTGCGAACATCTCTCCAGACGGGATTGGCGCTCGGCCCTGATGTTGGCCTGCCGAAGTGGGAGGCCGAACGGGCACTGGAGGGGCTCATCCAAGGTGAGGCCTACTACGTCGAGCGGGCGACCCACGTCCTCGAGGACCACGACGGGTTCTCCCTTGAGCTCCCTGGTGACGTGACCGTGGTGGTGGTTGCCGAGAAGGGCTTCCGCACTGCAGTTGAGGTCGACGACCCGGTGCATCTCTCGGGTCCTCCTGTGCTCCTCTAGTACCGCAGCCAGCGATGGGAAGCGACGGGATCGCCGCTTCCCATCGTCTACGCTCGTAAGCGTGGATTCGCTCACTTGGGAAGGTGATCTGCCGTATCTGCGCTCGCCGGTCATGGTCTGCGCCTTTCGCGGCTGGAACGACGCCGCCGCCTCGGCCTCGACCGCGCTGACCGCGATCGCCACCTCGCTCGACGCCGACCTCGTCGCCCGCGTCGACCCGGAGGAGTATTTCGACTTCCAGTCGACCCGGCCGACGATCGTCCTCGACGAAGGCCAGACCCGCCGCATCGAGTGGCCGGAGAACAACCTCTACGCGGCCCGGATCCCCAGCGCCGACCGCGACGTGGTCCTGCTCGACGGGACCGAGCCGAACCTGCGCTGGCGCACCTTCTCGGAGACGATCGCGACCGCCGCCGACGCCCTCGGCGTCGACATGGTCGTCACCCTCGGGGCGCTGATCGCCGAGGTCTCCCACACGCTGCCGGTGCCGATCACCGGCCTCGCCTCCAGTCCCGAGCTGGTCGAGGAGCTGGAGCTGGAGCGCTCCAGCTACGAGGGACCGACGGGGATCGTCGGCGTCGTCCACGACCTCTGCCGCCAGGGCGGCATCGACTCCGCCTCGCTCTGGGCGGCGGTGCCCCACTACGTCGCCGCCGTCCCCAACCCGAAGGCGGCGCTGGCCCTGCTGCGCCGGCTCGAGGGCCTGACCGGGATCGCCGTCGAGGCGGCCGAGCTGGAGGAGGAAACCGCCGACTACGAAGAGCAGATCGGCCGCGCCGTCGCCGCCAACCCGGAGATCGAGGAGCTCGTCTCGCGGATCGAGGCCGAGCAATCGGAGCTACTCGACGAGGAAGGCGACCTCCCCTCAGCCGACACCCTCGCCCAGGACTTCCAACGCTTCCTCAGGCAGCGCGGCAACGACAAAAGCTGAACTGCACTCTATTCGACGGTCGCTGGTTCGATCTAGCCGGGGCGCTGACCAACGCCACTCCTTGCTGCGCCGTTGCGATATAAGGCCGGTATGACTGGGGTACTTGACCATATTCAGGAATTCGGCCGAATCGACGCGGAGTCTGAGCGGCAATTGGGTGAGTTCTTCCTGCGCACCGATGCCTATCGGCGGATTGAGGATCAGCAGCACATCGTTGTCATTGGTCGAAAGGGAACCGGCAAGACCGCCATCTATAAGACCTTGCGTAGGCGACCAGACGAGTTTGCGAACGTCCTGGTTGCCGGCCTCGAGTTCCGCAACTATCCATGGGGCACTCACTCTCAAGTGAAGGATGCGGCTGCTGCTCCAGTAGAGCGCTACTTCAATTCGTGGAAGTTTCTGATCTTGGTTGAGCTGGCCAAGCTGGTCTTGACGTCAGCGAATCATTCAGCCCCGGCGAACCCCAAGGCTGAAAAAGCAGCCCGTGTCCTGTCCGAGTTCATCCGAGCCAACTGGGGAGATCTTGACTTCCGCTTCAGGGATATCTTCAGCCGGAGGGAGTTCAGCTTTAAGTTTGAACCCAAGGTATTCGGAGTATCCCTTGGGGCGCTAGAGATGGATAAGGTTCCAAGGGATCGACTGGCGGGGGTTCTTGAGGAGGCAAACAGGTGGCTTGAGGAGTGCTTGTCCTACCTCCTGACCGAGGAGTACTGGTACTACGTTCTCTTCGACGATCTTGATCTCGCATTTGACCCCGCGGACGGTGAGTATTCCGCCAGGCTCATTGGCCTTTTGCTGGCCGCTAGGGATGTGTACAACTGGGCTCACGATCCCGACAACGGGCGCGATCTGAATGTCGCGCCAGTAGTCCTAATCCGCAGCGATATCTACGATTCGCTGCGCTTCCCCGATAAGAACAAGATTACGCGCAACCTCGTCGAGTCCCTGACGTGGAACGATGACGACCTAGGCGACGACAGCCTTAAAACGCTTATCAATCAACGTATCAAGGTCATACTGCAGGATTCAGACGCCGACTGGGATCTCGTATTCGAGGAGCAGCTCATGCGAGGGACCCAGCCAAAGTTCAAGCACATGGCGGCGCGGACCTACCTCCGACCGCGCGACATGATCTATTTCGGTAACAAATGTCTCGAGGCAGCTCGTACTGCCGGGGCGGAGCGTGTGACCAATCAAAATGTCGCAGAGGCGAGGCCTGCATATTCAGAATTTCTCGTTGACGAGCTTGATGATGAGATCCATCCAGTGCTAGAAGATTGGAAAGGCTACTTAGACCTGCTTCGTCGTCTACACACGATGCGCTTTACGCGTGAGGAATTCACGCAGGTGTATGCGGATCTTAAGCTTGAGCGCCGGCTCGGCCTGAGCGTTGATGGTGCTTTGGAGTTGCTCTATAGATTCAGCATCCTCGGCTTTACGAAGATCGGTGGCGCTGGGTACGGTGGCTCGTCAACCGCCTTCCGCTATAAGAATCCGAGCATTAGCTTTGATCCTGCCGCTACGTCTCTGGCGGTTCATCCAGGTCTCAAGGAGGCATTGGAGCTTGTTGAGGCTGGTGAGGACAAGACCAAGCGCTAGTTGAGGCTGTTGGTGGCGGCCGACAACTCTGCGATGAGTTTGCCGGTGCAGCAGCCTGCGCACCTCAAGGTTAGTTGCGCTCTCGAGGGCGAGTTCATTCCCCGAGGAGCGCAGCGCCAATGAGCTCGTGATTACTCGCGACACCTCTTGGAAGGCGATGCCCGGCAACGACGAGCGCGATGCCACCGAGTAGGAGATCGCGGCCCTAGAGGCAGTGCACAGGCCGTTTCAACCCTGCAGACGGCGAGGGGGAGTCCTCAAAGGTCCCACCCAACGAACGCAGCCCTCCTTGGACGTGATTGGCTCTATCAGGCCAGATTGCTTTCCTCGGAAACCCTTCCGACCGAATTCCTAATCTGGCGGTCGCCGGTTCAGAGGTGCCTTCTCGCTGCGATGCTAGGCTTTACCTATGGCAGAAAAGGTAAAGGATCAGACCAAGGTCTCCAGCAAGCACCAGGTGACGATCCCAGCGGGAGCCTTTCGTACCGCCGGCTTTGCCCCTGGCGACACGTTGAGGGTTGAGGCCGAGGGGGCCGGTCGGGTGGTTCTGACGCGCATCGATGAGTTGGTGGATCGCTACTCGGGGTGTCTGGAAGCGGGGGGCGATCTGCGTGAGCGCGTGGAAGGGCTGCGCGGCGAGTGGCGGTAGTCCTCGACTCCGATGTCGTCATTGGCTTTCTCGATCGACAAGACGCCCTCCACCATTCCGCGGACGCGGCCGTCCGCGAGCTCGCCCGCGGGCAACGAATGGTGGCATCGGTCGTCACCTACGCCGAGGTTTTGACCGGCGCCCGCCTCGGCCATCACAGCGAGGACGACGTCGCAGGATTCTTCCGCGGATTGCTTTCCGCCGTCCTACCCATCGACGTGGCTGTCGCCGATGCGGCAGCCGACCTTCGCTCCCGTTTCAAGTCGCTTCGAATGCCCGACGCTTTGATCCTTGCAACCGCGGAGACGGACCCGGATGTCGATCTGATCGTCACCGGAGATCAGCAGTTGACCAAGGTTTCCGGGCTCAAGGTCAAGGTCCGGCTTCTACGTTGAGACGGGCCTCTCGCATCTCCGGCTGAGCTGCCTCAGACTTCGGCCGCGGGGCAGATCAGGCGGTAGTCGCACCAGCTGCAGACTTGGGGGGAGGGGCGGGGCTCGAAGTCTTGGGAGAGGATTCCCTCTCCCACTTGGAGGACGGTTCGCTCGACCCGCTCGGCGTCGTCCGGCTTGGTCGGCGCCGCGACCTTGTCGCCGTCGAGCACGTAGTAGTAGCTGCCGCTGCTGACCTCGATGTCCCAGGCCTCTCGGGCGGCCATCCGGTAGAGCGCGAGCTGCAGGTCGGCGTCGAGGTCTTCCTCGCTCTTGCGCTCGCCGGTCTTGTAGTCGATCACCTCGTAGTCGCCATCGGGTAGGCGGTCGACGCGGTCGACGCGGCCGCGGACGTGGTGGTCGCCGACCTTGAAGTCGAACTTTCGCTCCAGCCAGACCGGCTCGCCTTCCGACTCGCGCTCGTTCTCCCAGTAGCGGCGCAGCGCCTCGCGGGCGCGGTCGCGGAACTGCAGCTCGTCGTCGCTGGAGCCGAACCCGGTCCGCCGCCAGCCGGACTCGAAGAGGCGGTTCAGCTCCCGCAGGCCGTCCTCGGGGTTCTCGGGCGGCTCCTTGTGGAAGCGCTCGAGGACGTTGTGGAAGAGGATCCCGAAGCGCTGGTTGATCGTCGGCTCCTGGGGGATGCCGAAGACGCGGGCGAACTTGTACTTCAGCGGGCAGGTCAGGTACAGCGTCAGGTCCGAGGCCGAGAGGCTGAGCATGCCGTCGCCGCGGCGCGGCAGGAAGGCGGCCAGCGAGGGCTCCTCGCGCGCCGCGACCAGATCCAGCCGGCGGCCGCGCTCGCGCTCGGAGTCGAGCAGGTAGGCGTCGAGCGAGGAGGCGTCGAGCTCGGCCTGCTGCTCCGGCGTCGCCACCTGGCGCAGCAGCCCGTTGACCGCCTCGATCGCCTCCGCGGTCGTCTCCTCACCCGGGCGCTGCGCCAGCGCCGCCAGCTTCAGCAGCTCCAGGTAGCGGGCGATCGCCCGGGTCACGTCGAGGGCGGTGTCGAGCCGGGGCTCGGAGAGCTCCCGTCCCGCCCGCCAGGAGTCCTCGAGCACCTGCTCGCGCAGCGCCCTGTAGGTCGCGTGCAGACCCTCCGCCGGGCCGAAGAGCTCCTCCTCGTGGACCTCCTCCAAGACGCCATCGGCTGCCGCCTCCAGCGCCCGCTCGTAGTAATGGGAGGGCCGCGCCGCCTCGCCGTCGCCGCCACGCTCCAGCCGCGAGAGGACGAGGCCGCTGCGAGCCGGCCAGCCGATCTGCTCCCAGTCGCGCTCCTCCTCTAGGCCGAGGACGAAGACGTGGTCGAAGCCGAGCCCCTTGACCGCGCCGGCCGCCATCACGTTGACCGCCCCCGGCGAGCGCGGCTGTTCGGCGTCCTCGCGCTCGACCCCGGCCTCGGCGACGGCGCTCAGGTAGGAGACGAAGCCGCGGGTCGAGCCGTGCGGCTCGCGCCGCGACCAGGCCGTCGCCAGCTCTGCCAGGCGGGAGAGGCCGAGCAGCCGCTCGGCGACCTCCGGCTGGGCGGCGAAGAGGCGCTGCCGCCGCAGTCCGACCTGCTCGATCAGCCGCCGCACGAAGACGTCGGGCCGCCGTTCCTCCATCACCGCGGCGGCGGCGTTGTAGAGCTTGAGGAAGGTGGAGATCCGCTCCCGCGCCTCGGGCTGGAACTGGGGGCTGTCGAGCGCCGCTTCGCAGGCGGCGACCATGTCGAGCTTGCGGCGCCGGGCGATCGTCGTCAGCCGCGCCAGGTCGGCGGAGCGCAGCTCGACCGGCGGCCGGGTCAGCGCCCGCGCCGCGGCGGCGGAGTCCTCGGGGGCGGCGAGCACGCGCAGCCAGGCGATCGCGTCGCGCACCTCCGGCCGCTGGAACAGCGCCGTCGGCCCGGAGAGGTGGAGGGGGATGCCGCGCTCTTCCATCGCCGCGGCGACCGCGATGCCCTGCTTGCCCGGGTCGGCGACGAGGACGCAGATCTCTTCCGCCGCGGTGCCGGCGGCGACCAGGTGCTCGACCTCGCGCGCCACCGCCTGCGCCTGGGCGCGCTCGTTGCCGCAGCGCCAGAAGGCGAGCTTGGGGTCGCGGAAGCGCCGCTCGAGCAGGATCCGTTCGCCGCCCGGGTGCAGCCCGGCGAACCACTCGTCGCCGAGTCGCGCCTCGATCTCGGCGTCGCCCTGCTCGAGGACGAAGACCTGGTTCGGGTTGTCGGCGGCGAGCGACTCCAGCACCGCCCGCTGCGCCGCCGTCGTCTCCTCCAGTTCGTCGACGGCGAGGAAGCGGAAGCGCTCGGCGATCCGCCGCCGCACATCGGGGCGCTCGACCAGCAGGCAGTCGAGGGCGAGGAAGACGTCGCCGCGGTCGAGGCTGCCGGACTCGGCGAGGACCCGGTCGTGGGCGGCGTAGAGCTCGGCGAACTCGCGCTCGCGCCGCGCCGCCTCGCGCTCGGCCTCGTCGCCGGCAGCGGCCTCCCGCGCCTCGGCCCGCTCCGAGAGCGTCGTCGGCCCCACCCGTTCGGCCTTCAGCAGGTCGATCCGTGCCAGCAGCCGCGCCAGCAGCCCGGCGGGGTTGCCGCGGATCTCGTGCCGGCGCAGGGGCAAGGCGTCGAGCCGGTCGAGCAGCATCGCCAACCGCTCGCCCCGGCTGAGCACGTCGAAGAACGGGTCGAGGCCCGCCTCTTCGGGATGCTCGCGCAGGATCCGCTCGCCGATCGTCTCCCAGCTGCCCACCCAGAGCTCCTCGAACGAGCCCTCCAGCAGCGCCTCGCAGCGTTCGCGCAGGCGGCCGGCAGTGGCCTGGCGGGAGGCGATCATCAGCACTGCCTCTGGTGGCGCCCCGGCGGTGACCAGGTGGGCGAGGCGGCGGGCCAGCAGCTCGGTCTTGCCGGTGCCGGGCGCGCCGAGGATCAGCAGCGGCCCGTCGGCGTGGGCGACGGCGCGCTCGCGCTCGGAGGCGCCGGTGGCGGTGGCGGAATGCTCCTCGGGCACCACCCAAAGCTAGCGCTCCGTAGCATCCCCCCGATGGATCTCCTCTCCGCCGACTGGCCGGCGATCTGCCGCCGCATCGTCGCCGCCCAGCGCCCGATCTTCGCCGAGGCCGTGACCAGCGAGGAGCGCACCGTCTACGAGGGCATCGGCGAGGGCGGCGACCGCACCCTGGTCATCGACCGCCGCTGCGAGGACGTCGTCTTCGCCGAGCTGGAGAAGCTGGCCGCCGATGGCGCCTCCTTCGTCGCCGTCTCCGAGGAGCGCGGCGAAGTCAGCTTCGGCTCCGGGGGCAGGCAGCGGGTCGTGATCGACCCGATCGACGGTTCGCTCAACGCCCGCCGCACGATCCCGTCCTTCGCGGTCTCGATCGCCGTCGCCTCCGGGCCCTCGATGGCCGACGTCGAGTTCGGCTTCGTCCACGACTTCGGCGCCGACGAGGAGTTCCTCGCCAGCCGCGGAGACGGCGCGCGGCTGAACGGCCGGGCGATCCAGGTATCTCCCGAGGCCGAGATGCTCGAGGTCGTCGGCCTCGAGTCGGCCGAGCCGGAATGGTCGCTGCCGGCGTTCGAAGCCCTTGCCGGCAAGGTCTTCCGCCTGCGGGTGGTCGGCGCGATCGCGATCACCGCCGCCTACGTCGCGGCCGGCCGCTTCGACGCGATGCTGAGCCTGCGGTCCTGCCGCTCGGTCGACGCCGCCGCCGCCCAGCTGATCGTGCGGGAGGCGGGGGGCGCCGTCGCCTTCGGCGACGGAGAACTCTCCGAGGCGATGCTCGACCTCGATTCGCGCTACCCGATCGCCGCCGCCAACGGCGAGGACGGCCTCGCCACGGTCCGCGGGGCGCAAATGGCGAAGACCGCGTAACCCTTCTTCCCAAGCGGTTTACAAACACCTGTTCCTACGAACTTACGTTCGCTACACTCGGGCGTCCCCGAGTCCCCCAATCCCCTTATCGAGGAGTGTTTTCTTCAGATGGCAACTAGTAAAAACGGCAGCAAAAACAAAACCCAGGCGAAACGCGCCACCACCGAAGCGAAAAAATCGGCGGCCAAAACCGCTTCCGCTTCCAAGCGCGCCGCCACCAAGGCCGCAGCTGCTGAGAAAAATCAGGTCCAGACCGTGGTCGAGACCGCCGTCGACTTCCCCGTCGGCGCCGTCCTCGCCGTCAGCGACCGGGTTTCCGATCTGGTCGAGCCCTGGACCGACCGCAGCAAGGCCCAGAAACAGGTCAAGAGCTACCGCAGCAACCTGCGCAAATCGCTGAAACGGACCGAGCGCCGCGGCAGCACCGCCCGCCGCAAGGCCCTCACCGAGGCCCGCAAGACCCGCAACCAGGTCGAGCGCGAGGCCCGCAAGCGCCAGCGCGACGTCGAGACCTCGATCAAGCGCAACCGCAACGAAGTCGAGCAGCGCGTCCGCAAGGCGATCGAGGAGCAGACCTCCCGCGCCCAGGGCGTCGTCGGCAGCGCTCAGGGTCTGGTCGGCAGCGTCAGCGACCAGCTCGCCGCTCTGCGGTAAGCAGTTTCCAGCCGGCTACCGGCCGGTGACTTTCACAGGCCGCGAGGTGCCTGGTCCGTAGGGCCAGCCCTCGCGGCCTTTTACGTGGGCGCGGAACTGGAAGCGGACCCCGCGGCTGTCGTCGTCGCTGAACCGGTAGCGATAGCGGAAGCGGCCGCGGGCGTCTGCCTCGAGGGTGCGGAACTCGCTCCAGCCGCCGCCCCGGAAGCGGAACTGCAGCTCGACCGGAAGACCGGCGACGGTAGCCGCGCCCCTGCGCACGACCCTGCCGCTGAAGACGATCGGCCTGCCGCCGACCTTGGCCGTCGCCGCCGAGGCCCGGAGGCGGATTCCGGTCGGGGCTTCGATGCGAGCGACGCGACTGGCCGCGCGGCTGAGCAGCGGCGTGCCGCCGAATCGGGCGATCACGTCCCGGCTCGGTCCCGGCCTGAGGCGCAGCGCGAAGGCTCCCTCGCGGTCAGTGTCGACGACGGTTACGCGCTGCCGCGGTCTCGATCCGGCGGCAAAGGTCTCGGTGACGACGACGGCCTGGCCGGCGATCGGGCCGCCGCCGATCCGGTGCAGGGCTCCCGCGAGGCGGCGACCGGAGAGGTCGGCCTTCAGCTCGACCTGCGCCTTCAGCGGATTGATCAGGACCATGCGGCCACCGCGGGCGCGGTTCGTCCCCGCCGCCGAGTTGCCGGCGACGTCGTAGCCGGTGGCGAGGAACTCGTATTTGCCGGGTGGGTAGGAATCGGAGTCCCAGCGGGCGACCAGCCGGTCGCCGGCGTTGCGCGTCGGCAGGGTCTCGAATGGGGCGCGGGTCCCGCTGAGGCGGACGCCGATCGAGCCGCGGTCGAGGCTCGGTCCCGAGAGCGGATCGCCGACGGTCGCTTCGATCCGCTCCGGTTCGGCGGGATCCTGAGCGGCGGAGAAGGAGACCTCGGGCGGGTCTTCGTCGATTTGGACCGTCGCCCGGGCTGCGTCGCTGACGTTTCCGGCCGCGTCACGAGCGAAGTACTCGACCGCGTGGACCCCGCTGCCGCCGACCCAGGCACCGACCGCGTCGCCGGGCGCTCGCGCGGGCGCGGCTCCGTCGACGGCGATCGCGGTGAAGGGGCCGAGCGGTCCGGCTGCCGTCATCCCCGAGAGCGAGTCCGCGGCGCGGGCGGTCACCCTCACCGGCCCACTGCTCCAGCCCAGGGGAATGCCATCGAGCGAGAGGACCGGAGCGCTGGCGTCGACGCGAAGGGCGGTGGTCGTCACCTGCGAGGGGACCCCCGAGCCGGAGACGGTCACGGCGCGGACAAGATGGACTCCCTCGGGGAGGGTGCCCAGCGGTAGGACGCCACCCGCGGCGCCCGGCAGGTCGATCTCCGCCGGGAGGCAGCGATCCGCCTGAGCGCAGGGCGAGCTGCCGCTGCCGCCGTCGACCGAGATCGCGAAGCCGCCGATGCCCGACAGCGGCGGGCCGACTGGCGGGACGATGTCGACGGCGGCGGACTGGGCGCCAAGCAACCAGCCGGGAGGGGATTCGAGTCCGGGCGGCGGGGGTGCCGCGTTGTCGAAGCGCAGCGTCGTGCTCGAGCGCGGGCCCGCGTTGCCGGAGCCGTTCACCAGCCAGGCGTCGAGGGTGTAGGCATCGGGAGCCGTCGGCACCGAGACGTCCTTCAGCATTTCGCCGATCGGACGGCGGAAGTCGTCCACCAGCTGGCCTTGGGAGTTCCGGATCTCGTAGACGGCTTCGGTCGGTTCGGACGGCGCGATCGGGTCCCATTCGATCGCGAACGCGCGCTTGGCCTGCCAGGAGGATCCGATCTTCGGGCTCAGCACGCCGCTGGCGGCGACGGCCTCGGCCGCCACCGCCAGGAAGATCGCCAGCAGAGTCGCGAGCACCTTCACCGCCGCTGTTTTCACGGGCCGAACTCCCCCGCCGGGCTGCCGCCGCCGCTTTCCACCGGCGCTGGCTCCGGAGCGGGTTCGGCGACCGGGGCCGCTTCGACCGGAGCGCTTTCGACCGGGACCGCCTCGACCGGGGCCGGCTCAGCTTCGGCCGGCGGTTCCTGGCGAGGTGGCTCGCGATGCGACTTGGGCTTGGGTGCCGGCTCGGGCTCGGGCACCTCCGGCTCGTACTGCACCTGGGGGGTCGGCGTCGGCGCCGGTGCGTCGACCAACCGCTCGGCCCGTGGCCGCTGGGTCTCGCTTCCGTTGAGGTCGGGCGCCGGCACCAGGCCACCGGCGACGCAGGCGGCGCCGCTGGCCGTCCCGAGGCAGACCGCGGCGATCTTGACGACGGCAACTGTCCCGCCGCCCGCGCCGCCGGTCGCGACCTGGGTGGCGGGCTCGCCGCCGCCGGCGAAGCGCCCAGCCAGGTTGGAGAACGCCTCCTGGGCCCTTTCCCAAAGACCCCGGTGGAGGGGGAAGGGGGTGAGCGCCGCCGCGGCCTTCGGCGCCAGCCGGTAGGCGCGCAGCGTCGCCCGGCAGTGGCCGCACGCCCGCAGGTGCTCGCGCAGCTCCGCCACCTCCTCGGGCGCGGCCTCGCCGTCGCAGAAGGAGGAGAGCAGCGGCTGCAGCTCGGCGCAGCGACCGCCGGCCTCGCTGTGGGCGATCAGCCGCCGGAACCGCTCGCGTCCCTCGGCCAGGCAGCGGTTGATCTTGGTGTGGCTCCAGTTGGTGATCTCGCCGATCTCGGCGTAGGAGTAGCCCTCACCGAACAGGGTCAGCGCGCGCAGCTCCTGCGGCTTCAGGGCCTGCAGCGCCTCGCGGCTGCGGGCGATCTCCTCCCGGCGCTCGACCTGCTCGGCCGGACCGCTGGCGGCTGCCGGGAGCATCGCCACCCAGTCCTCGTCGTCCGCCGGCCTCGCCGCCGGTCCCGCGAGCTCGCGCTCGCGCTCCCGTCGCACCCCCAGCGCCTCGTGCTTGACGACGGTCTGCAGCCACTTGATCAGTTCCAGCGGGTCGTCGCTGGGAGCTTTGCGCAGAAGGATCTCCAGGCTTCGCTGCAGGGCTTCCTCGACGTCGTCGGCGCAGAGCGAGAAGCGGCGCGCGGTACGGCGCAAAGTCGTTTCGTTCCGCGCGTAAGTCTCGACAGCGATGCGCTTGCGGGCCGCGCCCTCGCCCGTCTTCGGCCGCAGCGTCTCCCGCTCGGCGCCAATCGTCTTCACCGTTCGATTTCCCCCTGCCGCTTTAGTTCTTCGCATCGGACACTGCCAGCGCCAGGCACGGGGGCGGCATTTCTCTCCCCCCTCTTGGACGGATTCCCCAATCCGAAATTCGGAAATTGCGGGGGCGTCCGCGGCAGACTCCGCCGAGTCGAGGCTCGCTAGGATCGCCCGATGAGCACTTGCGTAGTCACCGGCGGCGCCGGCTTCCTCGGATCGCACCTCTGCGAGCGGCTGCTCGGCGACGGGCACCGGGTGATCTGCATCGACAACCTCGAGACGGGGTCGCTGGAAAACATCGCCCACATCCGTGACGAGGCGTTCGACTTCCGCAACATCGACATCACCGAGAAGGTCGACATTCCCGAGGACGTCGACTTCGTCTACCACCTGGCCTCGCCGGCCAGCCCGATCGACTACCTGCGGCTGCCGCTGCACACGCTCAAGGTCGGCTCGCACGGGACCCACCACATGCTCGGCGTCGCCAAGTTCAAGCGTGCCCGCTTCCTGATCGCCTCGACCAGCGAGGTCTACGGCGACCCCCAGGTCCACCCGCAGAAGGAGGACTACTGGGGCCACGTCAACCCGATCGGCCCGCGCGGCGTCTATGACGAGGCGAAGCGCTACGCCGAGGCGCTGACGATGGCCTACCACCGCCAGCAGGGACTCGACACGGCGATCGTCCGCATCTTCAACACCTACGGGCCGCGAATGCGGGCCCACGACGGGCGCGCGATCCCGACCTTCCTGCGCCAGGCGCTGCAGGACCAGGCGATCACCGTCTTCGGCGACGGCAGCCAGACGCGCAGCTTCTGTTACGTCGACGACCTGATCGACGGCATCGTCCGCCTCGCCGAGTCCGACATCCACATGCCGGTCAACGTCGGCAACCCGAACGAGTTCACCCTGCTGGAACTGGCCAAGGCCGTGATCGAGGTGACCGACTCCCGCTCGGAGATCATCCACGAGCCGCTGCCCACCGACGACCCGCAGCAGCGCCAGCCGGACATCGGCCGCGCCCGCGACCTGCTCGCCTGGGAACCGACGGTCGAGCTGACCGAGGGCCTGCGGCGGACGATCGAGCGCAGCGGCGTCGAGCGCCTGGTCGGCGCCGGCGACTGAGCGGCCAGCAGCCGCGTCTCAATATCCTTCGCCACCATGTCTGCCGCTGACGGAACCGGGTCCTCCGAGGCCCATCGCACGATCGCGCCGCTCGTCGGCCCCGACGACGAGCGCGTCTTCACCGACTCCGGGATCGAGATCCAGCCCCTCTACGACGAGGGCGACGTCGCCCCCGGCCTCGAGGAGCGACTCGGCGAGCCGGGTGCGCCGCCCTTCACCCGCGGGATCCACGCGGGGATGTACCGCGACCGCCTCTGGACGATGCGCCAGTACGCCGGCTTCGCCTCCCCCGAGGACACCAACGAGCGCTACCGCTACCTGATCGAGCACGGCTCGACCGGGCTCTCGATGGCCTTCGACCTGCCGACCCAGCTGGGCCGCGACTCCGACGACCCGCTCTGCCACGGCGAGGTCGGCCGCACCGGCGTCCCGATCGACACGATCGAGGACATGCGGATCTGCTTCGACCAGATCCCGCTCGACGGCGTCTCGACCTCGATGACGATCAATGCGCCGGCGGCGATCCTGCTGCTGCTCTACGAGCTGGTCGGCGAGGAACAGGGCGTGCCCTCCGAGAAGCTGCGCGGCACCGTCCAGAACGACGTGCTGAAGGAGTACATGGCCCGCGGCAACTACATCTACCCGCCGGAGCCGACGATGCGGCTGACCACCGACATCTTCGAGTACTGCCGCGAGAACGTGCCGAAATGGAACACGATCTCGATCTCCGGGTACCACATCCGCGAGAAGGGCTGCTCCGCTGTCCAGGAGGTCGCATTCACCCTCTCCAACGCGATCGCCTACGTCGAAGCGGCGCTGGAGCGGGGGCTGAAGATCGACGAGTTCGCGCCGCGGCTCGCCTTCTTCTTCAACGGCCACAACAACGTCTTCCAGGAGATCGCCAAGTTCCGCGCCGTGCGGCGGATGTGGGCGAAAATCGTCGGCGAGCGCTTCGGGGCGGAGAACCCGAAATCGCAGCAGATCCGCTTCCACACCCAGACCGGCGGCGTCACCCTCCAGGCCCAGCAGCCCGAGGTCAACATCATCCGCGTCGCCCTGCAGGGCTTCGCCGCCGTCTGCGGCGGCACCCAGTCGCTGCACACCAACGGCTTCGACGAGGCGCTGGCGCTGCCGACCGAGCGCTCGGCCCGGATCGCGCTCCGCACCCAGCAGGTGATCGCCTACGAGTCCGGCGCCGCCGACACCGTCGACCCCTTCGCGGGCTCCTACTTCGTCGAGTCGCTGACCGACGAGATCGAACTGCGCTCCTGGGAGCTGATGGAGAAGGTCGAAGAGCTCGGCGGCTCGGTCGAGGCGCTGGAGTTCATGCAGCGCGAGATCGAGGAGTCGGCGCTCAGCTACCACGAGCGCTACAAGAGCGGCCAGGACATCATCGTCGGGGTGAACAAATTCGTCACCGACCAGGTCGACGACGTCGACATCCTCAAGGTCGATCCCGAGGCCGAGCGGCGCCAGCTGGCCCGGCTCAAGGCCTTCAAGGAGAACCGCGACCAGGCCGAGGTCGACGCCAAGCTGGAGTCCCTGCGCGACGTCGCCCGCGGCGACGGCAACCTCCTGCACCCGATCCGCGCCGCGCTCAAAGCCAACGCCTCGATCGGCGAGGTCTGCGGCGCCATGCGCGAGGTCTTCGGCGAATACAAGGGCGGCGCCTTCTTCTAGGCCCAGCGCGCATCCGACATTGACCCCCCCGGTCAGGTGTGGTCAATGTCGAATGCGACGTTTGAGGAGGTCGATCGTCTTGGTGAGGGCGACGCGAACGTGCCCCGGTTCGTACCTGACCTCGTAATGAGTGAAGCGAAGCGGAGTCATTCCCGCCATGACGTGTGCGCGGTCGCGACGGGCGTCGCGCGTCTGAGCTGACGGAGTGCGGTGGTAGCGAAGGCCGTCGGTCTCTACGACCAGCCCTAGATCGGGCCAGAAGAAGTCCACCTCGAAGCGGTTGACGCGTTGCTTACTGAGTGGCATCGGCAGCTTGGCTGCTTTGACTATCCGGCGAAAGTAAATCTCCAGCTCGGAGTCAGAGAGGCGGAAGAAGAGCTTGTCGAGGAGAAGACGCAGTGGCCGCACACCCGCCTCGCCCTGGAAGCGGGCAAGCGCATCGCGCAGTGCTTCGGGATCGACGAGGTCGCGCTTGTCGGCATCGTTAACGGCCCGCTCGAGCGGCACGGGCTCGAGTTCGGTCGCTAAGTCGACCAGCGTCTGCACCGGTGAGGTGACTGAAATGTCATCTCGGCGCACGATCTCCCGCGCCGCCATGCTTGGGCGACTCCGTAGTCGGATCCCCGGGCGGCGCAGGTCGCAGCGCCGCCGGACGCTGACGTCGATGCGCCCAGGGTGCTCCATGCCGATCTCCCAAAGCGCTGCGGCGCTGCGGTGACTCAAGGCTGCACCCTCTCCACCTGCGAGCACTGCCGCCATCCACCGTCGCTGCTGGTTGAGCGCTGGCCATCCCACCGCGTAGACGCCGAGGCTCACGGGGAAGAGCCGCCCTCGCTCGATTCGGTGCTGGATGGACCGCCGGCCGAAACCCAGAGCCAGCAGCTGCCGGCGCGTCACGATCCCGTGCTGGCGCCCAGCAAGCCGCCATGCCTGCGCGCTTCGCGTATCCGGTTCTCGGCCCACTCTGGTGTGTCAAGAATCGGGAGCGCTGAACTCTTCCCCTGAACGGTTCATCCCAGGTCGCTTGGGCGGGAAGGAACGCGCACATTCCGGTGGAAGCGGCCTGCATGATCGAGGTTGCCAGGACGCTGATGAAGTCCGAGCCCGAGCTGGCGGAGCTGATCCGTGAGTTCGACGGGGTCGAGGTGACGATGGCCGAGAAGGGCTTCGGCACCCGGGTCGAGATCCGCGCCGGTGAGGAGACCGGTCTGGCCGAGGCCGACCTGGAAGCCGTCCTCGACCGCCTCGCGGAGCCGCAGCGCCGGCCCTTCAGCTGACAACGAAGTCCAAAAGGAGATTCCGAGTGAACACCCTGAAGCGGCACCTCACGGTTGCCAACGTCCTTTCTGTCACCGCCGTCTTCATCGCCCTCAGCGCGACCGCGGTGGCGGCCACCAAACTGAGTGCCGGCCAGGTGAAGACCGTCAACATCGCCCGCCAGGCGGTGACCAACGCCAAAATCAAGACCCAGGCGGTCACCTCCGGGAAAATCAAGAACAACGGCGTCGTCACCGCCGACCTCGGCAACGGGGCCGTTACCGGCGTGAAACTCGCCAACGGCTCGGTCAACTCCGCCAAGCTCGGCAAAGAAGCGGTGACCGCCAAGGCGCTGGCGAAGGATTCTGTGACCAACGGCAAGATCGGAGCGGAAGCGGTCGCCACCGGCAAGATCGGCAACGAAGCGATCACCGCCCCGAAGCTGTCGGCTGCGCTCTACGCCCAGCTGATCAAGAACGTCACCTACGTCAACAGCGAAAGCGCGTCCAACAACACGATCGAAAGGTCGGCCGAAGCCACCTGCCCAACCGGCAAGCAGGCGATAGGCGGCGGCGCGCGGGTCAACGGGAATCTCCAGGACGTCGCCCTCACCGGCTCCAACCCGGCTTCGTCGGGAACGACCCGGACCGGTTGGCAGGCCTTTGCCCGGGACGTCGACAACATCCCAGGGGGAACCTGGTCGCTCGAGGCGTTCGCGATCTGCGCAGAACTGTAGATTCAATCGGCATCGTGGAAAGTACGAGGGGCCCGCTTCGGCGGGCCCTTCGGCTGTCTGGGGACGCCGCGCAGCCGCCACAAATAGAATGCCGCGGCCCGTCCCAAGGTTCCCCTGGCTGGCATCCACCCACCTATGCGCGAGCGAAACCCCGAAACCCACGACGAGAAGCTCTCCTACCTGCGCGAGCTGCGCGAGGCCGCGGTCCACTCCGCCTCCGAGGCGGCGGTCGAGAAGCAGCACGCCAAGGGCAAGATGACCGCCCGCGAGCGGATCGAGAAGCTGCTCGACCCCGGCTCCTTCGAGGAGCTCGACACCTTCGTCCGCCACCGCACCTACGACTTCGAGATGCAGAAAAACCGCCCCTGGGGCGACGCCGTCGTCACCGGGCACGGCACGATCGACGGCCGCACCGTCTTCGTCTTCTCCCAGGACTTCACCGTCTTCGGCGGCAGCCTCGGCGAGGTGATGGCCGAGAAGATGTGCAAGGTGATGGACCTCGCCGCGCAGGTCGGGGCGCCGGTGATCGGCATCAACGACTCGGGCGGCGCGCGGATCCAGGAGGGCGTCGTCTCGCTCGGCGCCTACGGCGACGTCTTCGTCCGCAACGTCAAGTGCTCGGGCGTGATCCCGCAGATCAGCCTGATCATGGGCCCCTGCGCCGGCGGCGCCGTCTACTCGCCGGCGATGACCGACTTCATCTTCATGGTCAAAGAGACCTCGCACATGTTCATCACCGGCCCGGAAGTGATCAAAACCGTGACCGGCGAGGAAGTCGAGTTCGAGGAACTGGGCGGGGCGATGAGCCACAACTCGAAGTCGGGCGTCGCCCACTTCGCCTCCGAGGACGAGGAGAGCTGCCTCGAGGACGTGCGCTACCTGATGAGCTTCCTGCCCTCGAACAACCTCGAGGCGCCGCCGCGGTTCGAGCCCTCCGACGACCCCGAGCGCGAAGACGAGGCGCTGGACACGGTCGTCCCCGACGACCCGCAGAAGCCCTACGACATGCGCGACGTGATCTCTCTCGTCGTCGACGACGAGGAGTTCTTCGAGGTCCACGAGCACTTCGCGAAAAACATCGTTTGCGGCTTCTCCCGCCTCGACGGCTTTCCGGTCGGGATCGTCGGCAACCAGCCCGCCTTCCTCGCCGGCGTGCTCGACATCGAGGCCTCCGAGAAGGCGGCCCGGTTCGTGCGGACCTGCGATTGCTACAACATCCCGATCCTCACCTTCACCGACGTGCCCGGCTTCCTTCCCGGCACCGACCAGGAGTGGAACGGGATCATCCGTCACGGCGCCAAGCTGCTTTACGCCTTTACCGAGGCGACCGTGCCGAAGCTCACCGTCGTCACCCGCAAGGCCTACGGCGGCGCCTACGACGTGATGAACTCGAAGCACATGCTGGCCGATTACAACGTCGCCTGGCCGACGGCCGAGGTCGCGGTGATGGGCCCCGAGGGCGCGGTCAACATCATCTACCGCAAGGACATCGCCAGCTCGCCGACCCCCGACGAGCGCCGCCAGAAGCTGATCGACGACTACAAGGCCCACTTCGCCAACCCCTACTCGGCGGCGGAGCGCGGCTACATCGACGACGTCATCGAGCCCCGCCAGACCCGCCCGAAGCTGATCCGCGCGCTGCGGATGCTGCAGACCAAGCGGGTCGAGCAGCCGAAGCGCAAGCACGGAAACATCCCGCTTTAGGGGCTCTCAGGGGACGGCGGTGGCCTCGGTCTCCACGCCGCCGCCTTTGACTCCGCCCGCGCCGCGGCCGGCGGTGGGGCCGCTCTCGTCGCCGCCCAGGCGGTGGGCCAGGTAGACGGGGATGATCGAGATCAGGATCACGATCACCGCTACGGCGTTGACTATGGGGAGTTCGCGGGGGCGGAAGAGGTTGGAGAAGATCCAGATGGGGAGGGTCTGTTCGCCGGCGCCGATGGTGAAGTTGGTGACGATGATCTCGTCGAAGGAGAGGGCGAAGGCGAGCAGGCCGCCGGCGATCAGGGCGCTTTTCATCCCCGGGAAGGTGACGTAGCGGAAGGTCTGCCAGGTGTGGGCGCCGAGGTCGGCCGAGGCCTCCTCGAAGGAGCCGGAGAGGCGGCGCAGGCGGGCGACGGAGTTGTTGTAGACGACGACGATGCAGAAGGTGGCGTGGCCGACGATCACCGTGAAGAGGCTGAGCGGCACGTCGAGCACCTGGGTGAAGGTGTTGCTGATCGCGACGCCGGTGACGATCCCCGGCAGGGCGATTGGCAGGATCACCAGGAAGGAGATCGTCTCGCGGCCGAAGAACCGGTGCCGGGCGACGGCCAGCGAGGCCAGGGTGCCGAGGACCAGCGCGATCGCGGTCGCCGCCAGGCCCGCTTTCAGAGAGGTGAAGAACGCTTCGCGTGCCGCCTCGTTGCTGAACGCCTGGTCGAACCAGTGGGTGGTGTAGCTCGGCGGCGGCCACTCGAGGATCTTGCTCGAGTTGAAGGCGTAGATGAAGATCACGATCAGCGGGATGTAGATGAACGCCAGCCCGACCGCGACGGCGATCCGCAGCAGCATCCGCGAGCGCTTCGAGAGCCTCATCGCCGCCTCCCAGCCCTACACATGCTCGAACGCTCCCAGGCGCCGGGCGACCAGCAGGTAGGCGATCATCACCACGATCGGCACCGTCGCCAGCGCCGCGGCGAACGGCTGGTTGTTGGCGACGTTGCTGAAGATGACGTTGCCGATGAATTGATCATTGGAAACGAGACGCGGGGTGATGTAGTCGCCGAGGGTGAGCGAGAAGGTGAAGATCGAGCCTGCGACGACCGCCGGGAAGCTGAGCGGCAGGATCACCCGCCGGAAGGTGGTGAAGGGCGAGGCGCCGAGATCCTCCGAGGCGCTGATCAGCGAGTTGGGGATCCGCTCCAGACCCGCGTAGATCGGCAGGATCATGTACGGCAGCCAGAGGTAGCTCATCACCAGCCAGACCGCGGTGGTGCCGTAGCCGGGACCGTTCAGCCCGATCGGTTCCAGCGCCCAGTTGATCGCCCCGTTGGCGGACAGCAGCGTCCGCCAGGCATAGACCTTGACCAGGTAGCTCGACCAGAGCGGCAGCAGGATCGCGATCACCAGCAGCGCCTTGCCGCGGCGGCTCGCCAGCTTCGCCATGTAGAAGGCGATCGGGAAGGCGATCACCGCGTCGGTGATCGTCACCAGCAGCGCCGTCCTGACCGTCCGCCAGATGATGTCGCGGTAGACCGGTTCGTTGACCAGCGCTTCGAAGTTTTCGAGCGTGAAGCTCTTTTCGGTCAGCCCGCTGAGCGGGTCGACCGACCAGAAGGCGGCGACCAGCAGCAGGGCGAGCGAGCCCAGGTAGCCGATCACCAGCCAGCCCACCGGGCCGGCCAGCAGCGCCCCTACCTGCAGGCGCCGGCGGCCGTGGAAGAGGTCGGCCAGCCTGTGGCCGACCGACCTCCTCTCCACGACCGCTTCAGACGCCATCGATCAGACCGTCGTCAGCCTTTGATCGACGTCCAGGCTTTCACCCAGTCGTTGTAGTCCTTGCAATCTTCCGAGCCGTCGCCGCAGTCCGCGAGCGGGGTTTCCCAGTAGTAGACCCGCTCCCAGAATTTCTCGTCTTCGGCGTGGTATTCGGCGCAGAAATTCTTGTTTTCGGTCTCTTTACAGGCCAGTTCCTGCGCCGGCGCCTCACCGAACCATTCCGCCACTTCGGCGTTGACTTTCGGTTCGATGATCCAGTTCATCCACTCGTACATGCAGTTGGGATGCGGGGCGACCTTGGAGATCATCCAGGTGTCCGACCAGCCGGTCGCACCCTCTTTCGGCAGGAAGCCCTGGCTCGCCGGGCTGGCTTCGACCGGCACACCTTCGCCCTTCAGCGCGAAGTACTGGTACTGCCAGGTGGTGCCGACGACGTTATCGCCGTTGGCGAAGCCGGAGATCTGCTTGGCCGCTTCGCCCCAGTATTCGCCGACGTTGGCCTGCTGTTCTTTCAGCAGGTCGACCGCCGCGTTGAACTGGTCCTCGTTCAGCTCGTAGGGGTTTTCGATCCCCAGGTCGGGTTCGTGGAACTTGAGGTAGACGGCCGCTTCGGCGATCGACATCGGATCGTCGTACTGGCTGATCTTGCCCTTGTATTTGGACGCGACTTTCGGGTCCATGGTTACGTTCCACGAGTCCGGAGCCGGCTTGACGTCGTTCGGGTTCCACATCAGCAGGTTGGCGCCGCGGCCGTGCGGGATGCCGTAGTTGACGCCGTCGAAGGTGTTGTACGGCTGGTCCTTGAGGTCAGCGAAGACCGTCTTGTAGTTCGGGACCAGGTCGGTGTTGACCGGGGCGACGAGACCGGCCGCGACGAGGCGGGCGGTGGCGTTGCCGGAGGCGGAGACGCCGTCGAACTGGCCGGATTTCATCAACTCGACCATTTCGTCGGAGGTACCGGCTTCCTTGTTGTTCACTTTGCAGCCGGTTTTCTGTTCGAACGGTTTGCTCCAGCCGGGTTCGACGTAGCCGGCCCAGGAGACGAGCGAGACTTCGCCCTCGCCTTTGCCGATCTTCTGCAGTGCTTCGCTGTCGCTGCCGCCAGTGGTCGAGTCGTCGCCGCCGCCGCAACCGGCGAGGACGAGCATGAAGACGACCAGGCCGGCGACGACGAGCCACGCCGTGCGGGCGGGGTTGCCATCCCTCTTACTCATGATGGTGCTACCTCCTGTTTGGTTGACTTCCCGCCGACGGCGGCCGCGTGCTCGGGCCGCCACCCGACCAGGACTTCGTTTCCCTGCGCAGGCAACGCGCCCGAGGACGCGCTCTCCACGTTCTGTCGTACGAGCTGGAGCTTCTCCCCGGTGTCCAGCTGAACCGTGAAGCGGGTGACCATGCCGGCGTAGGCGACGTCGACGATGCGGCCGGTCGCGGTGTGGAGACCGCCGGGTGCGGCGCCGGGCTCGAGCAGCTCGATCTTCTCGGGGCGGATCGTCATCCGCTCGCCGTCGCGCTCGATCAGGTTGGAGACGCCGACGAAGCCGGCGACGAACTCGTTGGCCGGGTGCTCGTAGAGCTCGAGCGGCGGGCTGACCTGCTCGATCCGGCCGCCGTTGAAGACGGCGATCCGGTCGCTCATCGTCAGCGCCTCGTCCTGGTCGTGGGTGACGTAGACGAAGGTGATCCCGACCTCGCCCTGGATCGACTTCAGCTCGGTCTGCATCTCCTCGCGCAGCTTCAGGTCCAGCGCGCCGAGCGGCTCGTCGAGAAGCAGCACCTTGGGCCGGTTGACGATCGCCCGCGCCAGCGCCACCCGCTGGCGCTGGCCGCCGGAGAGCTCGCCCGGCTTGCGGTCGGCGTAGCCGGGCAGGCGGACCATCTCCAGCGCCTCGTCGCGGCGCTTGGCCCGCTCGGCCTTGTCGACGCCGGCGACCTTCAGCCCGTAGGCGACGTTCTCGCCGACGCTCATATGCGGGAAGAGCGCGTAGTCCTGAAAGACGGTGTTGACCGCCCGGTCGTAGGGCGGGACGCCGCTGACGTCCTCGCCGGCCAGCTCGATGGTGCCGGCGGTCGGGTCCTCGAAGCCGGCGATCATCCGCAGCGTCGTCGTCTTCCCCGAGCCCGACGGACCGAGCATGGTGAAGAACTCCCCCTGCGCTATCTCCAGGTCGATCCCAGCAACCGCCGTGACCTCGCCGTAGTACTTGCTGAGGCCGGTGAGACGGATGTCGGGAACGGATGCGTCTATGCGTATGACGTTATCCGCGGCGTCCGGGAATGCAAGGCCAATCTAGCCCGCACGTCTTAGCCGAACTGGAGTACGTCTAGTAGCCGGTGGGGTGGCGGGCTATGAAGCCTGCCGAGCTACGGGATTCCTCGCGCCACCGCGGGCCCGATTCGCCGTCGGCCCCGCCCGAGGTGTCCCAGCGCCAGCCGGCGATCACGGCGTAGGCGTGGCCCGGATTGGTGAAGACGGTGATCCAGCGCCCTTCGCCTTCTTCGCCCCACTGGGCCAGCGGCCCGGAGGGGAGGGGGCTGTCGATGAAGTCGCCGCCGTGGAGGGCGTAGCTGACGGCGCCGGAGCAGTCGTAGCCTTTGTCCCACCAGCGGGCGTGGCCGCCGCCGAAGATGTACGGCTTGGTGCGGATCTTGTTGGCCGCTTCGATCACCGCCTTGACTTTGGCGGGAGCACTCTTCGGCGGCACCAGGGTGCCGTCGTCGAGCAGCTTGGCCTTGGCGGTCGGCGCGCAGACGTCAACTTCGGAGGACGACAGGCCGCCGCCGTTGCAACGGGCCGAAGCGGCGCCGGGCGCGATGAAAACGGTTGCGACGAGGGCGACGACGAACGCAAGCCCAGCCAACCTGAAGTTGTAAAGCAAACCGATTCTCCTTCGTCGGCCTACGGGGTTAGCTGTCGGGCTAGCGCGAAAGGAGCTTGCGCCCCCGCCTGATTGGCGGGCTCGCCCCGAAAACGTGGTTCCCCCGTTCCCCAAACGCTCTTTGCGCCAGGGATTCGGCGTTTCGGTGATCGAACGCGGGCAGTGTAGACGATCGGCCGGCGCTCTGCTCACAAAACGCAAATATTCGGTCGAGAATCTCTCTCTCATCAGGGTTCTGTTCGACGTCTCGGCTGGTAGCTTGCGCCCTGGGATGAACCTTTCGGGCCGAAAAGCGCTGCTAACCGGGGCAACCGGCGGCCTGGGGAGGGCGATCGCGAGGTCGCTGGCCGAGCGCGGGGCGCAGGTCGCGCTCAGCGCTCGCAACCGCGAGGCGCTGGAAGCGCTCGCCGCCGAACTGCCGGGCAGCGGCCACTCGGTGCTCCCCTCCGACCTGGCCGAGCCCGACGCGGCCGAGCGCCTCGCCGCCGAGGCGGCCGGCACCGAGATCCTGATCGCCAACGCCGGCCTGCCCGGCGCCGGCAAACTCGATGACTTCAGTCCCGAGGAGGTGAAGCGTGCCCTGCGGGTCAACCTCGAGGCGCCGATGCTCCTCGCCCGCGCCCTCTACCCGGCGATGATCGAGGCCGGCAGTGGCAGCCTCGTCTTCGTCGCCTCGCTCTCGGGCAAGGCCGCCAGCCCCCGCAGCTCCATCTACAACGCGACCAAGTTCGGCCTACGGGGATTCGCCCTCGGCCTGCGCGCCGACCTCGGCCCCCGTGGCGTCGGCGTCTCGATCGTCTCGCCGGGTTTCATCCGCGAAGCCGGCATGTTCGCCGACGCCGGCGCCAAGCCGCCGCCGGGAATGGGCACCTCCACCCCGGAGGAGGTCGGGGTTGCCACCGTGAAGGCAATCGAGAAGAACAAGGTCGAGGTGACCATCGCCCCCTTGACCCAGCGAGCGGGAGCTCACCTGGCGCTGGTCAGTCCCTCCCTCAGCGTCAAGGTTCAAAGCGGTTCAGCTGGCCAAAAGGCCGCCAAAGACATCGCCTCGGGGCATTCCGCCGACAAGCGCTGATTTGCCCCCTCGCCGGTTTTCCTAGGATGGGTGCGTGAGCAGCGATTCCTTCGGAGCCCGGTCCACCCTTCAGGTAGGCGGTCGCGAGTTCGAGATCTTCCGTCTCGACGCGCTACAGGAGAAGTTCGATGTCGCGCGGCTGCCCTACTCGATCAAGGTGCTGCTGGAGAACGTGTTGCGGCTGGAGGACGGGGTCTCGGTCAGCGCCGCCGACATCGAGGCGATCGCCTCCTGGGACGCCGCCGCCGAGCCGAGCGCCGAGATCCCCTTCCAGCCGGCCCGCGTCCTGATGCAGGACTTCACCGGCGTCCCCGCCGTGGTCGACCTGGCGGCGATGCGCGACGCGATGGAGGAGATCGGCGGCGACCCGGCGGCGATCAACCCGCTGGTCGACGTCGACCTGGTGATCGACCACTCGGTCCAGGTCGACGCCTTCGGCAACGAGCGCGCCTTCGCGGTCAACGCCGAGCACGACTTCGAGCGCAACCTCGAGCGCTACTCGTTCCTGAAATGGGGGCAGAAGTCGTTCGACAACTTCCGCGTCGTCCCGCCGGCCACCGGCATCTGCCACCAGGTCAACCTCGAGTACCTCTCCCAGGTCGTCTACAGCCGCGAGAACGGCGGCGTCCTGCGGGCCTACCCCGACACCCTGGTCGGCACCGACTCGCACACGACGATGGTCAACGGCCTCGGCGTGCTCGGCTGGGGCGTGGGCGGGATCGAGGCCGAGGCGGCGATGCTGGGTCAGCCGATCTCGATGCTGCTGCCGCAGGTCGTCGGCTTCAAGCTCTCCGGCGAGCTGCCCGAGGGGGCGACCGCGACCGACCTCGTCCTCACCGTCACCGAGATGCTGCGCGAGCGCGGCGTCGTCTCCAAGTTCGTCGAGTTCTTCGGGCCCGGCCTGCCGACCCTCGGCCTCGCCGACCGCGCCACCCTCGGCAACATGTCGCCGGAGTTCGGTTCGACGTGCGCGATCTTCCCGGTAGACGCCGAGACCCTGCGCTACCTCGACCTCACCGGCCGCCCGACCGAGACGATCGAGCTGGTCGACGCCTACGCCCGCGAGCAGGGCATGTTTCACGACGAGTCCAGCCCGGATCCGGTCTTCTCCGACCTGCTGGAGCTCGACCTCGGCGACGTCGTCCCCAGCCTCGCCGGCCCGAAACGGCCGCAGGACCGGGTGCCGCTCTCAGAGGCGAAGCAGTCCTTCCTCGAGGCGATGTCGGAGTTCGACCCCGAGGCCGCAGAGCAGATGGGCAACGGCCGCGACGAGGCGATCGAAGAGTCCTTCCCCGCCTCCGACCCGCCGGCAGAGGACCACGACGACGAGCGCGGCCGGCCACGGCCTGCCGTCAGTGCTTCAGCCACGGCGCCGCCGCAGCGCACCCACGACTCGATCGAGGTGACGCTGGAGGACGGGACCAGCTTCGAGCTCGACCACGGCCGGGTCGTGATCGCCGCGATCACCAGCTGCACCAACACCTCCAATCCCAGCGTGATGGTCGGCGCCGGCCTGCTCGCCCGCAACGCGATCCAGCGCGGCCTGCAACGCCAGCCCTGGGTAAAGACCTCGCTGGCTCCCGGCTCGACCGTGGTCACCGACTACCTCGAGCGCGCCGGCCTCACCGAGTACCTCGACGCGCTGCAGTTCAACCTCGTCGGTTACGGCTGCACGACCTGCATCGGCAACTCGGGACCGCTGGCGCCGGAGATCTCCGCCGCGATCGCCGAGAAGGACCTGGCGGTCTGCGCGGTCCTCTCCGGCAACCGCAACTTCGAGGGCCGGATCAACCAGGACGTCAAGGCCAACTACCTCGCCAGCCCGCCGCTGGTCGTCGCCTACGCGCTCGCCGGCCGGATGGACATCGACCTGGCGACCGAGCCGCTGGGCGAGGGCTCCGACGGCGAGCCGGTCTACCTCAAGGACGTCTGGCCCAGCGCCGAGGAGATCAAGCAGGTGGTCGGCGCCTCGGTGCAGTCGGAGATGTTCGAGCGCAATTACGCCGGGGTCTTCGAGGGCGACGAGATGTGGAACGCGGTCGAGGTTCCCGCCGGCGACCGCTACACCTGGCCCGACTCGACCTACGTCCGCCGCCCCAGCTTCTTCGAAGAGATGCCCGCCGAGGCGCCTGGCGTCTTTCCGATCGCCGGCGCCCGCGCGCTGGCGCTGCTCGGTGACTCGATCACCACCGACCACATCTCGCCAGCCGGGGCGATCAAAAAGGAAAGCCCCGCCGGCCACTGGCTGATGGAACAGGGTGTCGAGCCGGGCGAATTCAACTCCTACGGCTCCCGCCGCGGCAACCACGAGGTGATGATCCGCGGCACCTTCGCCAACATCCGCCTCCGCAACCAGCTGGTCGAGCGCGCCGGCGGCTACACCCGCCACTTCCCCGATGGTGAGGAAACGACGATCTACGAGGCGGCGATGGCCTATGCCTCCGAAGATGTCCCGCTCGTGGTCCTCGCCGGCAAGGAGTACGGCTCCGGCTCTTCCCGCGACTGGGCGGCGAAGGGGACGCGGCTGCTCGGGGTGCGGGCGGTGATCGCCGAGAGCTTCGAGCGCATCCACCGCTCCAACCTGATCGGGATGGGGGTACTGCCGCTGCAGTTCGCCCCCGGCGAGAGCGCCGCCTCCCTCGGCCTCACCGGGGCCGAGAGCTTCGACGTCGGCGACCTCGAAGACGGCGAGGCGAAGAAGGTGACTGTTACCGCCCGGGCCGACGACGGCAGCGAGACGAACTTCGAGGCCACCGTCAGGCTCGACACCCCGAACGAGGTCACCTACTTCAGAAACACCGGTATCTTGCAAACCGTACTGCGCAACCTAAAAAGGTAGGCGCAGCGGGGCCGCGGGAGGCAGGGGGGTCCGCGCGACCCACACTGCACCTGCGCGTCGGTAGCCAGGGAGGGATGCCGACGCGAGCCGTTCCCCCTGGCGGGACTGCCCTGAGGAACAGTCAGGGTCTAGCTATAGCGCCTTAACCTGACTCGGTCAAGCGGAATCGAGCGCTTAAGCCCGATCGGCAGCGCTTTTCTGAGAACGCGGGTGTTCAGCGACTCCCCAGCCCTTGCGCTCGATCAGTTCGATTCCGATCACACTGCCGACCGGCCCGACCGGGGTGAGGGTCGCGGCGAACAGGGTGTAAGGCGCCTCCTTGCGCACACAGGCGATCCAGATCACCACGCAGAGGGCGATGAACCCCAGGCCGTGCGCCCAGCCGAACAGCATCGTCTCGGTCTCGAAGCCGGGGACCAGCCAGAAGAACAGCAGGCCGGCGAAGATCGCCAGCTCGATCCAGGAGAGGCGCTTCACCCAGACGAACAGCTCACCCGGGACGGGCTTTGCGAACGGTTTGCGTTTCAAGGCGGTCAGGTTCCAGGGGTGAGCGCGGTGAGCACGATGCGCTCCTGCTCGCGCGCGTGCGCGCCCGAGTAACCCTCGCCCGGGCTGGCCCGGCCCTGGCGGCCGATGTAGGTCAGCTTGACCCCCTCGGGCAGGACGTCCGGCATCCGCCGCGACATCACCTTCCAGGCGCCCATGTTGCGCGGCTCCTCCTGGACCCAGGCGATCTCCTTCAGGTTCGGGTAGGAGGCGATCAGGCGCTCCAGGTGTTCGCGGGCGAAGGGGTAGAGGACCTCGACCCGGGCGATGGCGACGTTCTCGGCGGCAGCGCGCCGCTCGTTCGAGTCCATGTCGTAATAGACCTTGCCGGTGCAGAGGACCAGGCGCTCGACCTTCTCGCGGCGCTCGCCGGCGGTCGGGTCGTCGAGGATGAACTGCAGTTCGCCGTCGGTCAGCTGCTCCAGGGTGGCGGCGGCCTTGTCGAGGCGCAGCAGTCCCTTGGGGGTGAAGACGATCAGTGGCCGCGGCTTCTTGATCAGCGCCTGGCGGCGCAGCAGGTGGAAGTACTGGGCGGCGGTGGTCGGGTTGGCGATGCGGATGTTGCCCTCGGCGCCGAGGGCCAGGAAGCGCTCGATGCGGGCGCTCGAGTGCTCGGGCCCCGAGCCCTCGTACCCGTGCGGCAGCAGCAGGGTGAGGCGCGTCTGCTGGCCCCACTTCGACTCGCCGGAGACGATGAAGCTGTCGACGATCACCTGGCCGGCGTTGGCAAAGTCGCCGAACTGTGCCTCCCAGAGCACCAGGGCGCTCGGGCTCGCCGCCGAGTAGCCGTACTCGAAGCCGAGGCAGGCGGTCTCCGAGAGGGGGCTGTTGTAGAGCTCGAACGGGGCGGAGGCGTCCTCGAGGTGCTGCATCGGGGTGTACTCGAGACCGGTGTTCTCGTCGTGGAGGACCAGGTGGCGGTGCGAGAAGGTGCCGCGCTCGGTGTCCTGGCCGGTGAGGCGGATGTGGACGCCCTCGGTCAGCAGCGAGCCGAAGGCCAGCGCCTCGGCCTGGCCGAAGTCGATCCCGCCCCCCTCGAGCGCCTCGGTCCGCTTCGAGAGCGGGCGCCGCAGCTTGCGGTGGACGTTGAACCCCTCGGGGGTCTTCAGCAGCTCCTCGTTGATCGCCCGCAGCTTGGCGGCCTCGACCGCGGTGTGGACCGGGGGGCTGGCGGTGCGGTCGAGCAGTTCGCCGGTCTGGGTGGTGGCGCCGGTGACGGTCGGGTCCTCGTACTCGCCGGCCTCCATCTTTTCCCGCAGCCGCTTCAGCGCTCCCGACATCTCGGCGTGGCGCTCGTCGGAGGCCTTGCCGACCTCCTCGGCGGAGACGGTCCCTTCGCCGATCAGCTTCTCGGCGTAGATCTCCGAGACCGGCGGGTGGGACTTGATCTTCGCCGCCATCGTCGGCTGCGTGTAAGCGGGCTCGTCGGTCTCGTTGTGGCCGAAGCGGCGGTAACCGATCACGTCGATGACGACGTCGCGGCACCAGCGCTCGCGGTAGGCCATCGCCAGCCGCATCGCGTCGACGCAGGCCTCGACGTCGTCGGCGTTGACGTGGATGATCGGCACGTTGAAGCCCTTCGCCATGTCGGCGGCGTAGGGGGTCGAGCGGGCGTCGGAGGGGTCGGTGGTGAAGCCGACCTGGTTGTTCTGGATCAGGTGGATCGTGCCGCCGGTCGTGTAGCCGGGCAGCACCTGCAGGTTGAGGGTCTCGGCGACCACGCCCTGGGCGGGGAAAGCGGCGTCGCCGTGCAGCAGCACCGGCACCGCCCGCTTGAAGTCGTGCGAGAGCTCGGCCCCGTCGAAGTCCTGCTGCAGGAAGCGGGTGCCGCCGGTGACCACCGGGTCGACGAACTCGAGGTGGCTGGGGTTCGGGTAGAGGCGGACCGAGATCTTGTTGCCGTCGAAGGTCTCGTAGACCCCGCGGTGGCCGTAGTGGTACTTGACGTCGCCGGTGCCGCCGTGGGGGATCGAGGCGACCGCCTTGACCGCGTCGATCTGCTTCGAGCCCTCGAACTCGGCCAGGATCGACTCGACCGAGCGGCCGAGGTTGTGGGCCAGGACGCTGAGGCGGCCGCGGTGGGCCATGCCGAAGACGACCTCCTCGGCGCCGCCTCGCTGCGAGAGGGTGACCGCTTCGTCGAGCATCGGCACGACCACGTCGAGCCCCTCGATCGAGAACATCTTCTGGCCCAAATACGCTTTCTCGAGGAAGCGCTCGAACTGGAAGACGTCGATCAGACGGTTCAGCAGGCGCTTTTTCTCCTCGTCGCTGAGCGGCTGGCGGTGGGCGCCGGTCTCGATCATCTCCCGCAGCCAGATCCGCTGCTGGTGGGAGGAGAGGTGCTCGACCTGGTAGCCGATCGTGCCGCAGTAGGCGTCGCGCATCCGCGGCAGCGCCTCGAGCAGGGTTTCGCCGGGGACGCCGATGCGGAGGATCGAGGCCGGGATCCGCGCCATCAGCTCCGGGGTGAGGTTGACGTTCTCGGGCTGTAGCGCCGGGTCGCCCTTCGGCTCGGAGCCGAGCGGGTCGAGGTGGGCGGCGAGGTGGCCGTGGGTGCGATAGGCCTTCAGCAGCGAGGTCGCCGCCTGGACCGCCTGCAGCAGCTCTTCGTCGATCTGGTCCGGGGCGCTGCTCGGTTCGGCGCTGGGGGCGCCGACGCTGAGCGGCGCCGGCGAGGCGGAGGCGGGGTGGGCGTTGGTGACGGTTGCGGCATCGAAGCCGAGGTCGGCGGCGACCGCCTCGTAGAAGCCGTCCTCGCCCTGCAGCAGTTCCTCGACCCGGCGCAGGAAGGCGCCCGACTCGGCGCCCTGGATGACGCGGTGGTCGTAGGTCGAGGTCAGCGTCATCACTTTGCTGACCCCGAGCTGCTTGATCCGTTCCGGCGAGGCGTGCCGCCACTCCGGCGGGTAGGCGATCGAGCCGGTGGCGATGATCGCGCTCTGTCCGCTGAGCAGCCGCGGCACCGAGGCCATCGTCCCGATCCCGCCCGGGTTGGTGAGGCTGATGTTGGTGCCCTGGAAGTCGTCGGCGGAGAGCTTGTTCTCGCGGGTCTTCGCGATCAGCTCTTCGTAGTTGGAGTGGAAGCCGGTGAAGTCGAGCCCGTCGGCGCCCTTGATCGCCGGCACCATCAGGCTGTGGGAGCCGTCCTTTTTCTCGACGTCGACGGCGATCCCGAGGTTGACCGGGCTGCCCTCGATCGCGAACGGCTTGCCGTCTTCTTCGGCGAAGACCCGGACCATCACCGGGAAGTCCTTGGTCGCCTGCACGATCGCCCAGGCGACCAGATGGGTGAAGGAGACCTTCAACCCCCGGTCTTTCAGCACCGAGTTGATCGCCTTCCGTTTCGCGTCCAGCGTGTCAACCGCAATCGTCCGGAACGAAGTAGCCGTAGGCACCGCCCGGCTTTCGTCCATCGCGTTGGCCAGCATCGCCGCGGCCCCCCGCAGCTGCTTCGCCTCTCCCTTGACGGCCCCGGAGGCGCCATTCCCGCCACCGTCCGCCGCCAGCACATCGTCCTTGGTCACCTTGCTGCCCGGTCCCGAGCCACTTACCGAAGCAAGGTCGACCCCGGTAGCTTCAGCAACCCGACGGGCAACGGGCGTTGCACGGACATCAGCGGCTCCGTTGCCTGATCCACCGTTCGTCGTCCCGGCAGTTCCAGCCGCATCTGGCGTGGGTGGCGAGGATGCGGGACCGTCGCCGGTAGGCGACGGGGCCGTATCGGAGACAGGACCCGCGCCCCCCTCACCCTGGTCCTGCCCAGAATCACCACCGGCCTCACCCCCAGCTTCCATCTCAGCCAACGGTGCCCCGACCCGAACCTCGTCGTCAACCGCCGCAATCAGCTTGGTGATGACCCCGTCAGCCGGCGCCGGCACCTCAGCGTCGACCTTGTCGGTGGACACCTCGACCACCGTGTCGCCCTCCTTGACGGCGTCCCCCTCGGCCACGTGCCACTCGAGCACGATGCCCTCGGTCACCGACTCGCCCATCTCGGGCATCGTGATCTGGACGGTGGCCGTCTCTGGCATCTCCTGGCTCAGTCTAAGGAAAGAAGTTTGCGGGCAGCCTCATCGAGATACCCTGCATGCCAATGAGTTACTTCGTCACCGGCGCAACCGGGTTCATCGGCCGCAATCTGGTCCAGAAACTTCTCCAGCGGGAGGGCACGATCTACGCCCTGGTGCGGGCCGGCTCTCGTGGCCGGCTGGAGGAGCTGCGGACCAGCTTCGGCGCCGACGGCGCCCGCATCGTCCCGGTCACCGGCGACCTCTCCCAGGACGGGTTGGGGGTCTCCGAGGAGGACCTGGTGGAGATGCGGGGGAACATCGACCACTTCTTCCACCTGGCGGCGATCTACGACCTGACCGCCGACGCCGACGCGCAGGAGGTGGCCAACGTCGAGGGCACGCGTCACGCGATCGAGCTCGCCGGCGCGGTCGAGGCCGGCTGCTTCCACCAGGTCAGCTCGATCGCCGCCGCCGGCCTGTACCGCGGCGAGTGGACCGAGGACATGTTCGAGGAGGCCGAACGCCTCGACAACAACCCCTACTTCCGCACCAAGCACGAGTCCGAGCGGCTGGTCCGCGACGAGTGCCCGCGGCCCTGGCGGGTCTACCGGCCGGGGATCGTGGTCGGCGACTCGCGCACCGGGGAGATCGACAAGATCGACGGCCCCTACTACTTCTTCAAGAGCCTGCAGCGGCTGCGGCGGGTGGCGCCGTCCTGGCTGCCGGTGCTGGGGATCGAGGGCGGCGAGATCAACATCGTCCCGGTCGACTACGTCGCCGCGGCGATCGACCACATCGCCCATAAGCCGCGGCTGAACGGGCGCGCCTTCCACCTCACCGACCCCAACCCGCACACCGCGGGCGAGGTGATCAACATCTTCGCCAAGGCCGCCGACGCGCCGCAGATGACGATGCGGGTCGGCACCGACGTGACCGAGCCGGCCACGGGGGCCTTGCGGACGGCGCTGAAGCTGCTGCCGCCGGCCAAGCGTGTCGCCAAGACGGCGTTGGATCAGCTCGGCCTGCCCGCCGAGCTCCTTGCCTACGTCGACTACCCGACCACCTTCGACTCGACCCGGACGCAGAAGGCGCTGAAGGACTCGGGGATCGAGGTGCCGCCGCTGGAGTCCTACGCGACGCGGGTCTGGGACTACTGGGAGCGCAACCTGGATCCCGACCTGTTCAAGGACCGCTCGCTCTCGGCGGCGGTGCGCGGCAAAATCGTCCTGATCACCGGCGCGTCCTCGGGGATCGGCAAAGCGACCGCGGTCAAGGTCGCCGACGCCGGCGCGACGGTGCTGCTGGTCGCCCGCTCGCTCGACAAGCTCGAGGAGACCAAGGAGGAGATCGTCGCCGGCGGGGGGACCGCCCACATCCACCAGTGCGACCTCTCCGACATCGAGGACATCGAGCGGATGGCCGAGGAGGTGCTGGCCTACCACGGCCACGTCGACATCCTCGTCAACAACGCCGGCCGCTCGATCCGCCGCTCGATCGCGCTCTCCTACGACCGCTACCACGACTTCGAGCGCACGATCCAGCTCAACTACCTGGGCGCGGTGCGGCTGATCCTGGCGCTGATGCCGACGATGCGGGGTCGCAAGAGCGGCCACATCATCAACATCAGCTCGATCGGGACGCAGACCAACCCGCCGCGGTTCTCGGCCTACGTCGCCTCGAAGGCCGCGCTCGACGCCTTCAGCCGGGTGATCGCCTCCGAGGTGGTCGAAGACGACGTCCACCTGACGACGATCCACATGCCGCTGGTGCGGACGCCGATGATCGCGCCGACCCGGATGTACGACATGTTCCCGGCGATCACGCCCGAGGAGGCCGCCGAGATGATCGCCAAGGCGATGATCAAGCGGCCGAAGAAGGTCGCGACCCGGCTCGGCAACTTCGGCGAGCTGGTCTACGCGGTCGCTCCGAAGGCGAGCGACTCGCTGCTCAACACCGCCTACAAGCTGTTCCCGGATTCGCAGGCGGCGAAGGGGAAGAAAGAGGAGGCGCGGGACAAACCGCCTTCGACCGAGGCCGTCGCGTTTGCGCACCTGATGAAAGGCGTCCACTGGTAGTAGGTTCACCCCGTGGCTGAGCGCCGGCTCAAGCATTGGGGTTGGGGGTTCGAGGACCAGGCCCCTACGGCTAGTCAGCTGAGAGAGGCCGCGGAAGGAATTCGGGCTCGGTTCGGGTTCGGGGGTGAGGTCGAGAAGCCGGTGCCGCTGGAGGCGGTTGAGCTGCGGGGGTCGCGGCTGAAGAAGCCCGGTGGGCTTGGAGATCTGTTTTCGGATGGGCACTACGAGCGGGTTTCGCACTCGTTGGGGAGCGCTTACCGGGACGTGGTGCGGGGGTTCTACGGGCGGTTCGAGAACCCGCCGGACCTCGTCGCCTTCCCGCAGGACGAGTCCGAGATCGAGGTTGTTCTGAGCTGGGCCGAGGCCGAGGGGGCTGCGGTCGTTCCGTTCGGCGGCGGGACCAGTGTCTGCGGCGGGGTCGAGCCGCGGGTGGGGGAGCGGCCTTCGGTCTCGCTGGACTTACGGCGGCTGGACCGGGTGCTGGAGGTCGACCCGGGGTCGCTGGCAGCGCGGATCCAGGCCGGGGCAACCGGGCCCGGGCTCGAGGACCAGCTGCGCGAGCACGGCCTCACCCTGCGCCACTTCCCCCAGTCGTTCGAGTACTCGACCCTGGGCGGTTGGGTCGCGACCAGGGCCGGCGGCCACTTCGCCACCCTGGAGACGCACATCGACGACCTGGTCGAGTCGGTCCGCGCGATCACCCCGCGGGGGACCTGGGAGAGCCGGCGCCTGCCTGGCTCGGGCGCGGGGCCCTCGCCGGATCGGATGCTGATCGGCTCGGAGGGGATCCTCGGCGTGATCGCCGAGGCCTGGGTCCGGGTGCGACCGCGGCCGCGGTTCAAGTCCTCGACCAGCGTCGCCTTCGACGACTTCGGCGTCGCGGCCGGCGCGGTCCGGACCATCGCCCAATCGGGCCTGTACCCCGCCAACTGCCGCCTGCTCGACGCCTCCGAGGCGGAGCTGACCGGGGCGGGCGACGGCAGTGCCAACCTCCTGATCCTCGGCTTCGAGTCGGCCGACCACCCGGTCGACGCCGCGATGGAGCGGGCGCTGGAGATAACCCGCGACCACGGCGGCACCCGCGGCGAGGTTCGCAGCTCCGGCGATGGCGAGGATGCGGTCGGTCAGTGGCGCGGGGCGTTTCTCCTGGCGCCGTACCTGCGCGACACCTTCGTCGCCTGCGGTGTCCTCTCCGAGACCTTCGAGACGGCGATCACCTGGGACCGGTTCGAGGAGTTCCACGCGACGGTGATGGAGACCACCCGCCGCGCCGTCGCCGAGGCCAGCGGCGTCGCCGCCGACGGTCCCGGCGCCCCCCGCGTCAGCTGCCGCTTCACCCACGTCTATCCCGACGGCGTCGCGCCCTACTACACCGTCCTCGCCCCGGCGGTCCGCGGCGGCGAGGTCGAGCAGTGGGACGAGGTCAAGGCCGCCGCCTCCGAGGCCCTGATCGACGCCGGCGGCACGATCACCCACCACCACGCCGTCGGCCGCGACCACCGCCCCTGGTACGACCGCCAGCGCCCGGCCCCCTTCGCCGCCGCTCTCCGCGCCGCCAAGGCCGAGCTCGATCCTGCCGGAATGCTGAATCCAGGCGTGCTGATCGATACGGCGTAGTTACCCTCCCTGGGCGATGCAAAGAAGCTGGTACGACGAGCAGAAGGTGCGCAGCGATCAGTTGCGGCTAGACGGCCGCCGATCCCTGGCTGTGAATCTTGCGGAAGGGCTGGCTCTGAGCGAATTCGTCTTTGCCAATCCGGGTGCGGAGTATTTGTCGGCTGAAGAGGCTCGGGAATTGTTCCGCGCCGCCCAAGTAATCGCTTTGCCCGAGGGTTGACCCCGCTCGTCGCTACCCTTTCGCGACCCGCATTCCCGGTCGGGCAGCCAGATCTGGCGCTCGGGCAGCCCTCAAGCGATGGAAACGATCACCTCCGAACAACCCACCGTGCCGGCTGAGCCCCCCCAGCCCGAGCAGGAGCCCGCGGTGCCGCGGCGCTCGCCGCTGCGGGCGGCGATCAAGACCGGGCGGCCGAAGGAGTGGATCAAAAACGTCTTCGTGTTCGCCGGCCTGCTGTTCTCCGGCAAGTTCACCGAGGGCCACGCGATCGCCGAGGCGACGATTACCTTCGTCGCCTTCTGCCTGGTCTCCAGCGCCGGTTACTTCCTCAACGACCTGATCGACGTCGAGCTCGACCGCAAGCACCCGAAGAAGCGCTTCCGCCCGCTGGCGGCCGGCGAGCTCTCCGAGCGGACGGCGATGACGATCGCCCCGGTCCTCGCCCTCGTCGCCATCGCCCTCGCCTTCGGCGCCGTCAACTGGGAGGTCGGGCTGATGGTCGTCGGCTACGGCGTCGCCCAGACCGCCTACAGCCTCGGCCTCAAGCAGATCGTGATCATCGACGTGATGACGCTGGCGGGGCTCTTCATCCTCCGCGTCGCCGCCGGCGCCAGTGCCGTCGACGCCCACGCCTCGGAATGGCTGATCCTCTGCACCGGCATGCTCGCCGCCTTCCTCGGCTTCACCAAGCGCCGCCAGGAGGCCGTCTCCGAGCTGCACGAGGGCACCTCGACCCGCCCGGTCCTCGAGCACTACTCGCTGCCCTTCCTCGACCAGATGGTCTCCCTGGTCACCACCGGCACCGTTCTCAGCTACGCGATCTACACCGTCAACTCACCCCTGATCGGCAGCCAGATGATGCTCACCATCCCGCCGGTCGTCTACGGCATCTTCCGCTACCTCTACCTGATCTACGACCGCTCCGACGACCGCTCGATGGCCCAGATAGTCGCCGGCGACCGCGGCATCCAAGCGGCAGGCGCAGCGTTCGCGGTGATCGCGTTCCTGCTGCTCTACGTCTTCAACTAGCTGAACCTTTCTGATGGCGGATGTCACTCGGGCTCTGTTGCTGCCGGATCTAGAGATTCCCTCAGATCAGTTAGTGAAGACGCTTGCGCTCTACTGGGACGAGATCGTCATTCCTGAATATCTGGACCGTGCAGGAGTCTTAGATAAAGAGGAGGTAGCTCCCCGGCCTTTGTCGGGGGTAAGCGAAGCTCTTGCATCGGCCGGTGTCATCAGGGTGGAGAAGCGTGAAGTCGAGCTTCCACCGGTTGCTCCCGAGGAACTCCCGGAGGGGTTGCGCGACCTCCCAGCGCCATCCGAGGCGATCAAGCGAATTGTCTCAGTCGGGTCACCAATGCTGGAGTTGGCAAAGATCCGAAACTCGGAAGAGCGCGATCCCGAGCAGGGTGAGTTAAAAGCAGCAGTGGAGCAATTGCGCGAAAACATTGTCGATTACGCGGCTCGGCAATATCTGGAGCGCGTTCGGGATTCAATTTCCATATCGAGCGTGCACCACCTTGCTCCCGTTTCTCGGTCTGTCGTCTCACACGTTGCTTCGATAGTCGGAGCACCCTCTGAGGCGCCACGCACGGAGGCGGCCTTGCTCTCAACTGCTATTCAGGCGTTTGAGGTCGCCCCGGATACTCCAGTGGATCGCATTATCGAATTTCGGGAAAAGAACGCATTATCAGTGGGGCGATTCCGCGCCAGTCTTGCGGACTTATCTGAGGGCCTGAGAAAGGATGCGGATCCGACGCAACTTCTGGCCGAAGCCCGGGACCGATATCGAAACAGGGTGGTCCCTGCCCTAGGCGAGCTGGAAGAAGTGCTCAAGCAGGGAAATGTGCAATTTCTTGTTCGCTCACTCCTGGGAGCAACGGCTATAGCTTTGAGTCCAATCGATCCTGTCAGAGCTGTTGACGGGGGAGCCAAGATTGTCGGGCAAACGATCAATTACTCCTTTTCAAGGGAGAAAATCGTTCGGGAGCATCCATTCGGTTATCTCCATCAGGTCTCAAAGGCGTTCGAGTCCTCCGAAAACACCTCATCGGTTCGTGCTTTGGAAGAGGCCATCGAAGACCCTGAAAAAAAGGTACGAGAAATGTTTGTAAGGGATCTACGCGATAGCCCCTTGCTGGACGAGATTAATTCTGGATTTTGGTGGGGGAGAAAGGCTTCTAATTCGGACAGCGACGAAGACGCTTAGGCCAGTCCCACCTCAGGAGGCCCGGCCTCCATCAGGTAGAACCTCGCCCGGCCGATCTCCTCGCCGTTGACCTGGACCACCGCGGCGTGGGGGCCGGCGGTCTCGAAGGCGGCGGTGGCGGCGATCGACATGACCAGGCGTTGCTCTTGGCCTTCGGGGAGGCCTGGGGGGCGGCCGGTCTCGAAGTTGGCGGTGAGGCCGTCGCCGAGCTCGTTGCCGTCGGGGTCTTGGACCGTGACTATTAGCTCGTGGGGGCTGTTGGTCTCGTGCCAGGCGACGTCAATGCCTAGGCCGATCGAGAAGGACCACTCGGCGGGCAACTCGGGGAGGCGGAGGACGTTCCAGCCGCCGCCGGTCAGGTAGAGCTTGCCGTTGACCGCCTCGCTGTGATCGCAGAGGAGGAGAAAGCCGATGTTCACGGTCCCTCGCCCTCGGCGTAGGGGATGACCGGGAGGTCGGAGCGCAGTTCGATCTTGCCGTTCTTGGTGAACTGGAGGTCGATCGTCTCGTTCTTGCGGTAGGTGCCCCAGAGGCCCAGGTACATCGCCAGCCAGCGGCTGGTTCCGACCTTCTCCTTGACGATCGGCCGGCCGAAATCGATCACTCCGCCTTCGATCCGGTAGCTCTCCTTCGGCTGTTCGATCCCGTTGATGAAGACGGTGAACGGCGGTTCGGCGCCTGCGGGCAGCTTCACCCGCTCGCCTGCGGCGTAACTGCCCTTGGGGATCTCGGTCTCGGCCTTGCTCATCTTTCCTCTTCGAGAGTCTCGCGCACGAGGTCGAACGGCGTGTCGTGGTGGGTCGGGTCCAGCTCCTCCCGGGCTACCCCGCCCCGGTACGGGACGAACGTGCCGTCGCCGCGCACGTCGACTCCGGCCACCGACTTGCGCAGCAAGCGACCAGTGCTCAGCTCCAGCCGCGCGTGGACCTGCGCCGCAGGCTCGAAGTCCCGCAGGGAGCTGACCGGTCGCAGCGGCCCCTCGCTGCGGATCGCCAGGGCCCGTTCGCGCATCCGCGCCACCGCCGCGGCGAGATCGTCGAAGCGCTCGTGGTCGACATCGGAGCCGTGGCGCACGGTCAACTTCCAGCTGGGCATGGCCCGAGGCTATGCGAATTGGTGCGCCTTATCCGCGTCATGGGCGGATAAGGCGCACCGCTGGGATCGAGGCTCACATATCGGGCGGCAGCAGCACCGCGTTGATCGCGTGGACGATCCCGTTGCTGCAGAGGATGTCCGTCTTGGTGATCTTCGATTCGTTGACGAAGGCGTTGCCGTTGCGGACCGAGAAGTTCACCTTCGAGCCCTCGGCGGTCGTCGCCGACTTCTTCTTCACGACCATGCTGGCTGGCACCTTGCCCGGTAGCACGTGGTAGAGCAGAACCTTTTTCAGCATCGCCTTGTCTGCCGTCAGTTCGTTCAGCGTTTTCTTCGGGACCTTGCTGAAGGCGGCGTTGGTCGGGGCGAAGACGGTGTAGTTCGTCTTGCCGGAGAGGACGCCGACCAGGCCCGCCTTCTTTACCAGCGAGACGAGGGTCGAGAACTGCGGAGCCGCGGCGGCGGTTTCGACGATGTTCTTCTTCGGCGGCGCCGCCGAGGCGCTGCCAACCGGAAGCGCGATCACGGCTATCGCGGTGGCGAGGACGAGGAGTCGCTTGAGCATGGATCCTCCTTGGATAAGGGAGTTTTTCCTTTCGCCCTCCGTTACGGGAGGGCCGCTCGAGCGGTTGCCTCGCGGCGAATTTTTTAGGCGGCGCTTAGGCGCCGCGCCGCGGGCGTTTCGGGCGCCGCGCCGGGGGTCCGACGATTTTCTCCGGCCCCTCGCGGTCGTCGATACCGACGTACTCGAGCTCGCGCTCGCCGGTGTAGATCTGCCGCGGCCGGGCGATTTTCTTCTCGGGGTCTTCCTGCATCTCCATCCACTGGGCGACCCAGCCGGCGGTGCGGGGGATGGCGAAGATGACCGTGAACATGTCGGCCGGGATGTCCATCGCCTCGTAGATGATCCCCGAGTAGAAGTCGACGTTCGGGTAGAGCTTGCGCTCGGTGAAGTAGTCGTCTTCGAGCGCGCGTTTCTCCAGCTCCCGCGCGATCTCGACCAGCGGGTTGTACTCGGTCGCCTCGAAGACCGGCTCCAGGTACTGCTGGATGATCCGCGCCCGCGGGTCGTAGTTTTTGTAGACCCGGTGGCCGAAGCCCATCAGTTTCTCCTCGCGCTGCTTCACCCGCTCGAGGAAGTCGGGGATGTTCTCCGGCGACTCGATCCGCCGCAGCATCCG
>DASUTJ010000061.1:0-61301 GCA_036374655.1 Solirubrobacterales bacterium | reverse complement strand
CGGAGGTCGACTCGATCTCCTGCGCCAGCTCCTCCAGCTCCTCGGCGAACGAGGTGCCGAAGCCCTCGACCGGGGCCTCGACCCCGTCGACGCCGAGTTCGGCGGCCAGCTCGTCGTCCTCGAGCAGGTCGTCGTCGCCCGGGGTCTCGATCGGTTCGGCCGGCTCGATCGCGACCGTCCGGTAGTGCTTGAGACCGGTCGCGGCCGGGATCAGCTTGCCGATGATCACGTTCTCCTTCAGGCCGACCAGGCGATCCCGTTTGCCCTCGAGGGCAGCGTCGGTGAGCACCTTCGTGGTCTCCTGGAAAGAGGCCGCCGAGAGGAAGGACTCGGTTGCCAGCGATGCCTTGGTGATCCCGAGGATGACCTCCTCGCCTTTGGCCGGCGTCCCGCCCTCTTCCTTGACCTTTTTGTTGAGCCGTTTGAGGCTGCCGCGATCCTCGAGCTGCCCCGGCAGGAGGCTGGTCGAGCCCTTCGACTCGATCCGCACCTTCTTCAGCATCTGACGGGCGATCAGCTCGATGTGCTTGTCGTTGATGTCGACGCCCTGGGCGCGGTAGACCTTCTGCACCTCGTCGACGAGGTAGAGCTCGGTCGCGGTGCGCCCGCGGATCGCCAACAGGTCGGCCGGGTAGAGCGAGCCTTCGTTCAGCTGCTCGCCGACCTCCACCCGGTCGCCGTCGGCGACGTGCAGACGGGTGCGCAACGGGAAGCTGTAGGAGTGCTCCTCGCCGCTCGACTCGGTGACGATCACTTTCAGCGCTTTGTCGGTTTCTTCGATCCCGACTTTTCCGGCGGCCTCGGCCATCTGCGCCAGGCCCTTCGGTTTGCGCGCCTCGAAGAGCTCGACGATGCGCGGCAGGCCCTGGGTGATGTCCTGACCGGCGACGCCTCCCGTGTGGAAGGTCCGCATGGTCAGCTGGGTTCCCGGCTCGCCGATCGACTGGGCGGCGATGATGCCCACCGCGTCGCCGATGTCGACGGTCGACCCGGTCGCCGGCGAGATGCCGTAGCAGGAGCGACACACACCGGACTCCGCCTCGCACTTGAGCGCCGAGCGGACGGGGACCTTGACGTCCTCGTCCCCGAACGCCTCGGCGATCTGCTCGACGTCGGCGTGGGTGATTTCCTGGTTGCGCTTGAGCAGTTCGCGACCGCGTTTGGTCTCGAGCTTCTTCGCCGCCAGGCGGCCGATCAGGTTGTCGTTGAGCGAGCCGTCGTCCTTGCGGATGACCATCTCGATGTGGTCTTTGGTCTTGCAGTCCTCCTGGCGGACGATGACGTCCTGGGCGACGTCGACCAGGCGGCGGGTGAGGTAACCGGAGTCGGCCGTCCGCAGCGCCGTGTCGGCGAGACCCTTTCGGGCGCCGTGGGTGGAGATGAAGTACTCGAGGACCGAGAGTCCCTCCATGAAGTTGGCCTTGATCGGCCGCTCGATGATCTCCCCTTTCGGGTTGGCCATCAGGCCGCGCATCCCGGCCAGCTGGCGGATCTGTTTGAACGATCCGCGAGCGCCCGAGTTGGCCATCATGAAGATCGGGTTCAGCTCCTCGAGGTTGTCCTCCATCGCCTGGGCGACCTCGTCGGTTGCCCGGTTCCAGTGCGCCGTCACCGCCTCATGACGCTCCTCGGCGGTGATGTAGCCCTCGTCGTACTGCTGCTGGATCGCAGCCGTCTCCTTCTCGTAGCGATCGAGGATCTCCGCCTTCTCCGGCGGCGAGACCACGTTGTTCTTCGAGACGGTGATCCCGGCCTGGCTGGCGTAGTGGAAGCCCAGGTCCTTGAAGGCGTCGAGCACCTGTGAGACAGCCGGGGCGCCGTAGGCCTCGACCAGGTCGGAGACCATCTGGTTGATGTCCTTCTTCTTCAGCGAGAAGTTGACGAACTCGAACTTCTCCGGATCGAAGTCCTCTTCGAGGGCATCGGCGAGGGCGCGCTCGATCTTCTCGTTGAAGATGATCCGCCCGACCGTGGTCAGGAAGTGCCCGCGCCCGGCCCGGCGGTACTCCGCCTGGTCGTGCAGTTTGCAGCCGCCGTTCTCGTAGACGAGCTCGGCCTCCTGCGAGGAGCGGAACACCTTGACGTTCGAGCCGGAGCCGTTGCGGCCCTTGCCCGCCTTCAGTTCCTCGTCGATCTTCGCCAGCTCAGCCTCTTCCGGACCGTAGGTCAGGTAGTAGATGCCGAGCACCATGTCCTGGGTCGGGGTCGCCAGCGGCGCCCCGTGGGCCGGGGAGAGGATGTTGTTGGCCGACAGCATCAGGATCCGCGCCTCGGCCTGGGCCTCGGCTGACAGCGGCACGTGGACCGCCATCTGATCGCCGTCGAAGTCGGCGTTGAAGGCGTGGCAGACCAGGGGGTGAACCTGGATCGCCTTGCCCTCGACGAGGACCGGTTCGAAGGCCTGGATGCCGAGACGGTGCAGGGTCGGTGCCCGGTTGAGCAGGACCGGGTGCTGGTGGATGACTTCCTCCAGCACGTCCCAGACCTCCGGGATCATCGACTCGACCATCTTCTTGGCGGCCTTGATGTTCTGGACCGCTTTGCGCTCGACCAGCTGAGCCATGATGAATGGCTTGAACAGCTCAAGCGCCATCAGCTTCGGCAGGCCGCACTGGTGCAGCCGCAGGCTCGGGCCGGAGACGATTACCGAGCGGCCGGAGTAGTCGACGCGCTTACCGAGCAGGTTCTGGCGGAAGCGACCCTGCTTGCCCTTGAGCATGTCGGAGAGCGACTTCAGCGGCCGGTTGCCGGGGCCCGTGACCGGGCGTCCGCGGCGGCCGTTGTCGAACAGGGCGTCGACGGCCTCCTGCAGCATCCGCTTCTCGTTGTTGACGATGATCTCGGGAGCGCCGAGGTCGAGCAGCCTTTTCAGCCGGTTGTTGCGGTTGATCACCCGGCGGTAGAGGTCGTTGAGGTCGGAGGTCGCGAAGCGGCCACCGTCCAACTGGACCATCGGGCGCAGCTCCGGCGGGATCACCGGTACCGCGTCGAGGATCATCCAGTCGGGCTTGTTGTCCGAGTTGAGGAAGGCGGAGGCGACTTTCAGCCGCTTTACCGCGCGGGCCTGTTTCTGGCCTTTGGAGCTGTTGATGATCTGCTCCAGTTCCTCGCAGTCGGCGGCGAGGTCGACCTGTTCGAGCAGGTCGCGCACCGCTTCGGCACCCATGCCGCCGCGGAAGTACTCGCCCCAGCCGAACGGGGACCCGAACCGGTCCTTGAGCTCACGGAAGACCGTCTCGTCGTTGATGACGTCCTTCGGCTTCATCTCGGTGAAGATCTTCCAGACCTCTTGCATCCGCTCCGCGGCCTCTTCGAGGTAGGCCTCGGTGTCGGAGATCTCGGCGTCGAACTGTTTGCGCAGTTCTTTGATCATTTTCGCCCGGTCGTCGTCTTTGAGCTTCCGCAGCTGCGCCGCGGTCAGTTTCAGCGAGTCGGCCCAGATGTGGTCTTCGTCGTCGAACTTGTCCTGCGCGCCGCCCTCCAGATAGGCGATCCGGCGCTCCAGCGACTCGCTCAGCTCCTGCGTCCGTTTCTGTTTTTCGGACTCGTAGGAGTCGACGACTTTTTTGACCTCTTTCTCGAGTTTCCCGACGTCCTTGTCACGGGCCTCCTCGTCGACCCAGGTGACCATCGAGGCGGCGAAGTAGAGGACCTTCTCCAGCTCTTTCGGAGCCATGTCGATCAGGTAGCCGATCCGGCTCGGAACGCCCTTGAAGAACCAGATGTGGGAGACCGGCGAAGCCAGGTCGACGTGCCCCATCCGCTCGCGGCGGACCTTGGAGCGCGTCACCTCGACGCCGCAGCGCTCGCAGACGATGCCCTTGTAGCGGACCCGCTTGTACTTGCCGCAGTAGCACTCCCAGTCCTTGGTCGGACCGAAGATGCGCTCGCAGAAGAGCCCGTCTTTCTCCGGCTTCAGGGTCCGGTAGTTGATCGTCTCGGGCTTGGTTACCTCTCCCCAGCTCCAGGAGCGGATCTTCTTCGAAGACGCGAGCCCGATCTCGATCGCGTCGAAATTGTTGATGTCGATCATCAGTCCTCCACCTCGGCCGGCGCGGCCTCTTCGGCTTTACCGGCACCATCACCATCAGTTCCAGCCTCGCCCTCGGCGACCACCTGCTCCTCTTGCTCGTCGGCCGCTCCGTTGGAAGAGTCGGCGCGGACCCCGGTGAGGTCCATGCCGAGCTCCTCGGCGGCTTTCAGCAGGTCGTCTTCCTCGTCGGAGATTTCGACGTCCGAGCCCTCCGACACCACGTTGGCGTCGAGCGAGAGGCTCTGGATCTCCTTCAAAAGGACTTTGAAGGACTCCGGAATTGAGGGCTCGGGAATGTTCTCGCCCTTGACGATCGCCTCGTAGGCCTTGACCCGCCCGACCGTGTCGTCGGACTTGACCGTGAGCATCTCCTGCAGGGTGTAGGCGGCGCCGTAAGCCTCCAGCGCCCAGACCTCCATCTCGCCGAAGCGCTGACCGCCGAACTGCGCCTTGCCGCCCAGCGGCTGCTGGGTGACGAGCGAGTACGGGCCGGTCGAACGGGCATGGATCTTGTCGTCGACCAGGTGCAGCAGCTTGAGGATGTACATGTAGCCGACCGTGACCTTGCCCTCGTAGGGCTCGCCGGTGCGGCCGTTGTAGAGCTGCGCGGTGCCCGCGGCGCGGGCGCCCGGCCGGGCGCTCTTGTCGACGCCGAGGTCGATGCCGCGATCCGCGTTCTGCTCCTGCCACTGGACCAACGCCTCGTCAACGTCCTCGACGGTGGCCCCGTCGAAGACCTGGGTCGCCACGTAGACGCGACCGTCGCCCTGGTCGGAATGGGCCTGCTTGTAGGCCTCGGAGCCGTCGTCGTACCAGCCGTTCGCCGCGACCCACCCGAGGTGGGTCTCGAGGATCTGGCCGATGTTCATCCGGCTCGGCACGCCGAGCGGGTTGAGGATGACGTCGACGGGGGTCCCGTCGGCAAGGTGAGGCATGTCCTCCTCGGGCACGATCTTCGAGATCACACCCTTGTTCCCGTGACGGCCGGCGAGCTTGTCGCCCTCGGCGATCTTGCGCTTGATCGCGACGTAGACGCGAACCAGGTCGTTGACGCCGGGCGGCAGGTCGTCGCCCTCGTCGCGGCTGAAGGTGAGGACGTCGATGACGACCCCGCCCGCGCCGTGCGGGACTTTCAGCGAGGTGTCGCGGACCTCGCGCGCCTTCTCCTTGAAGATCGCGCGGATCAGCTTCTCCTCCGCGGTCAGCTCGGTCTCGCCCTTCGGCGTCACCTTGCCGACCAGCAGATCGCCGGCGTCGACCTCGGCGCCGACGCGGACGATGCCGCGCTCGTCGAGGTTGCGCAGGCTCTCCTCGGAGCGGTTCGGGATGTCGCGGGTGATCTCCTCGTCGCCGAGCTTGGTCGTGCGGGCGTCGATCTCGTACTCCTCGATGTGGATCGAGGTGAGTTCGTCGTCCTTGACCAGGCGCTCGGAGAGAATGATCGCGTCCTCGAAGTTGTAGCCCTCCCAGGACATGAAGGCGACCAGGCAGTTCTTGCCGAGGGCGATCTCACCGCCGCCGGTGGAGGAGCCATCGGCGAGCACGTCGCCCTCCTTCACCTGCTGGCCGCTCTTCACGATCGGCCGCTGGTGGATGATCGTCCCCTGGTTCGAGCGCATGAACTTGTGCAGCGAGTACTCGTCTTTCTTCGAGCCGCTGCTGACGACGATGCGCTCGGCGTCGACGTGGGTGACTTCGCCATCGCTCTTGGCGAGGACGACGTCGCCGCTGTCCACCGCGGCGCGGCGCTCCATCCCGGTCCCGATCAGCGGCGGGTCCGGCTTCAACAGGGGAACCGCCTGCCGCTGCATGTTCGAGCCCATCAACGCCCGGTTGGCGTCGTCGTGCTCGAGGAACGGAATCATCGAGGTCGCCACCGACCAGATCTGGGACGGCGAGACATCCATCAAGTGGACTTCTTTGGGAGCGGCGGTCGCGTACTCCTGCTCGCCGGCACGGACCAGTACCTGGGGGCCCTTCAATTTGCCGGTTTTGGGATCGAACTCGGAGTTCGCCTGAGCGATGATCTTGTCCTCGTCCTGGGTCGCGTCGTAATGGACGATCTCCTCGGTGACGACGCCGTCTTTGACAACCCGGTACGGGGTCGTGACGAAGCCGTGCTCGGAGATCTGCGCGTAGGAGGCAAGTGAGCCGATCAGGCCGATGTTCGGTCCCTCCGGGGTCTCGATCGGGCACATCCGGCCGTAGTGGGTCGGGTGCACGTCGCGAACCTCGATCGGGGCCCGCTCGCGGGTCAGGCCGCCGGCACCGAGCGCCGAGAGGCGGCGACGGTGGGTGAGGCCGGTGAGCGAGTTGGTCTGGTCCATGAACTGCGACAGCTGCGAGGACCCGAAGAACTCCTTCATCGCCGCCACGACCGGGCGGATGTTGATGATCGTCTGCGGGGTGATCGCGTCGGCGTCTTCGGTGGTGAGGCGCTCGCGGACGACGCGCTCCATCCGGTAGAGGCCGATCCGGAATGCCTCCTGGATCAGCTCGCCGACCGTGCGCAGCCGGCGGTTGCCGAAGTGCTCGTACTCGTCGAGGTGGTCGTAGACCTGCTCCCGCGGGTAGGTGATCGCCTCCGCGGCGTAGTCTTTGATCGGGTTCTCCTCGTCGATCTCCTCCGGGATGCCGAGCAGTTTCGGCAGGCTGACGAGCTCCTTGACCAGGGCGATGATGTCGTCGTGGGTCAGGACCCGGGTCTCGAGGTCGATGTCGAGATCGAGGCGGGCGTTGAGCTTGTAGCGGCCGACCCGGGTGAGGTCGTAGCGCTTGGGATCGAAGAAGAGCTGCTCGAGCAGGCCTTTGGCGGCGTCGACCGACGGCGGCTCGCCCGGCCGCTGCTTTTTGAACAGCTCGATCAGGGCGCCCTCTTCGGTCTTGGTCGCTTCGGTGTCCGCCTCGATCGTGTGGCGGATGTAGACCGAGTTGTCGAACATGTCCAGCAGCTGCTGGTCCTCGACGTAACCCATCGCGCGCAGCAGGACCGTGACCGGCAGTTTGCGCTTGCGGTCGATGCGGACGAAGACTTTGCCTTTTTTGTCGACTTCGAGCTCCAGCCAGGAGCCGCGGGCCGGCATCAGGTTGGCGATGAAGACCTGCTTTTCCGGGTCCTTCGGCGCCATCACGTAGGCGCCCGGGGAGCGGACCAGCTGGGTGACGACGACGCGCTCGGTGCCGTTGATGATGAAGGTGCCGCGCTCGGTCATCCACGGGAAATCGCCCATGAAGACGGCCTGCTCACGGATCTCGCCGGTCTCCTTGTTCTGGAAGGCGACGGTCGCGGTCAGCGGGCGCGAGTAGGTCATGTCCTTCTCGCGGCACTCCTCGATCGTGTGCGGCGGCTCCTCGAACTTGAACTCGCCGAAGACGATTTGGAGGTTCCCCGTGTAGTCCTCGATCGGGGATATGTCGTTAATCGTCTCCCGGAGGCCACCGCTCTTCGGATCCGTCAGTTCCTCGAAGGAACGTCGCTGGATGTCGATTAGGTGGGGGACCTCGAGAGGGTTGTCTAGGCGGGAAAAACTCCTACGGGTTACGGGGGCAGCGTTGGAACGTGCCAAAGTCGGCGACTCCTCGAACGGTCAGAGGGACGTGGATACTGCGCAGATATGGGCAGGGGCACTCAAAAAGCGCGCGACCGGGGAAAATAACACACGGCCGCACGCGCCTTCAGACTTGGCTCCCTGACTGGGATCCGCAGGCGCGGTCGAACTCTTACGAGAGTTCGACCGTCGCGCCCGCCTCCTCCAGTTCGGCTTTGAGTTTGTCGGCCTCGTCGCGCTCGACGCCCTCTTTGATCGCTTTCGGAGCCTCGTCGACAAGAGCCTTGGCCTCTTTCAGGCCGAGACCGGTCGCCGAACGGACCACCTTGATGACCGGCACTTTCTGGCCGCCCACCTCTTTGAGGACGACGTCGACGGTCGAAGACTCCTCGCCGCCGCCCTCGTCGCCTCCGCCGCCGCCGCCGCCGGCAGCCGGCGCCGCGGCCGCAACGGCCGTCGCGGAGACGCCGAACTCCTCCTCGAGCGCTTTGATCCGCTCGGAGAGCTCGAGGACCGAGATGCTTTTCAGCTCCTCGATCCAGTCCTCGGTTGAAGTTTTGGTTGCCATCAGTCGCTACCCCTCTTCCTCGTTTGAATCTTCATCTGAAGTCTCTGCCTCCGGCTCCTCGGCCGGAGCCTCCTCCGCCTCGGCTTTCGGCTCCTCGGCGGGTGCCTCCTCGGCCGCGGGTGCCTCCTCCTCGGCCGGTGCCTCCTCGGCCGCCGCCGGTGCCTCGCCACTGACGAGGCCTTTCTCGGCGATCTGACCCAGCTGCAGCGCCAGGCCTTGGATCATCGAGCCCAATCCGCGGACCAGACCCGTGAGCGGGCTGGCGACGACGCCGGCCAGCTGGCCGTTGAGCACTTCCCGGCCAGGCAGTTTGGCGATCGATTTGAACGCGACTTCGTCGAGCGAAGTCGCGTCCATGAAGCCGCCCTTGTAGGTGAGCACGTCGTGCTCTTTGTTGAAGGTGGTGATCGCCTTCGCCGCCTGGGCGGTGTCGCCGCGCACGAAGGTGAGCGCGGTCGGGCCCTGCAGCAGCTCGGCCAGCCGTTCCTCGCCGGCCTCGTCGGCGGCGATTTTCGTCAGCCGGTTCTTGACGATGCGGAAGCTGGCGTCGGCTTCGCGAAGTTTCGAGCGCAGCTCGGCTGCCTGGGGGACGCTGATACCGCGGTAGTCGACGGCGAAAATCGCCTCGGACGCCTCGATCTCGGAGGCGATCTCTTTTATGGCTGCGGACTTTTCTTCGCGGTTCATCGTCTTACCTGCACCGGGCTTGCGGGCACTGCCCCGCCGGTGGTCTGCGGTTAGCGGCGACGGAGCTTAGACCGTCGCCGGCTCCTGTGCGGTCTCGTCGGCCGCGGGGGCGGCTTCCTCTCCGCCCGAGGACGCCGACTCGCGGTCGGCGGATTTGCCGGCGTCGACCCGGATTCCCGGGCCCATCGTCGTCGCCAGGGTGGCGGAGACGATGTATTTGCCCTTGGCGGAGGAAGGCTTGGCGCGGTTGATCTCGTCCATCACGGCTTCGTAGTTGGCGAGCAACTGCCCTTCGTTGAAGCTGGCCTTGCCGATCGCCATGTGGACGATCGCCTGGCGGTCGGTGCGGTATTCGACTTTGCCCGACTTCGAGTCGGCGACGGCCTTCTCGACGTCGTCGGTGACGGTGCCGACCTTGGGGTTCGGCATCTTGCCCTGCGGCCCGAGCACGCGGCCGAGCTGGCCGACGCTTTTCATCATCTCCGGCGTGGAGATCGCGACGTCGAAGCCGGTCCAGCCCTCCTGGACTTTGTCGACCAGGTCCTGGCCGCCGACGAAGTCGGCACCGGCGGCCTCGGCGTCGCGGGCCTGCTGGCCCTGCGCGAAGACGGCGACGGTGACGTCCTTGCCGAGCCCGTGCGGCAGCGCCAGGGTGCCGCGCAGCTGCTCGTCGGCGTGGCGGACGTTGACGCCGAGCAGGACGTGCAGCTCGACCGTCTCGTCAAATTTGGTGCTGGCGGTGTCCTTCAGCAGGGTGATCGCCTCGGCCGGCGGGTAGGCGCGGTCGCGGTCGACCTTGTCGTACTGCTCGCGGTATCGCTTGCCGTGGGCCATCGAAATCTCCTAGGCGACGTCGACGCCCATCGAGCGGGCGGTGCCGGCGATGATCTTCTTCGCGGCGTCGATGTCGTTTGCGTTGAGGTCGGGCATCTTCCGTTCGGCGATCTCCTGGATCTGCGCGTCGGAGATCGTCCCGACCTTGTTGACGTGCGGCTCGCCCGAGCCCTTCGGAATCCTGATCGCTTCCTTGATCAGGACGGCGGCGGGCGGCGTCTTGGTGACGAAGGTGAACGAGCGATCCTCGTAGACGGTGATTTCCACCGGGATGATCGTCCCGCCCTCGCCCTGGGTCTGGGCGTTGAAGGCTTTGCAGAAGTCCATGATGTTGACGCCGTGCTGGCCCAGCGCGGGACCGACCGGCGGCGCCGGATTGGCGTTGCCGGCCTGGATCTGCAGCTTGATGACGGTGAGGACTTTCTTGGCCATGATCGGGTTCGGGAGGGTAGCGCTCTTTGCGAGCTAGATCTTCTTGACCTGGTCGTAGCCGACCTCGACCGGCGTCTCACGCCCGAAGATCGAGACCAGCACCTTGAGTTTGGCGGCGTCCTCGTTGATCTCGGCGATCTCGCCGGAGAAGTCGGAGAGCGGACCGGAGATGACTTTGACCGATTCGCCGATCGCGAACTGGGCCTGGGTGCGCGGCCGCTCGGCGGTCTCGCGGTGGAGCAGGCGGTCGACCTCCGGTTTGGAGAGCGGCACCGGCTTGTTGCGCGAGCCGACGAAGCCGGTCACCCCGGGGGTGTTTTTGACCAGGTTCCAGGCGTCGTCGGTCATCTCCATGTTGACCAGCACATAGCCGGGCATCGTCCGTTTCTCGGTCTGGATTTTCTGCCCGTCCTTCATCTCCGAGACCTGCTCGGTGGGGACGACGACCTGCCGCACGTTGCGGTTCTGGCTCATCGTCTCGACCCGGTGCTCGAGGTTGTGCTTGACCTTGTTCTCGTGCCCGGAGTAGGTGTTGATCACGTACCAGCGATACATCTGAAGGAAGCCTTTGTTCGGGACCCTCGTTAGAGGATCTGCTTGATGAGCCAGCTGAATACCGCGTCGAGAGCGCCGAGATAGGCGGCCGCGACGGCGACGAAGAGGATGGTCACAGCGGTTGCCTGAACCAGCGTCTCGCGGTCGGGCCACTGGACTTTCTTCAGCTCCTGCCAGCAGGATACGAGGAAGCCGATGACGCCGGAGCGCTGGCGTTCGGCTTTCGCCTGTTTCTGTTTCTTGTCGAGCTGCTCGCGCTCGCGCCGCTTCTGCTCCTCACGCTTGCGCTTCTCCGCCTCCTTGGCCGCCTTTGCTTCGGCCCGGCGGGCGGAACGCGGCTTGGGGGCGTCGGGGGTCTCCAGCTGGGACTCGGGTGCGCCGGCGGCGATCCCGGCCTCGACCGCTTCGACCTCGGCTACCTCTCCGGAGACGCCCGTCTGCGTCTCACGTTGCGCCTCGACCGGGCTCTCGTGTTCGCCGGAGCGTTTCCGCTCTTCAGCTTCCCGAGCCCGGCGCTCGGCCTTGCGCTGTGCGCGGGTCTTTGCCATCGGGGGCTACCGGGTCTCCTTGTGGGAGGTGTGGCGCCCGCACCAGCGGCAGTACTTGCGCATCTCGATGCGGTCCGGCGTGTTCCGCCGGGACTTATTGGTTTGGTAGTTGCGGCGCTTGCACTCTTCGCAAGCCATCGTCACCGCGATGCGGACATCTCCGCGAGCCATCTTCTCCCTCGTTCCGTGCCTGAGGACTAGTCGTTACAGAAGAAAAACCCCGGGCCGAGGCACGAGGCTGGGGCAAGGATAGCGCTCTGCGTCGCCCAAGGACCGGTCGACATGGCCCACCGCACCGGCATCTCCCACGTACTACTCAATTCTTTGTAAAGTCGTTTTTCACGTAATCCATCCGGGCAGACGGAGGTCACGGTGGGAGAGGCGTTCGACAATGGCGGTCTCTTCGACCGCGACCAGTTCGTTGAAGAGGTGGAAGAGCGGCTGCTCGACCCCCTTCTGCGGAACCAGCCGGGGGCCTTGCTGCTGCTGGACATCGACTCCTTCCACCTGGTCAACGACTCGCTCGGGCACGAGGCGGGCGATCGCCTACTGGAGACGGTCGGGGCGACGCTGCGCGACGAATCGCGGGCCGAGGACCTGCCGGCGAGGATCTGCGCCGACGAATTCGCGCTGCTGCTGCTGCGGACCACTCCGGAGCAGGCGCTGGCGGCGGCGGAGCGGCTGATCGAGCTGGTGCGCGAACGGGGAAAGCCCGCGGTCGGCGCCAGCGTCGGGATCGCCTCGTTCGGCGGCACCGGTGAGGAGATCACCGCCGAAGGGTTGATGATCGCCGCCGACATCGCCCTCTGCGAAGCCAAGGAACAGGGAGGCGGCAGGGCGGTCGACGCCGCCAGCGGCCCGAACCTGAAGCTGACCTGGGCCGACCGGATCCGGGAAGCGCTCGACCGCGAACGGATCGTCGTCTACGCGCAGCCGATCGTCGACCTGCGCGACGGATGCGTCGCCCGCGAGGAGCTCCTGGTGCGGATGCTCGACGCCGACGACGACGTCATTCCCCCCTCCTCCTTCCTGCCGACCGCCGAGCGGCTGGGGCTGATCACCGAGATCGACCGCCTCGTGCTCGCCAAGGCGATCGAGCTGGCGGGCCGCTCGCGCCCGATCGCCGTCAACGTCAGCGGCGCCTCGCTGTGCGACCCGCGGCTGATCGAGGACGTGCGCCGGGCGATCGCCGACGGCCTCAACCCCGGCTGGCTCGACTTCGAGATCACCGAGACGGCGGCGATCTCGAACATGGCCAACGCCCGTGCCTTCGCCGAGACGGTGACGGCGATGGGCTGCGGCCTCGGCCTCGACGACTTCGGCACCGGCTTCAGCTCGTTCAGCTACCTGAAGGAGCTGCCGATCCAGCACCTCAAGATCGACATCGAGTTCATCCGCGAACTGCCCCATTCGCCGACCGACCAGCGGCTGGTCCAGGCGCTGGTCCAGTTCGCCAAGGCCTTCGGCCAGGAGACGGTGGCCGAGGGGGTCGAGGACTCAGAGACGCTGGCGCTGGTCCGAGCCTTCGATGTCGACTACGCCCAGGGGTTCCACATCGGCGAACCGGCGCTGGTCGAGACCGAAGTAGCCGCCGCGGGCTGACCGCCGGCGGCTAGAGGCCCAGCGTTTTGGCGATGATCGTGCGCTGGATCTCCGAGGTGCCGCCGTAGATCGTCGAGACCAGCGAGCTGCGGACGAGGCGCTCCATGTCGTACTCGGAGGAGTAGCCGTAGCCGCCCATCATCTGCATCCCCTCGAGGGTGGTGCGCTTGGCGACCTCGGTGACGAAGAGCTTCACCATCGAGGCCTCTTTGGGCAGCATCCGGTCGGGGTCCTCGTCGGTCAAAGTCGCGACCCAGCGGGTCATCAGGCGGGCCGCTTCGAGGTCGGTGGCGAGGTCGGCGAAGCGGTGCTGCAGCGCCTGGAAGGAGCCGATCGGCCGGCCGAACTGCTTGCGCTCCTTGGCGTAGAGCAGCGCGTCGTCGAAGGCGCGCTGGGCGATCCCCAGCATCGTCGCGGCGAGGATCAGGCGCTCGACGTTGAGACCGGCCATCAGCTGGGTCCAGCCCTGGTCGACCTCGCCCAGCACGGCGCTCTCGGGGGCGACGCAGTCGGTGAAGTAGAGGGTGTTGGTCTCGCGCCCGCCCATGGTCTGGATCGGGACGATCTCCATTCCCTCGACATCGCGAGGGACCCAGATCATCGAGAGGCCCTCGTGCTTGCTCTCGCCCTTGGTCGTGCGGCAGACGACGAGCACGTGGTCGGAGATGTGGGCGTTGGAGATGAAGACCTTCTGGCCGTTGATGACGAAGCCCCCGTCGACCCGCTCGGCCCTGGTCGTCAGCGAGCCGACGTCGGAGCCGGCCTCGGGCTCGGTCATCGCGATCGCCTCGACCGACCCGGAGGCGATGCCGCCGAGGATCTCCCGCTTCTGCTCCTCGGTGCCGAACCGCTGGGTCGCGCCGGCGACGATCAGCGTCGTCGCGTAGCCTCCGATCGGGGCCAGGCCGCGCGTCGTCTCCTCCATGAACAGGCAGGCGTCCAGCATCGAGCCGCCCGAGCCGCCGTACTCCTCGGGGATCGTCACCCCGAGCCAACCGAGCTCGGCCATCTGCTTGTAGAGGTCGAAATTGTGGTGGTCCTGGTAGCCGTCGGTCAGGCGCTCGCGCTGGTCCTGCGTGCCGCACTCGCGGTCGCAGAAGTCCCGGATCGCGTCGACGAAGTCGTTCTGCTCGTCGGTCAGGGCGAAGTCCACGGCGCGCAGCCTATTAGACGATGGCGGGAACTGGCCGCACAGCCAGAGAAGCCCGGAACGAGACTCGAACTCGTGACCCCTTCCTTACCATGGAAGTGCTCTACCAACTGAGCTATCCGGGCGAGTCGGGCTCCCTCGGGGAGCCCACGCTCAGGATGATTCTAGACGGTGGTCGCGGCTCAGCGCCGGCCCCACGGCATCGCTACCGCGAGCTTCCAGACGCCCTCGACCTGACGCAGCACCATGGTCGGGGTCAGAGTCCTGCTGAAGGGCTCCCCCTCCGACCCGGCGGAGGTGACGACCCAGCGCTCGGTGCCGAGCGCCACCTCGCCGGCGAGGACGACCGCGCTCTCCTGCACCTCGATGCGAGAGCCGACCGCGATCATCTGCCGCAGGATCGGCCGGATCTCATCCCGCCCGCGGATGACGGTCGAGTCCGGGGTCAGCAGGCAGGCGTCCTTGGCGAAGCAGGAGGCGGCGGCATCGAGATCGCCCCGGCTGAGGAAGTCGGCGAAAGCGCGGGTGCTCTCTTCGGGAGCATCCGCGCTTTCGACAGCCGCCGGGGCCATTTGCCTAGAGGAATTCCGAGGGGTTGATGCGGCAGTAGCGGAATTCGTAGTCGAGGACCAGGTTGTTCGTCTGGTTGGCGTTGCTCTTGAGGCGGATGATCATCTTCATCGCCCCGTTCTTGTCGCCGCTGGCGAGCTTCCTGGCCGTCGCTTCGAGCAGTTCCACCTCGGTCTTGATCCCCTTCAGCCACTTCGTCAGACGGGCGGCGTCTTCGGTCGGCTTCTGGATGGCGAGGAGCTGGGTGCGGGCGCGCTTCAGCGCCCTGGCACCGGCGAAGAGCTGGCTGGAGGCCTTCTTCAGCTTCCCGGCCTGGACGTTGGCGCGAGCGCCGTCGAGGACCTTCTCGTTCGCTTCGCGGTTGGTCTTGCAGATCGGTTCGGCGGCTGCCTTGAAGCTTTCCGGGGTCGCTTCGGCGGCGACCGATGGCACCGCCCCCAGCAGCGCGGCGGCGATTGCGAACAGCACGACGAGCTTCCTGCCTGACATCGATCCCTCCCTAGTTCTTTCCCGAGCCCCAATCATAGGCTCAGGCGATTTGGCGGCCGTTCACCTTTTTGAACATTCCCCGCCGGGTCGTTTCCCAAATCGTTCAGTTGCCTCTACGAGCGCCGCTTCGAGGAGCTGCGCTTGCGGCGGCGCTTGGGCGGCGGTTCGCCGGCCTGGCGGAGGGTGCGTTCGCCCGCCTTCTCGGTCGACTCGCCCATCGTGATCTGGAACATCGCCAGCAGCGCGTCGGAGGCGAGGGGGCGCATCCGGTCGAGCGCCTCGCGCACCTTCTGCCAATCGGCCTCGGGCCGGCCGGCCTTGTCGAAGGGCTCCCAGATCTCACGCACGAAGAGCTCGACGAAGGTGCGGGCGATGGCCTCCGAGCGGTCCTTCATCTCCTCCGCGGTCTCGATCGCCGCCTGCGGCGAGACGCCGAGCTCGATCAGGGCGGTGCCGGCGCGCTGCAGGCGCGGGCTGATCACCTCGAAGCGGCCGTCGGGGAGCTCGCGGACGACGCCCAGTTTTTCCACCCGGGCGAGCAGCCTGGGCTCGAAGGCCTCGACCCCCCAGGCGGCGGCGAGCTCGTCGGGGTTGAAGATTTCCGGCGTCTCGTCCTCGAAGGGGGCGCGGACGGCGCGGGCGAAGTCGACCATCTCGCGGGAGGAGCCCTCGCTGCTCTCCAGAACCCTGCGGATCGCCTCGAGGTTGAGTCCCTCCGCCTGCATTTCCCGAGTCAGCTCGATCCGGGCGATGTGGTCCTCGTTGTAGTAGCCGGTGCGGCCGTGGACCTCGGGCGGGGGCAGCAGGCCGCGGGTCTGGTGGGCGCGGATGTTGCGGATCGTCATCCCGGTCCGCCGCGCCAGCTCGCCGATCGTCATCTTGCCGTCGGGCCCGCTCTGCCCTTTGCGGCTGCTCATCTGCCCATGGTAAGCGGCAGCCGCTGACCGTTCATCTTCTTGGCGGCGTCCGAACAGAGGAATGCGATCGCCGCGGCGATGTCCTCCGCGGGAGTGAAGGTCGGGAAGTCCTCGCCGGGACTCTCCTCCCGCATCCGCGGCGTGAGGATCGCGTCGACGACGACGATGTTGGCGGTCGCGCCGCCTGGCTCGAAGCCGTCGGCGAGGGCGAGGGTCCAGGCCTCGGCGGCCGCCTTCGCGGCGGCGTAGGCGGCGTTGGTGTTGGTCGGCGCCTGGGCCTGCTTGGCGGAGACGAGGACGAAGCGGCCGTGCGGGCTGGCGGCGATCTGGTCGTGGAAGGCGCGGGTGGTGTGCTGGAGGGTGCGGACCAGGAGGTCGTGCAGGAAGGCCCAGTCCTCGAGCGATGCCTCGTGCAAGGGCTCTCCCCCGCGCCAGCCGCCGACCAGGTGGACCAGGGCGTCGACGCGGCCGAAGCGCTCGACCAGCGCGTCGCGCCAGGCCCGGGTCGCGTCCTCGTCGAGGAGGTCGACGCTGCGGCCGTCCCAGCGCTCGGCCGGCAGGCCGAGGTCGGCGGCCAGCGAGTCGAGCATGTCCTGGCTGCGGTCGGTGCCGGCGACGGTCGCCCCGGCATCGGCCAGCGCCCGGGCGACCAGGGGGCCGAGCCCGCCGCCAACGCCGGCGATCGCGATCACGCGGTCATCGAGCATGGAGACATGATCTCAGCCATGGCGCCTTTGTAAGGAATAGCCGAACAAAGGCGACATGGCGACGATGGGGGAGACAGGATTCGAACCTGTGTAGGCATAGCCAACGCGTTTACAGCGCGTCTCCTTTAACCACTCGGACACTCCCCCGAGTCAGAGCCGGAAAGTCTAACCCTCGAAAGCTTCGAGCCTTGCCTTCATCTGCTCGTTGAAGGCGGTCAGGGCGGAGAAGGGGCGCATGAAGACGGTTAGCTCGCGGACGTTGCCTTCGTCGTCGAGCTCGAGGAAGTCGATGCCCTCCAGCTCGCGGTCGCCGACGGTGGCCTTGAAGCGGAGGACGACGATGTCCCCGTCGGCGAGCTCGTCGGTGTAGGAGAAGTTCTCCAGCGTCGCGGCGACGTGGGTGAGGACGGTGGCGACGGTGTCGCGGCCTTCGAAGCCGCGGAAGAGGACCGGGCTGTGGAGGACGACGTCCTCGCGCAGGGTCTGCGTCAGCAGGTCGAGGTCCTTGCTCTCGGCGGCGGTGCGGAAGGGGTGGGGTCCGGCCATGCGCCTCACTGTAGCTCGATCGGATGGACCCGACCGATGAAATTGACCATTGACATACTCGGGCCGTGCCCAGCGACCGTTTCTACTCGCGCCTCTCCCACTCCCTCGGAGCCAAGGGGCTGCGGGCGGTCGGCAAGCTGAACGTTCCGGTCTACCGGCTGACCCGCGGACGCGTCGGCGGCAAGGTCGGGAAAGGCCCGGTCCTGCTGCTGACCACCACCGGGCGCAAATCCGGGGAGCCGCGCACCGCGCCGGTCCTCTACCTCGCCGACGGCGCCAGCTTCGTCGTCATCAACACCAACGCCGGCAACGCCAAGGTCCCGGCCTGGTCGCTCAACCTGCGGGCCAATCCGGAGGCGGAGGTCGAGGTCAAGGGCAAGCGGACCAAGGTCCGGGCCAGGCTGGCCGAGGGCGAGGAGCGGGCCGACCTCTGGCGCCGCCACAACCAGCAGTACTCCGGCTGGGACTACTACGAGTCGAAGTTAGACCGCGAGATCGGCGTCTTCGTCTTAGAGCCGCGCTAGCGGCTAGGAAGCTTCGCGAAGCATCTGGGCCTCGGGGAGGCGCTTCAGCTTCTTCAGCGTGTTGTTCTCGATCTGGCGGATCCGCTCGCGGGTGACGCCGAAGGTGCGACCGACTTCCTCCAGGGTCAGCGGCTCGGCGCCGGAGAGGCCGTAGCGAAGTTCGATCACCTGGCGCTCGCGCTCGGGAAGCGCTTCCAGCGCCTTCTGCACCCCCTCCTTCTGCATGTGCTCGCTCGCTTCCTCGAACGGCTCCAGCACGGCATCGTCAGCGACGAAGTCGCCGAGCTCGGATTCGTCCTCGTCGCCGACCGGTTTCTCCAGCGAGACCGGCAGCTGGGCGACGCGGAGGATGTCGCGGACGTCGGAGACCGGCCAGCGCAGCTCTTCGGCGATCTCGGCGGGCTCCGGCTCGCGACCGAGCTTCTGGACCAGCTGCCGTTCGACGTGGGCGACCCGGTTCAGCTTCTCGACCATGTGGACGGGGATGCGGATCGTCCGCGCCTTGTCGGCGATCGCCCGCGTCACCGCCTGGCGGATCCACCAGGTGGCGTAGGTGGAGAACTTGTAGCCGCGGCGGTAGTCGAACTTCTCGACCGCGCGGATCAAGCCGAGCGAGCCCTCCTGGATCAGGTCGAGGAAGCTGAGCCCGCGGCCCAAATAGCCTTTCGCGATCGAGACGACCAGGCGCAGGTTGGCCTCGACCATCTGCCGCTTGGCCAGCATGTCGCCGCGCTCGATCCGTTTCGCCAGTTCGACCTCCTGCTGCGCGGTCAGCAGGTCGACCTGGCCGATCGCCCGCAGGTAGAGCCGCAGCGAGTCGAGGCTGGGCTCGACGGTCAGGTCGAGCTCTTCTTTTTTCGCCGCGCCGGCGGTCTCACCACTGCGCTGAGCTTTGTAAGCGCTGACCCCGTCCTCGGCGATCACGTCGACGCCGTGCTCGACCAGGTGGGCATGGAGCTGGGAGACCTGCTCCTTGGTGATCTCGACCTCCTCCAGTGTGGTCGAGATCTGCTCGAAGGTCAGATAGCCGCGCTCGCGACCGAGCGTGATCAGTCCCTGTAGCTCCTCGAGCTCGCCGATCGGACTCGTCTCCTGATCGCGCTCGATGACCTCAGCCGTGGAATCCAACGGTTCGATACTCACTGCTCCGTCGCGCTCCCTCTCCCCAATTCCTGGCGGCCGACCCTGAAGCTCCGGCCGCGCCGGATTATAGGGAGAAAAACCAGACCAACGTTCGGGGGGCCCGGTTGCTTACTATTCATAAGCAGATGGCCAGCCAGCCGATCGCCACCCCAGCCGCGCCGGACGTCCAAGCTTCGCTGCCCGCGACTCAGGTCAGCCTCTCCCGCGTCGGGGTCACCGGCGTCGAGAAGGTGATCCGGGTCAAGACCGACGGCACCGAGAACCTCTTCTACGCCGGCTTCGAGTGCTTCGTCGACCTCAACCCGCAGCAGGCCGGGGTGCACATGTCCCGCTTCGAGGAGATCGTCGGCGAGGCGATCGACGAGGTCGTCCTCGGCGAGGCGTTCAAGGCCGAGGTGCTGGCCGCCCACGTCGCCGAGAAGGTGCGCGAGCGCCAAGGTGGCGAGCGGGCCGAGGTCTCGATCACCGCCCGCTACCCGGAGACCGCCGAGACGCCGGAGACCGGCAAGAAGACCCAGGAGATCTACGTCCTCTACGGCACCGCGGTCGCCTCGGCGCGTGGCACCCGCACCCTTACCGGGGTCGAGGCGCAGGGCATGACCGCCTGCCCCTGCGCCCAGGAGATGGTCGCCGGGCTGGCCCGCGAACGCCTGGCCGGCGACGGCTTCGGCGCCGAGGAGATCGAGCGGATCGTCGACCTGGTCCCGATCGCCACCCACAACCAGCGCGGCGTCGGCACCCTCTACGTCGGTTGCCCCGAGGGCGGGCCGGCCTGGATCGAGGCGCCGGAGCTGCTGCGGATCGTCGAGACCTCGATGAGCTCGGAGATCTACGAGCTGATGAAGCGCAGCGACGAGATGTCCGTCGTCGTCAAAGCCCACGAGAACCCGCGCTTCGTCGAGGACTGCGTGCGCGAGATGGTCCGCCAGGTCGTCGAGGGCTACCCCGACCTGCCCGAGGAGACCTTCGTCATGGCCCGCCAGGAGAACCTCGAGACGATCCACCGCCACAACGTCGTCGCCGAGCGCTACGGCACCCTCGGCGACCTGCGGGCCGAGCTGCAACGCGGCGAGCACCAGGCGCATCACCTGACGATGCGCGAGTGGCTCGAGGCACCGACTGCTTAGGCAGCCGAGTTCAGCTTCGTCGCCGCTCGCTCTTTCTGCTGTTCCTCGATCCGCTTGCGCAGGCCGAAGAAGTAATCGACGCCGCTGATAACGGTGACGGCCAGGGCGAGGTAGACGAGGACGTCGACTCCCAGCGGGGCCGGGTTGGTGGCGATCAGGGCGAAGATGGCGGCGATCTGGAGGACCGTCTTCAGCTTGCCCAGCCAGCTGGCGGCGATGATGATGCCGCGCTCGGCGGCGATCGTGCGGAGGATGGTGACGGCGACCTCGCGGCCGATGATGACCATCGCCACCCAGGCCGCGAGGCGGCCGAGCGAGACGAGCGAGAGCAGGGCGCCGATGATCAGCAGCTTGTCGGCGAGCGGGTCCATCAGCTTGCCGAAGGTCGTCACCGCGCCGCGCGAGCGGGCGAAGTAGCCGTCGAGGCCGTCGGTTGCCGCGGCGAGGGCGAAGACGCCCGCGGCGAGGGCGTCGCCGTTCGGCGTCTCGCCGAGCAGGGCGACGACGACGACCGGCACCGCGAGGATGCGCAGCAGGGTGAGGGCGTTAGGCAGGTTGAGCGGGAACATCGGCTTTGTCAGCTTTGGCTTCGGCGTCCTTCTTGGCGAAGTACTCCTCCCCCTCGATGCTGACATGCGGGATCACCCTGTCCATCCAGCGCGGCAGCCACCAGGCGCGCTCGCCGAGCAGCACCATCACCGCCGGCACGAGCAGACAGCGGACCAGGGTCGAGTCGATCGCGATCGCGACCGCCAGGCCGACGCCGAACTCCTTCACGACCGGGTCGCCGTTGAGCACGAAACTGGTGAAGACGCAGACCATGATCGCCGCCGCCGAGGTGATCACCCGGCCGGTGTTGGCGAGCCCTTCGACCACCGCCCGCTTCGCGTCGCCGGTCTCCTTGAAGTGTTCCTTCATCTGCGTCAGCAGGAAGACCTCGTAGTCCATCGAGAGGCCGAAGAGGATCGCGAACATCAGCAGCGGCACGAAGCTGACGATCGGGATCGCATGGTCGAGGCCGATCAGCGACGAGCCCCAGCCGAGCTGGAACACCGCGGTCACGATTCCGTAGGCCGCGGCGACCGAGATCAGGTTCATCGCCGCCGCCTTGATCGGCACCAGCAGCGAGCGGAAGGCGATGAGCAGGACGAAGAAGCTGAGGGCGACGACGATCGCGATCATCAGCGGCAGCTTGTCGGCGATCTGGGTCGCGAGGTCGATGTAGCCGGCGGTCTGGCCGCCGACGTAGGCGCTCGCTTCCGTCCCGTTCAGCGCCTGCGGGATCGTCGTTTCGCGCAGGCCTTCGACCAGGTTCACGGTGTTGTCGGCCCACGGCTCCGATTCGGCGAGCACGGTGAAGACCGCCACCGTGCCCCGCTTGTCGAGCGTCGGTTCGCCCACGGCTTCGACGTCCGCGGCGCCGTCGATCGCTTTCTGCAGGCCCGGCAGCACCTGTTTGGCTTCCGCCGGTGAGGTGAATTCGGAGGCGATCAGCAGCGGCCCGTTGACCCCCGGCCCGAAGCCCTTGTTGAGCGCGTCGTAGGCCTGGCGCGAGGTCGTTTCCTTCGGCAGGGCGCTGATGTCGTTCTGACCGAGGTCGAGCTGGAGGACCGGCAGCGCCAGCACGACCAGGACCAGCAGCGAGACCGCGGTCGCGGTACCCGGCCGGGCCGAGACCCGTTCGGCCCAGCGGCGCCAGCCGTGCGGCTGCTTGTCGTCCGGGTGGGTCTTGCCGAGCTTGACCCGCAGCGAGTCGATGCGGGGGCCGAGCGCGCCCAGCATCGCCGGCAGCAGGGTGGTTGCCGCGGTAACCGCGACGAGGACGGCGACCGCCGCGGTGAAGCCGAGCGTCGAGACCAGCGGGATGCCGGCGAAGGCCAGCGAGCAGAGGGCGATGACGACGGTGAAGCCTGCGAAGACCACGGCGCCGCCGGCGGTGGCGGTCGCCCGCGCGATCGACTCGCGCAACTCCATCCCTTCGCCGAGCTGCAGTTTGTGACGGGTGACGATGAAGAGCGCGTAGTCGATTCCGACCCCGAGTCCGATCATCGTCGCCAGGGTCGAGGCGACCCCCGGGACCTCCAGAACGTGCTCGAGCAGGCGGATGATCGAGAGCGCGCAGGCGAGGCCGAGCACCGCGGAGAGGATCGGCAGCATCATCGCCGTCGCCGTGCCGAAGGCGAGGAGGAGGATGACCACCGCCGCGGCGAGGCCGATCGCCTCGCTCGTCTCCGTCTCCGGTTTGGAGAGCTGCTGGCCGACGTAGCTGCCGACCGCGACCTCGAGACCGGCTTTCTCCGCCGGCTCGCCTGCGTTGAGGATCCGTTCTGCCTGTTCTTCGTCGATTTCGCCGGGCCCGACGTTGAGGACGACCGGGATGTAGCCGACGGAGCCGTCTTCGCTGAGGAAGCGGGCGCCCTGCGGGCTGAGCGGGCTGACCGCCGAATTGACCTCGCCGAGCTGATTCAGGCGCTTGACCGTTTCGCCGATCGGGGTGGCGTACTTGGCCTCGGAGAGCTTCCCCTGCGGAGCTTCGAAGACCAGCGGGTTGCTGCCGTAGGCCTGTTCGGGCAGGTTGTCTTCCAGCAGTTCCGTCGCCGTGGTCGAGTCGGTTCCCGGCAGCGTCAGGTTTTCGCTGGTCTTGCTGCCGGCGGCCTGGCTGATCGCCAGGAGCGCAATTGCCGCCAGAATCCAGGCGGCGATCACCGGCCAGTGGTGGCGCGAGCAGAAGCGGCCGATCGCGTAGAGGGGGCCCGTCACTCCCCCATCATCTCCTGCGGGGCGGAGGTTTCGCCGGTCTCGAAGGCTTCGGGGATCGTTTCCAGCGGCGCGGCGCCGAGCGCGCGGCGGATCAGCACCAGCCTCTGCGCCTGATTCGCGGCCATCGCCGCGACCAGCGGCCGGGTCCAGCCGACCGTCAGCCGGCTGACGGCGTTGAGCTCGGCGTCGATCGTCGCGCTTTCCAGCCGGTAGAGGAAGTCGAGAGCCCGGTCGTCGCCGCGGAGGTCGCCGGCCTCGATCGTTTCCTCGACCGGGTCGGCCGGTTCTTCGAGCCCGCGCAGCGTCTTCGTCGTCGCGTCGACGTGTTCCTGTTCCTGAACCCGGAAGCGGCGGGCCATCGCCAGCTCGGGACCGCGCAGCGCCGGCAGCGCCTCGCCGTAGGCCGCCACCGCCGCCTGCTGCCGACCTAGGACTTCGTTGAGGACCGCGGCGTCGGCTTCGGGATCGACCGCGGAGGTGCTCTCGTCGCCACCGCAGGCGGCGAGGCTCGCGGCGAGCCCGGCGACGACGACGCCCAGAGCGAGGGCGCGGCGCATCCGGCGGCCGCGCGTGATTCGGTTCGGTGGCATGACGACGCGGTCAAGCCTATGAGCTCGGAGGACCGCAGCGCCCTGGCGGCGCTGGCCGAGGAGATCCACCGCTGCCGCCTCTGCCCCCGGCTGGTCGAGTGGCGCGAGGCGCAGGCGGCGAACCCGCCGCGCCGCTACCGCGGCCAGGACTACTGGGCGCGCCCGATCTCCGGCTTCGGCGACCCGGACGCGCGGGTCGCGATCGTCGGCCTCGCCCCCGCCGCCCACGGCGCCAACCGCACCGGCCGGATCTTTACCGGCGATCGCTCCGGCGACTGGCTCTACGCCGCCCTGCACCGGACGGGCTTCGCCAACCAGCCGACCTCCGAGTGGCGCGACGACGGTCTCCGGCTGCGCGACGCCTACGTCACCGCCACGGTGCGCTGCGCCCCGCCGGCCAACAAGCCGACCCCCGAGGAGCGGGACAACTGCCTCCCCTACCTGCAGCGCGAGTTGGAGCTGCTCGAGCGGGTCCAGATTCTCGTCGCGCTGGGCTCCTTCGGCTGGGACGGGGCGCTGCGGGCGGCAAGGGCGATCGGGGTCGAGGTGCCGCGACCGCGGCCGAAGTTCGGGCACGGCGCCGAGGCGCGGATCGGCCCCTGGCGGCTAATCGGCTGCTACCACCCGAGCCAGCAGAACACCTTCACCGGCAGGCTGACGGTCGAGATGACCGATGCCGTGCTCGAGCGCGCCCGCGCCCTGCTCCTCTGAGCGACGGGCTCCATTCGGAACTGTTCCGGCATTTCTGCGGTCATCACTGGGCCGACAGCAACCCACGGGGAGGGACCTTTGCGCAGGCCACGGATCAAGCGAACGACGGAAGAGATGGAGACGCCGGACGGCGACGTCTTCCTGATGCGGCCGAGTGCCGAGAGCGACATTCGGATCGAAAAGCCGGATCCGGGGGAACGGCGGCTGCTGGGGGCGCTGGACGGCGAGCGCACGCTGGAGGAGCTGCGCGAGGAGTTCGGCGCCAAGGAGGTCGACGACGTGATCGCCCAATTGGGGGCGCTGGAGGTGGTCGAGGACGCCGCCGACGACGAGCTCGTCCCGGCGCCGGAACTGGAACGGTTCGACCGCCAGCTGCGCTACTTCAGCGACGTCGGCACGGATGGGATCACCCCGTCGCAGTGCCAGGAGCGACTGCGCGAGGCGAAGGTGGCGGTCCTCGGCGTCGGCGGCCTGGGTGGCTGGTCCGCCTGGGCGCTCGCCTGCACCGGGGTCGGCGAGATGTGGCTGATCGACGGCGACCGGGTCGAGATCACCAACCTCAACCGGCAGATCCTCTACACCGAGGCCGACCTCGGCGAGCTGAAGGTCGAGCGCGCCGCGGCCCGTCTCAACGCCTTCAACTCGGCGATGACGATCACCACCGAGGCGCGCCGCCTGGAGAGCGAGGCCGACATCGCCGAGTTCGTCGCCGGCTCCGACGTCGTCATCGACGCCGCCGACTGGCCCGCGCACGACATCGAGCGCTGGTGCAACGCCGCCTGCTTCGAGGCCGGCATCCCGTACATCACGATGAGCCACTTCCCGCCGATCGCCCGGGTCGGGCCGCTCTACATACCGGGCAAGACCGGCTGCTTCATCTGCCAGGAGATCGCCTACCGGCGCGACTACCCGCTGTTCGACATCGCGGTCGAGCAGCGGCGGGCGAAACCGAGCCCGGCGGCGACGCTGGGCCCGGCCTGCGGCCTGATCGGCGGCCAGGTCGGGATGGAGGTCCTGCACCTGCTAACCGGGCTGGCCCGGCCCTCGACCCAGGGCGTCGCCCAGATCTACGACCTGCGAACGATGGTGCCGAAACTCGAGCCGGTGGTGCCGGAGCCGGAGTGCCCGATCTGCGGCGAGATGGACCACGAGGAGGTCCCGGCGGGCGAGTAGGTTTCGCCGATGCGACGCCTTGGCGCACTTCTCCTCGTCACCGTGCTGACGCTGTTCGCCGGCTGCGGCGAATCCTCGGAGGAGACGACGACCGCCGCCCCGACCGAGAGCGTCGAGCAGCAGGTGCGCGCCGCCTTCCTCGCGAAGCCGGACTGCAAGCCGCCCGAGGGCGCCTCGCGCTGGGGCTGCTCGGTCGGCTCCTACCGCTGCCAGGGGGTGGTCACCGACCGCGGCTGGTCGGTCTCCTGCGCGAAGCCGGGCCGGTCGATCGCCTTCAGGGTCCGGCCGAGCTGAGGCTCCGCCCCGCCAGGCGCGAGGACGGATCGACGAACAGCACCAGCCAGAGCCAGGGGGCGACGTTCGGGGCGACCAGCGCAACCGGGATCGAGAGCAGGAAGATGCCGGCGATGTAGGTGGCGCGAATCTGGTTTTCGCGGTGGGTGCGGTCGTCGATCTTGGTCAGCCCGCGGCGGCGGGCGTCGACGCTCATCAGCAGGCCGAGCAGGACGACGACCGCGAGGTTGACCGAGTAGATGACGACCGCCGTCGTCTTGCCGCCGTACTCGCCCAGCACCTCGCTGCTGAAGGGGATCAGCACGATCCAGCCGAGGTAGACGAGGTTGAGGCCGATCAGCCGGCCGTCGAAGGCCTGGACTTCGGCGAAGAAGCGGTGGTGGACCAGCCAGAAGCGCCCGATCACAGCGAAGCTGATCGCGTAGGAGAGAAACATTTCCCGCTGGTCCCAGAGGGCGTTGTCGATCTGCCCCTCGGTCAGCCCCTTGTCGATCCCCAGGTTGAGGACCAGGAGCGTGATCGCGATCGAGAAGACCCCGTCGCTGAAGGCGACGATGCGGCCGAACTCGACCTCGTTTTCCGCCCGCCGTTTCAGGGACCTGCCGTGCGCCATCCGCGGATCATCGCCAGCGGCCGCGACGGAACCGAGAGCTGATCCTTCCTAGAATGGCCCGGGCAGGCCGGCGTAGCTCAGTTGGTAGAGCACTTCATTCGTAATGAAGGGGTCCCCGGTTCAAGTCCGGGCGTCGGCTCTGCGGAACCCTTCGTGTGCAATCCGCTTCGCCGGGGTACTGCGTGGTAGTGAGCACCGGAGCCGAGAACGGGAGTCAGCGTCGTCATCACCTCGACGCCATCCGCGTCTCGGCGATCCTCCTGCTGATTCCCTACCACGCCGCTCGCTATGTCCAGAAGGGCGACGGCGACCCGCGGATCGTCGACGCCGCCGTCTGGTTCGTCCACACCTGGCACATGCCCCTGTTCTTCGCCATCTCCGGTTTCCTGGCGGCCAGCGCCCTGCGGCGATCCACCGCCGCCCTGCAGCTGCGCGCCCGCTTTCGCCGGCTCGGCCTGCCGCTGGTCGTCGGGATGCTGACGGTCGTTCCGCTGGCGAACTTCCTCGTCATCGGCGCGGCGGCCGTCTGGCCTCGCAAAGGTGAGCTGCCGCCGAAACGAGAGCTGGACCTCGCCAACGTCTTCAGCCTGACGCCCCGGCACCTCTGGTTCATCGCCTATCTGCTGATGATCTCCCTGGTCGCGATCGGGGTCTGGCTGGCGATCCAGCGGGCGCCCGGGCTGGGGGCCGCCCTCAAGCGCGGCTTCGGCCGGCTGATGAGGTCGTGGTGGGCGGTTCCGGTGCTGGCCTCGGTCAGCGCGGCGATCCTGATCACCAAGACCGGCTGGGTGGCGGGAGGGTCGGCGTCCAACTCGCTGGTCCCCGCCCCGACCCTCTTCGCCTACTACGGGTTCTTCTTCCTCTTCGGCTGGCTGCTCAGCGGCCAGAGCGATCTCGTCGAGGGGCTGAAACGCGGGGCCTGGCTGCGACTCGCCGCCGGGGCGTTGATAGCCGTGCCCGCCTTCCTCCTCTTCTACGACAACGGCGACTTCACCGGCAACGTCGGCACCCCGGGCGTGCTGGCCGAAATCGACGCGCTGCGGCTCTACGGGCTGTTCACCGTCGGCATCGTCTGCTGGCTCACCCTGTTCGGCATCTGGGGGGTGCTGGCACGCCACGTTCGCCGGGAATCGAAGGTGCTGCGTTACCTGGCGGACGCGAGCTTCTGGATCTACCTCGTCCACATCCCTTTCCTCGTCGCCCTGCAGAGCTCGCTCTCGACCACCGGCCTTGCGCTCCCCATCCGCTGGGGACTGGCCGTGAGCGGAACCCTCGCCTTGGCCATCGGGACCTACGCCTTGATCCGTGGCACCAGGAGGATGGTGAGCGCCTACCGCGTCCGCCATGCCCCCGGGTAACCGGCGCCCACCCGGCTATGGGTAGAGACCGTCTCTGAGAAGCACGCGCCGGCGCAGGCGATCGAGAACCCGCAGCGCGCCGAGGTTCCGCAGGGCATACCCCTGGCGAAGCCCGGCGGGCCGGAAGTCGATCGCGGTGCAGGGCGGGCAGATGACGCTCGGGTGAACTCCGTCTCCGCTCAGACCCAGATGGGGGACCCCCGGCTCGACCAGCTCGCGCCAGAAGTTCCACAGCGGCAGGGCCCGGTTCTCGGCAAGAGCGGCGATCTCGGCGTTGAACCGCGCGACCCGCTGCGAGAACGGCTGCCTCTCCCGCGGCGGGATCGTGCTGAGCACCGGGATCGTCCCGGCGCTGGACACCAGCCGGGTGAGGCGGGCGAGATCGCGGCGGAACTCGACCGCGGTGAAGTCCTCCAGGTCGTTGGTGCCGAACATGATCAGGGCAACCGAGGGGCGGAGCAGCTGCAACTCGCAACTGACCGCGGGCAGGCCTTCGCACTCCGGAAACGATTCGCGCGGCGAGAGGGCATCGACGACCCTCCACCCACCCACGGCCGCCAGGCCGAGACGCGAGAAGCTGTTGCTGACCGCGCACTGGGCTTCCTCGGAGCCCGGGGGCACCGCGGTCGCGCCGAAGAATTCCAGCGTCGTCCGCAGACCGCCCCAAGCCCCCCAGCGGGATGGCTGGCACGCCAGGGCCTGCAGGAACGAGGGCGAGGCGGTGATGCTGTCGCCGATCTTGGCGAAGACCCCCGGGCCGTTGCCCAGGCGCTCCCCCCGGTCCTCGACTCTCTCGAGGTGGTCGGTGACGGCGGGTCCGAGCGCCGGGACGACGGGCAGCTCCTGCCATTCGGCGCCGTAGGACTCATGGCTGAAGACGGCCCCCAAGGCGAGCAGGACCGAGACGACGAGGACGGCCCTGGAGCCCGAGCGCACTACTTCTTCTTCTGGCGCCGTTCGAGGACTTCGCCGAAGGCTTTTTCGATTTCGGTGGTGAGGGTGAGGCGGAAGGTGGCGTTGAGGGCGTCGAAGGCGAGCGGGCGGAGGCGGCCGATGGCTGCGATCAGCTCCTCCCATCCCTCCTCCGGGCGACCGGCGTCGTCGAAGGGCTTCCAGAGTTCGTCGACGAAGAGGTTGACGAAGGTCCGGGCCGAGGACTGGGCGTTCCGCTCAAGCTTCTCGATCACGGTGAGGGCGGCGGGGATCTCGATCCCCATGCCGAGGACTTCCTCGGCGGCGCGGATCAGGGCGGGGCTCGGCGCTTCGAAGCGTTCTTCGCCGAGATCGACGAGCAGGCCGAGCCGCTGGGCTTTTTCCAGCAGCTTGTCGTCGTCGGTGCCGAACTTCTCCGCCAGCTCCTCGCGGCTGTAGACCTCCGGCGCCTCGGTCGCGAAGGGAGCGGTGACCGCCTGCCGCAGGCCGACGAAACGGTCGGCGTCGGCCCCGTGCTCGCCGATCAGGCGGGAGATCGCGCTGAGCTTGAAGCCCTCCGCCTGCATCTCCTGAATCAGCCGCAGGCGGGCGACGTGATCGGGCCCGTAGTAGCCGACCCGGGCGCGGACCTCGGGTGGCGGCAGCAGGCCGCGCGACTGGTGGTTGCGGATGTTCCGCACCGACATTCCCGTCTCGTAGGCGAGCTGCTCGACGGTGAGGTTGGCCTCAGACGCGGGGGAATCGGCGACGGGGGCGGCTTTCTTCGCCATGTGACGATTGTACCTTCTTGAATGTAACCTCGTTTGAGGTAACGTTTACCAGGGAACAAGCTTCTGGCAATCCACCACGGACCTTCACAAGGACTCCACATGAACTTCCCTTTCGGACTTCTCGCAGCCGCCTCGCCCCCCGCCGCTGGCGCCGAGATCGGCCAGATCGTGATCGCCACGCTCGCCGCGACGATCGTCACCGCCGGCCTCCTCTACCTCGGCTTCGGCCACCGCACCGGCCGTGTCCACATCCTCCAGCGCCTCGCCGACTTCGGCGAGCGGACCACCGGCATGCCCGGTTGGGTCGCCTTTCCCTCGGCGGTCGCGACGATCTCGCTGCTGACCGCGGTGTTCGGGATGTACTGGGACATCTCCCTGCACATCGACAACGGCCGCGACGCCGGCCCGCTGGCGAACCCCGCGCACTACTTCATCCTCCTCGGCCTCTTCGGTGTCTTCAGCGCCGGGTTCTTCGCGATGGTGCTGCCGCGCGAGAAACCGAGCACGGTGGCGGTCCGCCTCGGCCAGGACTGGTGGGCGCCGCTCGGCGGCGTCCTGATCTGCGCCTGCGGCGCCTTCTCCTTGATCGGCTTCCCGCTCGACGACGTCTGGCACCGGCTGTTCGGCCAAGACGTGACCCTCTGGGGGCCGACCCACCTGATGCTGATCGGCGGCGCCGCGATGACCCTGGTCGGGATCGCCGTCCTCTCGGTCGAGGGGATGCGGGCGACCGCTTCCGACGACGGCACTCCGGCCGAGGAGCCCGCCCACACCAGGATGCTCCGCGCCGTCGCCCTCACCGGCGGCTTGATGCTCGGCCTCTCCACCTTCCAGGCCGAGTTCGACTTCGGCGTCCCCCAGTTCCAGCTGATCTTCCAGCCGCTGATGCTGATGGTGGCGGCCGGCGTCGGCCTGGTCCTGGCCCGCGTCTACGCCGGCCCCGGGGCGGCACTTGGAGCGGCCGGTTTCTTCATCCTCCTGCGCGGCGGCCTCGCCGTCCTGGTCGGCCCGGTGCTCGGCCAGACGATGCCCCACTTCCCGCTCTACGTCGCCGAGGCGATCGTGGTCGAGGCGGTCGCGCTCTTCGTCTCCACCCGGCGGCCGCTGCGCTTCGGGCTCGCCGCCGGGATCGGGATCGGCACCGTCGGCCTCGCCGCCGAGTGGGCCTGGTCGCATCTCTGGATGCCGCTCCCCTGGCCCGAGGCGGCCTTCCCCGAAGCGGCGATCGTCGGCTTCGCCGCCGCGGTCGCCGGCGCCACGATCGGCGCCTGGATCGGCAGCCACCTCTCCCCCGTGCCGCTCGAACGCTCGCCGCTGCTGCGGCGCGCGGCCGTCTGCAGCGCCGCGGTACTGGCGGCGCTGGTCGCCTACGGCCTCTACACGCCGACCGAGGAGGGCGTCAGCGCCCGGGTCGCGCTGCAGAACGTGGGCGGCGCGAACGGGCGCGAAGTCGAGGCCACGGTGCGGATGAACCCGCCCGACGCCGCCGCCGACGCGGAGTGGTTCGACGTCACCGCCTGGCAGGGCGGCGGCCTCGTCGTCGCGCCACTGGAGCGAACCGCCCCGGGCGTCTACCGGACGACCGAGCCGGTTCCCGTACACGGCAACTGGAAGGCGATGATTCGCCTCCACGACGGCAGCTCGCTGACCGCGCTGCCGATCTACCTGCCGCGCGACGAGGCGATCCCGGTCGGCGAAGTGCCGGCGCCGGCCCAGTTCACCCGCTCCTTCAGCGACGAGCACCAGCTCCTGCAGCGTGAGTCGAAAGGGGGACCGGCGGCGCTGACCGCGATCGCCTACTCGACCGTGCTGGCGATCACCCTCTCGCTGCTGGCGCTGCTCGCCTGGGCGCTGCACCGGCTGGCTGCGGGACCGGCTGGGCCGCGCCGGCGCCGGCGGCCGCGTTTCCGCTGGGCCTTCGGCTTCCAGCAGGGCGGCGGCAGGTGACCCTGCCGCTCGCCCACCACAGCCTCGTCGTCGCGCTGCCGGTCTTCGTCCCGGCGCTGGTGGTGATCGCCGTGATCGCGGTCCACTACCTGCGCGAGCGGCGACGCTGGGACGAGGAAGAAAACGGGGCCTAGGCAGAAGGGCGGAGCGCCTCGATCGCTTCCGCATAGGGGCCGTGGAGGGTGGCGCGAGGCGTCGGGATCTCGACGCCGTAGGCCTCGCGCATCGCCTGGCCGAGGACGCGCTTGAAGGTCGGACCGTGCCAGGCGTGGGCTTCGGCGGCGCGGCCGACGTGGAGGTGGACCAGCTCGTGCAGGAGGGTCTCGAGCACGTCCCCCGGCCGGATCCCCGGGTAGGCGGTGACCGAGAGCCGGTACTGGCTCGGGACCGCGAAGCCGAGCCGGTTGGGGCGGCGGCGGGCGCGGCGGACCTTCAGCTCCGGGCGGCGCTCCGACAGTGGGCCGTCCGCGAAGACCGGCAGCGTTCGCAGCCGGTCCATCTCGTCGTCGAGCTGGATCCCGGCAACCGCGAAGTAGGAGCGCGGTCGCGGTCGCGGAGCAGGAGGCGCCGGCCGGCGCCTCCTCAGCTTTGGCACCTGGGGCACCAGTAGGTGGTCCGGTTGGCGTCGCCCTGGCCACGCGAGGAGATCGGGCCGCGGCAGGAGGGACAGGCGCCCTGGCGGCGTTTGTAGACGCGGAACGAGTGGCGGCCGCCGCTCTCGACCGCGGCCAGCATCTGCTCGCGGGCGACGGCGAGGACGGCGGCAAACTCCTCGTCGGAGACCTCGCCGACCGGGCGCCAGGGATCGACCCTGGCGGCGAAGCAGGCCTCGCTCTTGAAGATGTTGCCGATGCCGGCCACCAGGTGCTGGTCGAGGAGGGCGTCGCCGAGGCCGCGCCCCGGGTCGGCGCGCATCGCCGGGATCACCGCTCCGGCGTCGAAGTCCGCGGCGAGGATGTCGGGGCCCAGCCGCGTCAGCTGGGGATTGCGGCGCAGGCGCGCGGTTGCCCCCACCTGCAGGGTCGGGCCGCCGAACTGGACCGCGTCCCAGCCGCCGCCGGAGAGCAGCGCCCAGGCCGAGCTTCGCGGCCGGCGCCAGCGGGAGCCGGGCCGGTAGAAGTGCCAGCCGCCGCTCATCCCCAGGTGGCTATACAACGAGAGCTCGCCGAAGCCGAGCAGCAGGTGCTTGCCGTGCACCCAGACCGTCTCCATGGTGCGGCCGTCGAGCTGTTCGATCCTGGCCGCTTTGCCGCGCGGATTCGGGGCCGAGGCGGCGACCGTCTCGCCCAGCAGCGTCGCTTCGAAGCGGCGCGCCAGCCGCAGGATCGTGTCGCCCTCTGCCACTCCCCCATGATGCAGATTCGCCCAGGTGGGTAGGTTGGGGCCATGCGGCGGCGAGCCAGGATGGACCCGAAAGCGCGGCAGCTGGCACTGGCGATCGGCGCCACCCGGATGGCGCTCGGCGCCAGCATTCTCTTTGCCACCCGGCCGGCGTTGCGAGGGATGGGCTTCGGCCGGACCGACGCTTCCGGCGAAGCGCTGGCGAAACTCGGTGGCGGCCGCGACCTCGCCCTGGCGGCGATGACCCTGGCCGCCCGCGACGACCGTCAGGCCCTGCGCAGCGTGATCCTTGTCTCAGGCGCCTGTGACGCCGCCGACGCGGTCACCCTCGGCCTCTCCGCCAGCCGTCCCGAGACCCGTCAGGCGGGAATCGGCGGCATCCTGGCAGGCAGCGGCGCGGCCGCCGCCTGCCTCTGGATCTGGCGCCGGCTCTCCTAGGCGACGACGGCCGGCTCGCCGGCTTTGAATTCGTGCGACTCGATCACCCGGTCGATCAGGCCGTACTCGACCGCCTGTTCGGGCTGGAAGAATTTGTCGCGTTCCATGTCGGAGTGGATCTGTTCCTCGGTCTGCCCGGTGTGCTTGACGTAGATCTGGTCGAGCCGCTCGCGCAGAGCGAGGATCTCTTTGGCGTGGATCTCGATGTCGCTCGACTGGCCTTCGAAACCGCCACTCGGCTGGTGGATGAGGATGCGGCTGTTGGGCAGCGCCATCCGTTTGCCGGCGGCGCCACCGGTGAGGATCAGCGACCCGGCCGACATCGCGATCCCGTAACAGATCGTCTGCACGTCGGGCTTGACGAACTGCATCGTGTCGTAGATCGCCAGGCCGGCGTAGGCGGAGCCGCCGGGCGAGTTGATGTAGAGGCTGACGTCCTTGTCGGGATCCTCGGCCTCGAGGTGCAGCAGCTGGGCGATGATCAGGTTGGCGAGGTCCTCGGTGACCGGTTCCCCGAGGAAGATGATCCGCTGCGCGAGCAGGCGGCTGTAGATGTCGAAGGAACGCTCGCCGCGAGCGGTTTGCTCGACGACCATCGGTACCAGTGGCATAAGGCCTCTCTTCCTAGTTCGAGTCTGGGTTGTACTTATAGCCAACGCCGCGCACGGTCAGGACCAGCTCGGGCTTCTGCGGGTCGCGCTCGACCTTCTGGCGCAGGTTCGAGATGTGGACGTCGCAGGCGCGCTCGTCGCCGTCGAACTCGGTCTGCCACAGCTCCTCCATGATCTGGGCGCGGGAGAAGACCTCGCCCGGGCGGGCGACCAGCAGCCGCAGCAGCTGGAACTCCGAGCGGGTCAGGTTGACCGGCACGCCGCGGACCGTGGCGACGTGGCGGACGAGGTCGATCGAGACCGGCCCGGACTCGATCTTCACCGCCTGGGAGAGCGGCGCCCGGTCGAGTTCGCGGCGGCGCAGCTGCGCCCGCACCCGTCCCAGCAGCTCGCGCACCGAGAACGGCTTGGTGACGTAGTCGTCGGCACCGACCTCGAGCCCGACGACCTTGTCGACCTCGGCGTCTTTGGCGGTGAGGACGATGATCGGGACGGCGCTGCGCGAGCGCACGTCGCGGCAGATGTCGAGGCCGCTCGGCCCCGGCATCATGATGTCGAGGATCAGCAGGTCGAAGGGGACGCCGTTGCCGAGCAGCGCCGCGGCCTCGTCGCCATCGGCGGCGGGGGTGACCTCGAAGCCCTCCTGGGCCAGCGCGTAGCCGACCGAGTCGCGCACCGACGGCTCGTCGTCGGCGATCAGGATCCGGCCGCTGCTCATGCCACCGGGGTGGGGCTCGGTTTCGCGACCGGGAGGCGAACCCAGAAGGTGCTCCCCTCCCCCTCCACAGACTTGGCGCCGATCCGGCCGCCCATCACGTCGACCATCCGCCGCGCGATCGCCAGGCCGAGGCCGAAGCCCTCCTGCTTGCGCGACTCGCTGCGACGGTAGAACCGTTCGAAAACGCGCTCCAGCTCGGCCGCCGGGATTCCGGTGCCGGTGTCGATTACCTCCAAGATGACTTCCCCCTCGCTGTCGTGGCGGCCGCGAACGGTAACGGTGCCGGGGGGCGGCGTGTTCTTGAAGGCGTTGGTGAGCAGGCCGATCATCACCTGCCGCAGCAGGGTCGGGTCGCCGGTGGCGGCGAGCTGGGACTCGACGTCGACGACGAGGTCGACGTGCTTCGGCGCCTCGCAGGCGGCGACCACGTCGCGGATCGCCAGCGGCACGTCGACCAGTTCGCTCTCCGGGGCGCCGCGGGACTCGACCCGGGCCAGGGTGAGCAGCGACTGGGTCAGCCGGTTCATCCGCTCGGCGTCTTCGCCCAGCCGTTTGAGGAAATGGTCGCGGGCCTCGGGGTCGTCCTTGGCGCCGCCCTGCAGGACCTCGATCGCGCCGGAGATCCCGGCCAGCGGGTTGCGCAGCTCGTGCGCGGCGTTGGAGACGAAGTCGGCTTCGGCCAGCTCGCGCCGCAGCTCGTCGGTGCGGTCGCGCAGCACGGCGAGGACGGCGCGCTCGTCGGGCAGCGAGCGGGCGCTGAGCGCGTAGGCGCGGTCGCCGATCCGCAGCGCCGGGTGCGAGGAGAAGCCGACCTCGGCGGCGCGGTGCAGCAGCGGCAGCGCCAGCTCCGGCGGCTGCCCGCTGGCGTCGAGCAGGCGCGAGGCGGCGCTGTTGGAGAAGCGCACCGGGCCTTCGAAGTCGACCACCATCACGGCGTCGGTGAGGCCGTCGAAGATCGCCGTCAGCTTGTTGCGGTCGGCGGTAAGCACGCCGAAGCTCTCCTTCAGCGAGGCGCGCATCGAATCGAGCGCCCGCGCCAGGTCGCCGATCTCGTCCGGCCCCGAGGTGTTCAGCTCGGCGTCGAAGGAGCCGCCGGCCATTTCCCCGGCTGCGCGGGCCAGGCCGACCACGCGGTGGGAGATCGCCACCGCGATCAGCAGGCCGGCGAGGACGCCGATCGCGACGGCGGCGATCAGCGCTCTCTGGTTGTCGCCGAAGGTGTAGACCGCGGCGGCGGTGATCAGGCTGACCGCGGCGAAGGCGGCGGTCAGCCACAGGCGCATGCCGATTCGCAGCGAGCCGGGAGGCGCCCCGGCCGGGTTGTCGTCGGAACGACTCATGAAGATTTACTAACACAATCCTCTTCTCGCCGTGGCAAGCGGGCCCATCCGTGCCCGCATGGGAGAATCGGGGTGTGCGGACTCTCGTCTTCATTCCCGCCTGGAACGAGGAGGCCTCGGTCGCCTCGGTGATCGCCGACGTGGAAGCGGCTATCCCGGGGGCGGACATCCTCGTCGTCGACGACGGCTCCGGCGACGCCACTGCGGAGCGGGCGCGCGAGGCGGGCGCGCTGGTCGCCTCCCTGCCCTTCAACCAGGGGCTCGGGGCGGCGCTGCAGACCGGCTACCTCTACGCGCTCCGCAACGGCTACGACGCCTGCGCGCACCTCGACGCCGACGGCCAGCACCCGGCCGAGGAGGTCGCCCGGCTGCTGGCCGAGGTGACCGCCGACCGCGCCGACCTGGTGATCGGCTCCCGCTACCACTCCGGCGCCGTCGCCGAGAGCGGCGACTACCGGCCGACCTTCTCGCGGCGGATCGGGATCGGCGTCTTCCGTTTCTTCCTCACCCTCGCCACCCGCCAGCGCTTCACCGACACGACCAGCGGCATGCGCGCCGCCAACCGCCGCGTGATGTCGCTGTTCAGCCAGCACTACTCGCCCGACTTCGCCGAGATCGAGTCGCTGCAGTTGGCGGTGCGCCAGGGCCTGCGGGTCGAGGAGCTGCCGGTGCGGATGCTGGAGCGGGCCGGCGGCAGCTCCTTCCTGACCCCGGTGCGCTCGGCCTTCTTCATCTTCAAGGGCCTCGTCGTCCTCCTCGTCGGCCAGTTCCGGCCGCGACACGCGGAGGCGGAGCGATGAGGGGGCTGATGCCGGCGGCGGCCGAAAACGCTCAGGTCCACCTCACCTCGCAGACGCGGATCGTCGCCGCGGTGATCGCCGTCTTCTTCATGCTGCTGATCCTCGACCTGATCCGCCGCGACCGCCTACAGGAGCGCTACAGCGTGATCTGGTTCGTCGCCGGCCTGGGGATGCTCGCCGGCGCCATCTTCCCCGGCCTGCTGGAGCTGGTCGCCGACGCGATGGGCGTCCGCGACACCAACGTCGCCCTCTTCTCGATCGTCCTCCTGTTGCTGCTCGGATTGGCGCTCAACTTCAGCGTGATCATGTCCCGCCAGGCGGCGCAGATCACGCGTCTGGCGCAGGAGCGGGCGATCGAAAAGGCGCTGGCGGAAAAGCAGGCGGCGGAGGGGCGGAACGGCTCAGCCGGCGAGCAGCGCCTCCAGCCTGAAGAACAGCGCTTCGAGAGCTAACTCCTCGCTGACGTTCAGGTCGAGGCCCCGGCGGGTCTCCTGAACCAGCTCGGCGCCGCGGCGGGCACGGGCCGGATCGAGGCCCTCGGCCTGGGCGCGCAGGGTGTCGAGTCGGTCGCGGTTGAAGGCGACCTCCTCGGCGCCGGCGGCGACCGCGGCGAGGTCGCGCAGCCAGGCGGCGCAGAGCTCGAAGCCGAGCTCGAGGATCTCGGTGCGGCGACGCCGCCCGGCCCGCTTCGCCGCGTCGGTGATGTCTTTGGCGCTGCGTTTGATCCCCGACTTCGCTTCCTCTTCGAGCGCTTCGCGCGTCGCTTCTTCGCTGTCTTCGCCGGCGCCCTTGGCGTCGTCGAGCAGGGCTTTCCAGGGGGCGCCGGCGGTCTCCCCCTCCAGCGCGGCGCCGACGCATCGCTCCGCCTCGGCCCGCAGCTGCCCGCCACGCTCGCCGAGCAGCAGCCGCGCCCGCTCCAGGTCGCCCGCGGCGAGGCGCGCGGCGGCGGCGAGCTCGTCCGGCGCGGCCTGGGGACGCTCCGCGGCCAGCTCCGCCTCCAGGACCTCTGCCGGCAGCGGCGCGAACTCGATCGTCTGGCAACGCGAGGCGACGGTCTCCAGCAGACCCTCCCCCTCGGCGCTGAGCAGGATCAGGTGGACGAACCCGGGCGGCTCCTCGAGCGTCTTCAGCAGAGCGTTCTGGCTCTCGTCCCGCATCGCCTCGGCCGCCTCGATGACGAAGACCCGCTTGCCGCCTTCGAAGGGGCGGTAGGCGGCGGCGCGGATCACCCGCTCGCGCACCTCCTCGACCATGTGCTGGGCGCCGGTCGGCGCCAGCCAGACCAGGTCCGGGTGCGGCGAGGGGTCCAGCAGCGCCCGGCGGCGGGCGTCCTCGGGGTCGGCGGAGGCGGAGGCGATCAGCTCGGCAGCGAAGGCCCGCGCCGCAGCCCGCTTGCCGGAGCCGCGGGGGCCGCGGAAGAGGTAGGCGTGCGAGGGCTCGGCCGCCAGCGCCGCCTTCAGCGCGACCCGCGCCCGGGCCTGGTTCTCGGTCGCCTCGAGCAGCGCTTCCGATTTCTGGCCCACCGGGGTGTGCTCAATCCCGGCTGCGCTCACGCACCGCTCCCAGCACCCGCTCGTGAACTTCCTCGACGCTGCCGGTCGCGTCGATCACGACGACTCGGTCGCTGGCGATCACCGCGATCTCGTCGTAGGCGGTCGCGACCTCCTGCTGCAGCGCCAGCCCCTCCTGCTCGAAGCGATCCTCGCCGTCGGCGCGGCCGAGGCCGGTCTCCGGGTCGATCCGCAGCAGCAGCGTCAGGTCGGGCCAGAGGCCGTCGGTTGCCGTCTCGCAGAGGCCGATCACCTCGCCGACGCCGAGGCCGCGAGCGGCCCCCTGGTAGGCGACGCTCGAATCGGAGAAGCGGTCGGCGACCACCACCCGTCCCTCCTCCAGCGCCCGGCGGATCACCCGCTCGGTCAGGTCGGCCCGGGCGGCGAGGAAGAGCATCAGCTCGGCCAGCGGTTCCAGCTCGACGCCCGGGTCGGCGAGCAGCTCGCGGATCCGCTCCGCCGCCTCGGTCCCGCCCGGCTCCCGGATCGCGACCGTCCCCTCCCCCAGCGCCTCGACCAGCAGCCGGGCCTGGGTGCTCTTGCCGGAGCCGTCAACTCCCTCGAGGGAGATGAACAACGCCGGCGCCCTCAGCTTTTCGCGCCGGCTTTGGCGCGTTTGCGCCCGCGCGTCGCGGTGTCCGCTTTCGAGGCTTTGACTTTCGATTTCTTCGGAGCCGCGTCCTCGTCGCCTTTCGGCGGCGCCTTCTTCTCCATCGCCGCTTTCGCGGCTTTGGCGGCTTCGCGCTCGGCCCGGCGTTTCTTCATCTCCTGCATCGACTCGCAGTCGTCGTTGAGGCAAAGGTTCCAGGGCCGGCCGCGGAACGGCTGGACTTTGAGCCGCGGGGTCCGATCGCAGATCGAGCAGCGTTCCTCGAGGCGGAAGACGTCGCCGCGCTGGGGCAGCGGGAAGGTCTGGTCGCACGAATCCGGGTCGTCGGCGGTCCAGCCGCTGCAGCCGACGAACCGTTTGCCCGATTTTTTCGCGCGGATGATCCGCAGCATGTTGGGCGAGCCGTCCTCCTTGGTGCGCCCGGCTTCTTCGCAGACCTTGCAGGGGCCGAGGATGCGGTCCTCGTCCATCCCCTTCCAGATCACTTTCGCCAGGTCTTCGCGGCTGGCATCGATTTCGTCCCAGGTCTTGTGCAGCAGCTCGCGGCTCTCGCCGACGACCGAGCCCTTGGTCATCTCGCCGGCGGCGATCCGGTCCATCTCCGCCTCCAGCGTCGCGGTCATCTCCGGCGTCGCCATCGCCGGCACGTAGTTTTTGAAGCCCTCGTAGAGGGCGATCCCGGTCTCGGTCGGGACCGGCGGGTTGCTGTAGACGTAGCCGCGGTCGAAGAGCTTCTGGATGATGTCGGCGCGGGTCGCTTTGGTGCCGAGGCCGCGCTCCTCCATCATCTCGATCAGTTTCGCCTGCGAGATCCGGCCGGGCGGCTGGGTCTCCTTGTCGACGATCCAGGGATCGCCGTCGAGCGGCAGGCTCTGGCCCTCTTCCAGTTTCGGGATCTCCTCGTCGGCCGAGCGGGCGTAGGTGTAGATGCCGGCGTAGCCGGGGTCGACCACGACCGAGCCGCGGACGAAGTAGGTCTGGTCGCCGGCCTCGATGTCGGCCCGGGTCGACTCGGTGATCATCGGCGGGCTGAAGGTGGCGAGGAAGCGGCGGACGACAAGTTCGTAGACGCGTTTCTTCGGGCCCTCGAGGGCGCCCGGGTGGACCGCCTGGGTCGGGTAGATCGGCGGGTGGTCGGTCGTCTCTTTTTTGCCGCGGGTCGGTTTCAGCTCGCCGTCGAGCAGGCCCGAGGCGGCGGAGAACTCCTTGATCCGGACCAGCGAGGTGACCAGCTCCCGCACCGGCAGCGAGGACGGGTAGACCGTGTTGTCGGTGCGCGGGTAGGAGATGAAGCCGTCCATGTAGAGGTCCTCGGCGATCCGCATCGCGCTGGCGGGGGTGATCCCGAGCCGGCTGGAGGCGTCGGTGCTGAAGGCCGTGGTGTTGTAGGGGGTCGGCGGCTTGCGGGTGTTTTTCCGCGCCGTCACCGACTTCACCGTGCCGGGGCTGGCGGTGCCGGCGAGGGCGGCGTCGACCTCGGAGCGCTCCCAGAACTTGTCGGTCGTGTGGTGGGCCTCGAAGCTGCCGTCGGGGTGCTCGAACTTGGCGAACAGTTCCCAGAACTGTTTCGCGACGTGGGCGCGGCGTTCCATCTCGCGCTCGACGATCAGGCCCAGGGTCGGGCTCTGGACGCGGCCGACCGAGAGGAAGTTGGAGCCGAAGCGGCGGCTGGCGAGGGAGACCGCGCGGGTCAGGGTCGCGCCCCAGAGCAGGTCGATGTCCTGGCGGGCGGCGCCGGCGTTGGCCAGCGGGTAGGAGAGCTCGTCGAGCTCGTTGAAGGCGCGGTCGATCTCCTCTTTGGTCAGCGCCGAGTAGCGGGCGCGCTGGATCCGCAGGGTGCCGTCGGCGGTCCCCTCGCGGCTGCCGAGCGCCGGGTTGGCGTCGAGCATCTCCTCCAGGGCCTCGAGCCCGATCAGCTCGCCCTCGCGGTCGAAGTCGGTGGCGATCACCAGCTCGTCCGCCTCTTTGGCCAGTTTTTTGATCGCTTTGACGACGTTTTTGTCGGTCGGCTGCTTGATCAGTTCGGCGTCGATCAGGTCGTGCAGGTCCGTCTTCTGCCAGTTCGAGTAGCCCTCGGGGAAGGCCGGGCCGAGCACGTGACCCTTGAGGCCGACCGTCATGTGGTCGTTGCCTTCGGCGTCGGTCCAGGTGTAGAAGGGGACTTTGAAGGTTTTGTCAGCTCTGTTGGTGCCGTTGCTGAGCGCTTCGGCGATCTTCAGGGCGCTGTTGTTCTTCTCGGTGACGATCAGTCGCATGGGGCGGCGAGGGTAGCAGGGGTCTGCGGCTACCCCGGGTAGGATCGTCCACCTGATGCGGTCCCTCGTCACCGGCGGCGCCGGCTTTATCGGCTCGAATCTGGTCGACTCCCTGCTCGCCGGCGGCGACGAGGTAACGGTCGTCGACGACCTCTCGACCGGGCGCCGCGGCAACCTCGACGGGGCCCTGACGGCGGGCGCCGAGCTGGTCGAGCTGGACATCCGCGACGGTGAGGCGCTGGGCCGGCTGGCCGCCGAGAAGAGGCCGGAGCGGATCTTCCACCTCGCCGCCCAGATCGACGTCCGCAAGTCCCTCGCCGACCCCTTCTTCGACGCCGCGGTCAACGTCGGCGGCACCGCCAACGTGCTCGACGCCGCCCGCGGCTGCGACTGCGGCCGGGTCGTCTTCGTCTCCACCGGCGGGGCGATCTACGGAGAGGGCGAGGGCCAGCAGCTGCCACTGGCCGAGGACGCGCCGATCGCGCCGCTGGCCGCCTACGGCCAGAGCAAGTACGCAGCGGAGGGCTACCTCGCCCTCTACGAGCGGCTCTACGGGCTCTCGGGGATCTCGCTGCGGCTCGGCAACGTCTACGGGCCGCGCCAGGACCCCCTCGGCGAGGCCGGGGTGATCGCGATCTTCTGCGGGGTGCTCCGCGAGGGCGGCCAGCCGACCGTCTTCGGCGACGGCAGCCAGACCCGCGACTACATATATGTGGGCGATGTGGTCGCCGCCGCGCTCGCCGCCGCACAGTCCGACGTCGTCGGCCCGATCAACATCGGCACCGGTCGCGAGACCACCGTGATCGAGCTGGTCGAGGCGCTGCGCGAGCTCGGCGGCCGCGAGGACTTCGAGGCCCAGCTGGCGCCGGCCCGGCCGGGCGAGGTGCAGCGGATCGCCCTCGACGCCTCCCGCGCCGAGAGGGAGCTGGGCTGGCGGGCCGAGACCGGCCTCGAGCAGGGCCTGCGGTTGACGCTGGACTCCCTATGAGTCCAGGTCACTAACCTTCGTCTTCATGCCAGCCCAGGCCTATGCCGGTAAGGAGTGCGTCTGCCAGTTCCGCAAAGGGATCTGCGACCAGTCGTGCGTGCGCGACATGCTGGAGACGCCCTTCTACATCGCCTGCCTGAAACTGAAAGGGCGGCGCTGCGTGGTCGTCGGCGGCGGCGACATCGGACTGGAGAAGGTCGAGGGCCTGCTCGCCTGCGACGCCGACGTGACCCTGATCGCCCCGGTCGCCCACCCGGAGCTGGAGAGCCTGGCGAGCGAGGGCTCGATCGAGTGGGAGAAGCGCACCTACGCCGGGGCCGCGGACCTCGAGGGCGTCTTCATGGTCATCGCCTGCACCGACGACACCGACGTCAACATCGCCGTCTTCGACGACGCCGAGCGGCGGGCGATGCTCGTCAACATCGTCGACGTGCCGCCTCTCTGCAACTTCATCCTGCCGGCGATCGTCCGCACCGGGCCGCTGGCGATCGCGATCTCGACCGCCGGCGCCTCGCCGGCCCTGGCGAAGCGGATGAAGCGGGAAGTCTCGGAGCTGTTCGGCGAGGAGTTCGCGCGCCTGGCAGTGATCCTCAACGACGCCCGCGGCTGGGCGAAGGGGACGCTGCCGACCTACCAGGACCGCAAGGAGTTCTTCGAGGGGATCGTCAACGGCGACCCCGACCCGATCGTGCTGCTGCGCGAAGGGCAGGAGCAGGCGGTGCTGGCGATCATCGAGTCCGCCAAAGAGCGGACCGCCGCGACTCTCGCTTAGCTGGTCCCGCAGGCTGAGCTGCGGACCTGCTCCAGCATCGTGCTCAGCTCTTCGGCCTGCTCGACGCTGAGGTTGGCGCTGAAGGCCGCCGCCAGCTCGGCCCGCACCAGCGGGCGCATCTCGGCCAGCAGCTCGACCCCGGCCGGCAGCAGCGTCGCGTAGCTGACGCGGCGATCGGTCTCGCAGAAGGTCCGCTCCAGCAGGCCGGCCTTGATCAGCCGGTCGACGAGCTTGGTCAGGCCGCCGCGGGTGATGACCAGCGCTTCGGCCAGGTCGCCCATCTTCAACCGCTGCTCCGGCGCCCGGTCGAGCGTCGCCAGCACCTCGAACCAGGCCAGCGGCGGCAGCTCGGCGGCGGTCAGGACCTCCTGCAGACGGCCGGTGACGGCGGCGTGGGTCTGCGCGATCGCGATCCACGCCTCGCGATGGGGGTCGAAGTCCTCGTCTTTGCGCTCCGGCGGGGCGACTGCGGTTGCCTGCTCACTCATATAGGGCATCTTCCCACAGTTTTGTTGATCTGACAATAGTTGACATGCAAACTATCTCTGCTACGATTGTTTCTACGTCAACTGTTTTCAAATCAAGCATCTTGGGAAGGAACTAAACATGAGCACCGAGACCATCAAGCAGCAGGAGATTCCAGCCGGTACCTGGGCGGTGGACCCGGTCCACTCCTCGATCGGCTTCGCAGTCACCCACAACGGCGTCACCACCTTCCGCAGCGGCTTCGAGCGCTACGAGGCAAGCCTCACCGGCGGCGAGAGCGCGCGGCTGGAGGGCACGGTCGACGTCGAGAGCGTCGAGATCGACGAGGAGATGCTGAAGGGACACCTGCTCTCCCCCGAGTTCTTCGACGTCCAGCGCTTCCCGCAGCTGCGCTTCTCCTCCACCGAGCTCAGCGTCGGCGAGGACGGGACGCTGCGGGTGCTCGGCGAGCTGCTGATTCACGGCGAGAAGCGCGAGGTCGAGGCCAGCGGCCGCTTCGCCCACCTCGGCGGCGACCTGGCCGGCAAGGAGCGCGTCGGGCTCTCGCTCGAGGCGACCGTCGACCGGCGCAACTTCGGCCTCGAGTGGCAGGCGCAGCTGCCGAGCGGTGGCGATGTCCTCGACTACGCGGTGACGATCAACGTCGAGCTCGAGCTCGTCGCCGAGGAGGCGTAACCATGAGGGTCCTCGGCATAACCGGAAGCCTCCGCCGGGACTCCTACAACCACGCCCTGCTGCGGGAGGCCGCCGAGCGGCTTCCCGCCGGGGCGGAACTGGTCGAGTTCGAGCGCCTGCGGGAGATCCCGCCCTACGACGCCGACCTCGAGACCGAGGAGACGCCGGCGGCGGTCGCAGCGCTGCGGCAGGCGATGCGCGAAGCCGACGCGGTCCTCGTCGCCACCCCCGAGTACAACCACTCGATCCCCGGCGTCTTGAAGAACGCCCTCGACTGGGCTTCCCGCCCCGCCGGCCAGAGCGCGCTGAACGGCAAGCCGGCGGCCGTGATCGGCGCCTCGACCGGGATGTTCGGCGCCGTCTGGGCCCAGGCCGAGACCCGCAAAGTCCTCGGCGCCCTCGGCGGCCGGGTGGTCGAGGAGGAACTGCCGGTCGCCAAGGCGGCGGAGCTGTACCGCGACGGGCACCTTGACCTCTCCCCCGAGCAGTCCCACCAGCTCGAGGAGATCCTGGCCAGCCTGGTTTCCGAAGCGGAGCAGCTGCGGGACCTCGTCCCCGCAGCTGCCTGAGCCATCTTTCAGTCCTTCGCCGTGCAGGGACGGACCAGCCCGCCCGAGAGGCGGGAGCCGTCGCTGTAGACGAAGGTCCCCTTCCCCTGGAACTTGCCGTCCGGGCAGCGGCCGGTGAGGACGCTGAGACGTTTGCCCCTATAGGTGTAGGTGCGCCGCATGCGGAAGTCGGCGGCGACGACCGAGCCCGAGCCGCCGGCGATCCTGGGGACGTCGACCTCGACGTGAATGCCCAGCGATCCCTTGCTCACCCGACTCACCCTGACGGTCGCGATCACGGCGGTCGGCGCCGGGACGTCGACGTAGGCGTGGGCGAGCAGGGTGACCACGCCGTCGCGTTCGCCGCCGCTGAACAGCAGCAGGGGACCGGTCGAGTCGAACGGCGTCTGTTCGGGAAAGGCCACCTCCACGGTGGCGCTGCCCCGGCCGACGATCGCGTCGCCGCAGACCGCTTCGACGGCCCTGGTCGACCTCGCTTCGAGCTGGTCCACGCGGCACGCCGGTAGCCCCTTGACGCTGACGAACGCGTCCTTGTCGGCGTCGAACGAAGCCTCTTCCAGCGCCGGCGGATGGGAGCCGTCGATCGTCGCGAGCTTGCCGCTGCCCCAGATTCCCATCGGAGCCGGGTCGTGTCGGGGCAACGTCTTCGGGGTGACGTCCCCGTTGATCTCCAAGACCATGTTCCCGGCCTGCACGACCGTCGGCTTCGGCAGCTTGCCCTTCGCCGTCGCCAGCCCGACCGCCGCGACGGCGACCAGCAGCACCGCCGCGCCGACCGCAATTGCCTTCCTCATCACGTCCTCCTCCCGTAGAGCGACCCTTGCCGGCGTCGCTATTTCGCGTTAATCTTACTAACGTGAATATGGGAAATGCAAATTCGTCGCGTCCAGGTCCCGGCAAGGCGTGCCTCGCCTTCCCCCAGGCGGTCAGCGCGGGGGACCTCGACGCGGCGGCGACCTGCTTCGCGCGGGACGGCTGCCTGATCACCCCGGACGCCACCGCGATCCACGGCCGCGAGAGCATCCGCCGCGTGCTGGCGCAGATGGTCGTCCGGCGCACCGAGATCGAGGTCGAGCTGAGCACCGCGGTCGGCGCCGGCGAGGTGGTCCTGATCCACCAGCGCTGGTGGATCCGCAGCGGCGAGCAGGCCGGCGATCGCATCGAGCAGATCGCCGACGCGATCATGATCCTGCGGCGGGTCGAAGGGACTTGGAAGCTCTCGATCGCCGCTCCCTGGGGGTACCGGCAGGCTTACGGGTAATCGCGGCCGCGCCGGGCGGATAGCTTTGTGCCGATGAGCGGCAAGGGGTCCGCGAAGGGCCCACCCTCCAAACGCCAGTACCGGATGCAGGCCCGGGCGCGATCCACCGAGGCAACCAGGGAAGCGATCCTCGAAGCGGTCGAGGTGGCTTTCGAAGAGCTCCTCTACGACGAGATGACCCTCGCCGCGATCGCCGAGCGCGCGGGCGTCTCGGTGCAGACCGTCCTCCGCCACTTCGCCAGCAAGGAAAGCCTCTTCCTCGCCTCGTTCCTGCACGTCGGGAGCAAGATGGCCGCCGACCGGGGCATGGTCCCCTCCGGCGACGTCAGGGCGATCGTCGACGACCTCGTCGACCACTACGAGAAGTACGGCAACCGGCTACTGCGAATGCTCTCCCAGGAGCAGCGCGAGCCGGTCCTGAAACAGATCGCCGACCTCGGGCGCATCTACCACGCCGATTGGTGCGGTCAGGCCTTTGCCTCGTCCCTGAAGGGCCTCCGCGGCGCCAAGCGCGAGCGGCGGCTGGCCCAGTTCGTCACCTGTACCGACATCTACACCTGGAAGCTGCTGCGGCAAGACCGCGGGCTGAGCGCGAAGGAGACGAAGCTGGCCATGCGGGAACTGATGGAGCCGCTGATCTGAGCGGCCGGTCGACTCTCAGCCGTGAGGCAGAGCGAAGAAGGCGACCGCCGAGAAGTGGGCGACGGCAGCGGCGATCACGAGCAGGTGGAAGATCTCGTGGTAGCCGAAGATCGCCGGGCTGGGGTTGGGGCGCTGGACCGCGTAGACGACGGCGCCGGCGGTGTAGAGGAGGCCGCCGGCGGCGACCAGCAGGGTGCCGGCGACGCCCATCGAGGACCACAGCTCGGGGAAGGTGGCGACCGCGACCCAGCCGAGCGAGAGGTAGATCAGGGCCGAGGCCCATTTCGGATGGTCGATCCAGATCATCTCGACGATCGCGCCGGCGATCGCGCCGATCCAGACGACGGCGAGGATCGCCATCGCCAGGGTGCCGTCGAGGACGAGCAGGGCGAAAGGCGTGTAGGTGCCGGCGATGAGGAAGAAGATCATCGAGTGGTCCAGCCGCCGCATCCACTGGCGCACCTGCGGCCGCTTCCAGTTGACCCGGTGGTAGAGAGCGCTGGTCCCGAACAGGGCCGAGAGGCTGACCGCGTAGATCGCCACCGCCAGGGTCGCCTTCGGAGTTTCGGCGAGGACGATCAGCGCCACCCCGAAGCCGAGCGACATGAAGAAGGCCCACTCGTGCGAGACCCCGCGCAGCTTCGGCTTGACCGCGGCGATCGCCTCGGCGGTCGCCTCTTTGGCGGCGGTGGCGCGCTCGCCGACCGCCTCTTTGGCGGCATTTGCCCGCTCGCCCATCGCCTCACGCGCGGCGGTTGCTCTTTCCCCCATCCGCTCTGCGCTCCTGCGCAGCTCCTCTTCCATAGGGAGAGGCTACCCGGAACTTAGTGCCGATATTGGGGAGTTGTCACAATTGAGAGAAGAAGTCGGCGGCCTCGGAATCCCTTATTTGCACCTTTTGAGACTTTTTCCGTCCTGCCGATTAGCGATCCTGCGGAGTTACCCCTGAAAGTCGCTGCGAGAGGAGAAGTTCGATGTCCAAGACCGCCATTTCCAGTCCCAAGAACGGTCTGCAGGGCCTCTCGATCGAACGCCGATTTTCGACGCCCGGAGTGCATCCTTTCGACCAGATCGAGTGGGAGCTCCGCGATGCGGTGATCGGTGACCCCGAGAGCCCCGCCTTCGAGCAGCGCGGGGTCGAGTTCCCGGTGACCTGGTCGCAGAACGCGACCAACATCGTCGCCCAGAAGTACTTCCGCGGCCAGATGGGCAGCCCCGAGCGGGAGAGCTCGGTGAAACAGATGATCGGCCGGGTCGCCGGCACGATCGCCGGCTGGGGGCGCGAGGGCGGCTACTTCGCCTCCGAGGAGGACGCCGACGCCTTCGAGATGGAGCTGACCGCGATCCTGCTCAACCAGAAAGCGGCCTTCAACTCGCCGGTCTGGTTCAACGTCGGCTTCGAGGAGACGCCGCAGTGCTCGGCCTGCTTCATCCTCAGCGTCGAGGACACGATGGAGTCGATCCTCGACTGGAACACCAAGGAGGGCAAGATCTTCCGCGGCGGCTCCGGCTCCGGGATCAACCTCTCCAACATCCGCGGCTCGGTCGAGCAGCTCTCCAAGGGCGGGACCGCCAGCGGGCCGGTCAGCTTCATGCGCGGCGCCGACGCCTGGGCCGGGACGATCAAGTCCGGCGGCAAGACCCGGCGCGCGGCGAAGATGGTCGTCCTCGACGTCGACCATCCGGACATCGAGCACTTCATCTGGTGCAAGGCCGACGAGGAGAAGAAGGCCGCGGCGCTGCGCGACGCCGGCTTCGACATGTCGATCGACGGCGAGGGCTTCACCTCGATCCAGTACCAGAACGCCAACAACTCGGTGCGGGTCACCGACGAGTTCATGGAGGCGGTCGAGGCCGGCGAGGACTGGGAGCTGAAGGCACGCACCGACGGGTCGACCACGAAAACGATTGACGCGCGCGACCTGATGAACCAGATCGCCGACGCCGCCTGGCGCTGCGCCGACCCGGGCGTCCAGTACGACACGATCATCAACCGCTGGCACACCTGCCCCGAGTCGGGCCGGATCAACGCCTCCAACCCCTGCAGCGAGTACATGCACGTCGACGACTCGGCCTGCAACCTCGCCTCGCTCAACCTGATGAAGTTCCGCCGCGAGGACGGCAGCTTCGACACGGCCGAGTTCGAGCACGCGGTCGACATCGTCTTCCTCGCCCAGGAGATCGTCGTCGGCTTCTCCAGCTACCCGACCGAGGGGATCGCCGAGAACGCCAACAAGTTCCGCCAGCTCGGCCTCGGCTACGCCAACCTCGGCGCGCTGCTGATGTCCGACGGCCTTCCCTACGACTCCGACGAGGGCCGCAACGTCGCCGCCGCGATCACGGCGCTGATGACCGGCCGCGCCTACCGCCAGTCGGCGCTGATCGCCGCCGTTGCGACCGGGCCCTACGAGGAGTACGAGAAGAACCGCGAGCCGCACAACGGCGTCATGCGGATGCACCGCGACGCCTCCTACGACGTCGACGCGACCGGGATCAAGGGCGACCTGCTCGAGGCCGCGCAGCGGGCCTGGGACGAAGCGGTCGAGTTCGGCGAGGAGCACGGCTACCGCAACGCGCAGGCGACGGTGCTGGCCCCGACCGGGACGATCAGCTTCCTGATGGACTGCGACACGACCGGGATCGAGCCCGACTTCTCGCTGGTCAAGTTCAAGGAGCTGGTCGGCGGCGGGCAGATGACGATCGCCAACCGCTCGGTGCCACTGGCGCTGCAGACGCTCGGCTACTCGGAGGCGGAGATCGACCAGATCGCCGCCCACATCACCGAGAAGAACACGATCGTCGGCGCCCCCGGCCTGAAGGACGAGCACCTGCCGGTCTTCGACGTCGCGGTCGGCGAGCGGGCGATCTCCCACACCGGCCACATCGACATGATGGCGGCGACCCAGCCGTTCATCTCCGGGGCGATCTCGAAGACGGTCAACCTGCCCCAGACGGCCACCGTCGAGGACATCGCCGACGCCTACACCCGCGGCTGGAAGGGCGGCCTCAAGGCGCTGGCGATCTACCGCGACGGCTCGAAGACCGCGCAGGCGCTGCGCACCGACGCCCAGGACGAAAAGGGCGCCGAGGCCGAGGTGGAGATGGCCCAGCCCGTCCGCAAGAAGATGCCGCGCGAGCGCGAATCGATCACCCACAAGTTCTCGATCGGCGGCCACGAGGGCTACATCACCGCCGGCAAGTACGAGGATGGGACGGTCGGCGAGATCTTCCTCACCGACATCGGCAAGGAGGGCTCGACGATGCGCGGGCTCCTCAACGCCTTCGCGACCGCGATCTCCCTCGGCCTCCAGTACGGGGTGCCGCTCGAGACCTTCGTCCAGAAGTTCAGCTACATGCGCTTCGAGCCGGAGGGGATGACGCAGAACCCGGAGATCCCGTTCGCCAAATCGCTGCCGGACTACATCATGCGCTGGGTCGCGAGCCGCTTCATCGAGGACACCGAAACGCTGGAGGAACTGGGGATCATGACCCAGGAGGTGCGGAGCAAAAAGGAAGCGGAGACCGCCCAGCTGGGCCTCGGCGTCCCGACCGACACCGCCGGCCCCGCCAACGGCAACGGCCACTCCAACGGCGGCAACGGCAAAGCCGAGGCGGCGGCGAAGCCGGCGGCCTCGGCGATGACCGAAACCCCCCCGGTCCGCCCGGCGAAGATGCAGGGCCTGGAGCTGGGCCCGGCCTGCGAGCAGTGCGGCGGAATGATGCAGCGCACGGGCAGTTGCTACACCTGCTCCAGCTGCGGCAACAACACCGGCTGCGGCTGAGAGTCAGGGCACGGCTAGAAGCTCGGAAGGTTAGGTTTCGGCCGTGCAATCGAGCCGGCTTGTTGCGTTCGTGGCGGCGGGGATCCTGTGCGGCATCGCCGTCATCGGGATCGTCGCGGTGATGTCCGAAGCCGAGGACGGCGCTCTCACCGCCAAACTGATCTACGCGACTGTCGCGCTGACCGTCTTCAGCCTGGTCGGCCTGGCCGGCGTGTCGCTCTCGGTCCGCCGCCCTGAGCTGGCCTGGCTCGGCTACCTGACGGTCGTCGCCGGGCTTGTCGCTTTCGCCCTGATCGGGCGAAAGATCTGGAACGGCGACGGCTTCTTCGACACCGGCTGGGAGGTCCCGAGCAGCGCTGCGTTGATCGCGCTCGGCCTCGGTCAGGTCTCCCTGCTGCTCGGCTGGATGCGCCAAAGCGGCCCGATCCGCTTGATCGCCCTCGCCGCATCGGCGGCGATCGCGACGCTGGCGACGCTCGGCGTGCTGGCGACTGCGATCGACGACTTCGAGGTCAGCCCCCGCGTCCTCGGCGTCCTCGCGATCGTCTACCTGCTGGGGATCGCGCTGTTGCCGCTGGTCATGCTGGGCGGCAAGGAAAAGACCGAAGCCTCACCGCAGGCTCCCGTCAGCTGAGGACTCTCGCTTTAGAGCTCTACACCCCGGGCTGCAAGCCACTCGCTAACCGGCTCGGGAGGGTTCCCCTCGAAGACGAGGCGGGTCCCCTCGCGGAGGACGTGGTCGCCGTTGTCAGCCTGGCTGGGGTTGGTCGCGAGCCAGACGGCGGCTGCCGCCGCGGCCCAAGCGGCTGGAGCGTCTTCCTCCGGATCGATGCCGCGTACGGTGCTGAGCAGCTCGCCTTGGAGGTCCTCGGCGGCGGTCGCCGGGCGGTCGTCGTCCTCGAAGCTCTCGAAGAGACCGAGCGTCGCGGTGTCGGTCCCCTCGGGGTCGACGATCGCGGTCGCCTCGCGCACCGCCTCGGAGACGGTGGGAATTCTCTCGTGGTTGCCTGGCCGCATTGCGACCTCCCTACCCGCAGGTCGATGGGCCGAAAACGGCCCCATATAGACCGAAATCGTCCCGTCGGCGCTTAGTTCAGGATGACTTCCGCGTCGTGGCGCGGCGTCTCGGTGATGGCGCGGCGGTAGGGGCGCTCGGAGGCTGGGTTGGCTGGCAGGATCTCGTGGCGGCGGACCAGCTCGCGGAGGACCACTGCCATCTCGAACTGCGCGAAGGAGGCGCCGAGGCAACGGCGGACGCCGCCGCCGAAGGGGATCCAGGTGTAGGTGCCGGGCGGGTTGTCGAGGAAGCGCTCCGGGATGAAGCGGTCCGGATCGGGATAGATGTTCGGATCGCGGTGGATCAGGTGGATGCAGGGGGTGACCCCGGCGCCGGCGGGCAGCTCGTAGCCGCCCAGCTCGACCGCCTCGGTCAGTTTGCGGACCACGATCACGATCACCGGCCGCAGCCGCAGGGTCTCCTGGATCGTCGCCGTCAGGTAGGCGTCTTCGCCGTCGGCGACCTCGGCCCGCAGCCGCTCCAGCTTCTCCGGGTGGCGGGTGAGGCGCTCCATCGCCCAGGAGAGCGCCGTCGCGGTGGTCTCGTGACCGGCGACGAGCAGGGTGAGGAGCTCGTCGCGGATCTCGGCGTCGCTCATCGGGCTGCCGTCCTCGTGGCGGGCGAGCAGCAGCATCGAGAGGACGTCCTCTCGCTCCTCCAGGTCCTCGGCGGCGCGGCGCTCGGCGATCTCCCGCCCGATCAGCGCATCGACCCTTTCGACCCGCCGGCGGAAGGCGGGGATGCGGTTGATCCGGTCCGGCCCGACCATCAGAACCGGCAGCAGCACCGCCGGGTTGGTGGTCAGGTCGAGGAAGTCGCGCAGCGCCTCGCGCAGCGGCTCCATCCGCTCGCCGTCGTGGACGCCGAAGACGGTCTCGATGATGATCTCGAGGGTGATCGCCTGCATCCGCGGCCGCAGCTTGTAAGGGACGCCGGTCGGCCAGCTCTCGATCTCGCGGGCGGCGATCTCGGTCATCTTCTCGCCGTAGGCCTGCATCCGCTCGCCGTGGAAGGGCGGCAGCAGCAGCTTGCGCTGGCTCATGTGCGGCTTCTCGTCGAGGACGAGGACCGAGTTGTCGCCGAGGATCGGGCGCAGGATCTGGTTGCCCTCGCCGGCGTGGAAGACCTTCGGATCGCCGGTGAACACCTGCTTGACCAGCTCGGGGTCGGAGAGCACCACCCAGTCCCCTTCGTAGGCGATCTTGATCGAGAACATCGGGCCGAAACGGGCGCGGCCCTGCTCGAGGAACCACTGGGCGCGGCGCGACCAGATCGCCGTCTGCAGCGCCCGCGGCATCCGCGGGCCGGGCGGCAGTCCCTTGATCGCAGCCGGGCCGTGACCGCTCACTGATTTCCGTACCTTGGCTGCCGCCTCCACACTTCCCACCCTAAGCCGGCCCTTGTCCACGACTGTGTGACATCCATCCGGCCCGCGTTCGTCCATGGGTGTCCGAGCATCCAGCGCAGGACACCCATGGACGCCCAGCCTCTCCGGATAGCCTGCCGCGATGGCTGCAATTCCCCGTCTTCCACCAGCCGCCGAGCATCGCGTACTGAAGCTCGTCTGCGGGCTACCGCCGTGGCTGCTGCGGCGCCTCTTCGGCCGGCCGGTCCAGATCGACGGGAACACCCTCGCGCCGGACATCCAGGCGCTGCTGGGGATGGCCAAGCTCGCCGGCAGCGAGAGCTTCACCGAGGGGGTGCCGGTCGAGACCGCGCGGCGGCACCGGTTGCTGGAGGCGCAAGTCGTGGCGGAGCGGCCACCGCTGCCGATGGGCCGGGTGGAGGCGATCGAGATCCCCGGGCCGGCGGGGACGATCGCCGCTCGCCGCTACATGCCCCACGGGGCGCCGACCGCGTCGGCGCCACTGCTCATCTACTTCCACGGCGGCGGCTGGGTGATCGGCGACCTCGACACCCACGACGCCCCCTGCCGCTTCCTCGCCGCCAACTCCGGCGTCCAGCTGCTGGCGATCGACTACCGCCTGGCGCCGGAGCATCCCTTCCCGGCCGCGGCCGAAGACGCCTTCGCGGCCTACGCCTGGGCGAGCGCAAACGCGGCGGAGCTCGGCTGCGATCCGGGCCGGATTGCCGTCGTCGGCGACAGCGCCGGCGCCAACCTGGCCGCGGTCGCCTCGCTGCTCGCCCGCGACGCGGGGCTACGGTTGCCGGCGATGCAGCTGCTGATCTACCCCGTCATCGTCGCCGACGAGGAGATGCCCTCGCGGCGCACCTTCGGCGAGGGCTTCCTGCTGAGCAGGCCGGACATGGACTTCTTCGAGAGCCACTACCTGCCTGAGGGCGCCGATCGCGACGACCCGCGGGTCTCGATTCTCCGCGCGGAGAATCTCAGCGGCCTGCCGCCCGCCCATCTGGCGATCGCCGGTTTCGACCCGCTCCGCGACGAGGGTTTGGCCTTCGCCGAGCGCCTGCGGGCAGCCGGCGTCCCCGTTTCCCTGCGCCTCCACCCCGGTCTCGTCCACACCTTCGCCAACCTCACCGCGATCTGCCCCACGGCGCGCCAGGCGATGCTGGAAGCGGTCGGAGCGCTGCGGATGGGACTGGCCGCCTAGCGCGCCCTACTCGTATTGGAGGGACTCGAGCACGTCGAGTCGCGAGGCCCGGCGGGCCGGCAGGATCGCCGCGATGACGCCGAGGACTGCGGCGAAGACCAGAAGGACGATCAGCGATCCGACCGGGTAGGAGAGGGTGAAGCCTTCGTCCTTCAGCGGCTGGGCGATCAAGGTGGCGAAGATCAGCCCGAGAACCAGGCCGAGGATGCCGCCGATCAGCGCCGTGATCACCGCCTCGTAGCGGATCATCCGCCGCACCTGACGCCGCGACATCCCGATCGCCCGCAGCATCCCCAGCTCCCGGGTCCGTTCGTGGATCGAGAGCGCCAGCGTGTTGGCGATCCCGAACAGCGAGATGATCACCGCGAAGGCGAGCAGGGCGTAGACCAGCGAGACCAGCTGGTTGATCTGTTCTTCGCGGCTTTCCTTCAGTTCCTGCTGGTTGAGGACTTCGGCGACCGGAAAGGCAGTTTCCACGCCTTTGGTCAGCAGCGCCTGCACCTGCTCGGCGTTCGCCCCGTCTTCGACCTTGACGAAGTCGGTCAGGTCCTGGGTCTGGTCGAAGTCACGGGCCATCACCCGCTGGGTGACGAGGACGTTGCCGAGCACGCCGAGCTTGGAGTCGAACTCGCCCACCACGGTGAAGGCCGGCGTCGCGCGCGTCTGCGTCAGCAGCCCGAAGCGGTCGCCGACGTCGAGGTCGTACTTGCCGGCGAAGTCGTCGGAGACGATCGCCTGGTCGTCGCGAAGGTCTCGCAGCGTCTGCGGTCCGCCCTTTTCCCATTCGATGTTCATCGTCTGGCCGATATCCCGCGAAGGAGCGTTGACCCGGGTCTTCGCCCCCGGCCCCTGGCGTTCGAGCACCCTGGCTTCCGCCCCGCGGATCGTCGCCACCAGCTCGACGCCGGGCACCTGCGCGGCAGCCTTCGCGGTCGCGTTGGGGATCGGCGAGAAGCCGTCGGTGTTCTGGATGATCAGGCCGCCGGCGAAGTTCTCGTCGACGACCTGGGCGACCGTGCTCTTCAGCCCGGCGGCGAAGACGGTGACGAAGGCGACCAGGGTGACCCCGATCATCAGCGCCGCGGCGGTGACCGCGGTGCGGCTGGGGTTGCGCTGGGCGTTCTCGCGGGCGAGGCGACCGGTGAGGTGGCGGAGCCGCTCCAGCGGCCAGCCGGCGAGGGCCGCCAGCGGCGGCACCAGCCGCGGGCTGAAGAGGGAGACGGCGAAGACGACGGCGACGGCCCCGCCACCCATCAGCCCGGCTCGCGCCCCGGAGCTGCCGCTGCCGAAGAGGCCGAGCAGGACCATCGCCAGGCCGACGACGCCGAGCAGGACGGAAAGCGCCAGGTAGACCAGGCGGCGTTTGCGGGTCGGGGTCGGGCGGAAGGAGTGCAGGGCGGCGATCGGCGGCACCCTGGTCGAGCGCAGGGCCGGGATCAGCGAGGAGACGAGGGTGACCAGCACCCCGACCAGCAGGGCGACGACCACGGTCCGCGACTCGAGCACGAGGCTGGTCGTCGGCAGGTCGATGCCGATGGCTTCGAAGAGCATGTTGATCGCCTTGGCGATGACGAAGCCGCCGGCGATCCCCAGCAGGGCGCCGAGCAGCCCGATCGCCACCGCCTCGACCATCACCGTGGTGAGGATTTGCCGCCGGGAGGCGCCGAGCGTGCGCAGCATCCCGAATTCGCTGACCCGCTGGGCGACGGTGATCGAGAAGGTGTTGAAGATCAGGAAAGAGCCGACGAAGACGGCGATGAAGCCGAAGACGAGGAGGAAGGTGCGGAGGAAGCCGAGGGCGTCCGCGATTTCTTCCGAGGAGCGGTCGGCGTTTTCGGTCCCGGTCTCCACCCTCACCCCGGCCGGCATCCGCTCGGCGATCCGGCGTTTCAGGGTCTCCTCCGAGACCCCTTTGTCGGCGGCAACGGAGATCTGATCGAAGCGACCCTGCTTGTGGGTGAGGCGCTGGGCGACCGGCAGCGTCACCTGGGCGATGCTGGCGCCGCCGAAGGAGGCGCCGCCGCTGCCGAGCTGGGTGAGACCGACGAGCCGGAAGCTTTCGAGCTTTCCCTGGCTGATCAACTTGATCGTGTCGCCCAGCTTCAGGTCGGCGTCGTCAGCCGTCGCCTCCTGCAGCGAAGCTTCGCCGGGGCCGCGCGGCACGTGACCCTGCACGTAGGTGAGCGACTCGAGATCCTTGGGCAGCGTCGAGGCGATGAACTTCGGCGAGAATTTGTTGCCGATCTTCTCGTTCTCCGCGTCGAAGAAGGCGCCGAGGCTGAAGATCGCTCCTGCGGCTTCGCGCACCCCCGGGGTCCGTTCCACCTTCGGCAGCAGCGAGGCGCTGATCGTCGGGATTTCGCCGCTTTCCTGTTCGACCGGGTTTTCGGCGGTGATGACTACGCTGGTCCCCTTCAGCGACTCGCTGAAGATCTCGTCGAAGGCGGCGAAGATCGTGTCGGTGAGGACGAAGGAGCCGGCGACGAAGGCGACGCCGAGGAAGACGGCGAAGCTGGTCAGCAGGGCCCGGACCTTGCGAGCCCAGAGGCTCTTGAGGCCGAGGCTAGTCAAGCCGCTTCTGCAGCTCGATGACGTCGTCCGCCGAGCCGGGGGCGGCGTCGCTGACGATCTTGCCGTCCTGCAGGGTGATCAGCCGATCCGCGTGGGCGGCGGCGACCGGGTCGTGGGTGACCATCACCACCGTCTGCCCGAAGTCGTCGACCGCCTGGCGCAACAGCTGCAGCACGTCGGCGCTGGCCTTCGAATCGAGGTTGCCGGTCGGCTCGTCGGCGAAGACCACCGCCGGTTTGCTGACCAGCGCCCGGGCGACGGCGACGCGCTGCTGCTGGCCGCCGGAGAGCTCGGCGGGACGGTGCGTGCGGCGGTCCTCGAGGCCGACGGTGCGGATCAGCTGGTCGACCCACTCCCGGTCGGGCTTGCGCCCGGCGATCGAGAGCGGCAGAACCAGGTTCTCCTCGGCGGTGAGGACCGGCAGCAGGTTGAAGAACTGGAAGACGAAGCCGAGCTTGTCGCGGCGCAGATCGGTCAGCTCGCCGTCGTCGAGGTCGGTGATGTCGACGCCGTCGAGCTCGACCCGGCCCGAAGTGGGCTTGTCGAGGCCGGCGAGGATGTGCATCAGGGTCGACTTGCCGGAGCCCGAGGGGCCCATGATCGCGGTGAAGCGGTCTCGCTCGAAGCCGGTGGTGACGCCGTCCAGCGCGTCGACGGCGGTATCTCCCTCGCCGTAGCGGCGATGGAGGTCGGTGGCAACGACAACCTGTCCGTTGGTACTCACTGGTCGGGGCACGGTATCGAGTCCGGGCATTAGCCTGCGCCCGTGCCCCTCGCCGACCGCTTCGACGGACTTCTGATCGACCTCGACGGGGTGGTCTGGATCGGCCGCGAGCCGGTGCCGGGGTCCCCCGAGACTCTGCGGGCACTGCTCGACGCCGGCAAGCGCCTCGTCTTCGTCACCAACAACCCGGGCAAGCACCCCGCCGCCTACGCCGAGCGGCTGGCGGAGATGGGCGTTCCGGTCGAGGAGGCCCAGATCGTCACCGCCGGGATGGTGGCGGCGCGACTCGCCGGCGAAGCCGCTGGTGCGGGGGGCGGCAGCGCCTTCGTGATCGGGGCTGCGCCGCTGAAGGAGATGGTCGCCGCGACGGGCGCCCGGGTGCTTGAGGGCGAGGAGGGCCGCGAAGCCGCCGCGGTCGTCGTCTCCGGCCACCGCGGCTTCGACTACGGCGAGCTGCTGACCGCGAAGCGGGCGCTCGACCGCGGCGCCGCGCTCTTCGCCACCAGCCACGACCCGACGATGCCGTTCCCGGGCGGCGAGGTGCCGGGCACCGGCGCGATCCTGGCCGCGGTCGAGACCGCCTCGGGGAAACGGGCGACGATCGCCGGCAAGCCCGAACGCCACCTGTTCGAGATGGCGCGGGAGGCGCTCGGCGAGTGCGAGGTCGTGGCGATGGTCGGCGACCGGATCAGCTCCGACATCGAGGGCGGTCGCCGCGCCGGCCTGGAGACGATCCTCGTCCTCAGCGGCACCACCACGCGAGAGCAGGCCGAGGCCGCCGACCCGGAGCCCGACTTCGTGCTCGAGAACCTCAGCGGCCTGCTGGCGTGAGCGCGACCGAGCCGGCAACCGCGCGCGCCGCCCAGCGGCCGGGGGCGAGCTTCGCCGGGGTCTTTGCCGCCACCTTCTGCGGCCTCGTCGCGATCGGCTCGGTGCTGCCGGTCCTGCCCCGCTACATCCATGGCCCGCTCGACTCGGGCGACCTCGCGGTCGGGATAGTGATCGGCGCCTACGCGATCACCGGCCTGCTGCTGCGGCCGATCGCCGGACGGCTCGCCGACACCCGCGGCCGCAAGCCGACGGTGCTGGTGGGGGCGGTGCTGGTGGGGTTGAGCGGCTTCCTCTACCTGCCCAGTCTCGGGATCGCCGGCCTGATCGTCGCCCGGCTGATCACCGGCGCCGGCGAGGGCGCCGTCTATACCGCTGGCTCGGCCTGGATCGTCGACCTGGCGCCGGAGGAACGGCGGGGGCAGGTGCTGGGCCTCTACGGACTCGCCGTCTGGGGCGGGCTCAGCGTCGGTCCCCTGCTCGGCGAGGTCCTGCTCGACGCCGGCGGCTATGAGCTGGTCTGGATCGCCGCCGGGGCGCTGCCGATCCTCGGGGCGATGATCGCGACCGCCGCCCGCGACCCCTTCGTCCCCCGCGCCCAGGCCGAGCCCCACCCGCTGATCGCCCCGGAGGCGGTCGGGCCGGGGTTGGCGGTCGGCCTGGCCTCGTTTGGCTACGCGGCGGTCGCCACCTTCATCGTCCTCCACCTGGAAGCGCGCGGGGTCGGGCACGGCGCCACCGTCTTCGCCGCTTTCGCGGCGATGATCGTCCTCACCCGGATCGTCCTCGGCCACCTGCCGGACCGGATGGGCGCCGCCCCCGTGGCGATCGCGGCGACCGTCGGCGAGGCGCTGGGACTGCTGCTGATCGCCGTCGCCCACAGCCTGCCGGTGGCGATCGCCGGCGGCTTGGTGATGGGCGCCGCCTTCGCCCTGCTCAACCCCTCGCTGATGTTGATCGCGCTCGGCCGCGTCTCGCAGCAGGCGCGCGGCGCGGCGATGGGGACCTACACCGCCTTCTTCGACGCCGGGGTCGGGCTCGGGGCGCCGATCGCCGGGCTCGTCGCCGCCCTGACCAACTACGAGGGCGCTTTCATCTTCGCCGCCGTGGTCTGCCTCGCCTCGGCGCTGCTGATCCTCGCCCGGCTGCACCCGGGGCGGGCCGCGCCGCCGGGCCCGCCTACCGCTCGCTGATCAAGAGCGTCTGCAGGGCGCGCCCGATCCGGCCTTTGCCGTCGAAGAGGGTCGACTCGGCGGTGCCGACCCCGCTGTGCCGCGGCAGGGTCATCGCGTCGACGCCGACCCACTCCCCCTTCGGCATCCGCTCCAGGTGGACGGTGAGGTCGACGTTGATGAAGAGGTAGTGGCGGAAGTCGAGCGTGGCGCTGATCCCGTTGCCGACGTCGGCGGCGACCAGGGTGCGCTGCAGCGGCGTCGGCTCCTCGCCGGCCACCAGCGGCTGGCGCATCCGCAGCCAGGCGGTGGCGGGTCCCGGCTCGAGGAAGCCGCCGGCGACGAAGCGGACCTCCATCGCCGAGTGGTAGCCGTGCTCCTGCTCGGTCGGGAAGAAGTCGGACGGGGTCCCCTCCTCGGGCGGTGGCGGCGGCTGGCTGGCGAGGAGCGCCTCGCCGGGAAGGTCGAGCTTGGCGGTGCGTAGTCGCCAGCCCCGTGCCCGCATCAGCACCTCCCCCTCGGCGTCGCTGAGCGCGGCCTCGAACATCTGCACCCGTCGCCCCGGGCGGGCGACGGTGGCCTCGACCCGCAGCGGCGCGATCGGCACCGAGCGGAGGATCTCGAAGGTGACGCGGCCGACCTGGAAATCGGCGGCGTCGGGCAGCTGCTCGATCGCGTAACCGAGCAGCGCCGAGGGCGGGCCGGCGTGCTGGGCGCCGGGGTCCCAGGGACCGCGGGTCAGCTCGGTGGCGCGAAAGAAGTCGCCATCCCGTTCGTAAAACGCGTCGAACACGCGCGCATCCTAAGTCCCGTCCCGACGTGTCTGAGCTTGACCGTCATATATGGCGGGAAAACTCAGACACGTCGGCTAGCGACAAGGGGTGCCGAACTCCTGGGTCCAGACGTGGGCGCCGCCATTGCCTTCGAGCTCGCCGATCTGGAGGCCGATGCCGACGTCGTCGTAGGGGCCGAGGATGTTCTCGCGGTGGCCGCTGGAGCGCATCCACATCTGGAAGATCGAGCCCGGCGGTGCGTAGCCGCCGCTGCCGTAGGCGATGTTCTCGCCCTCGCGGCAGCCCCGGTAGCCGACCCGCTCGAACCAGTAGGTGAACTCGCGCCCGCAGGCTTCGTGGCTGAATTCGTCGCAGCGGAGGATGTCGGCCGACTTGCGGGCGGCGGCGCGGGCCAGCGAAGCCGGTGCGGCGAGCGGCTCGAGACCGCGCCCCTCGCGGGCCCGGTTGACGAGGCAGAGCATCGCCCGCTCCTGCACGGCCGCCGGCGCGCCGGCGTCGTTCTGGCCAGCGCAACCGGCCCGAACGGCGGCCCCGGCGTGGGTGCCGACGAAGAGGATCAGCGCCGCGGCGGCCAAGGCGGCAGTGGCGATCAGGATCCGGAGGCTCCAGCTCACGGGCCGGCTATACCCGAGGCGTACTCTTTTCATAGAGACGAAAGGAGAAAGATGGCGACGAAGGTCCAGAAGTCCGAGCAGGAGTGGCGCGATCAGCTGACCCCGGAGCAGTTCGAGGTGACCCGTAAGGCCGGCACCGAGCGTGCTTTCACCGGCCCCTACGTCGACGAGAAGGCGGAGGGGATGTACCGCTGCGTCTGTTGCGGCACCGAGCTGTTCTCCTCCGACACCAAGTTCGACTCGGGCACCGGCTGGCCCAGCTTCACCGAGCCCGCCAACCTCGAGCACGTCGAGCTGCGGCCCGACAACAGCCTCTTCATGCGGCGCACCGAGGTCGTCTGCAAGCACTGCGACGCCCACCTCGGGCACGTCTTCGACGACGGGCCTGCCGACAAAGGCGGCCAGCGGTACTGCATCAACGGCTGCGCGCTGACCCTCGACAAGAAGGAGTAGGCGCGCGAGCGCCTACTCGCTTAGAGCGAGCCGCCGCCCGCGCCGAGGTAGCTGAAGCGCACCGCCAGCGCCACCGCCTCGGTGCGGGTGTCTACCTCGAGCTTGGCGATCGCGTTGCGGACGTGGGTGTGGACGGTCGCCGGGCTGAGCTGCAGCCGGTCGGCGATTTCTTTCACCCGCAGGCCCTCGGCCAGCAGCTCGAGAATCTGCCGCTCCCGCGGTGAGAGCTCGAGCAGTTTCTCGACCTCGGAGGGCTTGCCGCCGGCGAAGTCGCCGCCCAGGAAGGTGCCGCCGCCGGTCACCGCCTTCACCGCTTTGGCGATGTCCTCGGCTGGCGCCGACTTGAGGACGTAGCCGGAGGCCCCGGCCCGCAGGGCCAGCGCCAGCAGGTCCGGCTGGGCGTGGGCGGTGAAGATGATCACCTTGGTCCGCGGCCGGACCTTGAGGACCTCCTTGGTCGCCTCGATCCCGTCGCGCTTCGGCATCTCGACGTCGATGATCAGCACGTCGGGTTCCAGCTCTTTGACCGCGTTGACGACATCGCGGCC
>DASUTJ010000060.1:0-35122 GCA_036374655.1 Solirubrobacterales bacterium | reverse complement strand
CTTGTGCGGGTAGGCCTGGTGGCCGACGTCCCAGAGGACCTTGTCGCGGGGGGAGTCGAGCAGGCTGTGGAGGGCGACCGCGAGCTCGCAGGTGCCGAGGTTGGCGCCGAAGTGGCCGCCGATCTCACCGATCGTGTCGATGATGTAGGTGCGCATCTCCTGCGCGACCTGCTGCAGCTGCTCGTCGTCGAGCTCGTGCAGGTCCTCGGGGCCGTCGATGCCCGGCAGCAGCGGCTCCTCGGTCTGGTTTTTAGCCTCTTCGTCGCCCTGGGTGGGGGGCTTCTCGCTCATTCGTTCCTCGTGAAGATGTAGTCGGCCACGCGCCTCAGGTCCTCGGTCTCGCCGCTTGCCTCGGCCAGCGCCGCGGTCGCTTTGGCGTGCGACTCCGCCGCCAGCTCTCGAGCCCGATCGAGCCCGAAAAGGCTGACGTAGGTGAGTTTTCCATGTCTCTCGTCGCTTCCATGTGGCTTGCCGAGCTGCTCATCCGACTCGGTCACGTCGAGAATGTCGTCGACGATCTGGAACAGCACGCCCAGCTCGTCGGCAAAACGGCGATACGGCATTGTCTCAGGTTCCGAGGCTCCCTCGAGCAGGAGGACGACGTTGACGCTGGCGGCGATCAGACGCCCGGTCTTCAGCGCGTGCAACGCCCGCAGGCCGTCGGCGTCGGTCTCGGCACCGACCACGTCCACGTACTGGCCGCCGACCATGCCGTCGACCCCGGTCGCGCCTGCGAGCTGGCGCAGAGCCGCCAGCACTCGCGCCGGCTCACCGGGCTGCTCGCAGAAGAGCCGCATCGCCTCGGCGAAGAGGCCGTCGCCGGCGAGGATCGCCACGTCCTCGCCGAACCTGACGTGGGACGTGGGCAGGCCGCGTCGCAGCTCGTCGTCGTCCATCGCCGGCAGGTCGTCGTGGATCAGCGAGTAGGTGTGAATCAGCTCGATCGCGCAGGCGACCGGCAGGAAGCGTTCGGGCTCGGCGCCGAGGGCGCGGGCGGTGGCGAGGGCGAGCACCGGCCGCACCCGCTTGCCGCCCGCCAGCAGCGAGTAGCGCATCGCCTCCTCCAGGCCGGCGGTCGAATCGGCTGCGGAGAAGCTGAGCTCTCCCAGCGCCCGGTCGACCAGATCCCGCAGATCTTCTGGATAGCTCATCGGCGGTGTTCCTTTTGTCCGCTATGCGAGCAGAAGGAACACGGGAACGCGATCTTCACTCGTTCGTCGCCTGTTGCCGGGCCTCGCGGTTGGCCTCCTCGACCGCCTCGGCGGCCAGGTCGGCGGCCTCCGCGGCAAGCTGGGCGGCGACTTCGTCGCTCGCCTCGCCGCCCTCCAGTTGGGCGGTGATCTCCCGCAAACGGGCGCTTATCTCCCGCAGACGGACGCTCATCCCGCCGGCTCCCGCTCGCGCACGACGGCGCCGAGGATGCCGTTGATGAACTTCGGCGCGTCGGCCCCGCAGTACTCCTTGGCGATCTCCACCGCCTCGTCGATCGCCACCTCGGCCGGCGTCTCCATGAACTCCATCTCGTACAGCGCGGTCCGCATCACGTTCATGTCCAGGGGCGCGATCCGGTCGACCGTCCAGCCCTTGGCGTAGGCGGCGATCGTCTCGTCGAGCTCTTCGCGATGGGTGTCGACGCCCTCGGCCAGCTCGCGGGTCAGCGGCCGTGCCTCGCCCAGCAGCTCCTCCAGCGGGCGACCGGTCACGTCGCGCTGGTAGTTGACGAAGACGGCGTCCCGCCGCTGGTCGGATCTGCGCATGGGGACATTCTGTCAGCGCAGGACCGCGGCGCGATCAGGCGCGGGAGATGTACTCGCCGCTGCGGGTGTCGACCCGGATGCTGTCGCCCTCTTCGACGAAGAGGGGCACCTGGACGACCACGCCGGACTCCAGGGTCGCCGGCTTGTTGCCGCCGCCGGAGGCGGTGTCGCCCTTGAGGCCGGGGTCGGTCTGGGTGACCTTCATCTCGATCGCGCTCGGCACCTGCACGTCGGAGGGCTGCTCGTCGACGAAGAGCACGTCGACCTCGTCGTTGGCCAGGACCCACTGCATCGCGTGGCCGAGCGACTCTTTGGCGATTTCGATCTGGTCGTAGTCGGTCGAGTCCATGAAGACCGCCGCGTCGCCTGAGTCGTAGAGGTACTGCATCTTTTTCGATTCGGTCCGAACCGGCCGGAACTTCTCCCCCGCCCTGAAGGTTTTGTCGATCACCGAGCCGTCCTCGATCCGCCGCAGCTTGGTCCGCACGAAGGCGCCGCCCTTGCCCGGCTTGACGTGCTGGAACTCGATGATCTTCCAGATCTTCCCGTCGATCTCGATATGGGTGCCGTTCTTGAATTGGTTGGTGCTGATCGTCATCGGCGGCGAATCCTAGACCGTGGCCTCAGGTCGCGGCGGCGAGGCGCCTGACGGCTTCCTCGGGATCGCGGAAGACCTCGCCGCGGGTGAATTTGCCGTCGGCCAGGTCCCAGATCCAGGCGACCGGCATGTCGCGGATGCCGAGCGGGCGGCTGCGGGCGTAGACCCTGCCACGCACCAACAGCGAACGGCCGTGTGCCTCGACCACCTTGGGCACGATCTGCAGCTCGTCCCAGGCGCGCTCGACGTCGCGCAGGTACTCGCTCAGGCCCTCTGGCCCGACGTAAGGGGCGTCGCGGCCGACCTGCTCCGCCGTGCCGATCGGGAAGAAGCCCATCCGCGGATCGCAGAGGGCGACGATCTCGGCGGCGTCGCGATTGTTGAAGGCGTTGTAGAGACGCTCGACCAGCTCCTGCTCGGGCTCGGGGGCGGGCTCGACGTCGGCGCTGGCGGGGGCGATGGCGATGATCGCCGCGTCGTCCTCCAAGGTGCCGCCGGCGAACTCGTTCAGCGCAACCTCGATCTGCTGGGTCGCGAGCGCTGGGCTGGTCACCCCGTTCAGCACCGCGCGCAGTCTCCGCTCGCCGAAGCGGCCCTCCTCGCCGTGGGCCTCGGTGACCCCGTCGGTGATCACGACCAGCTGCTGGTCGGGCGCCACGGCGGTCGCCTCCAGCGACCACTCCTCGTTCGGGAAGGCACCGAGAACGGGTGCCGGCGGGCTGGCCTCGGTGACCGTATCGGCGTCGACCAGCAGCGGCGGCGGGTGACCCGCCACAGCCAGCTGCACCGGCTCGGACGGGTCTTCGGAGACGGCCATCGCGGCGACGCTGCACAGCGCGGTGCCGCTGCGGGCGAGCAGCTCCCGGTTGAGCGTCCGCAGGGCGATCACCGGGTCGCCGGTCAGCGCCGCCGCGGTCCGCAGCGTGTAGCGGGCGTGGGCGGTGACGGCGGCGGCCTTGGCGCCGCGACCGGTGACGTCGCCGATCACGACCATCCAGCCGCCGGCGATGCGGAAGGCGTCGTAGAAGTCGCCGCCGATCTCGTTCTCGGCTCCTGCCGGGCGGTAGGTCGCCGCCACCGACCAGCCGGGGATGTGGGGCAGCGGCGGCGGCAGCAGGCCGCGCTGGAGCGTCTCGGCGATCTCAGCCCGTTCATGCTCCGCGCGCTCCAGGTCGGAGAAGAGGCCGGCATTGTCGAGGGCGAGGGCGACGCGACCGGCGAGGATGGTGACGAAGTGGACGTCGGAGTCGTCGAAGCGGCGCCCCGAGGTCCCGACGCTGATCGTCAGGATTCCCGTGGGCCGCCCGCGGGCGCGCAGCTCGACGGTGACCCCGGAGCTGACTCCGAGGCTGCGGAGGAACTCGAGGTCCTTCTCGTCCGCGGCGAACTCGCGCAGGTCGTCCTCGCTCCTGAGCTCGAAGCGGCGCGGCTCCTGGCGCTCGCGGCTGGCGTCGCTGGCGATCTGCGCCTGCAGGCGCGGTCCGCGGGCCATCAGCCGCGCCGCCACCTCGTCGGCGTCCGGTCCGTCGACCCGCAGCGCGGCTCGGCGGACGCGATCGCCCTCGATCACGTCGATCGCGCAGATGTCGCCCAGCACCGGGACGACGATCCCGGCAATCGCCTCCAGCGTCTCGTCCAGCGTCCTGCCTTCGTCGGCGACCTGGGAGACTTCGTCGAGCAGGCGGAAGCGTCGGTTGACCTGCCGCACCTTCCTGGTCGAGACGGTGGCGACGACAGCGACCGCCACCAGGGCCAGGGCGACGATGATGTCGGCGTAGACGGGCATCAGCCCGAGGCGGAGCCCTGACCGCCGGTGCTGGTGGTGAGACTGGAGGCGGCGCCGCCGCTGAGGACGCGCCGGGTCAGCCGGGGCATGAGGATCCGGGCGATCGCGGCGAGCGCGTAGGGGCGCGGCACGTAGCGCTCGGCCTTGCCGCCGGGACCGCACTCGAAGATCGCCTCGGCGACCTTCTCCGGCTTGGAGACCACCCAGCGGGTCAGCGCTTTCTCGCGCAGCTCGGTCGCCGGAAAGCCCTCGGTCGCAACGAAGCCGGGAAGGACCATGCCGACGTGCACCCCCTCCGCCTTCTCCTCGGCGTAGAGCGAGTCGTTCCAGCCGATCAGGGCGAACTTGGAGGCGCTGTAGGCGCCGGTCCGGGCGCGGGAGACGCGCCCGGCGGTGCTGGCGACGTTGACGATCGCGCTCGGGGCCGAGGCGCGCAACGGCGGCAGCAGCGCCTCGGTGAGCCGGACGACGGCGTCGAAGTTGAGCTCCATGTGGCGCTGGACGTTGGCGGCCCCTCCCTCGGCGAAGCTGCCGCGCCAGGCGGCGCCGGCGTTGTTGACGAGCAGGTGGAGACGGTCGCCGTGCTCGGCCTCGAGGTGGGCGCGGACCTTTTGGGGCGCATCGTCGTCGGTCAGGTCGACGGCGAGGCAGGTCGCCCGGCAGGGCAGCGACTCGGCCAGCTCGCGCAGCAGCTCCTCGCGGCGGGCGACCAGGACCAGCTCGGTCCCCGGCTCGCGGGAGAGCCGGATCGCCGTCGCCTTCCCGATCCCCGTCGAAGCTCCCGTTACAAGCGCGACTCCCATGCGCGCAACATATTCCACTTCCGTCACACCTATCCGGACGTGTCTGAGCTAACCCCCCATATGTGGCGCCGGAACTCAGACACGTCAGGTGGGAGTATTGGCGCCTTGGAGGGCTCGCCCGAAACCCACCACCGCTTGGGTGCCATGCTCCGCGAGGGCGAGCGGGTCACCCCGCTGGAGCTCTTCTTCGACCTCGTCTTCGTCCTCGCGATCACCCAGTGCACGGCGCTGATGTCGCATAACCAGACCTGGGAAGGGCTGGCGCAGGGTCTGCTGGTGCTCGGCGTCCTCTGGTGGGCCTGGGTCGGCTACGCCTGGCTGACCAGCGTCATCGACCCGGAGGCGGGAGCGGTGCGCCTGGTGATCTTCGCGGCGATGGCGGCGATGCTGATCGTCTCGCTCTCGATCCAGGAGGCGTTCGGCAGCCTCGCCCTCACCTTCGCCTTCGGGATCGGCTTCTACCGCGCCGCGCACATCGTCCTCTTCATGCTCGCCGGCGCCGACGACAAGGACCTGCGGCGTTCGGTGATCGGGCTCGCCGTCAGCACCGCGGTCGCGGTCAGCCTGCTGGTCATCGCCTCCTTCTTCGACGGCTTCGCCCAGGGCGCGCTCTGGGCGCTGGCGATCTTCCTCGACATGGCGGGGCCCTACTTCTTCGGCGCCGACGGCTGGAAAATCGTCCCCGGGCACTTCGCCGAGCGGCACGGGCTGATCCTCATCATCGCCCTGGGCGAGAGCATCGTGGCCATCGGGGTCGGTGCCTCGGGCGCCCTCGACCTCGGGATCGGCGCCGCGGCGGTGCTCGGCATCTTCCTCGCCGCCGCCCTCTGGTGGGCCTACTTCGACGTCGTCGCCCTGATCTCGGCACGGCGGCTGGGCGAAGCGGAGGTCGGCCGGGCTCAGAACGAGCTGGCCCGCGACTCCTACTCCTACATCCACCTGCTGATGATCGCCGGGATCGTGCTGATCGCGCTGGGATTGAAAGTGACGATCGGGCACTTCGACGAGCACCTCCATTACGAGCCCGCCTTCGCCCTGCTCGGCGGCGTGGCGATCTACCTGATCGGCCTGGTCGCGTTCCGCTACCGGCAGACGCGAAGCGTCAACCGCCGCCGGCTGGGGATGGCGATCGTCCTCCTCTTCCTGATCCCGGTGGCGGTCGCCGTCCCGGCGCTGCTGACCCTGGCGGTCGCCGTGGTCCTGATCTGGGCGATGCTCGTCGGCGACCACCGGCAGTACGGGTCGCGCCGCGCCGAGCTGCGCCGCGAAGCAAGCGCCGCCCACTCTTAGGCATACTCCGCGAACCTTTTGAGCACTCCGGACCTCCTCGACAAGCTGCTGCGCGCCGGGGCCCCCTCGGGTTACGAGGGCCCCGCGGCCGAGGTCTGGCGCGAGGCGGCCTCCTTCGCCGAGCTCAGCTTCGACGGAATCGGGTCCTCGATCGCCCGCGTCGGCGAGGCGTCGCCGCTGCTGGCCGTGGTCGGCCACATCGACGAGATCGGGTTGATCATCACCCACATCGACGAGAAGGGCTTCCTCTGGTTCGCCCCGGTCGGCGGCTGGGACCCGCAGATCCTCGTCGGCCAGCGGGTCGAGATCCGCGGCAAGGACGGGCCCGTCCCCGGCGTCGCCGGCCGCAAGCCGATCCACCTGCTCGAGCCCGACCAGCGCAAAAAAGTGGTCGAACTGAAGGGCATGCACATCGACATCGGCGTCACCGACCGCGAGGAGGCCGAAGCGCTGGTTCGCGTCGGCGACCCGGTCGTGATCGCCACCGAACCCCAGCCGATGGCCGGGGACCGCCTCGTCTCCAAGGCGATGGACAACCGCCTCGGCGCCTACGTCGCGCTGGAGAGCCTGCGGCGCTGCGCAGAGGGCGACGGGCCGGGAGGATCCTTCGCGGCCATCGCCTCCGTGCAGGAGGAGATCGGCCTCTTCGGCGCCCGCACCGCCGCCTTCGAGGTCCGCCCCGACATCGCGATCGCCGTCGACGTGACCCACGCCACCGACGCCCCCGGAATCGACGAGAAAGAGGAGGGCAGCCACCCCTTCGGCTCCGGCCCGGTGATCGGCCGCGGCTCCACCCTCTCCCCCAAGGTCTTCGAGCTGCTGGTCGAGACCGCCGAGGCGGAGGGAATCGACTACACGATCACCGCCAGCGGCCGCGGCACCAGCACCGACGCCGACGTGCTCCAGATCTCCCGTTCGGGAATCCCCACCGGCGTCGTCTCGATCCCCCTCCGCTACATGCACTCCCCGGTCGAGATGGTCGACCTCCGCGACGTCGAGGCAACCATCGAACTGATCGCCGCTTTCGGTCGCCGCCTCAGCAGCGACTGGGACCTAAGCCGCTAACTCCCTAGTAGCTGTGCGGTTGGGGAGGGACGGGTGCCCCTCTCCCAGAGACCGATCGGTTTCCCGAGTCCGCGAAAAACCGTGCTGTACAAGGTTTTTTGCGGACTCGCTGAACAGCGTTTGACGAAAGCTGTCGATGGAGGGTGCCGGTGGGGGTGTCCCGGGCACTCAGCATGGAGCCGCGCCAGGAGCCTTGAGGCGACAGCAGCTGGCGTTTCACGCGGCGGAGGTGCGCCCGGGGCACCCCCACGGAACCCTCAAACAGAAGCCGCGGTGAAGCTGTTCTCCGTTTCGCTGTCAGCGAAGACCCTGTCTCGGCCGCCCGCCTTTGCTGCATAGAGGGCCGAGTCGGCGCGGGAGAGCATGTCGTTGCAGTCGACCAGGCCGGGCTCGGCCACGGCGACGCCGATGCTGAGCGAGACCGGGACGCCGACCGGGCGGCGCTCGCTGACTTCCTGGCGCAGCCGCTCGGCGATCTCCAGCGCATCGGCATGGCTGGCCCCGGGGAGCATGACCAGGATCTCCTCGCCGCCGACCCGGTAGATCGAGTCGCCGGCGCGGAGTGCCGCCCGCATCGTGTAGGCCACGTCCTGCAGGACCGCGTCGCCGGCCGCATGGCCGAACTGGTCGTTGACCCGCTTGAAGTGGTCCAGGTCGCAGAGAAGAAAGGCATGGGAGAGGCCCTCGCCGGGATCACAGGGCTGGCCCTCGAGCTCGCCCAGCCGCTGCTCCAGGGCGTTGCGGTTGAAGAGCCCGGTCAGCGGGTCGAGGGTGGAGCGCCGGCGATGGGCCCGGTCGGACTCGACCAGCGCCCCGGAGAGGATCACGGTGCTGACAATCAGGGCGGCGACGGCGATCAGTTGCTGGCGCTCCTCCCAGGCCAGATCCGGGTCTGGGGCAACGACCGCGACGAGGAACATCGCCAGCACGAAGACGGTTCCGGCGACCATCCCCCGCACCTCGAAGCGGAAGCCGAGGGTGACGGCGGGAAGCGCGAACCAGACGAAGACGGGGCTGGAAGCGCCGCCGGTGACCAGGACGGCTGCCGCAAGCAGCGCCGGTAGGGCCGCCCAGGCACCGGCGACCCAGAGCGCGGGTCGGGGGCTGTTGCGCATGAAGCGATCGGCGATCGCGAAGCCGGCGAGGCCGGCGGCGAGAAGCGGGACCCACCAGAAGCCGACCGAGCTGCCGCCACCGACGACGAGCGCCAGAGCGAGGATCCCGAAGCAGGCGAGCCGATAGCGCCCGACGCGCTCCTCCATATCGAGCAGGCGCTCGCGCCGCGCTTCCTCGTGGATCGAGACGAGGGTGTCCCGGGATCTACTCATTTGACCGCATCGGCCAACATCGGACACGGCTTAAATGACGCGACTCATACGTCGCCAGGCAAGGACGCAGGGAGGCCGAATAGCAGCGCTATTTGGCCGACCGAGGACGCCGCATGGCGACGTATGAGGCCGTCATTCGACGAGCTGCAGCTCTTTCGGCAGACCGCTGAGGTTGTTCAGGCCGTCCTCGGTGACGACGACCAGGTCCTCGATCCGCACCCCGAGCCTGCCGGGCAGGTAGATGCCGGGCTCGACCGTCACCACTTCGCCCGGGGCGAGCACGTCGTCGGAGCGCTGCGAGAGCCGCGGGCCCTCGTGCACCTCGAGCCCGACGCCGTGGCCGAGGGCGTGGCCGAAGTGCTCGCCGTGGCCGGCTTCGTCGATGACCTTGCGGGCGGCGCCGTCGACGTCCTCGCCCTTCACCCCGGCGCGGATCGCGTCGAGCGCTGCCTGCTGGGCCTCGCGGACCACCTCGTAGACCGCCCGCGCCTCCGGGCCGGGATCGCCGGTGGCGAAGGTCCGGGTGCCGTCGGAGCAGTAACCGTCGACCTGGGCTCCCATGTCGAAGACGACCAGCTCGCCGCGGCCGATCTCCCGCTCGCCGGGCTCGGCGTGGGGCAGCGCCCCGTTCGGGCCCGCGGCGACGATCGCCGGGAAGGACGGGTCGCCGCCGAGCTCGCGGATCCGCGCTTCGACGGCGCGGGCGACGTCGCGCTCGCGACGGCCGGCGAGGCCCTGCTCCAGGGTCCAGCGCGAGACCTCGTCGGCGAGCTTCGATGCCTCGGCGATCCTCGCCAGCTCCTGGTCGTCCTTGACCCGGCGCAGCTCCTCGACCCGGCCGCCGGCGGCGACCATCTCGGTGCCCTCGGCGAGTTTCTCCTTCAGCTTGCCCAGCAGGCGGACCGACATGTGGTCGTCCTCGAACCCGGTCCGGCCCTCGAGCCGCTCGGCGATCCCCTTCAGCCAGTCGCCCGTGATCGTCACCGCCTCCCAGCCCTCGACCTCGGTCGCGGCGCGCTCGGTGTAGCGGAAGTCGGTGAGGAAGAGGCGGACGCCGGGACCGCAGACACAGGCGCCGTTGGTGCCGGTGAAGCCGGTCAGGTAGCGGACGTTGGTCAGGTCGGTGACCAGCATCCGGTCCAGCTCGCGCTCGGCGAGCTTCGCCTCGAGCCGGTCGCCGCGACCGCGCATCAGGCGTCGGCGCCCAGCTCGCGCGCCAGCAGCTCCAGCGCCTCGCGGTAGCCGTCCGGGCCCTTGCCGGAGATCTTGGCGAGGACGAGGCCGTCGAAGACCGAAAGCTTGCGCCAGTCGTCGCGTTCCTCGACCGCCGAGAGGTGGACCTCGACCGCGGGCAGGTTCGTCAGCTGCAGGGCGTCGGCGATCGCGCGGCTGTAGTGGGTCCAGGCCCCGGCGTTGACGATCGCCGCGTCGGCGAGGTCGGCCGAGCGGTGCAGGTATTCGCAGAACTCGCCCTCGGCGTTGGTCTGGAAGAAGATCGGTTCCAGGTTTTGCTCGTGCGCCCAGTCGGAGATCTTCGCCTCCAGCTGAGAGAGCGAGAGGCCGCCGTAGATCGCCGCGTCGCGCTTCTCCAGAACGTCGAAGTTGACCCCGTGCAGGACGGCGACGCGATTGCTGACGATGGTCACGGGTAGAGCTCCTCCACGGCGTCCCGGACCTTAGCCTCATCGACGATCTGCCCGGTGCGGGGCTGACCCGGCTCGGAGAGGAGGACGAAGCCGACACCGGCGGCGGTGCGCTTCTTGTCGCGCTGGAGGACGTCGAGAACCGCCTCGATGTCGATCTTCGAATCGAGGCGGACCGGAAGGTCGTGACGGGCGAGGATCGCCTCGACCTCGTCGCGCAGATCGGCCGCGCCGGAGAGACGAAGCGCCGCCAGCAGACCGAGGCCGATCGCTTCGCCGTGCAGGTAGGCGAAGCCGGAGACGCCCTCGATCGCGTGGCCGACCGTGTGGCCGAGGTTGAGGACGTGGCGCAGGCCACCGTCGCGCTCGTCGGCGGCGACGATGCCGCACTTGTAGCGGGCGCAGGCGAAGACGAGGTCGTCCAGGCCGGCGGGATCGATCGTCTCCATGCTCCGCACGCGCTCCCATAGAGGCCCTCCGGCCAGCAGGGCGGTCTTGATCACCTCGACGAACCCTGCCGCCATGTCTCTCTCCGGAAGGGAGGCGAGAGTCGAGGTGTCGGTCAGCACCATTGCCGGCTGGTGGTAGGCGCCGGCGTAGTTCTTCAGCTGACCGACGTCGACTCCGGTCTTGCCGCCGTAGGCGGAGTCGACCTGCGCGACCACGGTCGTCGGCACCTGCACGACCGGTACCCCGCGCTGGTAGATGTGAGCGCAGAAGCCCGCGAGGTCCCCCACCACCCCGCCGCCCACCGCAACCACGTGGTCTTCACGCGTCATGCCCAGCCCAGCCAGCTGCTCGACGACTTCGCCGACCCTATCCAGCGTCTTCGACTCCTCGCCGGGTTGAAACTCGACATGTCCGGCCAGACCCTCGAGCTTCTCGGCATAAGTGCCGCAGTTGCTGTCGGTGACGCAAAAGCGACGACCCTCGAGCGGCCACCACTCGGTGTCGAGTAGATCCCGCCCGACGAACACCGGGTACTCCCCCGAAGCGCTCGACGCCCACAGCAACCTCGTCCCCTCGGGCATCTCCCCCAGCGCCTGGATCGACGGCAGCGCCCGCTCGACCACGCCCGGGTCGGCCATCGGCACCACCGCGTCGGCGAGCTGCTCGTAGAGCGGTTCACGCTCGGCCAGCAGGGCCGCCACGTCGGCTTCGCTCGTCGCCAGCGGCCGATTCGTGTCCTCGATCCGCCGCCAGGCCTCGGCGGCGTCGATCTCCAGGAGGACGACGATGTGGCGCCCCAGCGCCGCGCGCACCCGCTGGGAGAGGACGCTCCCCCCGCCGAGGGCGATGGCGCCGCCGTCTGCCTGCTCCAGCAGCTCCCCCACGACTTCGTCCTCGCGCGCCCGGAAGGCCTCCTCCCCGTCTTCTTCGAACGCCTGGCTGATCGGCTTGCCGAACGCGGCTTCCATCAGCGCGTCGATCTCGGTCGTCTCCAGCCCTGCCTTGCGCGCGGCGGCGAGCGCCGTGCTCTTGCCGGCTCCCATGAAGCCGATGAAGACGATCGCCGGCCTCGCCACGGCTCAGCCCCGGAAGTCGATTCGCTGCTTGTAGTGCTCGACGGCCGCGAGGACGTCGTCGATGTGGTCGCCGCCGAACTTCTCCCGGTAACAGCGGGCCAGGGTCAGCGCCACCATCGCCTCGGCGACCACCGCGGCGGCCGGGACGACGGTCGAGTCGGTCCGCTCGCGCAGCGCCTGCGCCGGCTGCTTGGTCTCGGTGTCGACCGAGCGCAGCGGCTTGGTCAGGGTCGAGATCGGCTTGATCGCCGCCCGCACCGAGAGCGGCTGGCCGTTCGTCATCCCGCCCTCGAGGCCGCCGGCGTGGTTGGTTTCGCGGAAGTAGCCGTCCTTCTCCGACCAGAAGATCTCGTCGTGGGCCTCCGAGCCGGGGCGGCCGGCGACGTCCCAGGCTTCGCCGATCGCCACCCCCTTGATCGACTGGATCGAGGCGACGGCGCCGGCGAGGCGGCCGTCGAGGCGGTCTTCCCAGGAGATGTGGGAGCCGAGGCCGGGGACGAGCCCGAAGACGAGCACCTCGAGGCTGCCGCCGAGGCTCTCGTTGGCCTTGCGCAGGCGGTTGATCTCCTCGACCATCGCCTTGCTGGCCTCGGGGTCGAGGCAGCGGACCGGGTCCTCGTCGACGTTGGCGAAGTCCTCCGGCTTCAGGTCGTGGCGCTCGGCGGCGCGGACGGACGCGATCTGCAGGACGTGGCTGTGGATCTCCACCCCGAGGGCGGAGAGGAAGCCGCGGGCGATGGTGCCGGCGGCGACGCGGGCGGCGGTCTCACGCGCGCTCGCCCGCTCGAGGATGTTGCGGATGTCCGAGTGGCCGTATTTCTGCGCCCCGACCAGGTCGGCGTGGCCGGGACGCGGCAGGTGCACCTCGTCGGGCTCGAACCCCTCGACCGGCCAGGGGTTCATCCGCTCTTCCCAGTTCTTGTAGTCGCGGTTGGCGACCAGCAGCGCGATCGGGCCGCCGAGGGTACGGCCGTGGCGGACCCCGGAGCGGACCTCGACCGTGTCGGTCTCGATCTTCATCCGGCCGCCGCGCCCGTGGCCGAGCTGGCGCCGCGCCATGTCGCGGTCGAGCGCCTCGCGGTCGAGCTCCAGGCCCGCCGGCATGCCCTCGACGATCGCCACGAGCCCGGGCCCGTGCGACTCCCCCGCGGTGGTGAAACGGAACGTCGTCATCGGGGCAAGGCTATCGGCGGAACGGTTGGCGAGTTTGGGTCCCTATGAGGGCCATTACTCACCACTCGCGGCGGCTGCCCTCATCACCTTGAGGTCGGGGGTGCGGCCGGTCCATATTTCCAGCGAGCGGGCGCCCTGCTGGACGAGGATCTCGAGCCCGTCGACGACCGCCGCCCGCGCCCCTTCCGCCGCTTTCAGCAGCCGGCTGCGGCGCTCGCCGTAGACCATGTCGACGACCGTCTGCGAGTCGTTGAACCCGCCCCGCTCCAGCGGCAGGTGGTCGAAAGGGTTGTCGCCGCCGAGCCCGGCGCTGCTGGTGTTGACGATCAGGTCGTACTCCTCCTGCCGGGGGGCGATCACCGGCGCCCCGCCGATCTCCTCGCAGATCCTCTCGGCCCGCTCGTGGGTGCGGTTCCAGACCTCGGCCGTCGCCCCTTCCCAGAGCAGCGCCCAGAGCACCGCCCGGGCGGCCCCGCCGGCGCCGAGGACCAGCGCCCGCCGGCCGCGCGGCGAGTCCGGCAGCGCGGCGAGCAACCCGTCGGCGTCGGTGTTGTGGGCCTCGATCGTCTTTCCCGAGAAGACCAGCGTGTTGGCGGCCCCGATCTGCCGCGAGGCTTCGCTCGCCTCGTCGGCAAGCGCCAGCGCCGCCTCCTTGTGCGGGACGGTGACGTTGACGCCGGCGTAGCCGACCGCGGCCAGCTCGCGGACCGTCATCTCGAAGACCTCCGGCGCGGCGTCGATCGCCTGATAGCGCCAGTCGCCCAGTCCGAGCGCCTCCAGCGCCGCGTTCTGCATCGCCGGCGAGCGCGAGTGCGAGACGGGATGGCCGAGCACCGCAAGCTTTGGCATCGCCTATTCCTCGCAGCTGTCGGGCGAGTTGCCGCCCGCGGCTTCGCGGGCCGAGTTGTACTTCTCGACCGCGGTTTCGAATTCGGCTTCGGTCTCGGCGAAGGTCAGCTTGCCGCAGGCGCCCGGGGTCGTCACGTAGAAGAGGTAGTCGGTCTTCGGCGGGTGCGCCGCCGCCTCGATCGAGGCCAGGCCGGGGTTGCTGATCGGTCCCGGCGGCAGGCCGACGTTGGTGCGGCTGTTGTAGGGCGAGTCGATCGCCAGTTCGGATTCGGTCAGCGGCTGGGTGTAGTTGCCGGTGGCGAAGCGGATCGTCGCGTCGATCCCCAGCGGCATCCCTTCCCGCAGGCGGTTGTAGATCACCGAGGCGACCAGCCCGCGCTGGCTGTCGACGCCGGCCTCGTCCTCGACCATCGAGGCAATCGTCACCACGTCGAAGACCGTCAGGTTCTTGGACTTCGCGTACTTCATGTCGACGCCCTTGATCCGCCCCCTGAAGTCCTTCAGCTGCAGCTCGACCAGGTCCTCGACCGGGGCATTCGGCTTCAGTTCGAAGGTGTCGGGAAAGAGGAAGCCTTCGAGGTTCTTGGCGCCCTTGCCGCCGTATTCGGCCGGGTCGAGGTACGGCGATTTGATCGTCGCCTTGGTGTAGTCGCCGGGGACGCCGACTTCCTCGACCAGTTGCGCCGCCTGCGAGCGGGTGTAACCCTCGGGGATCGTGACCGAGAGCGTGCGCTTGACCGGCGCCTCCGAGAGGGCGTCGATCGCGGCGCCGTAGCTCATGTCGTGGGCGAGGGTGAAGCGGCCGGAATAGATTTCCGAGCGCTTGCCGGCGAGCGTCACCCGGACCTGGAACAGGGTCGAGTTGGCGATCACGTCCTTCTCGGCGAGCAGGTCGCCGACTTCGCTCACGCTCGAGCCTTTCGGGACCGTCACCTGGACCTGGCCGGAGCCGTCGCCGTTGCCGTGGAAGGGCTGGAAGAGCGCGCCCAGGAACCAGAGGAAGAACAGCGCCGCGATCACCGCGAAGATCAGCAACGGGTGGCGGGCGATCGCGCCCAGCACCGGCGGTCGCCGCCGCGGGCCGCGGCCACTGCCGTTGCCGGCGGCGACGTTCGGATGCGGCGGCGGCGGGACCCTCAGGTTCGGCTCGTCGGGCCGCGCGGGTTCCGCGGGCACCACCGCCGGCTCCTCGGGCCGTGGGGGCACGACGGGAACCTCGGGCTCCTCGTCCCAGAACTCCTGCTCGGGCGTCCGGGGCGGCAGCGGCGGCTCTTCCGGCGGCGGCGCGGGTGGAGGCGGCGGGGGCGCCTTCTCTTCGCTTCCGGCCCGCTTCGCCGCCTTCTTCTGGCGCTTTTCCTCGCGTTCGCGGCGGCGCTGCTCGCGCTCGCGGGCCGCCGGATCCTCGGGATCGGCGAAGGGGTCGTCTCTGAGCCAGTCGTCGCTCATCCCCGGCTCTCCAGGTAGGACTCGAGCAGGTGGGCGGCGGCGAGCGAGTCGCGCGCCGCGCTGGCGCCGCCGCGGCGGCTGGCGTCGGCCATCCGCGTGGTCAGGCGCTCGTCGTAGGTCTCGACCGGAACCGAGAGCATCGCCTCCAGTTCCCGGCAGAAGCTGCGCGCCAAACCTGCCTGGCTGCCCTCCTCGCCGCTCAGGTGCAGCGGCAGCCCGACCACGACCTTCTCCACGCCGTGCTCGGCGACCAGCTCGGCGACCGCGCGCGCCTCGGGCGGCTCGATCGTCGGCAGCGGCGTCGCCAGGGTGCCGCTGGGGTCCGAGAGCGCGCAGCCGATCCGGACGGTCCCGTGGTCGAGGGCGAGCACCCGCATGCCTCTAAGAGAGCTCTCGCTCGATCGCCGCCCGCGCCGCGGCCAGCGCCTCGTCGAGCTTGGCGGGGTCCTTGCCGCCGGCCTGCGCCATGTCGTCGCGGCCCCCGCCTCCGCCGCCGACGATCGGGGCGATCTCGCGGATGATCGAGCCGGCGGCGAGGCCGCGCTCGACCGCGTCCTTGGAGACCAGGGCGACCAGCCCTGCCTTGCCGCCGAACTCGCCGCCGAGCACGACGGCCGAGGGCTGCCCGAGCTTCGACTGGATCCGGTTGGCGAGGTCGAGCAGCTGCTTCGGATTTGCCTGCAGGTCGGCGGAGACGACGGTGGCGACGAGGCGGCCGCCGCCCGGCAGGTCCTCGGCCTTGCCGGCCAGATCGTCGGCGGCGCCGCCGAGCTGCTCGCGCTGTGCCTTCTCGGCGCCGGCGCTCGCCTGCTTCAGCTGCTCGGCGGCGCGGCGGGCGGCGGCGACCGGGTCCTGCGGGTTGCCCAGCAGCTCACCGGCCTCCTGCAGCTGCGCCTCGCGCTCGCGGTACCAGTCGATCGCGGCCGGGCCGGTGATCGCCTCGACCCGGCGCACGTTGGCGGCGCTCGAGCCCTCGGAGACGATCTTGAAGATCCCGACCTCCGCGGTGTTGGCGACGTGGGTGCCGCCGCAGAGCTCGCGGGAGACGCCGTCGACCTCGACCACCCGCACCCACTCGCCGTATTTCTCGCCGAAAAGCGCCATCGCGCCGAGCTCCTCGGCCTCGGCCCGGTTCATGTTCATCCAGCGGACCGCGCGGCTCGCCTTGACCCACTCGTTGATCCGCTCCTCGACGTCGCGCAGCTCCTCGGGCGTCAATGCCTGGCCGTGGGTGAAGTCGAAGCGCAGCTTGTCGGGACGGACCGCGGAGCCGGCCTGGCGGACGTGAGTGCCGAGCCGCTCGCGCAGAGCTGCATGCAGGAGGTGAGTGGCGGTGTGGTTGCGCATCGTCGCGTGGCGCGCCTCGGCGTCGACCTCGGCCTCGACCGGCACGCCGGGCTCGATCGCGGCGTCTGCCTCGACTTCCAGCGCCTGGTCTTCGCCGAGCCGGTAGACGTCGACTACCCGTGCCTCGTTGCCGTTCCAGCGCAGCACGCCGGAGTCGGCCACCTGTCCCCCGCCCTCGGCGTAGAACGGGCTCTCCTCGAGCTTGACCAGGGCCTTGCCGTCGGCCGGCTCCGCCGCGGCGAGGCCGGTGGTCGCGCGCAGCGTCTCGTAGCCGACGAAACGGGTCGGCGGCGCCGCTTCGGCGAAGGTGAGGACGCGCCCGTGCGTGTCCTCGGAGCCATGGGCGGTTGCGCTCGCCATCCGCGCCCGCGTCCGCTGCTCCTCCATCAGCTCCTGGAAGCCCTGGTCGTCGACCGAGAGGCCCTGTTCGGCCAGCAGCTCCTTGGTCAGGTCGTAGGGGAAGCCGTAGGTGTCGTGCAGTTTGAAGGCCTCGGAAGCGTCGACCCACGAGGTCCCGCTCTCCTTGGCTTCGAGGACGAGCTTCTCGAGCAGGACGGTGCCGCGCTCCAGGGTGCGGCCGAAGCTCTCCTCCTCGTCGCGGACCCAGCGGGCGATGTTCTCCCTCTCGGCCACCAGCTCCGGATAGGCATCGCCCATCAGCTCGATAGTCCGCTCGGCGAAGCGCCCGATCCACGGCGCCTCCAGCCCCAAGGTGTGCCCCTGCTGGATCGCCCGGCGCATGATCCGGCGCAGGATGTAGCCGCGGTCCTCGTTGGAGGGGACGACGCCGTCGGCGATCAGGAAGGCGGCGCCGCGGCTGTGGTCGGCGACGATCCGCATCGCTCGGGTGACCGCGCCGCCCTCGTCGTAGCGGCGGCCGGAGAGCTCCTCGGCGAGGTCGACCAGCGGCCGCACGTGATCGGTCTCGAAGACCGAGGGGACGTCCTGGAGGACGGCCGCCATCCGGTCGAGCCCCATGCCGGTGTCGATGTTCTTCATCGGCAACTCGGAGAGCGAGCCGTCCTCGGCCAGCTCGTAGCTCATGAAGACGTGGTTCCAGAACTCGAGGAAGCGGTCGGTGTCGTCGCCCGGGCGCTCGCCCTCGGCGCCGAACTCCAGGCCGCGGTCGAGGTAGAGCTCCGAGCAGGGGCCGCAGGGACCGGTCGGGCCGGCCTGCCAGAAGTTGTCCTCGCGGCCGAGGCGGACGATCCGCTCCTCCGGCACGCCGGTCGCGCGCCAGATCTCGATCGCCTCCTCGTCGGGGCCGAGGCCGAGCTCCTCGTCGCCGCCGAAGACCGTGACCCAGATCCGCTCCGGGTCCATCCCGAACCCCTGGGTGGAGAGCTCCCAGCCCCAGGGGATCGACTCGGCCTTGAAGTAGTCGCCGAAGCTCCAGTTGCCGAGCATCTCGAAGAACGTCATGTGGCGGGCCGTGTTGCCGACCTCTTCGATGTCGGTGGTGCGGAAGCATTTCTGCACGTCGGCGAGGCGCGGCGCCGGCGGCTGCTCGCGGCCGAGGAAGTAGGGCTTGAACGGCTGCATGCCAGCCGTGGTAAGGAGAACCGAGGGGTCGTGGACCGAGGGGACGAGCGAAGCTGAGGGGACGATCTCGTGCCCCCGCTCAGCAAAAAACGACAGGTAGGTCTCCCGGATCTCCTTCGCCCTCATATTAGGAAGCCTAAATATTTGTCCGTTCTGAGGCGGCGAGGGCGAAATGGGGGCTTACGAACGGTCAACCGGGGCGTTTCAGGGTGTGCAAACCGTTCGACCACGTCGAAGGAGGCAACGATGAAGCTGCGCAGGAATCTCGTGCTGGGGCTCGCAGTTATGGCGATGGGGGCCATCCCCGCTACCGCTGGCGCCGTCAGCTACCACCCGGACTACAAACCGGACCATCCGCCGCAGGGGCCGAAGTCCGAACCGCCGGGCAAAGCCTATGGCTACCACTGCCGCGGGGTCAGCAAGAAACACGTCAAAGGCGAGAAGGGGACGCCGTTCAGCCAGTGCGTGAAAGCGCTCGCGCGGGCGGACAAAAATCCCGATCTGACCGGGAAGAAAGCCTGCAAAGGGTTGAGCAAGAGGCACGTCAAAGGGCAGAAGGGGACTCCCTTCAGCACCTGCGTCAAAGGCGTCGCCCAGATGAGGAAGGAAGAGGCCGCGGCGGTTGCGGCCCGCTCGACCGCCTGACTCTGGCGAAACGTCGCTAGGCGGCGATGGTGCCGTGGCCGACGATCCGGTCGCCGGCCATGAGCACCGCCGTCTGGCCCGGGGCGACGCCCGCGAAGGCCTCGCCCAGCTCCACTTCCAGGGAGGGATGGCGCCCTACCCCCGCCGCCGCGACGGTGGCGGGGAGGGCGCGGGAGCGGTAGCGCAGCTTGACCGCGTCGACCGCGGCGCCGTCGCGGTGCAGGACCGCGTCGCGCACCACGACGGACCGCTGCTCCAACTCGGAGCGGGTGCCGACGGTGACCGTGTTCGTCGTCGCGTCGGTGGCGAGCACGTAGAGCGCCTCGGGGGCGGAGACGCCGATCCCGCGGCGCTGGCCGACGGTGAAGTCGTGGTGGCCGCGGTGGCGGCCGAGGGTGCGGCCGGCCGAGTCGACGATCGCGCCGTCGCGCTCGCGCAGGCCGCCGTGGCGTCGGAGGAACCCGCGCTTACCCTGGCCGGCGAGGAAGCAGAGGTCCTGGCTCTCGGCCTTGCGGGCGACGGCGAGGCCGTGGCGGGCGGCGATCTCCCTCACCTCGGGCTTGGTCAGCTCGGTCAGCGGGAAGCCGAGGCGGCCGAGCAGCTCGGGCGGCAGCGCGGCGAGCATGTAGCTCTGGTCCTTGGCCTGGTCGGCGGCGCCGGCCAGCAGCGGCCCGTCGCCGTCCTCGACGATCCGGGCGTAATGGCCGGTGAGCAGGCGCTCGGCGCCGACCCGCTCGGCCAGGTCCACCATCGCCGCCAGCCGGACTTCGCCGTTGCAGAGGATGCAGGGGTTGGGCGTGCGGCCCTCGGCGTAGCCACCGACGAAGCGGTCGACGACCCGGCGCCGGAAGTCCTCCTCGAGGTCGAGGGTGAAGTGCGGGATGCCGAGCTGATGCGCAAGGGCGCGAGCGCCGAGCACCGCCTCGGGCGAGCAGCAGGCCTTGGTCCCGTCGGTCTCCGGGTCGGCCCAGAGCTTGACCGTGATCCCGACCACCTCGGCGCCTTCCTCGCGGGCGAGGAGCGCGGCGACGGCGGAGTCGACGCCGCCGGACATGGCCACGGCGACCTTGCGACCGCCGCTCGCCAAGGGAAGCGATGACGAGGCGACGCCCTGGAGGGCGCGGTGCAGGGCGTCCGTGGCGAGCTGGGCAGCGTGGCGCTTTGCGGGGGTCAGACCCCCAATCGCCTCGTCCACTGTGTCTATATCGATCAGCGCAGCCTCGAGAACGAGAGAGCCATCGACCATCTCGGCAACAGCGGCCGTGGCGGCCTTGGTAGCTCCGCATCCCTCGGTGTCGACCGAGACCGAGCCGATCCGCCCCTCGGCAACTATCAGGGAGATCCGCGAGAGATCGCCGCATGCAGCACCACCGGCAGCGCCCGTGAAGGCACCCACGGCGGGAGGGCCAAACCGGCTCTCGTCCTGCAAATAGGCCTCGAATAGCTCGCGCTCCATCGCTTCAGGGTAAAGCGCCTTGCCCGGCTACCCCAGCGCCGATCTCAGGTCCGCCGCGATCGCCTCGGGTTCGTCTCGCAGCTGGAGCCAGGTGACGTGCATGATCCGGTAGCTCTCGGCGACGAGGATGCGGTCGCGGTGCCGATCGGACTCGAAGCGCTTCTTGGTGCCGTGGACGCCACGGCTGTCGAGCTCTACGAGGAAGCGGTGTGCCTCCCAAAGGGCATCGACCTCGAAGAAGCGCCCGCGCAGTGCCAATGCCGCATTCATCCGCGGCCTCGGAAGGCCATAGCTATCGATCAGCGCCAGGAACGCCTCCTCGAACTCGTTCCGCGTGATCCCCACCGGCTCGTCGGATGCCAAGAGTTCCCGCAGCACCCGCGTCCCCCGTCGCCCCGGATGCCGCTCCAGCAGCATCGGCAGCGACACCCGGTCCGTCAGCTGCCGCACTTCAGCCTCATGCAGCGCCCGCTCCACCTCCCGTCTCGACGCCACGGCAGCCAGGTCGAAAATCGTCCGGAACGGCGAGGTGACAGGTATCCCCTCCTCGACGAGCCACTCGTCGTCCCGAAGGTTGGCCCTATGGCCGACGATCCCCTCCCTTCTCACCCGCCGGCCGGGACGAGTCACGTCGACTTTTTCGACTGCTAGTGGCAGGAGACGCCAGAAGCGAGCGGCAGATCGATGGCTCAATACCGCCCTATCGCCGCTCGCGAGAACGGCGGCCGTCCAGCGTCCCCTTCGACCAATCCGACGAGCACCAACCACATAGACGCCGAGATGCACCTCGTGCAGGTGCCGCCGCCCCAAGCGAGTCGCAATCGCTTCTCGACTCATTCCCAAGCCCAGGAGCTGCCGCCGAGCCACAACCCCGTACTGACGTCGAGCCAACTCCTCCATCTCTTGGTCCGGCACACGAGTGGTCAATCCGACGTGCACAGCACGTTCGATTGACCTTTTGTTGGACATGGCGCCGATGCTGAACCGAGCGGGCGCACGTGTGGCGCGCAGTTTGTGCCGACTTCGTCGTGGGAGTTTGGCCGGGGGCTCGCGGTGGTAGGTTGAGGCCAGGCTCGAACCCGTTCGACAGCCGTCTCACCGTTTGACCCAACACAAACGGCGCGGGAGCTGACAAGTCTCCGGGTCTCTTGGGATCAGGAGCAGGCACCCACCTTCACTTGAAGGGATCAAAGCCAGAGGCGGCAACGGCGGGTTGGAGCCTTTTTCGTGCCTAGAAGTCGTCGTCGAGGTTGGAGAGATGCCACTCGGCTTCGCTCCAGCGATCCGCCGGGACGCGCAGAGAGATGTCGCCGTGGCCGAAGCGGTCGAGCGGCCAGTCGGCGGTGAGGACCGCCTCGATGTCCGCCTCCACCAGGGCCTGGTGCCAGGCGCGGGCGGTGCGCAGGTCGGCGAAGTCGCGGACCACCTCCCAGCTGTCGAAGGCCGGCTCGTCGACGTGGACCGGCGTCTTGCCGGGCCCCGGAACCGGGCGCCATCTGCGGGGCAGCCAGTCCCGCAGGCCCATCTCAGTGACCTGGGAGTTTGGGTTTGTGGATGCCGATGTTGAGCTCGCGCAGCTGCAGCTCGTCGACCGGGGCCGGGGCGCCGGTCAGCAGGTCGAAGCCCGAGGCGGTCTTCGGGAAGGCGATCACGTCGCGGATCGTCTCCGCGCCGGAGAGGCGCTGGACGATGCGATCGACGCCGTAGGCGATGCCGCCGTGCGGCGGCGCGCCGTAGCGCAGCGCCTCGAGCAGGAAGCCGAATCGCGCTTCGGCCGTCTCCTTGTCGATCCCGAGCGCGGCGAAGACCGCCTCCTGGGTAGCGGCGTCGTGGATACGGATCGAGCCGCCGCCCAGCTCCTGCCCGTTCCAGACCACGTCGTAAGCCTGGGCGCGAGCGGCGCCGGGGTCATCGGGGTCGAAGGCGCCGGCCGGCGCGGTGAACGGGTGGTGCAGCGCGTCCCAGCGCTTCTCGGCCGCGTTCCACTCCATCAGCGGCCAGTCGACGATCCAGACCAGCCGGTTCTCGTTCTCGTCGATCAGGTCGAAACGCTCACCGAGGTCGAGTCGCAGCTGCCCGAGCACCGCGTCGGTGACCGGGCGCTCGTCGGCGACCAGCAGCAGCAGGTCCCCCTCCTCGGCTCCGAGCCGCGCGTTGAGGTCGGCCAGCTCCGCTTCGCTGAGGAACTTCGCCGTCGGCGAGCGCCAGCCGTCGCCCTCGCGGAAGGCCCAGACCAGCCCTTTCGCACCCAGCTCCTGGGCGCGGGAGATCAGCCCGTCGAGCTCGGAGCGGGGCATCTCACGGCGGCCCGCGTTGAGGCCGCGGATCGACCCGCCGCCGTCCAGCACCGAGCGGAAGACCTTGAACTCGGTCTCGCGCAGGGCGTCGCCGAGGTCGACCAGCTCCAGCCCGAAGCGCAGGTCCGGCCGGTCGGTGCCGAAGCGGTCCATCGCCTCGTCGTAGCCCATCCTTTGCATCGGCAGCTCGACCTGCGGGCCGCCGACCGCCTCGAAGACGTGCGCGAGCAGCCGCTCGTTGACCGCGATCACGTCCTCGACGTCGACGAAGGACATCTCGACGTCGAGCTGGGTGAACTCGGCCTGGCGATCGGCGCGGGTCGCCTCGTCGCGGAAGCAGCGCGCCACCTGGTAGTAGCGCTCGAAGCCGGAGACCATCAGCAGCTGCTTGAACAGCTGCGGCGACTGCGGCAGCGCGTAGAAAGAGCCGGCCTGCTGGCGGCTGGGGACGAGGAAGTCGCGGGCGCCCTCGGGGGTCGAGCGGGTCAGGACCGGGGTCTCGATCTCGAGGAAGCCGTCGCCGCCGAGGAACTCGCGCATCGCGGCGACGACCCGGTGGCGCAGCGCCAGCGCCTCCTGCATCGCCCCGCGGCGCAGGTCGATGTAGCGATAGCGGAGGCGGGCGTCCTCGCCGACCTCGCCGCTGAAGCCCTCGACCTGGAAGGGCGGCGTCTCCGAGCCGGCCAGCAGATCTGCCCCGGTGACCTGCAACTCGACCTCCCCGGTCGCCAGGTCGGGGTTGACCGTGTCCTCGGAGCGGCGCACGACCTTGCCGGTGGCGCTCAGCACGTCCTCGGCTCGCAGCTTGTGCGCCAGCTCGAAGGACTCGCCGGAGCTGTCGGGGTTGAAGACCAGCTGGACGATCCCGGTGCGGTCGCGCAGGTCGATGAAGATCAGGCCGCCGTGGTCGCGGCGGCGGTTGACCCAACCGGCGACCCGTACCTCGGTGTCGACCCGCTCGGGCAGCACCTGGCCGCACCAGGCGTCGCGGTAGGCGTTGGCGCGCAGCGCCGGCGTCTCGCTCAAGAGTCCCCTCCCGTCATCTCGTCGAGAAGCTTGCCGGGATCGGCCGGCCGCTGCTCGCCGGTCCCCATGTCGCGCAGCTGGGCGCTGCCGTCGGCCTCGAGGATGACGACACGGCGGGCGCCGAGCCGGTCGGCGTGCTTCAGCTGGCCCTTGAGGCCGCGTCCGGCGAGGTCCACCTCGGCCGAGAGGCCGGCGTGGCGCAGCTCGACCGCCAGCGCCATCGCCCGCTCGCGCTGGCTCTCGTCGGCGATCGCGACGAAGGCGTCGCGGCCGGCGGGCGGCTCCTCTGCGTCCAGCGCCAGCAGGATCCGCTCGATCCCCGCGGCGAAGCCGACCGCCGGGGTCGGAGCGCCGCCGAGCTGCTCGATCAGGCCGTCGTAGCGGCCGCCGCCGCCGATCTCCGACTGCGCCCCGAGCGCGTCACAGACGAAGGAGAAGATCGTCCGCGTGTAGTAGTCGAGACCGCGGACCAGGGTCGGGTCGACGACGTAAGCGACACCGGCCGCGTCGAGCTGCGCCTTGACCGCCTCGAAGTGCTCGGCGTCCTCGCCCTCGAGCTGCTCGACGATCGTCGGCGCGGTCGCCATCACCCCCCGCGTCCCTTCGTCGTCGGCGTCGAAGGCGCGCAGCGGGTTGATGTCGATCCGCTCGCGCACGTCTTTGGAGAGGTCCGCCTCATGGGCGTGCAGGTGGGCTTTGAGGTCCTCCAAATAAGCGCGACGGGCCTCGAAAGAGCCGAGGCTGCCGAGCCGCAGCTCGACCCCGGGCACGCCGAGCTCGCCCAAGAGGTCGGAGAGGAGCATGATCACCTCGGCATCGGCGAGCGGCGAGTCGGTACCAATGCACTCGAGCCCCAGCTGGTGGAACTGGCGGTAGCGGCCCGCCTGCGGTCGCTCGTGGCGGAAGAAGGGGCCGAGGTAAGAGAGCTTCACCGGCTGCGCCTGCTTGTGCATCCCGTGCTCGAGGTAGGCGCGGCAGATCGAGGCGGTCCCCTCGGGCCGCAGCGTGAGGCTGCGCTCGCCCTTGTCCTCGAAGGTGAACATCTCCTTGCGAACGATGTCGGTCGACTGGCCCACCCCGCGCTCGAACAGCGCCGTGTCCTCAAAGACCGGCGTGGCAATCGGCTCGTACCCGGCGCGGGCGAAGATCGCCGCCGCGGCGCGTTCCACCCGCGCCCGGGAGCGGGCCTGCTCGGGCAGGATGTCGAAGGTCCCCCGCGGGGCCTGGTACTTGCTCGCCATTTGCGGCGACCTTACCCGGCCAGCGAGCCGAGGAAGGGATTGGTGGCGCGCTCGGCGCCGAGCGTCGTCAGGCCCATGTGGCCGGGATGGACGACGGTCTCGTCCGGCAGCGCGTCGAGCAGGCCGGCGATCGAGGCCAGCAGGGTCGGCCCGTCGCCGCCCGGCAGGTCGACCCGGCCAACCGAACCCTGGAAAAGGACGTCGCCGGAGAAGATCGCCGGCTCGCCGCGGACCGAGTAGGTGACGTGGCCGGGGCTGTGCCCCGGGGTGAAGATGACGTCCAACTCCATGCCGGCCAGCTCCAGCGTCTCACCGCCCTTGACGGTCTCGTCGGCCTCATAGCTCTCGAACGGGCCGAACTCGGCCCAGGGGACGAAGGACATGATGTCGGCGAGGATCGGCACCTCGATCTCCGGGCAGTAGACCGGCGCCCCGGTCGCCTTCGCCACCGGCGCGACGGCGCCGATGTGGTCGAAGTGGCAGTGGGTGAGGAGGATCGCCTCGACCTCTGCCGCCTTCGCCTCGACCGCGGCGAGGATTCGCTCCGCCTCTTCGCCGGGGTCGACGACGAGAAGCCGATCGGATTCCGGGCGCCGGAGCAGGAAGCAGTTCTCGGCGATCGGGCCGACCGTGAGCATCTCGACGTCGAGGGGCATCAGCCCACCTATTCGCTGCGGGCGCGGATCCGGGCTCGCTCCCGCCGCCGCCACAGCGTCATGTCGATGAAATAGCCGGCGGGGACGTAGAAGACCATCATGAAGGCGCCGAAGAGGAGCGCGGCGCCGAGCGATTTGCCCAGGAACAGGGCCAGGACCGCGGTGAAGATCAGGGCCGCGACGGCGGCGCGGCCGACGGCGCCGCGCCAGGTCGGCGGCAGGTCCTGTTTGGCGACCGGTTTGCGTTTCGAGCGGGCGCGGGCTTTGGCTTCCTCGCGGCTGCGGGGACGGCCGGTGCGGGGGCGGGTGTCGACCCGGCCGCCCTGGGTGCCGCGGCGCTTGCGGCGGCGCTTTTTGTTCGTCTGGGCCATGTGGGGAATCTAAATGATCGACCCAGGCGATCCCTATCCGCTCAGCGCTTCCAGCCGCCGCTCGATCACGTGCCGGGCGGGGTCGAAGCCGCGGATCGGCACGTCCTCGGGGTAGCCGGCGAGCGCCGCCTGCGGGATCAGGCCGACCAGCTCGGTCTCTACCGGGCGGGCGCCGAGCGGCGCCGCCAGCTCGCGCACCCGGGCGACGACCTCGCCGAGCGGGACGGAGAGCGGGTCGTGGACGTTGGTCGAGACCTGGGCGCGACCGTTGGAGAGCAGCAGGCCGATCGCCCGCACCCCGGTCGGACCGCCGCCGGCCTCGCGCAGACCAGCGGCGACGGCCCTGGCGACCTCGACGTCGCCGCTGTCGAGCTCGACGTTGAAGGCGGCGAGCGGCGGGCGGGCGGTGACCAGGGTGGCGCCGCCGGTCCGGTGCGGCAGCTCGGGCCCGAAGTCGGGTCGCAGCTCGCCCGACTCCATCCGCAGCCACAGCTCCGCCAGGCCGCCGCTGCGGAAATGACTGCGCTCGGCCCGGCCTGGGTCGCGCGCCAGTTCGCCGTAGAGGAAGACCGGCACGCCGAGGCCGCCGATCTGGGTCGCCACCGCTACCGCCTCGGTTCGGGCGGCCTCGCGGTCGGCGGGGTCGAACCAGACCAGCGGGCAGACGTCGAGCGCCCCGATCGCCGGATGGGCACCGCGGTAAGCGTCCACCTCGATCGTCTCCAGAGCCTCCTCGGCGCCGGCGGCGAGCGCCTCGGTCAGCGCCGCGGGCTGGCCGGCGAGGGTGAAGACGGTGCGGCCGTGATCGGCGTCGGAGTGACGGTCGAGCAGGGTGACGCCGCGGCTGAAGGCCTCCTCCAGCCGGGTGAGGCGCTCGCCGTCGCTCGCCTCGGAGACATTCGGGACCGCGAGCAGAGGCGGCATCGGCGCGGCTCCTCAGACGAGCAGGTCGCCGCCGGCGGCGATCGTCTCGCCGTCGAGTTCGATCGTCGGCTCCAGCACCACGCAGTCGAGGTGGACCGGGACCTGGACAGTGCCGCCGATTGCCTTGGAGGCGCCAAAGGCGACGTGGCAGCTGCCGAGGATCTTCTCGTCCTCGAGGATGTTGCCGGTGAGCGTCGCCTCCTCGTTGGTGCCGATGCCGAGCTCGGCGACGTTGGTCCCGTCCTCGCCGTGGGCGGTGAGGAGCTCGAGCAGCATGGCGCCGTCCTCCCCGCTCGCCTCGACCAGGTGGCCGTCGCGGACGGTCAGCTCGACCGGGGCGTCGAGCAGGCCGACGTCGGCGATCGAGCCGTCGACGACGAGGGTGCCGTTGGTGGTCCCCTCGATCGGGGCGATGAAGCCCTCGCCGCAGGGCAGGTTGCCGAAGGCTCCGCGGCTGCCGAGTTCGCCGGCGTCGACGATTCCCATCCGGCCCTCGAGCCCGATCCGCAGGTCGCTGCCGTTGGCGCAGGTGATCCGCGCCTCGGCGCTGCGGTTGAGCGCCGTGGTCACGGCCCAGCCGCGGCGGCGGATCTCCTTCAGGTCGGCCGCCATCAGCCGGCTCAGCATCTCCTCGGTCACACCCGGAAGGCTGCCGACCCGGACGCCGGCGTCGGTCGCCGCTTTGCGGGCGGCCGTGTGGGAGAGCGACTGGATCGTCGGCGCCAGGACGACGTCGGCCGCGGCCATCGCGGCTGCCACGGCGCGCGGCGGCTCGGCGGCGGCCGAATCGCGCTCGGAGATCACCGCCAGGGTGGCGTCTGCGCCGTCGCCCTGCGCCTCGATGCGCATCAAGGCGCCGATCTCTTCCGTCACCGGGTTGGAGACGACCAGCACGTCCTCGCCGGGTGAGATTCCCATGCACTGCCGGACCACGGTCTTCACCGCCCTGTCCAGTTCCGTGGTCACCGGCCCACCCTAGCCATCTCGCGCCCCCGCCGCCGTGGTTTCCCCTGCTCGTTCCGAGCTTGCCGAGAGATTACTGGAATTCGCTTCAGTAAAAGTACGGCTACGAACTCAGTCGTCGTCGCCCCGGTGTCCAATGGCCCAGATCTCAAACCAAATGAGGCCGACCAGCACCACGCCGAACCCGAAGAACGGCCCGAACCAGCTCTCCGGCCGCACGATCGCCAGCGTCGCCACGGCAAAGGCATCCGCCACCAGCAGGAACCCCACCAGCACAGGCCGCATCGCCGACCAGCCCGTCCCACCAGACCCGCCACCCCTCTGCGCCACCGCTACCATCCCCCTCCCCGCCGGAGTAGCTCAGCTGGTTAGAGCAGCGGAATCATAATCCGCGTGTCGGGGGTTCGAGTCCCTCCTCCGGCATCCGGATTCCCTTTGTAGAGCCAGCGTGCGCTCTACCTCTTGACCGAGGTGGCGGATTGGATTACCGCGCCGCCCTTGGTGCCGATTACCCAGATTGCGGTTGATCTGCCTTGCGGATCGACAGCAATCTGCGGTTCGCCGAGACCCCTCGCCCAACGGGAGACGTCGGTGGGGCGCGACCAGGCACCTCCAGGCGGATGCTTCGCCGCCTGGATGGCGAAGTCGGGGCCGGGGCCGGTGTCGGTGTCGTACCCCTCCCAGATCGCGGTCGCGTAGCCCCAGGAATCCACCGCCAGCTGCAGATGCTGCCCACCCCGGCCGTCACCGGTAGTGATGTCGACCGGCCGCGACCAGCCCCCTCCGGCCGCGCGGGTCGCGCCCTGGACGACGAGATAACTGCCGTTGGAACGCTGCCAGATCGCGGTCGCCTCACCCTGGGGACTGACTGCGATCTGCGGGTCCTGTACGTGGCGGTGTCCCGCCTTGGAGATGCTGACCGGCGCCGACCAGGTCCCACCGGCCGGGCGAGTCGCAGTTTGGATTCGACGGCTATTGGACGCCCTGCCCGCCCAGACCGCCGTGGCGTTGCCCTGGGAATCCACTGCCACCTGTGGCCAATCGCCCACTACTCCATTGGCAGAGAGCGTGACCGGCGGCGACCAGATCCCTGCGGATGAGCGGGTCGAGCTTTCGATTGCACCGCTGTATTCCTCTTCCCAGACCGCAGTTGCGCCGCCCTGGGGGTCAAGCGCGATCTGCGGAAATCGAGCGGCCTTTCGCGGTGGAGACAGGTTGACGGGTGCCGACCAGACCCCTCCAGCCGACCGGGTCGCGCTTTGGACGACCGAGCGCCGACCTTCCTCCCGTTCCAGGAGCCAGACCGCGGTCACGTTGCCTTCGGGGCCGGCCGCTACGAGCGCCGAACCGGCGCCGGCTGCGGAGAGAGTGACCGGCGCCGACCAGCTCCCTCCGACTGAGCGGCTCGCGCTCTGGACGACCCAGGAGCGACCCGCGCGGCGCCCCCAGACGGCCGTCTCGTTGCCCAGGGGGTCGACGGCGATCTGCAATCCAAACGCATCTTCCAAACCGCCGAAGAAACGGGATGGAGGGGACCAAGGTCCGCCGGCTTGCCGCACCGCGCTCTCGTAGATGAGTTTTCCGCCGCGGTATCGCTGCCACACGGCGGTCGAAGTGCCTGCGGAATCAACACTCAACAACGGGGATTCTTCGCCAATGCTCATAGCCCCGGAGACATTCACCGGGCGCGACCAGCCTGGCGCAGCACTCGCGGGCGATGCGACCAGGCACGCCGCCAAGCAAGCGAGGATGGTCAGGCGCAGAAACCACGAGTGCGGTGGATGCGTGCGCAAGGGACCGTTCTATCACCCGCTGAGCGGGCGTTTGGCGAGGTAGTGGACATGGCGTCGAATCGTCTGCGAGAAGGCGTTCCAGCCGAGGATGAGATGGCCGCTGGAGACGGTCGCCCTGACGTTGGAGACGAACTGGGAGTGGCTGTCGACTGGTCGCCGGGTCGCACCGTCGCGCCCGAAGAAGACCAGCGGCTTCGGTCCCCTGCTGAGCACGACCAACACGCCGCTCGGCGAGGGGACGATCGACTTCGGCTCGGCCGCCTCGGGAATCGAGGCGATGCGGTGCCCGTCGCGGCCGAAGCTGCGGTCCAGGCGGCCATCGGCGGTGAAGCGGATGAGGACGAGGCGTAGCCGCTCGCCGCGGCGGACGACGCCCGCGAGGTAGAGGCGCGAGCCGGCGCGGACCAGCGCCACCGACCGGGTCACGTCGCCGCTGCTCTTCAGCGGCCCGCCGCCGGCGCTCGTCTGCGCCCAGCCGCCGGAACCGAAGCGATGATCCGGCCCGCCGTCGGGGAGCAGCCTGGCGACGGCGAAGCGCCTGCCGACGACGCCGCCGACGAGCAGGCGTCCCCTCGTTCCGGCACTCAGGTCCCCGACCCGAACTTTCCGGCCGCCCGGGGTTTGCAGCTCGACCAGCCCGTTCCGCCCAAAGCCGCGATCGCGCTTCCCGCTCGGGCGGAAGCGCAGGACCACGCCCGGTTCGGCGGGACCGGCGACGTCGCGGGTGCCGAGCACGACGGCGCCGCCGTCGGGATCGAGGGCGAGCGCCTTCACGAACATGTACTTGGGCAGTGCGACGGCGCCGCCGGAACCGAAGGACGGGTCCAGCGTCCCGTCGGAGGCCCGCAGCCGGACCAGGGTTCTGCGCGGATAGCCGAAGATGCTCGTCAAGGCCCGCCCCGACCCGTCGACCGCGAAGCCGGTGGTGAATCCCGCTCCGCCGAGGGGGACGTAGCCGGCGCCATTGCCGAAGGAAGGGTCGAGGCTGCCGTCGGCGGCGTAGCGGACCAGGACCGGGTGGTCGCCGACGCCGACGTCGGTGGTGCCGGCGGCGAGGATCTTGCCGTCCGCAAGGGGGGCGAACCCGGCGAACGTCTCGTGGGCGGGCAGCGGCCGGCGCACGCGGACGATTCCGCCTTCGCCGAAGGTCGGAAGCAGCGCGCCGCCTGGAGAAAAGACGGCGAGGAAGGCAACCGTCGCGGCCGGGGGCGCTCCTCCCGCGGCGACGACCGAGCCGTCCGGCCTGCGCGTGAGAGCCGTCACCCCTTCGCTCCGAGAGCCGTTCGAAACGGCGGCGAGCGCCGTCAGCCTCAGCAGTCCGCCCTGCCCGAAGGTGGTGTCGAGGTTGCCGGCCGGGTCGAAGGCAACCGCTATCGGCATCTCCTCACAACCCTGATCGCGGGGACATGGGCCGCGCGCCTCGGCGCGACCGCCGACGATCACCGAACCGTCCGCCGCCCACAAGGCAACCTTGGCCACCTCATGACCACCGAAGTCGAAGTGACGGATTCCGTTCGGGCCGAAGGCCGGGTCCGGCTTGCCGGCCGCGGTGTAATGGAAGGTGGCCAGGTCATAGTCCCGCCCGGCCCCTGCATTCCAGCCGACCGCCAGCACCGAGCCGTCCGCCAGCATCCGCGCCCCGACCACGGGGAGCAGGGTGTCGACGAGTCCGCCGTCACCGAAGCCCGGGTTGGGCGAGCCGTCGGCGCGCAGTAGGAGCAGGAACCGCCCGCCGGACACCAGGGCGCCGCCGTCAGCGGTCGGGGAGATGTCGAACCTTTCCACCGGTTCGTTGTAGGTGGTGGTGTTCAGCGTCAGCGTTCCGCCGCTTCCGACGCCGCGATCGATGCTTCCGTCGGGGTTGACCAATTGGACGCTGATCCAGCTGAAGATCTGGTGGGTGCCGCCGGCCCCGAAGCCCACCACGAGGACCTTGCCGGAGGGGAGTTCGGCGACGGCGTCGGCCTCTCCGGTAACCGCGACCGACCCGCCACCGAAGCTGGCGTCGACGCTGCCGTCGCTGTTGAGGCGCGTCAGCTTGCCGGAACTGAGGACGAGGCTCTTGCCGTCGGCGACGGGGAAGACCTGGCTGTATTTCTCGAAGTCCCGGGGCGGCTGGGCCGGGTCGGGCGCCCCGTCGGGGAGGTATGACTCGACCGAGTCGTCCCGCTGTGCGACGAGGCCGCCGTCCGCCCGGGCCGTCACACGCCAGAAACGGGTTTCGGCGAAGTGGACGCCGAGGCTGTCGGTGGCGATCCCGTCCGCGCCGAAGCTGCTCGTCTCGGTCGAGTCCGCGGCAACCGAGACGCCGATGGCAGCAGCCAGAGCGCAAGCCACGGCAAGCGAAGCCAGAACGAGTCGAGTGCCGTTGCGCCGTCCGCGCCTCCCCATGGTCACCGCACCGTTGACCCGAGACTCGTACGAAAGTTGCGATTTGCCGGCACCGAGGCCGGCCGCGCGTAGAGCAGGTACGGCATACCGCCTCGAAAATACGGCAATCTCACTGATGCGAGGGGGGTTTTGCGGGCCTAGGTTCGTTGTGCACCGTCAAGCACACGAACAAGGAGGCAAAAATGAAGCTCTACGGAATTCTTCGCCGCAACGGCTGGCGGACCCCGGAGGACCTGCAGGTCGCCGGCGAACGGTCGGCGGAAGTCGGCGACGAACCCGGCTCGGGCGTCCGCTGGATCCGCAGCTACGCGCTCTCGGAGGAGAGCGGCGAGGTCGGCACGTTCTGCGTCTACGAAGGCGAGAGCCCGGAGACGATCCGCGCCCACGCCGAGAAGTCCGGCCTGCCGTGCGACGAGATCGTCCCGATCCTCGACACGGTCGTGGTTCGCCCCGACCCGCAGCCTGCCACCCATTAGCTCCTAGCCGGCGCCTCCAAGAGCGGAGGCGCCGGCCGGGGCGGGCCCGAATTCCCTCCTAGACTGAGCCGAGAGATGAGCGAGCAGCACCCTCTGGTCGGCCGGGCTCGCGAGATCGCCGAGCTGACCGACGCTTTCGAGCATGCGCGCGATGGGTCCGGCTCGCTGGTCCTCCTCGCCGGCGAGGCGGGCGTCGGCAAGAGCAGCCTCGCCCGGGAAGCCGGGGCCACCGCCGACTCGCCCTTGTGGGGAGCGGCGACGGAGGGAGCCCCGGCCGCCTATGGGCCGGTGGTCGCCGCACTGCGCTCGCGGCTGCGCACCGAGCCCGATGCGCTGGCCGACTGCGGTCCGCTCCTCCCCCACCTCGCCCTGCTCCTGCCCGAGCTCGGCGACCCCGCCGCCGAGAGCGACCGCGCCACCATCTTCGAGTCGATCCGCTGCGCGCTGGCGCATCTCGGGGCCGAGGGACCCGCCGTGGTCGTCCTCGACGACCTGCAGTGGTCCGACGACACCACCCTGGAGCTGCTCGCCGCCCTGGCCGAGCCGCTGCGACAGATGCCGGTCCTGGTCGTCGGCGCCTACCGCTCCGACGGACTGCCGCGCGAGCACCGGCTGCGCTGGTTGCGGAACGAGCTGCGTCGCGGCGGCAACCTGCGCGAGCTGAGCCTGGAGCCGCTCGATCGCGACGGCGTCGCCGAGCTGCTGGCGGAGCTGCTGCCGGAAGACCCCTCCCCCTCCCTGGTGCGGACCGTCCACGACCGCACCCTCGGCTCGCCGTTCTTCGTCCGCGAGCTGGTCACGGCGCTGGGCGTGCGGGACTCGCTGCGCCCGGGACCGCGCGGCCTCGAGCTCGCCGTGCGGGGCGAAGTCCCGATTCCCGACTCGATCCGCGAGGCGGTCCTGGTCGGCGCCTCCGACCTCTCGCCGGCCGCACGCGAGGCCGCCGAGACCTCGGCGGTGATCGGCCAGCGGGTCGACCTCGAGCTGGCAAGCGAGTTCGCCCCCGCCGACGGGCTGGCCGAGCTGCTGGAAGCCGGGTTGCTGGAGGAGGGCGACCGCCGGCAGGCGACGTTCCGCCACGCTCTCGCCCAGGAGGCGATCTACGCCGAGGTCCCCTGGATGCGCCGCCGGGAGCTGCACAAATCCCTCGCGGAGGCGCTGGAGCGCCGCGACGGGTCGAGCCTGGAGATCGCCGCCCAATGGCTCGGGGCCGGCGAGGAGGCCCGCGCCCGCGAGGCGCTGGTCGTGGCCGGGCGCGAGTCCGAGTCCCTCCACGCCCACCGCGACGCGGTGCGGGCGGCGCGGCAGGCGCTGGAGCTCTGGCCCGGGGACGAGGCGGAGGAGCTGAGGGCCGAGACGCTCGCCCGCTATGGCCGCTGCGCCGAGCTGACCGGCGACCTCGGCGAAGCCGCCAAAGCCTGGCGCGAGCTGGCCGCGGTCCACGAGCGCGGCGGCGACCGGCTCGGCCGAGCCGAAGCGCAGCGACGCCTCGCCGCGGTGCAGGAGCTGAACGGCGAGCGCGACCAGGCCCAGGCCGCCCGCCGGCTCGCCGCCGAGGGATTCAGCGCCGCCGGGCAGCCGGCCGACGCCGCACTGGAGCGGCTGGCGCTCGCCGACCACCACCGGCGCCGAGCCGAGTACGGGGAGGCGATCGAGCTGGCCCAGGCCGCTGCCGAGGAAGCGGAGGCCGCGGGACGGGTCGACGTCGGCGCCCGGGTGCTCGGCCTGCGGGGCGTGGTCGAGGCCAAGGGCGGCGACTACGGGCGGGGTCTCGAGTCGGTCCGCAACGGGCTCGCCCTGGCGCTGGAGCACGACCTCACCCCGATCGCCGCCGAGCTCTATCAGCGGCTCAGCCTCGTCCTCTACGACGGCGCCGACTACCGCCAGGCCGAGGAGGCGCTCGACACCGCCCTCGACCTCTGCCGCACCGACGGCGACGCCGACACCGAGGTCGCCTGCGTCACCTGCCTCGTCTACGTCCTCCGCGAGCGCGGCGAATGGGCGCGCGCCGCCGAGCTCGGCCACGAGCTGATCGATTCCGGGACGGCGGTCTGGGTGGCGGAGGGGCTGGTCGGCGCGATCCAGGCCTTCGAAGGGAAGCTGACCTCCGCCCGGCGGCTGCTGACCTCATCGCGGGCGGTCTCCGCCGAGGTCGGCCACTACAACATGTTCATCGACTCGACCACGAGCCTGGCGATCGTCGCCGCCGCCGAGGGGCTCGACGACGAAGCCGCCAGCCGCTGCCGCGAGCTGCTCGCCCGCTGGGAGGAGAGCGAGGACCACCACTACGCCGTCTGGGGAGTGCGCTGGGCGGCCAGCTGGTTCGCCCGCAACGACCGCCGCAAGGACGCCCAGCTCTGCGCCGCGGCCCTGGGCCAGATGGCCGCCGAGGGAGGTCACGACGACGCGGTCGCCGCCCTCGCCCAGGCGGTCGGCGAGCTGGCCCTGCTCGAAGGCGACGCCACCGGCGCCGCCGACAGCTTCTCGCGCGCCGTCGAGCTGCACCGCAACCTGGCGATCCCCCACGAGCGGGCGCAGGTGGAACTGCGAGCCGGCGTCGCCCTCGCCGCCGCCGGCGAACGCGAGGAGGGCCTGGAGCGGCTCTGCGACGCCTACCGCTGCGCGACCAAGCTGGGGGCGCGGCCGCTCGCCGCCGAAGCGGCCAAGGAAGTCGCGGCGCTGGGCGAGTCGGTCGCACAGCGGCTCGGCAGCCGCGCCGCGGCGGCTTCG
>DASUTJ010000059.1:0-9530 GCA_036374655.1 Solirubrobacterales bacterium | reverse complement strand
CGGCTCCTCAGTCGCCCCAGGACGGCCAGGGAGGGTGGGCGGGGCGCCACCACCAATGCGGCCTGTACGAGGCTCAGGACGGCGATCGAGAGCCAGAAGGGGAGCAAAGGCTCTAGGGGGTTCCCGCTGGCGCCGGTGCCGGTCGTTCGGTCTCGCCGGAACGCTGAGGGGGAGCCTCGGAGCGGGGCTCGAGGCGCCCGGCCGCCGCGACCGTCCACAGCATCGCCAGCCAGTTGGCGACGGCGATCGCGATGTGGAGCCAGACGATGCCGGCGGGAAGCTCCAGCGCCCACTGGATGCCGCCGATCGCCCCCTGGAGGGCGAGGAGGGCGAGGACCACGGTCAGTGGCGTCAGGGCCCGTCTATCGGCCCCGGGGCGGCGCAGCAGGAACCAAACGGCGATCGCGGCGATGCCGTAGACGGCCGCGATCGCGGCGTGGCGCTGGACGACCCACTCCAGGGTCCCGGTGCCCTCGAAGTCGAAGCGGTGGACCAGCTCGCCTTCGTGGTCGCCGGCGTGGGGCCCGGAGGCGGTGGCGATCGTGCCGGCGAGGATCGTCAGCTGCCCGAGCGGGATCAGCGCCCGGACGGCCCAGACGCTGAGGCGGTCCCTGGAGCGGCGTCGCTCCCAGGGCTCGTAGCGCGAGCACCAGGCCAGCGCGAAGGCCGCGTCCAGCAGGATCATCGAGAGGATGAAGTGGCTCATCACCAGACCGGGGGCGAGGTGGTACTTGACCACCAAGGCGCCGAGGATCGCCTGCCCGACGACGCCGAGCGGCAGCAGCGCCCCGAAGAGGGCGAGGTGCCAGCGGTAGGGGCGGCGGAAGAAGGCGAGGACGCTGGCGGCGATCACGGCGAAGCCGACGAACCCGGTCAGCAGCCGGTTCCCATACTCGATCACCGCGTGGAACTCCAGCGGCGGCGTCGTGCCGCCGTAGCATTTCGGCCAGTCGGGGCAGCCCAGGCCGGAGCCCGTCAGCCGCACCGCGGCGCCGGTGAGGACGATCAGCGAGAGTGCCGCCAGCGCGACGAGCGTCACCTGGGCGTAGCGAGACGGGGAGATCTCGAGGCGGCTTTTCAAGCGTTCCCGCATCCAGGCTCAATCATGGCAGCGGCCGCTCGGCCGCCTTCGGCTCAGCCTTTGGAGCCGGAGGCCCCGCCGCCTGCGTTTTCGAGCAGGTATTTGACGAGGTCTTCGATTTCTTTCGCCGAGAGGATCTGCTCGTAGTTCTGCGGCATCACGTTCGGCGGGTAGCCCTTCGCGATTTCCGCGTTCGGGTCGACGACCATCTCTTCGACGTGGGCCTGGGTCTCGCCCGGCAGCACTTCGTCGAGGTTCGGTCCGGTGACGCCGCCCGATTCGGCGGCGGCGAAGGTGTGGCAGCCGCCGCAGCCGTTGTTGGCGAAGACCTGGGCGCCGGGGCCGCCGGCGACCTTCGGCGGTGCGGCGCCGGGGACGCCGGCCCATTGGCCGACGTAGGCAGCGACATCGTCGAGATCCTGGCCGGTGACGATGTCGGCCGGCATCGAGACGGCGGGATTGCCGTTGCTCGGACGTGGGTACTCGACCTGCGCTTTGACGACGCCCTCGACCGTGTCCGAATCGTTGCCTTCTTCACGCGCCGCCGCGAAGGCGTGGTCCAGGTTGGGGCCGGTCTGCGCGGTCGTCCCCGCCTGCGCCATCGCGTGGCAGGTACCGCATTTCTGGATGAAGAGCGTGCGGCCGCGTTCCGGATCCGCATCCGTCGTCCCGCAGCCCGAAGCGGCCACCATGATGGCGGCCAGCGCCACGAGGGCGAGCAGCGGCTTGATGAGTTTCCGAACGCGAGGCATGGGGTGCGATGCGGGCGGAAGTCTATATGTCGGGGCTGCCGGGAAGCGTGCCGTTCAGGCGTGCGGGTGGACTGGCAACTATGTCTTCAAAGCACGTATCCGCTGAGAACTACCTAGAACCCCGCAGCCGTCCCTTCTAAGCCTCGTTCTCCGGTTCCTTGAACGGGGACTTGAAGAACAGGAAGGCCCATGAGGCGAGCATTCCCTGCTCGCCGGATTTGGCGAGACGCAGGTCAGCGTCAGAGGCCGCTTTCAAGGTCTTGAAGATGGCCTCCCGGAAGATCGTCTCGATCTCCGACCACCCCTCTTTGTCGAGCAGCACCTTGTCCCAGGCGAGAGCGCGGTCGTCGCACTCGTCAAAGGTTTCCTCCAGCATCGCCTCTGAGATGGCGCCGAGCAGGTCCGTGACAGTGCGCCCGCTGATTTTGTTCTTGATCGTCTCCGGCAGGTTGTCCCACGATTTGCCGTCGAAGAGCGCGCGGCGGGTGGCCTTGTAGAAGTGCTCGGTTGATCCCCTGACCGGGACTTCGGCGACCATCTCAAGGCACTCGAATTTCTCCAGTTGCCGGAAGTGGTAGGCGACTCTCGACACGTCCATGTCGTGCCGCTTGGCGAACTGAGACGGACTCATGACCCGTTCGTTCGCCTCGGCAAGGATCTGCGCTCGCGTGGGGTGGCCGACGGCCCTCGCTAGTTCGTCATCGATGTAATCCGGCTCCCACGGCGTGTGCCCCAAGACGCTCCCCTTCCCGTTCCGATCAAAGGCTTTAAGTGCAGTGGAATGGTAAGGAGTAATCACGCCTTCGCGGCCGGTCAGGGGTCGGAATATCCTCACCGGAGACGCCGATTTCACCGCTGACGAGCTTTTTAGCAATCCTCGCTTCCGTCTCCAACGAGGCGGAAGGGGGTGAGGGATATGAAGCTCGCGCAGACGCATTCGATGCCGCTGGCCATCACCAAGAACGGCTAGGCGGTTGCAGGGGCGGAACCGCCGCGACTAGCGCGGGCGGTTCCGCCCTCCTCACTGGGGCGACCCCTGCGGTTCCTCGGGAACAGGAGACAGGGACCGGGATGGCTGCGGACACCAGTCAGGCCCGCTGCCGAGACGCTAGGTCGGGCGACAACTGCGGTCAAACGAATCGCCGTCAGCGGTCTTCCCACATTCAGCAAAGGGGCCAATACGGTCGCGTACCTATGGGCCGGAAGGGAGAGGCACACAACGTCGCCCTGGGGAAAGCGATCCGCCAGCTACGGAAGGGGGCGAAGCGAACCCAGCGCGATCTCGCCAAGCGAGCCGGGATCTCGGTTAAGGAGCTGCGGCAGATCGAACGTGGCGCGGTCGATGCCGACTGGGGGATGGTGCGCCACCTGGCCTACGCGATGGAGACGAAGCTGGCTGACGTCTTCCGCCTCACTGAGCAGTTTGAAACCGGCTCCCAGGAGTAACCGCGTGGAGGGAGGCGCATCGCCATCTCCAGGGTTGCCTTCGTCGCGTCCCGTGCTCAGGTCATGCAAGAGGCATAACAGGCCCCTGCCGGATACTTGAATAGGAAACGAAATTCCGGTATCGTGGGCGTCGCCCTTTTGGGGCCGACCCCCGCGCTGATCGCGATTTCCTTCAAAGCTTCACGATCAGCGCGGGGTTTCTTTTGTGTCGTCTCGCCGCGCTCGGCCTAGGCCTCTAAAGGGCGGACGACCCATACCCTCCTGATGGTGCAAGTTATAGCAGGTTTAGCCCGGGACTTTTAACTCGCTAACTCAGACGGGGCTAAATCTGGTAAGATCGTCGCCATGAGCGAGGAAGCCCATACTCCCAAGCGACACCGAAGCCCAAGCTATCCAGCGATTGATCTAGGAAAAGCGGTCAGCCGGGCAGAAGCCCTCTACCAGCACGAGGGGAAATACCCTGCTCCAGTCGACGCGATCCTTGCGCATTGGGGCTACTCCGGGATGAACGGCCGGGCATCGCGCCAGTTGGCCGCGGTGAAGAAGTTCGGGCTCATAGACGATGAGGGAAGCAAAACCAGTCGCCAAGTTCGACTTACCGATCTTGGGCTGCGGATCGTCATGCCCGACTCTCCTGAACGTAGCGAGGGTCTTCGTGCTGCGGCGATGAAACCCGCGATCCACCAAGAGCTTCGAGAGAAGTTCTCGGATGGCCTCCCTTCTGATCGCAATGTCCGGTGGTATCTGGTCTCCGAACGAGGCTTCAGTGAGATTGCAGCAAAAGAGTTGATCACTGAGTACCGGGCCACGCTGCGCTTCGCAGGCCTTGACGGGACCACCGAAAACGGTGGTACCGTAGAAGCTAACGATGACTCCGATGGAGTCGGAGATCCGAGTCAGGATGAGGCAGTGGCCCAGGCAACGGCGCCCCCCGAGGAAGTTCAACAGCCTCCCCAGCAACCGCCCACTTCGGTCGGGGCGAGCAGCCCATCAGCCCTTCGTGATTTGACGATTCCTCTGGCCGGAACGGCCTGGGTAAAAATCGCGGGCGAGTTCCCTATGGCCGAGGAGTCCTGGGATCAAATGATGAACATGCTTGCTGCGATGAAACCCGGCCTCACCCGGGCAGACGATTAGAAGGTCCAGCGGAACGCTCTATCCTCCGGGGTATGGCTGCTCGCAAACGCCCCGAGAAGACGAGGCCGACGCCTCCCGAGCGCGATGTAAAGCAGGACCCCAGCCATTCCGAGGCCGACTTCTTCCGCGACTTGGAGAAGGCAACCTCCAATCGCGCTAGGAAGAAGCTGGGTTTGCCTTCTGGACGCGATTGAGGATCGCCCAGAACATCGGCTCCCGCCCGTAACGGCGGTTGTAGCGGAAGGCATACTCGTCTAGGTAGTTCTGGAGGTAGCGCTGGCTCACCGAGTGGTAGACGCCGCGCACGCCGGTCTTGAAGAGGCCGAAGAAGCCCTCGACGGTCTGCGTGTGGGTATCGCCTTCGACGTAGATGCCCTGCTTGTGCTTGATGCGGCGGTGCCCTTTGAAGTGGCGCTCGATCCCAACGTAGGGCATCCACTCGTCCGTAAAAATCATCGACGCCGGCAGGACGTGTTCGCGGATCATCCCGTGAAGGGTCGGCTTGGTGCGATCGTCAACCACCCACGCCCGCACGCGACCCCGCCGCTCGACCATGGCGACGACCTGGGCCTTGACCTCGTACTTGCGCTGCGCGGCCTCTTTGCGGCCCTTGTTCGTGTAGGCCCGCGGCTTGCCGCCGTGGAAAGTCTCATCGACCTCCACCTCGCCGCTCAGCGGCCCCTCTTCACCCTCTGAGAGCAACGTGCGGATCTGCTTGAACATACGGTGAGCGGTCTTGTAGGTGACGCCGATTTCCCGCTCGAGCTGCTTCGCGCTGATCCCGCATCGCGTGCTGCTCAGAAGGTAGATCGCGTAGAACCAAAGTTGGAGGCTGACGGTCGACTTGTGGAAGATCGTCCCGGCGGTCGGGTAGACGTGGTTGCCGCAGAACTGGCAGCTGTAGGCCGACCGGCCCTTGATCCGGTGGAACTTGCTGGCCTTCCCGCACTTCGGGCACTCGGTGCCGTCCGGGAAGAACCGCTCCTTCAGATACTCAAGGCAGGCGTCGTTGTCCGGGAAGCGCTCGATGAACTGCGGGTAGGTCATCTGGCTTTCGCTGGACGCCGACGGGAGGACTGAATCTCTGCTCCTTGCTGCCATGAGCGCATGATACCAGACACACGTACATCGTGCGTTACCGAGTTTCAGTCAGGCTGGAGGCGGTTACGTGTCGCGAAGACATAGTTGCCGGTGGACTATCCTTGAGCTAATTCGCACGAACTCTGAAAACCAGCCGATCGGAGGCCGCAGATGCAGGTGAGGGACGGGATGTCGGAGATCACGTTGACCGTGGGTCCGTCCCATACGTTGCGTGAGGCGGCCGAGAAGATGGTCGAGAAAGGGACCGGCGCGGCGCTGGTCCTCGACGCCGAGCTGGCGACGCCGTCGATGCTGACCGAGCGCGATCTGCTGATCTCGGTTGCTCGCGGCCAGGACCCCGCCCTCGAGCGGGTCGCCGACCACATGAGCGAGGGGGTTCTCACCGCGGCGCCCGAATGGAGCCTGGAGCGAGCCGCGGCCGAGATGTCGCGCCGCAGCGTCCGCCACCTGGTCGTCTTCGACGGCGGCGAGCCGATAGGCGTCCTCTCGATGCGGGACATCGTGCGGTGCTGGACCTCGGACGGAGCAACCTCAGAAATGCCCCTGCCGGGCTGATACCGGCGCATCTCGGCGTCCTCGGTCGGTCGTGTGCGGAGCACACTTCCCTCCCTGCGTCCTTGATCTGCTTGGTCTCAGCCCGGCAGGGCTGAGGTTCAGCGGGGCGGGCCGGAAATCGTTTCGACCGGCAGGGCCGCGCCGCGGATCTCTTGGCGGCGGGGGAGGCGGTAGTAGTCGCGGGCAGAGCCGCGGACGATGCTGCGGAAACTGGCGAGCAGGAAGATCAGGCCGATGATGCCCCAGATGTAGGGGGCGAAGATGAAGCCGGAGGCGAAGGTGCCGCAGACGGCGCCCATGACGCCGATGGCGAAGAAGATCGGAGCCCAGGAGGGACGCGGGGCGTAGATCGTCTCGCCCGGCTCGGAAACCTGTCGGTGCTCGGCCATGTCTTAGGCGGCGATGTAGAGGAAGGCGGCGACGAACGAGAGAGCGAAGATCCCGGCGGCGATGCCACCGGCGAGGAGCCCCGCGCTCAGCTGCCTGCGTGCAGATTCACGATCCATTGGCCGGAGTTCTATCAGTCCCGCTACACGTTGGCCGCGATGGCCATCGAGAGGAAGAGCAGGGCTAGGTAGGCGAGGGAGAAGAGGTAGGTCCTCAGCGCCCAGCGGCGGTCTGCGGTGCGCAGGAGCTTGACCGCGAAGGCGATGAAGGCGCCGCCCAAGAGGATCGAGGGGACGACGTAGGCGACGCCAAGGCCGCCGGCGCAGAAGGGCAACTGGGTGACCGCGTAGAGGAGGACGGTGTAGAGGAGGATCTGGCGGCGGGTCTCGTCCTCGCCGCGGACCACGGGCAGCATCGGGATGCCGGCCTTCGCGTACTCGTCCTTCATCAGCAGCGAGAGCGCCCAGAAGTGCGGCGGGGTCCAGAAGAAGACGATCGCGAACATGTAGAAGGCCATGCCGCTGAGCTCGCCGGTGACGGCCGCCCAGGCGACCAGGGGAGGCACGGCGCCGGCGGCGCCGCCGATGACGATGTTCTGCGGCGTCCGGCGCTTGAGCCAGAGCGTGTAGACGCCGACGTAGCCGACGAAGCCCGAGAGCGACAGCGTCGCCGCCAGCGGGTTGACGGTCAGCGAGAGCAGCAGGAACGAGGCCGTCGCGAGGGTGAGCCCGAAGATCGTCGCGGCGCGGGCGGAGACGCGCCCCGAGGCGACCGGGCGGCTGGCGGTGCGGGCCATCGTGCGGTCGATGTCGCGGTCGACGGCGTGGTTGATCGCCCCGGCGCCGCCGGCGGAGAGCGCGCCGCCCAGGCAGGTGAGGAAGATCAGGCCCAGGGAGGGGTCCCCGGCCACGTACATCGTCGTCACCGTGGTGAAGAGCAGCAGCGACTGCACCTTCGGCTTGGTCAGCGTCAGGTAGTCGCGGACGGCGGTGGGGAGCAGGGAGCGGGTGGCCGCCGTCGGGTTGGGCGCGGTCTGCGCGCCGGCACCGGATTGCATGGCGGTCAGGCTACCGGCTGCGATTCGCGCGCCGCCGCCTGCTCGCTGCGGCGGGTGCGGTTGCCGATCGCCGCGCGGATGTCGCGCAGGGGACGGTCGCTGCGGACGTCGGGGAGGACGTCGAAGTTGTGCGGCTCCGGCGGCGAGAGGGTGAACCACTCGAGCGTGTCGCCGCCCCAGGGGTCGTGGCCCGCCTCGGCGCCGCCCTCGCGGCTGAAGATCGCGTTGAGGATGGTCAGCAGGATGCCGACGAAGAGGACGAGCACGCCGATCGTGGAGATCACGTTGTAGGCGGTGACGCCGGTGTCGCCGAAGTACTTGTAGGCGTCGATAACCTGGCCCTCGAAGGTGCCGGCGAAGAACAGCGGCACGAAGCCGAGCAGCAGGCCGGCGAGGATCGTCCAGAAGGAGATCCGGGCGAGGCTCTCGCCCATCGTCCGCCCGGTCATCTTCGGGAACCAGTAGTGGAGCGCGGCGAAGCCGCCGAAGACCGAGCCGCCGACAAGCGCGAAGTGGGTCGCGGCGGTGGCGTCGGTCGTGTTCTTGACCTTCCAGGCGGCGGCGACCAGCGAGTGACAGACCTCGGATGCGAGGCCGATCGAAATCGCGAAGATCGCGCCGACCGCGAACAGCAGCGGCGCCCGCATCCGCAGGGTGCCGCCGGCGAGGGTGGCGATCAGGTTGAAGATCACCAGGCCGAAGGGGACGATCAGCGTCAGCGCCATCAGCATCCCGAAGTACATCCAGCCGATGCCGATCGGCGCGGTCAGCATGTTCTGCAGCCAGGCCAGGGTGCCGATCGCCGCGATCGCCGCCAGCGAGGCCATCACCACGGTGCGGTTGAAGATCGGTTTGCGGGCGAAGGCGGTGGCGATTTCGGCGATCGCGCCGAAGGCGAAGATCAGGATCAGCATGTAGGTGCCGGTGAAGAAGATCCAGCTCAGGTGCTGCCAGAGCAGGGGCGCCCCGCCGGCTCCGTCGGCGAAGAAGATGCCGTCGTAGTTGCGGTCGATCATCAGCATCGTCAGCGCCGCCAGCAGGACCGGGGCGATCACGACCATCAGCCAGGAGGAGACGGCGGCCGCCCAGGCGAAGACCGGCATGCGGCGCCAGGCCAGGCCCGGCGCCCGCATCGTCCGCAGGGTGGCGACGAGGTTGATCGCGAGGAAGAGGAAGCCGAGCGTCGCCAGGCCGGTCGATGCGGCCCAGGCGTCGACGCCGTTGTTGGCGAGGAAGGCGGTCTCGCTCAGCGGCGGCAGCGGGTTGACGCCCGCCTCGGAGGGGGTGAAGGTGAAGCCGGCGTAGAGGACGACGGCGCCGACGACCCAGAGGGCGGCGCCGACCTGGCCGAGGCGCGGCAGCGCGGTGCCGCGGGCGCCGATCTGCAGCGGCGCGACGTAGTAGAAGAGCCCGATCGCCAGTGGCAGAGCGAAAAAGAAGATCGCGCTGGCGCCGTAGAGCGAGAGCATGCGGTTGAAGGTGACCGGGTCGAGGAAGGTGTTCTCCGGGACCAGCAGCTGAATCCGCATCAGCAGCAGCTCGATCAGGGCGATGAAGAGGAAGCCGAGGGCGCCGGTGATGAGGATCCGGCCGACGTCCTTGTGGTCGGCGGAGGTCGCCAGCACCTGCCAGCGCGGGCGGCGGGCGGGGAAGCCGTCGACGGCGAGCTCGGGGCGCGGGCTGGGGCTCATGGAGTGTCTCCGTTTTCGATCAGTTCCACGACCCGGTCCTGCGCGGTCTGGATGTCTTCTTTCTGCGCTTCGACGAATTCCTCGTACTTCTCGGGAGAGACGACTTCGACCTCGGTCCGCATCGCGGCGTAGGCCTGGCCGGAGAGGGTCGCCGAGTCGCCCTCGAACGCGCCTTCGTCGTCGGTGATGAAGAAGACGCGGTTGGTCTTACCGGGGACGGCGTCGGCCTTGCGGGCCAGTTCGGCGACGTTCCAGGTGTGGACCACGTCGGTCGAGAGCAGTTCCAGTTCGACCGCGGTGTCGACCGGGACGACCAGCTTGTA
>DASUTJ010000058.1:0-56785 GCA_036374655.1 Solirubrobacterales bacterium | reverse complement strand
CGGCAACTTCAGGTGCACGCCCTGTTCGTCGGCCACCAGCCAGAGGCCGAACAGGCGCCCGGGCTCGGGGGTGCGCTGGTAGACGGCGCCGTGCAGGGTCTTCTCCAGAGCCGGCACTTCGGCTTCGATCGTGCCGATCTTCGCCGCATCGGGGCAGTCGGCGTCGACGTTCTCGCCGAAGTTGACGTCCTCCTCGCTGCAGCCCTCAAGACCGTCGGCGGCGGCGGGGTTGATCGCGAACCCCGGGGGTAGGGTGACCCGGGCGCTCTTCATCGTCGAGCTGGAGAGTCCCAAGGGGCTTTCGTCTTGGGGAACCGTGAGCTCGGTGTCGAGGCCGGTCGGGGCGGCCGCCTCGGGATTGGTCAGCGCCGTGGTGAAGGAGGGGGCGAAGCCGAGTTTGCCGCAGCCGGTGATCTGCGGGAAGGAGGCGACTTTGGTCGAGGGCTGGTTGGGCAACTGATAGCTGCGGGCGGTCACCCGCATCTGGCGCGTCAGCGAGCAATCGGTCGGGTTGGACAGGAAGGGGCCGCCGGGGCTGACGTGACGCAGCTCAGCCGGAGGCTCGTCGCCGACCGCCTCTGCGGGAGTGATCCGGTCTTCGTCGTGGATCGGACTTGAGGGCACGCCCCAGAACGTGGAGACCGCTTCGGAAAGGCCGCTGGCCGCGGGGAGGCCTTCGGCGGTGGCGATGAGACCGAAGTCGACCGGGTCGACGCGAACGTTAATGAAGGCCGGCCAGCCGACGGCGATGAGGCCGAAGCGGGCGACGATGTCAGTGCCTTTGGGCGGCGCCATGTTGTAGATCGGCTCTTTGAAAACGCCGACGGCGGGCTGGATAGTCCGCACTAGGCTTACGCCCACCTGCGACTCGAACGGGCATTCGCTGTTCGAACCCTTATCGCCGAGCTGCTCCACGGTGCAGCGCGGGATCGCCTGCGGATTGCCGATCACGCCCGGGGGCAGCTCGACTTCGATGTCGCGCGCGTAGGCATAGGGCTGGTTGCCTTCGCGGGTCAGCTTCACCGCGACAGTCATGTCGGCGTGCTTGCCCGCCTGGCTGTCGGAGAGCGAGGCGGAGATCGATTCGACCGCGAATTTGTCGAATTCGTCGGCCGCGGCGGCGGGGGAGGCGCAGATGCCGAGCAGCGCAAGCGCCGAGGTGGCGGTCGCGATCGCCATGCGCAGGGCGGCGTTCATCGGCTGCCCCCTTTCCTGCTGGCGCCGGCTCGGTTCTTTTTGGCGGTCTTCTTCTTGACGCAGCGGATCTTGCCCTTCCTCTTGACCTTGTGCTTGCCCTTGGGGCAGCGCTTGGCCTTGGTGGGGTTGGCCTGGTCGCCGGAGCCCAATACCGGGGTGAGCCCGGTGGGGAGGGAGGGGGTCGGCGAGAGGTTGGGTCGACACCCTTCCCCCTCGCATTCGCTCTGCTGGTCTCCTTCGGCGAAGCCGCCGCCGACCCGCGCGTCGTAGATCGAGGGCGTTTCGTCGGCGTCGGATTTGACCAGGAGATCGGAGCTCAAGAAGAAGACGTCATCGCCACTGGGGCTGACCGCCCAGATGTACTCCTCGCGCTGGCTGTTGGGAGAGGAGATCAGGTGGACGCAGCCTTCGGGCCGGGCGCAACTGCCGACTCCCTGGTCCTCCCACTCGTAGACGTCCCTGAGGCCGTCGGAGTCGCCTACCACCAGTGCTTCGCTCGACTCGAAGAAGGCTCGCCGTCCATCGGCGCGCAGATTCTCCGGCCAGACCGTTGGCCCGAGGAATGGAAAGCCTTCCCGGAATTCGGTCTGCAGGTCCGCCTCGGAGCCGGCCGGCGTCCCGGTCGGGTTGCACGAGATGCACTGCAGCTCGCCGGCGGCGTAGCGGTAGATCTCGGCGTGGCCTTCCGGGTCGTAGTCGCCCAGCGCCGCGCGCGATTTGAACAGCAGGGCCGAGCCGTCGGGCGTCGTACGGGCCGGAACCCGGCCGAGGCGACTAGTGGCAAAAGAGTCCGCCCAGAGGCCAAGGCCGTCGGTGAATTCGATGCCGCTGTAGGCGCCGTCCACGTCGCGCTCGGTCACCGTGCCGACGAAGTCGATCTGGCCTTCCACCGAGCGGTACAGGTTCTGTCCGCCCGCCAGGGGTTCTGCTCCCTCGGGGTTGGGACCCGATTCCGCGATCACAGTCTCGCTGACGAAATAGGCGGTGGTTCCATCCGCTGAGATGGTGACCGGCACCGCGTCGCCGGTGATGGCGAAGTCGATCACGCCTGCATCGACGTCGAATGCCTTCAGGTTGCCGGCCTGCACGTAGAAGACGCGCTTGCCCCCTTCGGCCACCCCGGCAACGTCCACCCCGGTCCCGATCGCGAAGGTCTCTTCGTTGTCGTAGCGCAGGTAGAGGGTGGGGCCGACTTTGAAGGCGATCCCGACGCCGTCAAGAGAGGCGCCTTCGTAGTTAGCCATTTCGCCAGCGCCAAAGGGCGCCTCCCCGGGTTTCAGCGATACCACGTGGGTAATGCCGTCTGGGGTGCGGTCATAGATCACGCGGGTGCCACTAGGGGCCGCCTCGGGCTCCAACTGCACCGGCACGGAGCCGCCGAGGACACCGGTCGAAAAGATGATGTGGTCTCCCCCCTCGCTGATCAGTTGCCCGGCGGCCAGAAAGTCGACCCCCAGGCTGCCCTGGCCGATCAGCTCCGAGTGACCATCGGGGTAGTGCACGTAGGCGGTGTTCCCTTTCGGCACCAGAACCGCCGAGCCTTTGTCGCCGGCAATATAGAAAAAGTAGCCCTGGTCGGGCGAGCGTGCCCCGGGGATAATCTGGCTTGCTTCCGCGGCCGAGGGACCGGTGTAGGTGGTGGACCAGCCCGCAGCCGTGCGGGTTACGAGGTAGGGGTCGCCGTTCAGTGAGCCCGTGCCGCCGGGACCAGGCAGCGAGCCGCCTTCGACCCGGAAGGCCACCTTGTCTCCCGCCGGGGAGACCTGCCGGGTGGGGAATACCCCGCCCAGACGGCCGACGCCGACCGGCGCACGGCCATTGGTGTCGGCCGGAGTTACCAGCTCGTACGCGCGGCAGTCGGGCAAAAGCGCCGAGGCGCCGGTGCGCAGCAGCGCGTTGGCGCAAGGGCTGGGTTCGGTCGGGACGCGCGGGTAGGTGGAGAAGCCCCCATCCGCTTCGACCGCTTCTTCGCCTTCTGCCTTTTCGTTGGTCGCGACCACGCGGAAGACGTATTTCGTCCCCGGCGTGAGGCCCGTCGCCACCGCGGAGACTGCGACGGGATCGTTGCCAGTTGGGATCGTGCCGCCTCCGGCGGGAATCCAGCTTGCCCCCCCCTCGACTTTGTATTCGAAGCTGTAGGTGGTCTCGGCGTTGTTGGGGTCGATCTGCGCCCGCAGCTCGGCTTCGTCTTCGGTGATGTTGGCTGCGGCGATAGAGGCGATCTCCGGCGGGCCAACGGTCGAGAGGAAGAAGGCATAGGAGTGACCGATGCCGGTCCGGTTGGAGGGAACGTAGAGGTAGCGGCCTTCTCCGTCTTCTTCGCTCACCTTGCCGTTAGGGCTGGTGGGGCCGTTGTCGACTGCGATTCCTTTGGCGGTATTTCCGCATTCCAGGAAGGCGGCGGGGATCGTCTGAACGTAGGTGCCGTCTTCTTCGAATTCATAAAGAGTGCAGTTTTCCCCGTCGAGGAGAATGAGGCTGCCGGTGCCTTCATCCACTGCCAACGCGAGCTGGGTCCCGAATTCGCCCGCCGGGACCGAAGAGTCTTCGATCGTGTCGACTTTTTCGTACCAGTCGTTCGGCGGCGTGCCGACGAGCGTGTTTAGGTCGTAGACGTCGATCCGTTCTTCCGCGAAGCTGGCGCTCACGTAGAGCCTGTTGTGTTCTGAATCGATGGCGAGGGCGTTACCGCCGCCCCAGTTCGGACCGGGTCCGCTCCGGACTTTTTTATTGCCTTCGGTAGCTGACCCTTCGGCAGCTGATTTGTACTCCACAACCCCAGGATTCGAGCCGAAGTTGGCGAACAGGTGGTCGTCGTCCCGGTCGACTGCGAGGCCGGCGTAGGCGGAGGCGGCTCCTACGACCGTCACCGGGGCCGATTCCCCATACTCGATTTCGCAAGTTTCGGGCTGATAAGGCGAATTGGGGGTATAGCGCAGTAATTTTTCCTGGCTGACACTGAAGACGTAGAGGTAGCCTTCGCTGTCGATCGCTAACGAACTCGCTCCCGCGATCGGCAACTCGGAGATGAAGGTGCCGTTCGAGCAGAAGATGTCGACCCGCCCTTTGCTGCCGTCGGAGGAGCTGCCGAAGCTACTGACGTAGATGTTGCCGTAGAGATCGGTGGCAACGGCCCGGGTGTCGGAGAAGGTCGCCGGCGGGTGGTCGACGCCGGGCACACCGGGGCCCCCTTCGCTTTCGAGCGGGCAAGGGCCGGGATCCGGGATGGGGTCCACCGCGGTGGTCCCGCAACCGCCGGTCAGCGAGAGCCTTGGTTCAAGGAGGCGTTCGCCTTCCGCCGCGATGGCGGCCGGGGCGGCGAAGCCGAAGATGGACAACAACACCGCTGCAATCGACAGCTGCGGCGCGAGACGCCGTCCGAACCGGATCGTGCTCTTCGCGTTCCCATTCAATGCAATCCCCCCTGCTGCTGAGTTCCCTTGCCCTACCACATGTGTTCCCAGAACGCTCCACCTTAGTGCTCCCCTTGGAGCCTGTCAAGGCTCTACACAAAGATGGAGCCGCCCCGCGTTGCGGGGCGGCTCCATTTCGGTCGATCAAACCTTCGACCGAACCTTCACTCGCTATGCCGAGACGCCGAGAGCCTGGCCACCCGAGGTCGTAACGACGTAGGTGCCTTTCCAGGTCGCGGAGGGCAGCAGGAAGCCGCAGTTAAGGACGGCGTTGATGTCCATTTTCACGGTGCCGGAGCTGGCTCCTGTCAGGGTGCCGATGTCGGTGCCCGCAGAGGTTTTGCAGTTGACCTCGTTGCCGAAGGGGGTCTTGACTGTCACTTCGGCTTCCTCCGAAGACACTGTGCCGTTTGTGCCGCCGGAGATGTGTTCGACGTAGAGACTCCCATTTTTGTCAACGGTGACTGTTTCGCTGCAACCGCCGAAGCTGAGGCTGCTGACTGCACCTGTCACTTTGCTACCGGTGAAAGGCGTCGCCGTGGATCCTGCGACTTTCGAGCTGGTGCATGTGTTGGCCAGGGATCCGTCTGTTCTAGCCAGGGTTGCAGAGGTGCCGCCTTCGATTTCGCCCGAGAGGGTGACCGAGGCGTTCGTTGTGGTCCCGTTGAGCTCGAGTGTGGTCGCTGAGGCGCTGCCCGCGGCAAAGGCCATGAAAGCCATGGCCGCAACCGCTGCGACGCCGAGCATCTTCAGATACTTCATGTGTTTCCTCCTTGGTCCGACACCGATGTGCCGGTTGGTTTTCCCTCGCCATTCCTAAACAGGCTGGGCCCAGTGATCAAGGAAGTTCGAGCCAAACTTCGAGATGGCCGGCTTGGAAGCCATTCTTCGGAAGCGAATCCCTGCAAATCGCGTGTGGCGCTTTTGCGCGGGCGCTGAACGGCGGGGCGCAGGTACCGGCGAAGCCCGTCATCGGACTCCACTTGGCAGAGGCATGAGGACGTCCCGAAGGCTTGCGAGGACGCCGCGCCCCACCCAGGTGTCGCCGCCGAGCTCGATCCCCTCTTCCTCGCTTCCGACCATCCAGCGGAACCAGTCGACCGGGGAACCGGCGATCCAGGCGTCAGCCGCTCCGTCCAAGCGCGTGACGCAAGCGGCAATCCGACTTTCCACCAAGGCGACGGCCACGCCGGCGTAGGGAGGATCCGTGTCGGATTCCATCTCCATCATCAGCCGACAAGTGCCGGTAATCCCCGGCGGCAGATCCAGCAATGGAATCCCGAGGAGGAACCCCGCCTCGATGTCGATGCGCCCGAGGGCTGCACCGGGGAGGTAGGTTCTTTCCCACGCCGCGGCCGCCGCCAAGGACGCGATCGAACGGCGCAACCACGGCGTGGCGCAATAGGGCGTTCCGCGACCTGAGCCTTCGCGCCGCCCCTCGACCAGCCCGACCAGACGCATCGCGGTCAGCCGCCGCTCGAGGGTGGGATAGGTGATGTGCGGGATCAGGCGATCGAGCTTCGTCAGTGGCATCGGCCTCGCCGCGAGGGCGCGGACGATGTTCGAGCACCAGCCATCGATAAGCGCCTTGGTTGCGCTCTTGCCGGCGGTGCTGCCGAGGGAGATCGGCCCGTCGGGAGCTTCTCTCAGCCATCGCTGCAGGACCTCCCCGACCTTGAGCAGGTCCTCACCCGCAGGAGTGAGCGCGTAACTGACGCCGCCGGGAAAGCCGCCTTCGCGGCGCCGGGTAAGCGCTCCAGCGTCGACCAGCGAGCGCAGGTACGACCGCATCGTGGTGGCCGGTGGAAGCCCGACGGCGTGGGTCAACTCGGCCAGGCCGCGTTCCTCGTCCTTCAACGCCTCGAGGATGTGGACGTTGAGTGGTACCGAGAGCAGGGACAGCGCCCTCTCTCCTGATCGCATCAAGGCCCCCTTTCTGACTGGTAACTGCCAGTCAGGGGAACATTACCATAAAAAAACCCGAGTATTTATGCCCTGTTGCGCCTAAGCGTTCTTCCTCGCCGCGGCGAAGATCTCGAACTGGCTCTCGGTCGGCTCCTTCGGCCGGCCGTTGCCGTGGAAGGCCCGCTCAAAGGTCATCCCGACGGAGTCGTATATCTCGCGCAGCTCGTCGACCGTGTAGAGGCGCTGGCGGAATTCGATCCGCTTGTCGAGGTTCTCGAGGGTCTCGCCGAAGCGGACGGGGATCATCGCCCCTTCCATGTAGCTGTTCTTCTTGTTCCAGCGGTGCTCGACGAGTTCGACCATCGTCTCGCTCGGGATCCAGGAGCGCTGGGGCAGGCGGGCGCGGGCGTAGAGGACGTTGGGGACCTGGATCAAGTTCTGGCCGCCCGGCTTGAGGGCGCGCGAGATCACCTCGAAGGTCCGGTGGTTCTCCTCGTCGGTCTCGAAGTAGCCGACCGCGCCGTCGTTGAGGTTGAGGACGATGTCGAACTCCGCCTCGAACTCGAGCTCGCGCAGATCCCCCTGGATGAACTCGACGTCCAGGTCTTGGCCCTCGGCGTCCTTGCGCGCGATCTCGACCAGTTCCGGGCCGATCTCGACGCCGACGACCGAGAAGCCGTGGCGGGCCAGCTCCAGCGAGTGCCGCCCGGTGCCGCAGGCGAGGTCGAGGATGCGCTCGCCTCCCTGCGGGCGCAGCATCGTCAGCGCCCGCTTGATTTCCGACTCGGTCCGCTCGGTCCAGGCCATTTCGGCGCTCATGCCGTCGAACGCCGTCTCGTACCAGTCCTGCGGAATCTCCTTTTGAAGAACCGTCATCTCCCTCTCCCTAGCTCGCTCCCGATTGCACAGGAAAGCTTAAAAGATCAAGAGCTGTGCTGCTGGCGCTCCTCGCGGCGGTGGCGGCGGACCAGCGGGGCGACGTAACCGATCAGCACGCCGATCCCGGCGGCGAGCAGGATCACCACGATCAGCGGTGCCTTGAAGCTGGCGAAGAGGACGTCGAAGCTGACCTCCTGGGAATTCTGCAGCGCGACGATCAGGACCAGGGCACTGAGGATCCCGACCAGCCAGGCGCGCCAGTTGACCGGTTTCTTCTCCTGCGACATCAACCGATCTTAGTTCCGCCGCCGCGGCGGAACGCAATCGCGTCAGCCGGCCTCCGAGAGAGCGGGCTCGGCCTCACCATCGCCGGCCGTCTCCGCGCTGTGCGCCGGCATCGCTCCCGGGGCCGGCGCCCGCAGGACGAAGATCGCGATCGCGACGGCCGCCGCGGCCAGCCCGGCGCCGATCAGGTAGGCGACGTGGTAGCCGGCGTTGAGCGCCTCCAGCTGCCCCTCGCCGTCGGCGAGCAGCGCGTTGGTGCGCTCGGTGGAGAGGGTCGCCAGCACCGCCAGGCCGATCGAGCCGCCCACCTGCATGCTGGTGTTGACCAGGCCCGAGGCCAGCCCGGCGTCCTCGGGGGTCGCCCCCGACATCGCCAGGGTCATAATCGCCGGGAACGAGGTGCCGACCCCGATGCCGATCAGCAGGAAGGGCGGCAGCAGGTCGGTGAAGTAGTTGCCGTCGACCGGGGTGCGGGCGAAGAGCAGCAGCGCGACGACGACCAGGCAGACGCCCGGGATCAGGGTCGTGCGCGGGCCGAAGCGCATGATCAGTTTTTCCGAGAAGCCGAGCGAGAGCCCACCCATCACGATCGTCGTCGGCAGGAAGGCGAACCCGACCTCGAGCGGGCTGTAGCCGAGCACCCGCTGCAGATAGAGGGCGCCGAGGAAGAACATCCCGAACATCCCTGCGACCAGCAGCGCCTGCAGGACGTTGGAGCCGGCGACGTTGCGCGAGCGGAACAGCCGCAGCGGCATCAGCGGGTTGGCGATCCGCGCCTGGCGGAAGATGAACAGGGCTAGCAGCACGGCCGAGATCGCGCTGAGGACGAGCGTGCGGGAATCGCCCCAGCCCCAGTTCTCGATCTGCAGGATCGTGAACACGCCCAGCATCAGCGAGCTGGTGAGCAGGAGCGCGCCGGGGAAGTCGGCGCCCTCGCTGAGCCCGATCCCGTCCGGGTTGGCGACGAGCCGTTTCGCCATGTAAGCGACGCCGATCCCGATCGGCAGGTTGATGAGGAAGATCCAGTGCCAGCTGATCGCGTCGGTGAGGACGCCGCCGAGCAGAAGGCCGATCGAGCCGCCGGCCGAGGCGACGAAGCCGTAGACCCCGATCGCTTTCGCCTGCGCGGCCGGTTCGGGGAACATCGTCACGATCATCCCCAGGATCACGGCCGAGGACATCGCCCCGCCGATGCCCTGGATGAAGCGGGCGCCGACCAGCATCTCCTGGTTCTGCGAGACCGCGCAGACCAGCGAGGCGGCGGTGAAGATCGCCAGGCCGACGAGGAAGACCCGGCGCTGACCGAGCAGGTCGCCCATCCGCCCCGCCAGCAGCAGCAGGCCGCCGAAGGGGATCATGTAGGCGTTGATCACCCAGGCGAGGTTGCTCTGGGAGAAGCCGAGGTCGTCCTGGATCGAGGGCAGGGCGACGTTGACGATCGTCGCGTCGAGGACGATCATCAGCATCCCCGCGCAGAGGACGTAGAGGGCTAGCCAACGGGTGCGGTCGTGCTCAGTTGCGTTCATGCGAGTAAGGACTCCTGGACTGGGGGAAACTCATCGCCGTCTGCGTCAATCGACGTGATCCGGCAGACCGAAGCGCCGGAAGACGGCCTCCACGCGGCTGGGGTCGGCGGCGCGGTCGGGCCACCGAGAATAACCATCCGGGGTGTTCGCAGGTCGGACGACGAAAGCCGTCACTTCCCTGATCCGATCGCCCTCCAAGGCGATCACGTCGAGGGAGAACGGAAGGTGCGTTTTCTCGCCCTCCATCCAGGTGTAGGTGCCGACCGCGAGTTGTCCGTTGGCGATGGTCGGGCGGTGCCGCCAGCGCCACTCGCCGGACAGCGGCTTGGTCCGCAGGAAGACCTCGACCTCGTCGATCCCGCCGTACCAGCTGGCCAGCGGCGGCATCGACCAGGCGACGTCCTCGGTCAGCATCGAGACGACCCGCTGGACGTCTCCCTGGCGCATCGCCTCCATGTACTCCTCGACGATCTCCTTCATCCGGGCATCGCCCAGCGATCGCAGGGTGACCTGCTGGCTGCGCTCGGGGAGGCGCTCGTCGACGATCTTGCGAGCCCGTTGCAGGGCGCTGTTGACCGAGGGGACCGAGGTGTCGAGCGTCTCGCCGACCTCCCTGGCGGAGAAGCCGAGGACCTCGCGCAGGATCAAAACCGCGCGCTGACGCGGCGGCAGGTGCTGCATCGCGGCGACGAAGGCGAGCTCGACCGCCTCGCGCTCCTCGTAGCTGGCGTCCGGCGAGGCGTAGCCGTCCTCGACCTCGAGCATCTCGTCCGGATAGGGCTCGATCCAGACCCCCTCGGCGACCGGCTCGCCGGGCGGCAGGTTCGGGTCGGCCTTCGGCCCGTACTCCTCGGGAAGCAGCCGCCGCTTGCGGCGGGCGATCGTGTCGAGGCAGGTGTTGGTGGCGATCTTGTAGAGCCAGGAGCGGAGCGAGCTGCGTTCCTCGAAGCGGTCGAGACCGCGCCAGGCGCGCAGCATCGCCTCCTGCATCGCTTCCTCGGTGTCGTGCAGGGAGCCGAGCATCCGGTAGCAGTGGGCGTGCAGCTGGCGGCGGTGCGGCGCGACCAGCCGCTCGAATTCGGCTTCGTCGGGTCTCGCCATGGGTCGAAGCTAGCAACGCCTCAGCGGCCGCGGCGGCCGAAGGCGTGGCCGGCGGGGACGACCGCGCGAAGCTCGGCGGCGGCGTGTTCGGAGGGCGTCGCGGGAGTGGGATCCTGGGCGGCGGCAGGGTGCGGCTCCAGCGGCGCCAGGTCGACGACGACGACGTTGATCGCACCTTCGCGACGCTCGAGGCGGCCGCGGGCGCGGAGAAGGGGCGCGGTGCGGACGAGGGGGCGGTGGCGGTCATAGACCGGCGGCGGGACGACGAGGTTGACCGAGCCGCGCTCGTCCTCGAGCAGCATGAAGGTGATGCCGTTGGCCGTCTCCGGGCGCTGGCGGGCAGTGACCATGCCGGCGATCTCGATCATCGCGCCGTGCTCGACCCGCTCGAGGTCGGAGCTGCGCAGGAGCCAGGGGGCGAGCCCCGGGCGCAGCAGCTTCAGCGGGTGCTTGGCGACCGTCATCCCGGTCGCGCGGTAGTCGGCGATCAGCGTCCCCCACTCCCCCAGCGGGTCCAGCTCGGGCGAGGGCGGCGGCTCCATCGGCAGCGCCAGCTGGGTGCCGCCGGCGGCGATGCGCCCGGCGCCGGTGACGCCGACGCTCCAGAGCGCCTGGCGGCGATCGTCCCCGGAACCGGCCGGGACGCCGTCGAGAGCGCCGGCCCAGGCGAGGCGTTCGAGGCTCGGCAGGCCGACGCCGGAGCGGGACGCGAGTTCGGCGATCCCCTTATAAGGACCGGCGCGTTCGCGCTCCGCCGCCAAGGCCTCCATCTCCTCTTCGCGCACGCCCTTCACGTAGCCCAGCCCGATCCTCACCATCAGCCCGCCCCGTGTCCCGGCTTCCTCGCGCGGCGTTTCGACGTGGCAGAGGACGCGGCTGCGGTTGACGTCGGGGGGCGCCACGCGGATGCCCCGGCGCTGGGCCTCGTGGACCAGCGAGTCGGGCGGGTAGAAGCCCATCGGCTGCTCGTTCAGCAGCGAGCAGAGGAACTCGGGCCCGTAGTGGATCCGCAGCCAGGCCGACTGGTAGGCGAGCAGGCCGAAGGCGGCCGAGTGCGCCTTCGGGAAGCCGAAGCCGGAGAAGCCCTTGATCTGATCCCAGACCCGTTCGGCGACCTCCTCGGAGACGCCGTTCGCCGCCGCACCGGCGAGGAAGCGCCGGCGGTGCTCGGCGATCGCCTCCTCGGAGCGCTTGCGGCTCATCGCCCGCCGCAGCCCCTCCGCCTCGGAGGAGGAAAAACCGGAGAGCGCCATCGCCGTCTCGATCACCTGCTCCTGGAAGACGATCGTCCCCAGCGTCTCCTCCAGCACCGGCTCCAGCAGCGGGTGCGGGTAGGGGATCTCGTAGCCGGGATTCTCGCGGCGCAGCTTGCGCCTCTCTATATAGGGGTGGATGGCGCCGCCCTGGATCGGGCCGGGGCGGACCAGCGCCACCTGGACGATCAGGTCGTCGAGGTCGCGCGGCTGGGTCCGCGGCAGCATCTGCATCTGGGCCCGGCTCTCGATCTGGAAGACGCCGGTGGTCTCGGCGGCGCGGATCGATTCGAAGGTGTCGGTGTCGTCGAGCGGGATCCGCGAGAGGTCGAGCCGCTCGCCGCGGGCGCGGCCGATCTCCTCGACGCAGCGCTCGACCGCCGAGAGCATCCCCAGCCCCAGCAGGTCGATCTTGAGGAAGCCGGCGTCGGCGCAGGAGTCCTTGTCCCACTGCACCGTCTGGCGGCCGGTCATCGCCGCGGGCACGACCGGGCAGACGTCGATCAGCGGCCGGGTCGAGATCACCATCCCGCCCGGGTGCTGGGAGGAGTGGCGGGGCAGGCCCATGGTCTCGCCGGCCAGCTCCAGCAGCACCCGCCAGCGCGACTCCTTGGCGCGCTCGGGGCCGAGCGAGGCGACCAGGTCGCGCTCGATCTCCTTCGCGGTCTCGTGGAAGCCGACCGTCTTCGCCACCCGGTCGATCTCCGCCTCCGGCAGGCCGAGCGCCTTGCCGAGGTCTCGGATGGCGCCCTTCGGCCGGTAGGTGGGGAAGGCGGCGACCAGGGCCGAGCGGTCGGCGCCGTAGCGCTCGTGCACGCGCGGGATCAGGACCGCGCGGATGTCGCGCGGGAAGTCGAGGTCGATGTCCGGCATCGAAGTCGTTTCCTCGTTGAGGAAGCGGCCGGAGAAGAGGTCGGCCTCGACCGGGTCGACGTGGGAGAGGCCGGTGAGGTAGCAGACGATCGAGCTGACGCTGGAGCCGCGGCCCCGCCCCGGCGGCAGGACCGAGCGGGCGGACTCCGGGCCGCGCACCTCGGCGGCGACCTCGCGCGCCAGCTCCAGCAGGTCGCGGTGGAGGAGGAAGAAGCCCGAGAGCCCGAGCTTGCGGATCGTCGCCAGCTCCTCCTCCAGCCGCCACTGGGCCTCGAGCAGGCGGGCGCTGCCGGCGTAGCGCTCGCCCAGGTGGTGGTTGCAGACGCGGGCGAGCTCGGTGTCGGCGCCGGCGTCCTCGCTGCCGGGGTAGCGGTAGCCGAGCTGTTCGGTGAGGTCGAAGCGGAGACGCTCGGCCAGGCGCTCGGTCTCGGCCACCGCCTCGGGGTATTCGGCGAAGCGCGCCGCCATCGCCGCCGGCGAGGTGAGGGCCGAGGTCGAGTTGCCGCGGCGCCGCGGCTCGGACTCCTCCAGCGTCTCGCAGAGTCCGATCGCAACCAGCGCGTCCTGCAGCGGCGCTCGGCGGCGGTCGTGGCAGTGGACGTTGCCGGTGGCGACACAGGGAACGTCGAGCCGCTCGGCCAGCAGCTTCAGCCAGCGGTTGCGAGCGCGGTCGCGCCGCCAGTAGGGCCGCTGCAACTCGATCCGGAACCGCTCGCGCCCGAAGGCGCCAAGTAGGCGCCGCGCGAGCCGCTCACCCGCTGCGGTGTCACCGCGTTCGAAGGCGCCGGCAACCGCTCCATCGCGAGCACACCCCGAGAGACAAACCAGCCCCTCCGCATGCTCCTCGACCTGCTCCAATGTGGCCCAAGGTTGCGTCGCCTGGCGACCGGTGTTGTCCCGCGTGTGCGAATGGCCCGCCGTCAGCAACCTGCATAAGTTCCTGTATCCGATCTCGCTTTCGGCCAGCAGAGTCAGATGAGCGGTTCCTCCGGCGGGTGGCGACGATCGGGAGGACTCTCCCGGTAGGGAGAGCCCCCGATCGGAGACAGGACCCGCCGGCCACAAACCCACCGTCAACTCCACCCCAGTAATAGCCCGGATACCGAACCCCCGACAGGCGTGGGCGAACTCCATCGACCCCCAGACCCCGTCGTGGTCGGTGAGGGCGAAGGCGGGATAACCCTGGGCGGCCGCGGCGGCGGCCAGCTCCATCGGGGTCGAGGCCCCGTCGAGAAACGAGAAGGCGGAGTGGGCGTGCAGCTCGACGTACATCGACGATCGACCTGTCCTCAGGCCCGCTGCCGGTACCAGCGCTGGGCGCGGGCCGTGCGGAAGACGGTGAGCGCGCGGCCGTCGCGGAGCGCCAGCTCGAAGTAGTGCCGCCGCAACGGCTTCGGCGTCCACCAGCGGTCCTCGACCAGCCACTCCTCGCGGACGGCCTCGACCGCGGCTCCCTCGACGGTTGTCGGGGCGCCGCCGGGATCGGTCCGGACATCCACCCGCTGCGGGGCGTAGAGACGGCGAAGGCCGGGCATCAGAGCTCGGGGAAGGGGGTCAGCATCGCCCAGCGCTCCGGCACCCGCGAGGAGCCGTCGACCGGGAGGATCTTCAACAGCGCCTCCGCGCCCTGCACGGCGCGCACCTCCCGCACCGCCGCAGCGAGGCGGCGCCGGCGCGGCTCGCTGCCGCCGACCGAGAGCTCGAGCTGATCGCGGGCTGGGGGACCGAGCCCGACCCCCCGCAGGCGCAGGGCCGTCGCCGGCCCCGGCAGCTCCTCGAGCCTGGGCGCGAGGACGTTGCGCAGGACCGACGGTGCGGCACTCGGCCGCCCCAGCCCCTGCTCGACGCTCCAGCTGCCGCCACTCGCCAGCCGCGCCCCGAGGCGGAGGCCGAGCAGCGTCCTTCCCTTTCGCCGCGGGGAGGCCAGCAATCGATCGACGAGGAGCTCAAGGGCGCGGTCCAGCTGACGACCGGCGGTGCCTTCCGGCAGCTCGATCTCCTCGGCGAGCTCCTCGTGGGGGATGCGCGGCCGCAGTGGCTCCTCTTCGCCGCGGCAGAGGCGCAGCGCTTGCAGACCGAGCGGGCCGAAGCGGTCGGCGACCTGGTCGTCGCCGAGGCTGGCGAACGCCTGCAGGGTGGAGACCCCGAGGCGCTCCAACGCCTCGATCAGCTCTCGGGCCTGCCGCTCCTCGCCCCCCAACCGCGTGCGCAACGCCTCGACCGGAACCGGCCTCGACCACTTGCCGGCGGCGAGGAAAGCAGCGAAGCGAGTGCTCCCCGTGGCGATCGTCCACCGCTCGCCAACCGCCCGCCGGGCGACGGCGAGGACCCCCCGCGAGGAGCCGCCATAAATGGAGCGCAGACCATCGACCGCGAAGAACGCCTCGCCGCTCCCCCCGAGCTCGACCGCGGCGCCGACCGACTCCAGCGCCCGGGCCATCGCCTCGGTCGCTTCGAGCGCCTCGACCGGGTCATGAAGATCGACGCGCCCGGACCGAGGCCCCCCGGCACGATCCGGGCGCGGCGGAGTCGCCAGGTCCCGTTTGATGACGCAGGCGATCTCCATACGAACATATGTTCGGGTTCAAGGATAGCGATTTCAAGCGCACTTGAGCCCAACCACAAGCTTCTTAATCTTTGGCGAGGCGCTCTCAGACAGTGTCCAGGCCGAGCTCGGCCGCAGCCGCGTCGGCCCCGAAATACGGCAGCACCGCCAGGTACATCAGCTCGGGCAGCAGCCGCTCGAACCCATCCTCGGATTCTCCCGCGAGTCGCGTATGGAGGACCGCCAAGATGCCGGCGACGACCGCCTCGGCCGAGATCGCCGGCGCCGTGTCGTCACCTTCTTCGCGGGCTAGGTCGATCAGCTGCGCGGCCCGAAACATCGCGTCGGTGCGCTTCTCGACCGCCAGCGGGCCGGCGGCGTGAACCTCGACCAGCAAGGCCCGGCCGATCCGCGGCCGGTTGTCGAGAAACTCGAGAAGGCCCCGCAGCGAGCCTCGCAACCGCCCGCGCCAGCTCGAGTCCTCCTTGGCGGCTGCCTCGCGCATTACCGACTCCGCCCACATCGCGCCGGCCTCGAGCGCCTGCAGGTAGCAGTCCTCCTTGTCGCGAAAGCTGTCGTAGAAGGCCTGCCTGTAGAGGCCGGCGGCCTCGATCGCATCCTGCACCGTGGTCTGCTCGTACCCACGGCTGCCCACGGCTTCGAGCATCCCTTCGAGGATGCGCTCGCGCTTTCCGGTCAAAGTCCCCGCCCGGTAGTTGTCAGGAGATAAACAAGTCGTCTGTCTTTCGGTACCTAAACGGTATCCATTCGGAGGCGGTCACGGCCCCGCCACCCGACTTCGGTACTCTCTCGTTCGTGACTGCGAGATCAACAACGCGTCCACTTCCCGGCCGGCAGGCATTGCCGCGCGAGTTCATCACCCAGCACCAGCGGGCCCGGATCATCGCCGCGCTGGCCCAGGAGACCGCCGAGAAGGGCTACCGGGCCGTGACCGTCGCCCACATCGTCAAGCGCGCCGGCATCGCCCGCAACACCTTCTACGAAAACTTCAGCTGCAAGGAGGAGTGCTTCCTCGCGGCCCAGGAGTATGCGATGTCTACTGCCCTGGAGCGGGTAGTGACCGCCGCAGGGGAGATCGACGAATGGCCCTGGCGGATCCGTGCCGGGCTTACCGCCTTCCTCGACTACGTGGCCGAAGAGCCGGCCCTCGCCCGCACCTGCATGGTCGAGTCGCTGTCGGCCGGTCCCGCCTCCGTCAGGTACTACGAGGAGTCGCAGCAGGCTTTCGTCTCGCTCTTCCGACTTGGACGCGATGTCTCGCCCCGTGGCGGACAGCTGCCGGAGACCTTGGAGGAGGCCTTGATCGGCGGCGTCTTCTGGATCATCTACCAGCGACTGACCGGCCCGGAGCCCGGCAGGGTCGGCGAGCTGCTGCCGGAGCTGACCGAGTTCATCCTCACCCCGTACCTGGGGGTCGACGAGGCGACTGCGATAGCCGCCGGCGATACGGAGGCGGCCTTGAAAGAGGGGCTCGCCGGGTGAGCGGCGATTCAAAAACTGGCCAGTTGGCCAAAACGGGGCCGGCTCGTTTGGATCGGTATCGTCGGTTCTCTTGAGAGACCCAGTCAACCCGCCCGTCGACTCTCCCGAGTACCCGCCCGAGCTGGCCCGGCTACCCCCGGGGCGACACGGCTTGCCGCGCGAGTTCGTCGCGCACAATCAGCGCGAGCGTCTGATCGCCGGGCTCGCCGAGGCCGTCGCCGAAAACGGCTACGCCGGGACGACGATCGCTCACATCACCCGGCACGCCGCGGTTTCCCGCCGCACCTTCTACGAGCACTTCAACAGCAAGGACGAGTGCTTCACCGCCGCCTACGACACCGTGATGACCGAACTGCGCGAGCGGGTCGGGCAGGCGTTCGACCAGGAGGACGAGTGGCCCGAGGCCGTGCGGGCCGGCATCGCGGCGATGCTCGGATTCCTCTCCTCCGAGCCCCAGCTCGCCCGTCTCAGCATGGTCGAGGCGCTGGTCGCCGGGCCGGTGGTGGTCGAGCGCTACGACGAGGCGATCCAGAGCCTGGTCCCGTACTTCCAGGCAGGACGCGAGGGGCGGCCGCCGGAGGTGCTGGCCGGGCTTTCGCCGACCACCGAGGAGGCTCTTGTCGGCGGCATGGTCTCGCTGATCTCCCGGCGGATCTTCGCCGACCGCACCGCGGAGCTCGAGTCTCTGCTCCCCGACCTGGTCGAGTTCACGCTTACTCCTTACCTGGGCAGCACCGAGGCGGCGAAAGTCGCCCGCCAGTCCTGAGCAGCTCTCAAAGGCCCTGACCGTGGCGGCCCTCGCCCGCGGCGAAGCGGGATGCCCCCTCGGCGGCGACGCGGAGGACCTCGCGGCCGAGGCGATGCTCCAACTCCAAGCCCGCGGCCAGCGGCAGGCCGGACCCTTCGATCGCAGCACGGCGGTCGCTCAGCATCGTCTCCTGGGGGAAGCCGGCGAGCTTCTCGACTAGCTCGAGCGACCGCTCCAGGTGCCGGCCCGGCTCGACCGTCTCGGTCAGCAGGCCGATCCGCTGCGCCTCGTCGGCGTCGACAGCTCGGCCGGTGAGGATCATCTCCATCGCCCGGCCCATCCCCACCACCCGCGGCAACCGCTGGGTGCCGCCGTCGATCAGCGGCACCCCCCAGCGCCGCTCGAAGCAGCCGAAGACCGAGTTTGAGGTGGCGATCCGCAGGTCGCACCAGAGGGCGAGCTCGAGGCCGCCGGCCAGGCACCAACCCTCGATCGCCGCAATCGTCGGCTTCGAGGGAGTGCGGCGGGTGAAGCCCATAGGCCCTGCCGGATGGTCGACGTCGAGATCGATCGCCTTCAGGTCGGCCCCAGCGCAGAAAGCCTCGCCGCCGGCCCCGGTAAGGACCAGGACGCGGGCGTCATCGTCGGCCTCGAACCACTCGAGGCCCTCCCGCAGCGCGGTGGCCGTCTTGGCGTCGACCGCGTTGCGCCGCTCGGGCCGGTCGATCGTCAGGACCGCCGCCGCCCCCCGCCGCTCGTAGCGCACCTCGTCGCTCATCGCGAAGATCGTTCCACACGAGGAGACACCTGCCTAGAAGGAGGGAGCGGGCGGGCTAGTCGCGGCGCGGGTCACGGGGTTCGCTGCGACGCCCGGCTCCCAGAAGTGCGCCCCGGTCGCCGATCTTGGAAAGGGCAGGATCTCCAAGACCGCTCGCAACCGTAGGTGGCGGAGCGGACAACGAAAAAGCGACCGGGAGTGACGCTCGTTGCCTGCCTCGCGCGTAGCCTTCGCGCTCAGAAGCTCGTTGCGCCACCTTCGAGACTTTTTGCCCGCTTGGCTTCCGCGGGGTCCGGTCTCTCTCGGTCGCAGAACGAAGGTACTCCCCGGCCGCCCGTGGCGCTAGGGGGTGGCCGCCGGAGCAGTCCGCAAAGAGCGATAAGTTCGCGCTCGAGATGGAGGGATCGGAGGCGTCCGCGCGGCGGGCGCGGCGCAACGTGGTCCTGACGGCGGCGATCGCCGGCCTCGGCGGGCTGCTGTTCGGCTACGACACCGGCGTCATCGCCGGCGCCCTGCTCTTTATCAAGACCGACTTCGACCTCGGCAGCTTCGCCCAGGGACTGGTCGTCGCCGCGGTGCCGATCGGGGCCGTCGCCGGGGCGGCGATCGCGGGTCCGGCGGCTGACACCTACGGCCGCCGGCTGATGATCCTCATCGCCGCCGCAGTGTTCATCGTCGGCGCCCTGGCCAGCGCCGCGGCGCCCGGGGTCGAGGTCTTGGTGATCGCGCGGATCGTGATCGGGGTCGCGATCGGCCTCGCTTCGGCCGCCGCACCCGTCTACATCTCAGAGGTGGCGCCACCGGAGAGCCGCGGCAGGCTGGTCAGCTTCTTCCAGCTGGCGGTGACGATCGGGATCCTCGTCGCCTATTTGGTCGGCCTCGCCTTCGACCACGTCGAAGGTTGGCGCTGGATGCTGGGGCTTGGCTGCGTTCCCGCGCTGGCCCTCGCCTTCGGGATGCTGCGGATGCCGCAGAGCCCGCGCTGGCTTGTGATGAGCGGCGACGACTTCGCCGCGCGGGCGACGCTGGCGAAGATCCGGGTCGACGACCCGGACACGATCGACCGCGAGCTGGAGGAGATCAAGGAGAGCATCGACGAGAGGCCCGGCCAGTGGAACGAGCTGCTGCAGCCAGTGGTCAAAGCGGCGCTGGTGGTCGGAGTCGGGCTGGCGATCCTGCAACAGGTCACCGGCATCAACACGGTCATCTACTACGCGCCGACGATCGTCGAATTCACCGGCGTCGACTCCTCCGCCGGCTCGATCCTCGCCGCCGTCGGGGTCGGGGTGATCAACGTCGCGATGACGGTCGTGGCGCTGCGCCTGCTCGACCGCGCCGGTCGGCGGACGCTGCTGATGATCGGCGTCTCCGGGATGGTCGTCTCCCTGTTCGCCCTCGGCCTCGCCTTCGAGGTCGGCGGCGGCGGCACCTTCGGCTCGGCGCTGGCGATCGCCAGCCTGATGACCTATGTCGCCTCCTTCGCGATCAGTCTTGGCCCGATCTTCTGGCTGCTGAACGCGGAGATCTACCCGCTCAGCGTCCGCAGCAAGGCGGCCGGGATCGGGACGATGGCGAACTGGACCTTCAACTTCATCGTCTCGCTCACCTTCCTCCTGCTGATCGAAGCGCTCGGGCAGTCCGGCGCCTTCTGGTTCTACGGCGGCGTCGGCGTCCTCACCCTGGTCTTCTGCTGGAAGCTGGTGCCGGAGACGAAGGGCAAGCCCCTCGAGGAGATCCAGGCCTATTTCGAAGCGCGGGTGAAGGCCCGCGGCTGATCGCTCCGGTTACCCTCACCGGGTGCGGATCGACCAGATCATCTCCGAGCAGCGGCCGACCTTCTCGGTCGAGTTCTTCCCGCCGAAGACGGCGGAGGCGACCGAGCAGCTCTACGAGACCGCGCGCGAGCTGCGGGCGCTGGATCTGGACTTCGTCTCCGTCACCTACGGCGCCGGCGGCTCGACCCGCGACGGCACCGTCGAGATCACCAAGGCACTGAAGGACGAGATCGGGTTCGAGACGATGGCTCACCTCAGCTGCGTCGGCGAGACCACCGAGGGGCTGGCGGCGACGCTCGACCGGATCGAGGCGGCCGGGATCGAGAACGTCTTCGCCCTGCGCGGCGACCCGCCGCGGGGACAGGAGGACTTCGTCCAGCCCGAGGGTGGGCTGGGGAGCGCGGCGGAGCTGGCGGCCTTCATCTCCGCCGGCTGGGACTTCGGGATCGGCGGCGCCTGTTTCCCGGAGGTGCACCCGGAGGCGCCTGACCTGGAGACCGACCTCCGCTACCTGAAGACGAAGGTCGACTCCGGGGCCGGCTTCCTCATCACCCAGCTCTTCTTCGACAACCAGGTGTACTTCGACTTCGTGCGCGAGGCGCGCGAGCGGGGGATCGAGGTGCCGATCCTCGCCGGGGTGATCCCGGTCGGGAGCTTCGCCCAGACGAAGCGGATCTGCGACCTCTGCGACGCCTCCATCCCGGCGCCGCTGGAAGCCGCGTTCGAAGCTGCCGGCGGAGACCCGGAGCGCGAGTTCGAGCTGGGGATCGCCTTCGCCGCCCAGCAGTGCGCCGAGCTGCTAATCGCCGGTGCGCCTGGCATTCACTTCTATGCGCTCAATCGGGCGCCGGCGACGCGGGCGGTGCTCGGCGCGCTGCGGGCATCGCGGCCGTGGGAGCGACCGGAAGCCCCCACGGTTAGGATTTTTTGAATAAGATCCTCCGCCATGAGCAATCAAGGGGGATGGGATGCGTAAGGGAGGATTCGTTCTGCTGGCGCTGGTCGCGGCGCTGCTGTTCGTCTCGGGCTGTGGGGACAGCTCCGAGGGATCCGGGGACAGCGCCCACATCAACGACGAATCGGGGTCGACCAACGGCTTGCTCCCGGACGAGCGGACGGGAACGCCGCCGCCGCCCGCGAAAGTCACGGATATGCGCAAAGCGGCCGACGAGGCGGACTGCTTTCTGCTGATCGGGACGAAGCCCGACCAGGGGAAAGAGGTCTCTCCCGGGACCAAACCCCCCGAATACCAGACGGAGCCTCCGGCCTCGGGTGCGTATGTCGAACCGCCCCATCAGCAGGCCGACGGTGCCTATATAAACATGCCGCCTTCGATCAACCAGCTCGGGGCCTTGAACAACGGCCGGATGACGATCCAGTACGCCCCCGACCTGGCCGAAGAATTCCAGCTGGAAATGAAGGGTCTGTACGAGACGATGTACGGGGCGGCGCTGTTGTTCCCCAACGACGAGATGAACTATGCGGTGGCGGCGACCACGTGGACGAACTTCCTCGCCTGTCCCAGCTACGGCCAGGAGAAAACGCTCGACGCGATCCGCGCCTTCGGCAAGGCAACCTGGGGTAAGCACGGGGGTCAGCCGGTGGAGTCGTTCCCCTTCGAAGGGCCGACTCCGGCGAAGCCGGAAGAGCCGTCGAGCTCCGAGTAGCCGCCGCACGGCGCCAGACGGCATAATCCCCGGCAATGGGTAAGGGAGAGCGCGAACGAGAGCGTCTGCGTCAGGAGCGGATCGCCGCCGAAGAAGGGGCGAACAAATCCGACCGCAATCGACTGGTCATCGGCTACGCCGTGGTCTCGACCGTGGTGCTCGTGGTCGCGGTGGTCGTCTTCCTCCTCGTCAGCGGTGGCGACGACAGCTCCAGCGCCAGCGGTGACGCCCACATCAACGGCAACCAGGAAATGGGCAGCACGAACGGCGTGCAACCCGACGATCGGGCGGGCGTCGTCCCCGCCCGGACCAAGGTCTTCGACCTCGACCAGGCGGCGAAACAGGCGGGCTGCGACGTGCAGCTGAAACTGGAAGACGAGGGCAAAGAACACCTTCCCGTCAATTCGCCGGAACCGAACTACAAGACCAACCCGCCGACTTCGGGCAACCACGTCGAACCGCCCTACCAGCAGGCCGACGGCGCCTACAGCGAGGAACCCAAGCCGCTCGACGTCGTCCACTCCCTGGAGCACGGCCGGATGGCGATCCAGTACTCGCCCGACCTGCCGGAGAAAGCACAACTCGAACTGAAGGGGCTCTACGACACGATGTACGGGGCCTCGCTGATCTTCCCCAACGACAGGATGCCCTACGAGGTCGCGGCGACGACCTGGACCAACCTGCTCGGCTGCGACGAATACAAGGGCGCGATCACCCTCGACGCGATCCGCGCCTTCGGCCGGGAGACCTGGGGCAAGTACGGCGGCGAGCCGGTCGAAGCCTTCACCTTCACCGGGCCGACCCCGGCCCAGCCCGACGAACCAAGCAACTAGGCCCGATAGGCGGGGAAGAAGCTCCCCGCCTCGCGGCCGCGGCTGAGTCGCGCGTAGGTCTGCGGGTCGCAGACCAGCTCCGAGGTGAGCCAGGCCCGCTGGCGGTTGGCGAAGCCGCGCTTGAACTCCTCCAGCGCGTCGCCGGGGGCGATGCCGCCGCCGAGGTTGAGCGGTAGGCCGAGCTCGGTCGAGTGCTCGACGAGCCGGGTGACGATGCTCTTCATCGGCGCTTCGCGCAGGTGGGAGTCGGCGCTGCCGCTGAGGTAGTAGTGCAGGTAGCCGTCGCTGACCGCGGCGATCGAGGCGGCGGCAAGGGTGCCGTCGGGAGCGGTGGCGAGGGCGAGCCAGGTACGCCCGGCTTCGAGGATGCGGTCGAAGTAGGTGGTGGCGAAGAAATAGTGCGGGGCCGCCTCGGTGCGCCGCATCGTCTGCTCGTAGACGTCGAGGAAGCCGGCGCGCTGGTCGGGGGTGGTCTCGGCGCCGGGGACGAGCTCGAGGACGTAGCCGGCCTCGAGGTTGCGGCGCACCTGCCGGCGGTCGCTCGGGCGGCTCTTCGGCGGCAGCGCGGGGTCGGCGATCTGGACGAGGTTGCGCTCGGTGGCGCCGGCCAGCGGCGAAGGGCCGAGGGCGTGGCGGACGAAAGCGCTGACCAGGCCGGTGGCGGAGAAGTCGATCGCGGCGGGGTCCAGCTCCTCGATCGAGCCGGCCAGGCCCGGGTAGCCGTAGGGGGAGACCGCGTCGCGTTCGTCCGTGCCCTCGATCGCGCGGACGACCAGCGGGCCGACAAGCTCGCCTCCGTCGCTTTCGATCCGCAGGGTGTGGGTGACGCCCTCGGCGTCGAGGAAGGGGCGTGAGCGGAAGAACTGATCGTCGGTGGCAGCCGCGCCGCCGTCCTCGATCAGCTCGGCCTTGGCGGCGAAGGCGCTCACTCGAGCAGGTCCGCGGCGGCGGCCCGGAACTCGTCCGGCAGCACGCCCCACACCTCGCAGTCGTCCGGGGGCGCGCCGTGGCGGGCGAGGTGAGCGCGCATCGTCCCCTCGTGCTTCCAGCCGAGCCCGGCGACGGTCTTCTTCGCCACCTCGTTGCGGGCGGGGATGCGGCCGTAGACGCGGTGGGCGCCGTACTCGTCGAAGGCCTTGGCGATCGTCAGCGCCTCGGCGCGGCGGCCGACACCCTTGCCGCGAACGTCGTCGCCGATCAGGGCGCCGAGCTCGGGGGCCGTCTGCCGGAACAACCCGTAGAGGGCGGTGAAGCCGACCGGCTCCTCGTAGCCCTCGACGACGATCGCGAACTTGCGGTCCTCGCCGGAGTCGTCCATCGCCCGCTCGGCCCAGGCTTCGGCCTGCTCCAAGGTGAACTCGTCGCGCTGCTCCATCAGCGTCTGCGTCGCCTGCGGGTTGTTGAACCACCGGTGGACGGCGTTGGCGTCGCCGGGTTCGAACGGACGCAGGCTGACGGCGGGGCGGTCGGCGCTCATCGGTCGAAACCCTATCCCGGTCAGTCTGGCGCCAGGCCTTGGCCGGTTAGGACCAGCCAGGCGGTCTTGACGAGGATGCGGAGGTCGAGGGCGAGGGAGCGGTGGTCTACGTACCAGACGTCGAGCTCGATCCGCTCCTCCCAGGGGATGCCGGCGCGGCCCTGGACCTGGGCCCATCCGGTGATCCCGGGCAGCACCTCGTGGCGGCGTTTCTGCTGCGGGGTGTAGTCGTCCACCTGGGCTTTGATCGTCGGGCGCGGGCCGACGATCGCCATCTCGCCGCGCAGCACGTTGACGAGGTTGGGTAGCTCGTCGAGCGAGGTGCGCCGCAGGACGCGGCCGGGGGCGGTGACGCGGGGGTCGTCGCGGTAGACGACTTTGCCGACGCCGACCGGGTCGGAGCCCTGGACCATCGTCCGCAGCTTCCACATCTCGAACTCGCGCCCGCCGAGGCCGACGCGGCGCTGGCGATAGATCACCGGGCCGGGGCTGGTCAGCTTGATCGCGATCGCGGCGGCGAGCAGGACCGGCGAGAGGATCGCCAGGGCGAGGGCGGCGATGAGGATGTCAAAGATTCTCGGCATGGCTACCGGTGGCGAGTGTGGCCAAGCAGATCAAGGACGCAGGGAGCGTGGCGTGCTCTGCACGCGAGCGACCGAGGACGCCGATATGCGCCGGCCACAGTCGTCACCGGGTCCCCTCGGCCTTCTCCCAGCGGCCACTCGCTCCCCGGCGCCAGCGGTCCCAGAGGCCGGCGGCGATCGAGATCGTGGTCATCGCGTAGTAGCGGGCGATGCGGAACGGGGCGATCGGCAGGACGCGGCCGAGCAGCGCGGCCGCGATCAGGGCCAGCTGGAGGACGAAGGTGAGGACATAGAACCAGCCAGCGCCGAGGAGGAAGGCGTTGGCGACCAAGGCGATGACGTGCAGCAGCGGGCTGAGGTAGCGGAGCAGGCGGTGGGAGGCGATCTCGAAGGCGAAGAGCGGCGGGTAGCCGCGCGGGGAGACCATTCCTTCACCGACGACGATGTCCCAGAGGCCGACCATCATCCGCCGTTTGCGGGCGAGCTCGCCCTCGAGGGTGGGGACCATCTTCTCCTCGGCCCGCGCCGCCGGCGCGTAGAGGGAGCGCAGTCCGCGCTTAGCGAAGGCGAAGGGGAAGCTGAGGTCGTGGCTGCCGGAGGGGTCGAGCGGGATGTAGGCGGCGCGGCGGACCGCGTAGATGGCGCCGTTGCCGGCGGTGACCCCAGCCAGCGCCGACTCCATCTCCCGCACCGCCATCTCGTAGCGCCAATAGGCGCCCTCGAGGTTGTCGCCGCCGGCGTCGAGGAAGCGGACCTGACCGCAGACGTAGCCGACCTTCGGGTCGGCGAAAGGAGCGACGAGCCGGCGCAGGGCGTCGGGCGCCCAGACGCTGTTGGCGTCGGAGAAGGCGAGGACCTCGCCGCCGGCCTGCTCGGCGGCGGCGTTGAGCGCGGCGACCTTGCCGCCCGGCGGCAGCTCGAGGACGAGGTCGGCCCCGGCGGCGCGGGCCCGCTCGGCCGTCGCGTCGGTGGAGCCGTCGGAGGCGACCACGATCTGCAGGCGGTCGCGCGGGTAATCGAGCGCGAGTGCGTTGGCTACTTTGGCGGCGATCACGTCCTGCTCGTCGTAGGCGGGGATGATCAGGGAGACGCTGGGGTGGTCGGCAGCGGGTCCTGTCTCCGATGAGGGGTCCTTCAGATTGACCAGTAGCCAGAGCGCCAGGGGGTAGCCGAGGTGGGTGTAGATCAGTAGGCCGGTGCTTAGCCAGAAGAGGGTCGCGGCGACGGTGGTCATGCGCGGGCCTCCAGCAGTTCGCGGTAGAGGTCCAGGGTTCGGCGGGCTGCCTCGTCCCAGGAGAAGGGGCCGGCGGCGGCGCGGACCGCGGCGGCGGCCAACTCCCCGCGTGCCGTCTCGTCGGTGATCAGCTCTGACAGGGTTTCGGCGAGGGCGTTGGTGTCTCCTGGCGGAACCAGTCGCGCGGCGCCGGTCTCAGCCACCTCGGGGAAGCCGCCGACCGCGCTGAGGAGGAGTGGCTTGCCGAAGGCTAGGCCGGTGTAGAGGACGCCGGAGTGCTCGGCGTCGAGGTAGGGGAGGACGACGAGGTCGGCGCGGCGGAAGATCGCCGGGATCTCGGCCTCGTCGACGAAGCGGGTGATGAAATGAACCCGACCGCCGACCTCGGCCGCCTGCCGCCGCAACGGCTCGACGTCCATCCGCGGGTTGCCGACGATCCACAGCTCGGCGCCGGTGCCGGCGACCCGACCGTAGGCCGCGAGCAGGTTCTCGATCCCCTTGTAGGGACGGAGCAGGCCGAAGCAGAGGATCACCGGCCCTTCGGCTCCCTCCAGCTCGGCGGGCAGCGGCTTCTCCTCCGGCAGCCGGGCCAGGTAGTCGAAGGCCCCGTGGGGGATGACGCGGACCTTGGCCGGATCGAGCCCGACCTCGTCGCGCAAACGGGTGGCGCTGTGCTCGGAGTGGGCGACGACCGCGTCCATCGCGCCGAAGACCCGGCGGGCGCTGCGCACCTGGCGGCGGCTCGCCCGCGGCGGCAGGATGTAGTGGGCGGTCATCACCCGCGGGCGGAGCGACGGCAGCAGGAGGGCGTCGAGCGCGGGGACCGTCAGCCACTGGTAGTGGACGACGTCGGCGTCGGCGGCGCGGCGGAAGCGCAGCATGTCGGGGAGGTGCTCGAGCGCCTTGAACGGAAGGCGGGCGGGGGCGTCGAGACCGCGGGCGGCGGAGCGGCGGTAGAAGAGCTCCTCGACCCGGTAGCCCTCGGCCGGCGGGACGGGGCCGTAGAGGAAGCGGGTGGTAAGCAGCTCGACCTCGGCTCCGGCGCGCGCCAGCGCGGCCGCGAGCGCGCGGTCGTAGGGCGGCGTGAAGGCCGAGGGGTCGACGAGTTGCACCTTCATCGGGCCGGGCGGATTATCGTCACCCCCTTGCCCCCCACGCTCTCCTACTGCGTTGTGAACACGAACGGCCGCGATTACCTACTCGCCTGCCTGGCCGCGATCGAGCGCACCCACCCGGCTGGGATCGAGCGCGAGGTCCTCGTCCTCGACAACGCCTCCGACGACGGCTCGGCCGACGCGGTGCGGGAGCTCGGCGACGGGATCCGGCTGGTCGCGCTGGAGCAGCGCACGGGCAAGGCCGAGAACGACTCGACCCTGATGCGCGAAGCGCGAGGCGACTACTGCCTGCTGCTGAACGAGGACTCCGAGCTGCGGCCGGGAGCCGCGGCGGCGCTGGTCGCCGCCCTCGACGCGGATCCGAAAGCGGCTGCGGCGACGGCCCAGCTGCTCGATGCCGGCGGCGATCCCGTGCCCTCCGCCTGGCGCTTCCCCGGCGTCGGCACGGCGGCGATCGGCGCGCTCTTCCTCCACCGTCGCTTCACCGTGCAGAGCACGGGCGACGCGACCCGCCGGGTCGACTGGGCGCAGTCGAGCGCCCTGCTGGTTCGGCGCGAAGCGGCCGCGGCGGTCGGCTACATGGACCCCGACTTCTTCGTCTACTACGACGAGTGCGACTTCGCCAAGCGCCTTGCCGACGCCGGCTGGCATTCGCTCTTCGTCCCCGCCGCCGAGGCCGTCCACCACGACCAGCTCTCGACCGACCTCGCCAAGGGCCTGCCCCGGATCGTCGAATTCCACCGCAACCGCGACCTCTACATGCGAAAGCACCACGGACCGGTCGCGGCCTTCGCCGTGCGCCTGCTCACCGCCTGGTCATACGCGCTGCGGGCGCTGGCCGCAACCGTCCTCCCCAACCGCCCGACGAGGATCTTCTGGGCCCACGCGCGACAGGCACTCCTCCCCAACCGCGGCGAATCGATCCGCGACCGCGCTCGCAAACCCGGGTGTTCTTGATCAATCGATCTTCTTCCGCTTAGGGTCATTCCCGAAAGGGGTGACGCATGACGAAAGCAGTTGAGGTTACGTTCGACGAGACGGGGCTCGGGCCGGCGCGGATCGGCGCGATTTTCGACGTCGAAGGCGGCGAGCTCCAAGCGCGGATGCAGGAGCTCGCGAAGGCGGCGCTGGAGGAGTACGAGCTGGCGCTCGGAGAGCGATTTCCGTCGACGATCAAAGAGCAGCGCGAGTTGCGGCTGCGGCTGCTCTACAAACACCTGCCGGACGATCTGCCGACCGACGAGCAGATCGGTGAGCTGTTCCAGATGACCCGTTCCCAGGCGGCGACGCTGATCGCCGGGACCCGAGCGCGCTTCGCGCCGGAGATCGAGAGACGGATGAACGGGGCGGCCATTGCGGCTCTCTCAACGGCGAGCGAAAGCGACCCGGACACCGCGCGGATCTTCGCCCCTGACTCCCTCGCGAAATACATGGGCGACCTCGTCTCCCAAACCCACGCGCCGCCGATGGAGAAGCTGCGGGACGCCGGGCAGACCTACGACCTCCCCCGCGACACCATCGAGGCGCTCTGCAAGAGGCTGGAAGTCAAGCCCGAAGCCGTGGTCACCGTGCTGGACTGGCCATGAGCAACGCCATCTCCTCGACCGTCACCGCCACCAGCGTGATGCTCGGGGCCTACGGCTTCTTCTACGGAGCCCTGCGCGAGACGATCGCCAAAGGCCTGGAGGTGGGAAAGCCGGCGGGCAACGAAACCGGCAGGCAGGCGCAGCGGAAGGTCGTCGCGACGGCAAAGAAGACGGCGCTCGGCCTCGGTCTCGTCCCTCTCGCGATCTGGCTGATCTTCCTCAAGCCGGCAATCAACGAGATCGAAGCGGCCGTCGACGTCGGCTTTTCCCTCTCGCACTATTCCGCCCTCGACATCGTCTTCGTGCTGCTCACCTTCGGCTGGCTCCTGATCGCCTTCATCCTCCTGGGCCAGTACTTCGCCCTGAGGGAGAAGGAGCGCAAGCTCTGAGCAGACCGGCTCAGCGGCCAGCGGCGTCCTCGTCCATGCGCTCCACCTCGTAGACCTCGGGGATGCGGCCGTCGACCGCGGGTTCGGCCGAGCGAAGGTCGGCGAGGAGAGCACCGGGATGGCGTAGACGAACCAGCCAGCCGCGCTCCTCGTCGCTGAAGAAGCCGGTGGCGAAAAGCGCCAGCGGGTAGGCGGCGAAGAGGGCGGCGCGGAGCAGTAGGCCGCCGGCGCCGGAGGTCGGGATCAGCAGTTCGGCGAGGCCGACGATCGCCGCGACGGTCAACACCACCCGCAGCACCCTCCCCCACTCGTAGGGCACCGGGAAGAGGCGCTGGGTGAAGACGTACATCAGCCCCAGCACTACCAGGTAGGAACCGACCAGGGCGAGGCCGGCACCGGCGATCCCAAGCGGCGGCACCAGCAACAGGTTGAGGGCGACGTTGGCGACTAGGGCGCCGATCGCCGCCGGGAAGTTGAACTCGGTCCGTCCGGTGCGGCCGAGGATCACGACGAGAACGAGGTAGAGGGCGTAAAGGGTGACCGCGGTGGAGACGAGGCCGATCGCTTCGTAGGAGTCGAAGAACTCCGGCGCCGCCAGGGCGCGGACGATCCAGCGCGAGAACAGCCACATGCCGGTGACGACGAAGGCGCAACCGGCGACGAAGAGGGTGACGACGGTCGCGTAGACCCGGCGCGCCTCGTCGTCGTCGCGGATCGAGTAGGCGAGCGGCGGCCAGGCGAGCTGGAAGCCGCGGACGAGGACGTTGACGGCCTGGGCGAACTTGACCGCCAGCGAGTAGAGGCCGGCCTCGGCGAGCCCGAGCGAGCGGACGATGATCAGCCGGTCGACGAAGTTGAGCAGGTAGAGCGAGACCTCGGCGGGCATCGTCGGCAGCCCGAAGCGGAAGAGGCGGCGCAGCAGCGGCACGTCGGGGCGCAGCGAGAGGCGGCGCCACTGCAGGGCGATCAGGACGACGACGAAGGCGGCGCCGGTCGCGTAGCTGCCGAGCAGCAGGCCGCGGGCGCCCTCGTCGAGGCCGACGACGAGGACCACGGTGAGGGCGATCGCCGCGACCACGTTGAGGATCGTGATGAGGAAGAAGGCCCGCGCCCGCTCGTCGAGGCGGAAGAGGGTGAGCATGTACTCCCACAGCGTCAGCACCCAGAGGCCGCCGATCGCGATCCGCACCAGTTCCGGGGCCGATTCGTCGAGCAGGGCTTCCGAGATCGGGCCGGCGAAGGGGAGCAGGATCAGGGCGCCGATCGTCGAGAGCCAGAAGAGCCCGGCGAAGGTGCTCTTGACGACCGCCCGCGGGTCCTCGTCATCCTGGTAGTAGAAGCGCAGGATCGCCTCGATCAGGCCGAAGCGGACGACGATGCTGACCAGGACCACCGCGGCGAAGAGGATCTCGGCGGCGCCGTAGTCCTCGGGGGTGAGGTACCGCGTGTAGAGCGGCAGCAGTGCAACCGCGATGACCTTCGAGAGGATGCTTGCCGCGGTGTAGGCGGCGCCGGTCGTCGCCAGGCGGCGCAGGTATCCCGACATGCGGGGACCCTACGCGGGGTCGCGGACCGGCGGCGTCTCAGCCCACGCCAAAGAAGCACCGACAGCCAACAGCACCCAGGTGATCGGGTCCTCGAAGAACCCCGCGTACGACAACGTGTGGACGAGCAGTGCGACGAAGGCGGCGAGTAAAGCTGCGCGGGCGGTGTGGCCGGCGGGTCCTGTCTCCGATCGGGGGCTCTCCCTACCGGGAGAGTCCTCCCGATCGTCGCCACCCGCCGGTCGGAGCCGGAAGAGGCCGGCGCCCAGGGTTCGGAGCGCCACGATGATGAGAGAGAAGTAGATGAGCAGTCCTATTAGGCCTTGCTCAGCCGCCACGGTGACCGGCTCCGTGTGGGAGACGATTACCGGGGCGTCTTTGTTCTCCCGGTGGTCTCGGTAAGCCGCTTGAAACGAGCCAGAGCCGTAGCCCCAGATGGGGCGTTCCGAGAAGAGGTCGAGGCCGCCCGAGACGAGGCTGCCGCGGCCGCTGAGGTCTACGTTGAGGCGGTCGCTGGTGATCTTTCCGGAGCCCCCGGCGAAGAGGATGACCAGGGCGGCGCCGACGGTGCCCACCGCGACCGCGACCAGGGTCCAGCGCCAGCTCCAGCGAATCGCCGCGAGCACCGCGAGTCCGGCCAGTAGGGCGAGGAAGCTCGATTGGGAGAAGGTCGAGACGAGGCCGAACCAGAGGATGCCCAGAAGCCCGGTGAGCAGCCAGAAGTTGCTCCGGCTGCGCGCCCAGAGCATCGCCGCCGCCGCCAGCACCGCGACCAGAGCCAGGTATCGCCCGTAGACGTTCGGATCCCAGAAGACCGAGTTGACCCGGAAGTAGGTGTGAAATTCGTTCGAGCGGATGATCTGGTCGTTCCAGAAGAGGCTGCGGGTCGCCCACTCGACCGTGCCGACGAGGACGAAGGCGCTCGCCTCGATCGCGAGGACGACCAGGGTCAGGGTCAGCAGGCGCCGGTCCCACTCCACCTCGCGCAGCAGCCGGTAGGCGACCGTGAACGGGATGAAGAAGAAGCAGACGTTCTGCAGGCCCTTCGAGAAGTCCTCCGAGTAGAGCGTCTGCAGGGCGTAGAGGACGACCGCGGCGGCGAGCAGCCAGGCCAGAGCTCGCGGCGGGTGGACGGTCGGTGGGTCGGACCAGTCGCGCAGCACCGTCACCAGCACCGCCGCGGCGATCACCAGATAGAGCGGGACCAGCAGGTTGGCCGTGTCCCCGCCCGCCTCGAGCGGGACCCGGAACGGCAGGGCGACGACGATCGCCAGCGGCATCAGGGTCGGCCAGCGGCGGAAGACGTAGGCGAGAGCGCCGATCGCGACCGCCGCGACGGCGGCGAGCGCGGCGATCCTCCCCTCGTCGTGACGCAGGTCGACGATCTGGGTCGTGTGCCACTGGTCGCCGGCGATCAATACCGGGAAGAGGACCATCGCCAGGACCATCGCGCCGCTGCGCGGGCGACCCGGCGGCAGCAGGATCGCGGCGGCGCTCGCCCCCGCGGCGACCAGCAGCCCGGCTCCCGCGAGGAGGTCGCTCAGCATCGCGCCTTCGCTCCCTGCGGCGCCCGGTGCAGGCGGATCACCCCCGGCGTCACGAGGGTCCGGTCGCCGAACCTGACGCGCAGCTTGTAGCGACCGGGGTGAGCCGTGCCGCCCCCCCGCTGGCGCCCGTCCCAGTAGTAGGTGTGGAACGTGTACCGCTTGAGGAACTCGTCCCGCGCCAGCGTGTAGACGACGCGGCCGCCGGGCTTGATCACCTGGACCACCCCGTTGCCGGAGACCGTGGTGCGGAAGCGGATCCGCATCAGGTCGAGGCGGCAGTCCCCGTTCGGGGTGAAGGCGTGGACGACCGGCTGACCCTGGTGCCGCGGCGCGGCGACGAAGCTGACCCGGTCGAGGACCAGCGGGTCGCGCTTGGCCCGCTGGGCGTAGGCGAAGGCGGCTAGCGTCGCGAGGACGAGGAGCGCGAAGACGATCGCGGCGAGACGAGGATCATTCGGCCGCTTCGGCATTGTCCTCGCCGACGACCACCGCGACGTCGGCGCCTGCCGAGACCGATTCGATTTCCCCGCTGATCGGCTGCACTTTCGCGATCCCCAGCTGCTTCGCCACCTTGCGCGCTTCCGGCTTGTGGCCGACCTTGAACATGACGACGCTCTCGGTGAAGCTCGAGCTGCTGTTGGTGACGGCGCCGAGGCTGAAGCCCTTGCCCTCGACTTCGTCGCCGAATTTCGCGGCGAGGCCGGGCACGGAGGTGCCGTTGAGCACGCTGACTTCGATTTCGGCCGGCTTGATCTTGGCCGCCGCCTGTTTGGAGCCGCCGCCCTTGGAGCCTTCGTCGTCGCCGCTGACCAGCAGGTAGGCGACTCCGCCGACGATCGCGATGATCACCACGAAGAGGGCGATCAGCGTGCCGGGCTTCGAGGCCACCTCGCCGAAGCTGGAGAAGCGGCCGCGCAGCCGTTCGCCGAAGCTCTGTTCCGGCAGCCCTTCCTCGCGCCGCTTGCGGCGCTGCTCGCGGCTGGAGACCGCCTCCTGTTCTGCCGTCCGCGCTTCCTCCAGCGCCCGCAGCTCCTCCGCCCGCTGGGCGGCGATCGTCGAGGTCTGCTCCTTGCGCTCGGCGTCGCGCTCAGGGGCCGACCCCGCCCACTCGCGCAGGCGGCGAATGTCCCGTCCCTGGGTGAACGAGATGAGCGCGAAGACGGCCAGCCCGAGGAAGGCGGCCAGGCCGGCGAAGGCGCCGATTTGTTCGATCGCGTCGATCAAAGTGGCTGCGAGAGGCTATTCGTTGGGGATGACCGTCGCGGCGTCGCCGCCCGGCGCGGCGATCAGCTCGACCACTCTCTCGGCCAGATTGGCCTCGTCGCCGGCCATCACCAGGTGCTCGAGCGAGTTCATCGTCGACTCGACCCACTCCTGGTCGAGCGGCTTCTTTCGCACCGCGCGGTTGATCCGCCGCGCCGCCGTCGGCTGCACGTCCTCGTTGCTGGAGAAGAGGATCTCGCTCAGCTTCTCGCCCGGCCGCGGCTTGGTGAACTCGATCGCGATGTCCCGCTCGGGCTCGTAGCCGGCGAGCCGGATCATGTTGTGGGCGAGGTCGACGATCTTCACCGGTTCGCCCATGTCGAGGACGAAGACCTCGCCCTTGCCGGCGCCGATGTCGCCGGCGCGGATCACCAGCTGCACCGCCTCCGGGATCGTCATGAAGTAGCGGGTCATCTCCGGGTGGGTGACGGTCACCGGTCCCCCCCGCTCGATCTGGCTGCGGAAGATCGGCACCACGCTGCCCGAGGAGGCGAGCACGTTGCCGAAGCGGACCGAGGCGAAGCGCGTCTCCGGATATTTGTGCCCGGCGGCCTCGACGATCCACTCGGCCATCGCCTTCGAGGCGCCCATCACCGTCTTCGGGTTGACCGCCTTGTCGGTCGAGATCAGGACGAAGCGCTCGACCTTGGAGGCGGCGGCGGTCTCGGCCGTGACCCGGGTCGCGATCGCGTTGTTGCGGACCGCCTCCAGCGGGTTGGACTCCATCAGCGGCACGTGCTTGTAGGCGGCGGCGTGAAAGACGACGTCGGGCTTGAAGCGCTGCATCACCTCCAGCATCCGGTGCGGCTCCTTGCAGTCGGCCAGCACCGCCTCGCAGCTGGCGAAGTGGCGCTCCTCGACCATCTCGCGGTCGATCTGGAAGAGGTTGTCCTCGGCGTGGTCGAGCATCACCAGGAGCCGCGGTTTGACCTGGGCGATCTGGCGGCAGAGCTCGGAGCCGATCGAGCCGCCGGCGCCGGTAACGAGGACGATGCGGTCGCGCAGGTAGGCGCCGACCCGGTCGAGCTCGCGGACGATCGGCTCGCGGCCGAGCACGTCCTCGACCCGCACCTCGCGCAGCTGTTTGTTCAGCTGGACACCGCCGCGCAGCAGCTCGAAGACGGTCGGCAGGGTGCGGACCCGGATCTCGCGCTCGCGGCAGGCGGCGACGATGCGGCCGCGCAGGTCGCCCGGCGCCGAGGGGATCGCGATCACGACCTCGTCGGGGCCGGTCTCGTCGAGGATCGCGTCGATCTGCTTGGTCGAGCCGAGCACCTTCAGGCCCAGCATCCGCATCCCCCGCTTGCGCGGGTCGTCGTCGACGAAGCCGATCGCCGTGGCGCCGAGGTTGGGGTTGAGCTGCAGCTCGCGGACCACCATCTGGCCACCGGAGCCGGCGCCGACGACCAGCACCTCGTGCTTCGGCAGGCGCGAGGCCCGGTTCGGGCGCTCGAGGACCAGCCGCACCGCGAGGCGGGCGCCGGCGATCAGCAGCGCCGTGAGGAGGAAGTCCATCACCTCGACCGAGCGCGGCAGGGTGTGCTCGAACGGCTTGGCGACGGCGAAGATCACGACCAGCAGGGCGCTGGCGACGGCGACGGCGCGGAGGATGAGGAGGAAGTCGCGGCCGCTGACGTAGCGCCACCACTTCTGGTAGAGCCCGAAGGCGTAGAAGACGACCAGCTTGCCGGCGACGACGAAGCCGACCGACTGGGCGAAGAGGGTCTCGTAGCGCTGCGGCCAGCCGTGCGGGTCGTCGAGGAACCGCAGCTGGAAGGCGAGGAAATAGGCCAGCGCGACGAGCCCGGCGTCGGCCGTTATCTGCAACATCCGGTTGCGATAGACAGGGTGGTTCAACCGGCGCATGAGCCCGCCAGTTTAGTTGCTGTTCAGCTTCGTCCCTAGAATGCCGCCTTCACGAATGCCGCCCCTCTTCCTCGCCAGCGTCACCGACTTCTTCCTCGACCCGATCGTCAACTGGGGAACCGACTTCATCAGCAGCACCGGCCTGCCCGCCGTGTTCGTCCTGATGACGCTCGAGTCCGCCTGCCTGCCGGTCCCCAGCGAGGCGATCATGCTGTTCGCCGGCGCCAGCGTCGCCGCCGGCGACCTGACCCTGTTCGGGGTAGTCGCCGCGGGCGTGCTCGGCAACCTGGTCGGCTCCTGGATCGCCTACGCGGCCGGCTACTACGGCCGCATCGACCTGCTGGAAAAAAACAGGCTGATCCACATCAGCCCCAAGCACCTGAAATGGGCCGACGACTTCTTCGCCCGCTACGGCGACGCGACGATCTTCTTCTCGCGGATGCTGCCGATCATCCGCACCTTCATCTCGCTGCCGGCCGGGGTGGCGAAAATGCCTTTCTGGCGCTTCACGGTGCTGACCACGCTCGGCTGCATCCCCTGGGTGCTGATGCTGGCCCTGATCGGCAAGAGCGTCGGCAGCAACTGGGAAGAGTGGCGCGACCACCTCCACTATCTCGACTACCTGGTCGTCGTCGCCGTGATCGCCGGCGGCGTCTACTGGCTGATCAAGCGCCGCCGTCGCGGCGGCCCGGGCGAGGGCGAGGCCCCGGCCACCTCCGAGCCCGCCGGCGCCACCGAGGCTTGAGCGGCCTTCCTGCCCGGCGCGCGGTCGCGCTCGGGCTGGTCCAGGGCCCTGCCGAGCTGCTGCCGGTCTCCAGCTCCGCCCACATCGTCCTCGTCCCCTGGCTGGCGGGCTGGGACTGGGACGGGATCGACCCTGAGCTGCGCAAGAGCTTCGAGGTGGCGCTCCACACCGGCGCCGCGATGGCGCTGCTGATCGGCCAGCGGCGGACGATCGCCGAGGAGATGCGTCAGTTCGACGGCCGCCGGGCGCTGCTGCTGGGGCTCTCCTTCCTGCCGGCGGCGATCGTCGGCTACACGCTGGAGCGGCCGATCGAGCGACGGCTCGGCGGGCCGCGGGCGACCGCCTACGGGTTGCTTGCCGGGGCCGCGGCGATGCTCGTCGCCGACCGCCGGCCGCAGCGCCGCGGGCGCGGCGACGCGACGCCGGCGGACGGGCTGGCGCTGGGCGTCGCCCAAGCCGCCGCGCTGGCGCCCGGCGTCTCCCGCAACGGCGTCACCCTCGCGGCGGCCCGCTGGCGGCGCTTCTCCCGCGACCAGGCGAACCTGCTCTCGCGGACGATCGCGCTGCCGATCATCGTCGGCGCCACCGGGCTGAAGGGCGCCCGCCTGGCCCGCCGCGGAACCACGCCGGCGGTGCGCCGCTCGCTCGCCGTCGGCATCGGCGCCTCCTTCGCCTCGACCCTCGCCTCGCAGCGGCTGATCCACCTGGTCGAGCGCGACCGGGCGCTGTGGCCCTACGCTGCATACCGGATCGGCCTGGCGGCCGTCGTTCTTGCAAAGCTAGGGCGCAAGTGAGCGCGAGCGACGCCTACGCGAAGGCCGGAGTCGACCAGGGGGCGGCGGATTCGGCCGTGGCCGGCCTGGTCCGAGCGCTGGCGGCGATCCAGCTCGGGCGTCCCTCGGCCCAGGTGCCGCTGCCGGGGCACTACGCGAGCGTGATCAAGATCGACGAGCGGACCGGGATCGCGCTCTCGACCGACGGCGTCGGCACCAAGCTGGTCCTGGCCGAGCAGCTCGGCCGCTTCGACACGATCGGGATCGACTGTGTGGCGATGAACGTCAACGACGTGATCTGCGTCGGGGCCGAGCCGCTGGCGATGCTCGACTACATCGCGATCGAGAAGGCCGACCCGGCGGTCTGCGAGGAAATCGGCGTCGGCCTGGCGCGCGGCGCCGAGAAGGCCGGGATCGAGATCCCCGGCGGCGAGCTGGCGCAGCTCGGCCAGCTGGTCCGCGGCGTCGACGTCTCCGGCGCCTGCTTCGGGACCGTCGCGCTCGACGCGATCGTCGACGGCTCCGCGGTCGAACCGGGCGACGTCGTCATCGGGCTCCCCTCCACCGGCCTGCACTCCAACGGTTACACCCTCGCCCGCTCGGCCCTCGCCGACCTCTCGCTCGAGGATGACCGGCTCGGCCGGCCGCTCGGCGACGTGCTGCTGGAGCCGACCGAGATCTACGTCAAGCCGATCGTCGAGCTGCTGCGCTCCGAGCTCGACGTCCGCGGCCTCGCCCACATCACCTCGGGCGGGACCAAGAACCTGCTCCGCCTCGCCGCCGAGGTCGGCTACGAGATCGACGACCCGCTGCCGGTACCGCCGGTCTTCGACCTGATCCAGCAGCTCGGCGAGGTCTCCGACGAGGAGATGCAGGAGGTCTTCAACCTGGGCTGCGGCTTCTGCGTCGTGGTCCCGGCCACGGACGAAGGCGCCGCGCTGGACCTGCTGCGCGCCCATTACCCAGCCGCGAAGCGGATCGGGCGCGCAACCGAAGGACCATCGAGGATCCTCTAAGACGCCTGACAACCCCTGGCGTCGTAACGTTGGCCCGCAAGTGAGCGACCGCCCCTCGACCAGCTCCCAGATGATCGGCACCGTGCTCTCCGGCCGTTACAAGCTGGAGGCGAAGCTTGGCAGCGGCGGCATGTCGACGGTCTACCTGGCGCGCGACACGACCCTCGACCGCCAGGTCGCGGTCAAGGTGATGCACCGAGAGATGTCCGAGCAGGCCGACCAGCTGGAGCGCTTCCGCCAGGAGGCGCGGGCGGTGGCGAAGCTCTCGCATCCCAACGTCGTCTCGGTGATCGACGCCGGCGAGGACGGCGGCCACCCCTACATCGTCTTCGAATACGTCGAAGGCGAGACGCTGAAGCAGCGGATCAACCGGGTCGGCGCGCTCGACGCCCAGGAGGCGCTCGCCTACGCGATCGAGATCGCCCGCGGCCTGACCGTCGCCCACGCCCGCAACATGGTCCACCGCGACATCAAGCCGCAGAACGTCCTGATCGACCCGGAGGGGCGGGCGAAGCTGACCGACTTCGGCATCTCCCGCCAGCTCGAACAGGACGGGATGACCGCCACCGGCCGCGTCCTCGGCACCACCGACTACGTCTCCCCCGAGCAAGCGATGGGCCACGCGGTCGACCAACGCTCCGACATCTATTCGCTCGGCGTCGTCCTCTACGAGATGCTCGCCGGGCAGGTCCCGTTCAGCGCCGACAGCCAGGTCGGGGTGGCGATGAAACACGTCAACGAAGAGCTCCCCGACGTCCAGCAGCGCCGCCCCGAGCTCTCCGCGGCGGCGGCGATGGTGGTCGAGCGGGCCACCGCAAAGGATCCGGACCGGCGCTACCAGCAGGTCGGCGAGATGATCGACGACCTGGCAACCGCCCTGGAGGTGGAGGCGGCCCGCGCCGGCACGACGACCGGCGAGGCGACGAGCGTGCTCGAGGCGGTGCCCCCCGCGGAGCGAAAGCTCTCCGGCGGCGGCCGCTGGTCGCGGCTCTGGCTATTGCTGCTGGCGCTGGCGTTCGCCGGCGCGGTGGCGGCGGTGATCCTGATCAGCAGCGGCAACGGCCCGGGCGGCGGGGGCGGCGCGCTGAGCGACAAGGGCTCGCCGCTGCCGCTGGCCGAAGCCTCCGACTACGACCCGCAGGGCGACGGCGAAGAGGACCCGGAAGCGGTCAGCCTGGCGATCGACGGCAACCCGACCGGGACCGCCTGGACCAGCGAGCACTACGACGACACCGAATTCGCCGGCACGAAGAGCGGCCCCAACCCCGGTGTCGGCCTCTACGTGGCGACCAAGGCGACCGCGACCCCGCAGGAGATGATCATCCGCGGCACCCCGGGCTGGGACGCCGAAATCTACGCCGCCCCGGCTGGGCCGCCGGAAGACCTCTCCGAATGGGGCGAACCGGTCGGCGAGGTGACCGACGCCGGAGAGCTGGAGGAGGTCGAGCTCCACCTCGGCTCGCCGGCGAAGTACTTCCTGATCTGGTTCACGAAGGCTGCCCCTTCCCGCGATCAGGAAGGGCGCTACCGGATCGAGATCAGCGACGTGAAGGTGATCGACTGAGTTCTGCCCGGGCGGGTATAGGAGCGGTTCGGTGAAGTCGTGTAACCATTACACCGATCCGTGTAACATCCGACAATGGCAGAGCGAGGCGCCGTACCCAACGTTCCGAAAGCGCGCCGGCGTGCGCTTCACGCCATCCGCTCGCTGTTCAGCCCGCTGCTGCCGGACGACTACCTCGAACTGATCAACCCCCTCTGGTCGACGCAGGAGCTACGCGGCCGGATCGAGCGGATCGAGCAGGAGACGCCCGACGCGGTGACCGTGCTGATCCGTCCCGGCTACGAATGGGCCGGGCACCGGCCCGGCCAGTACCTGCGGATCGGGGTCGTCGTCAACGGCGTCCACCATTGGCGCGCCTACTCGCTGACCACCGACCCGGGGCGGCCCGACGGCCTTATCGGGATCACCCCGAAGCTGGTCGACTCCGGAAAGGTCTCGCCGTTTTTCGTCCGCCAGGCGCGACCGGGCGACATCGTCCGCCTCGGCGGCGTCGAAGGGACCTTCGTCCTGCCCGAGCCGCCGCCCCGCAAGCTCCTCTTCGTCAGCGCCGGCAGCGGCATCACGCCGATCATGAGCATGCTGCGCAGGCTCGACCGCAAAGGAGCGCTCGAGGACGTCGTGCACATCCACTCGGCGCGCACCGCAGACGGCGTCATCTTCGGCGAGCAGCTGCGCGACCTCGACTCCCGCTGCTCCGGCTACCGCCCCCATCTGCGGATCACCGGGGAAGCCGGGCGGGTCTCGCCACCCGACCTCGACCAGCTCTGCCCCGACTGGCGCGAGCGCCACGCCTACGTCTCCGGCCCCGGGGAGATGCTCGACGCGCTGGTCCGGCACTGGCGCGAGGAGGGCGACCCGGAGCTGCTGGAGATGGAGCGCTTCCAGCCGGTGATCGGCGGGAACGCGGAGGCGGGCGAGGGCGGCAAAGTCCGCTTCGTCTCCAGCGACATCGAGACCGAGTGCGACGGCGGGACGCCGATCCTGGTCGCCGGCGAGGAGGCGGGGGCGGAGCTGCCGTTCGGCTGCCGGATGGGGATCTGCCACACCTGCATCGGGCGCCTCTGCTCCGGCGAGGTGAGGGACCTGCGGACCGGGGAGGTCTACGGGCGAGAGGGAGAGATGGTCCGAACTTGTGTCAACGCGCCGGAAGGCGACGTTGCAATCGCACTATGAGAACAAGGAGCACGAAATGAGCACGACTGCGACGGCCCCGATCGACACCCAGATGGAGAGCCCCCTGGCCCACCTCTCAGAGGAGCAGCTCGACGAGCTGGGACGCGAGTTCGACGCGATCCGCGACCGCGTCATGGCCGAGCTCGGAGACCGCGACCGGCGCTACATCGAGAGCATGATCGAGATGCAGCGCCGCCTGGCGGTGCTGGGACGGGCGCTGCTGCTCGGCTCCCGCAACCGCGGCGCCTGGTGGGCGGGGACCGTCTCCCTCTCCGCCGCGAAGATCCTCGAGAACATGGAGATCGGGCACAACGTGATGCACGGTCAGTGGGACTGGATGAACGACCCCCGCATCCACTCCTCGACCTGGGACTGGGACACCGCCTCCACCGCCGAGGCCTGGAAGCACTCCCACAACTTCGTCCACCACACCTACACCAACATCCGCGGCAAAGACAAGGACCTCGGTTACGAGATCATGCGAATCGACCCGGCGCAGAAGTGGCACCCGGTCTACCTCGCGCAGCCGATCTACAACCTGATCCTGGCGGCGCTGTTCGAGTGGGGCGTGGCCCTGCACGACCTCGACTTCGAGGCGATCCGCAAGGGGCACAAGCCGATGCACCAGGTGAAGCGGGAGCTGAAGGGGATCGCCGGCAAGGCGAAAAGCCAGATCGTCAAGGACTACATCGCCTGGCCGCTGGTCAGCGCCCTGGCGGCTACCGCCGTCGACGTGGTGGTGGAGACGCGGAGGCAGCGCAAGCAGCCCCGCGGGGTCCTGGGCCGGATCCGGCGCAAGCGGCAGAGTCGCTGGGCGCCGGTGGTGGAAGCCGCGCTGAACAGCGGCAGCAAGACCTTCCGCGCCACCGCCAAGGCCGACGCGACCGCGAACGTCGCCCGCAACGTCTGGGCCTACGCGATCATCTTCTGCGGCCACTTCCCGGACCAGACCTACACCTTCTCCCAGCAGGAGGTCGAAAACGAGAGCCGCGGCGGCTGGTACATCCGCCAGCTCACCGGCTCGGCCAACATCGACGGCAGCCCGCTCTTCCACGTCGCCAGCGGCAACCTCAGCTACCAGGTCGAGCACCATCTCTTCCCGGACATGCCGAGCACCCGCTACGCCGAGATCGCCCCGCAGGTGAAAGAGATCTGCGAGCGCTACGGGCTTCCTTACAACAGCGGCCCGTTCAGCCAGCAGCTGGGGATGGTGCAGCGGACGATCCTGCGGCTCGCCCTCCCGGGCGGTAAAGCCCGGCCGAAGCCGGGGCCCTACCGCGGGGAGAGCAGCGGGAACGGCGCGGGCCACTAAGCCCGCGCCGGAGCCTCAGCCGCCGGCAATCGGCGCGATCGGGGTGCAGAAGAATCCCCGCGGGTGCGCCGGGTCGAGCGCGGTGAGCACGTCGGCGCCGACGATGTGGTCGTAGGGCATCGAGAGGTGGTCGCCGAAGTCGAGGATGCACTGGTTCTGCAGCAGGATGTTTTTAACGTTCGGTCCTGAGAGGAAGGCCGACGTGTAGGGCGTGACGACGGTGTCGTAGCGGGTCTGGATCACCGTGTAGTCGACCCCGGGCACCGTCTCGCCGCCGCTGTTGAGGTTTGTGATGAAGGCCGAATCGACCCGCTGCTGCTCACAGGCGGGGCAGAGGGCGCCGGTGAACTGGTTGGCGCCGGGGAAGAAGTTGGAGAGGATGAAGAGCCCGTCCAGGGTGGTGCCGTGGTTGGACGGCGAGAGGCCGACGAGGGCTCGGACCTCCGCCGCCCCGCCGAGGTACTTGAGGTAGTAGCGCGGCATCATCCCGCCCTGCGAGTGGCCGACCAGGTCGACCTCGGTTGCGCCGGTCGCGGCCAGCACCTGGTCGACGTAGGTGTTCAGTTCGCTCGCCGAGGTGGGGATGTCATCGACGCCATAGACGCCGATCGCGCCGCTGCCGTTGTAGTCGCCGTAGTTGAGGGCGAAGACGCAGTAGCCGTTGTTCTTCAGCAGCGGCGAGATCGCCTGCCAGCTGTTGGAGCGGTCGGCGAAGGTGCCGTGGACGAGGACGACGGGCCGGGGATGCGCAGACGTCGGTTTGCAGCTCCAGTCGTTCGCCCCGGGCGGGCTTGCCGTCGGGCTGGTGTGGGCGTAGCCGTAGACGCCGTTCCAGATCACCGGCAGATCGGCCTGGGCCGCGCTCGCCCCCAGTCCGAGCATCGCCATAACCACCGCAAATACCGCCGCGCCTCGCCGCATGGACGTTCCTCCTCTTCCCGTGTGCCTACTTAAAAGTTACTATAAAGATACTTGAGCTTTCGTGGCTCGTTCTTGGTTCTCATTCGGGAGGAAAGAAGATGAAAACGAGCATCACCTACCAGCGCCTGCGCGTCGGCTTGCTGGCCCTCGTCGCGGCGGCGATGCTGCTTGCCGGGTTCGCCGGTGGAGCGACGGCCGCCAACTACACCGCTCTCGGGGATTCCTACGCGGCCGGGCCGCTGATCCCCAACCCGCTGCTGCCGCTCGGCTGCCTCAAGTCGAGCAACAACTACGCGCACCTGGCGGCACCCGGGATCGGCCTGACGCTCCGCGACGCGACCTGCAGCGGCGCCGAGACGGAGGACATGACCAACCCGCAGAACGTCGACCCGGACGGGCCGAACCCGCCGCAGTTCAACTCGCTCGACGCGAGTACCACGGTGGTCTCGGTGACGATCGGCGGCAACGACATCGGCTTCTCCGAAGTCGCGCAGAGCTGCATCACGGTCAACCCGTTCAGCCATCCCTGCCTCGACAAATACAACTCGGGCGGGGTCGATCAGCTGAAAGCGCGGATCGAAGCGACGGCGCCGAAGGTGGCGGCGGTCCTGCAGGGGATCAAAACCCGCTCGCCCTCGGCGAAAATCTACGTCGTCAACTACCCGGCGATCTTCCCCGAGACGGGGTACGGCTGCTGGCCGCAGATGCCGATCGGGTTCTCCGACGTCCCGTACCTGCGCTCGACCCAACAGCGGTTGAACGGCATGCTGGCGACCCAGGCCTCGGCCGCCGGCGCGACGCTGGTCAACTGGTACGGCGCCAGCATCGGTCACGACGCCTGCAAGGGGACCTCGACCCGCTGGGTCGAACCGCTCGTCCCCGGCACCTCGGCGGCCCCGATCCATCCCAACAAAGCGGGAATGGTCGGCGGTGCCAACGCGCTTCTGGCGGCGGTGAAATAGTCGCCTGATGCGCATCGCCAGCCTCGTCCCCTCCGCCACCGAGATGCTCTTCTCGCTGGGCCTCGGGGGGGACGTGGTCGGCGTCACCCACGAGTGCGACTACCCGCCCGAGGCGGCCTCCCTCCCCCACCTGACCGCGACGGTGCTGCCGGAGGGACTCGACGCCGGCGAGATCGACGCGGCGGTGAAGGAGATCGTCGGCGAAGGCCGCGCTCTCTACAGCCTCGACGAGGAGCTGCTGGCGGAGCTGGCGCCCGACCTGATCGTCACCCAGGCGGTCTGCAAGGTCTGCGCCGTCTCCTCCGAGGACGTGGTCACGGTGGCGGCGAGGCTGCCGGGGCGGCCGCGGGTCGTCCAGCAGGACCCGAGCACGCTCGGCGAGGTGCTCGAAGACGTGACGCGGCTCGGGGCGGCGGCGGGCATCGAGGCGCACGCCGCCGAGGTCCGCACCGGCCTCGAAGCGCGGCTGGAGCGGGTGCGGGCGGCCATGGACGGCGCCGAGCGTCCGCGCGTGCTGGCGCTCGAGTGGCTCGACCCGCCGTTCCTGGGTGGCCACTGGGTGCCGGAGATGATCGAGATCGCGGGAGGCTCCGACGTCGCCGGGGAGCCGGGGCGGAAGTCGCCGCAGGTCGAGTGGCAGCGGCTGAGCGGACTCGAACCCGACGTCGTCGTCGCGATGCCGTGCGGCTATTACCTCGACGACTCCCGCGGCCAGGCGCTGGCACAGCGCGAGCGGTTGGAGCGCCTCGGAGCCGGCCGGCTCTTCGCGGTTGACGCCGCCTCGACCTTCTCCCGTCCCGGTCCCCGCCTGGTCGACGGAGTCGAGCTGCTCGCCTACCTCTTCCATCCCGACCGGATCGAGCCGCCGAGCGGGATCGGCTTCGCCGAGCTGACGCCTCAGAGCTCCAGCTCGTAGTAGAGCATCGCGGTGCCCTCCGGCCCTTCTTCGTTGGTGAAGCCGAGCTTGGAATAGAGGCCGCGCGCGGCGGTGTCGCTTTCGCCGGTATTGAGTTCGATCCAGGCGGCGTCGCGGGCGCGGCAGGTAGCGAGCACCTCTTGCATCAGCGCTTCGCCGATGCCCCGGCCGCGCAGCGGCGGGACCACGTAGAGCTCCTGCAGGTAGGCCTCTTGCCGCTCGGTCCAGACCGAGGGCCGGAAGCGCAGCAGCGCCAGCCCGTCGGGCCCGTCCCCGGCCAGCAGCACCGTCATCTCCCCCTCGCGCAGCATCCTTTCGGCGTGCCGGATCAGCTCCGGGACCGGCGGCGTCCCCTCCTCGTACTCGGTGTTGAAATCGTGCAAGAGGCGGGCGATCTCCGGAGCGTCCTCGACGACCGCCTCGCGAATCTGTATCTGTGACTTGGTCATGAGTTCAGTTTCCCTCCCCGACGAGGTACGCGCCGGCTGCGCCTGGGTGGCGGAGCGAGCCCGGTCGGTCCGCATCGCCGCGGGCGAGATCGAGGCGTACGCGTCTACCCTGGCCCGCAGCGGCGAGCCCGAGGAGCCCTCGACCCCGGCGGATCCGGAAGCCGCGGCCGCGTTCGCGATCTGCATGAACGCGCTCAACTTCGGTTCGGGCTGGTGGCCGACGATCCGCAAGCGCCCCAGCCACAGCGGCTACGCGACGATGGCGGCGGGGGTCGAAGAACGCTTCGCCGACTCCGGTCCCTGGAGCACCGAGGAGCTGCTCGCGATGGATGCGGAGACGATCGGGGCCGTGGTCGGCCAGGACCCGGAACACCCGTTGATGCCCCAGTTCGCGGCGGCGCTCCGCGACGTCGGCGAGCACCTGCGCGCCGAGCACGGTGGTCGCTACCTCGGCGTAGTCGAAAGAGACGACTCGATCCCCGCCCTGGCGGGAGTCTTCGCCGGCTGGGACTCATTCGCCGACGTCTCCGAGTACGGCGGCCGCACGATCCCCTTCTTCAAGCGGGCCCAGCTGGCGGCGGCCGACCTGCACCGCGCCGGCGTCGCCGAACTTCCAGGCATCGGTCAGCTGACCGCCTTCGCCGACAACCTCGTCCCCCACGTCCTCCGCGTCGACGGAGTGCTCGAGCTTGATCCCGCCCTGACCGCCAGGATCGAAGCCGAAGAGCTCCTCGTCCACGGGTCCGCGGAAGAGGTAGAGCTACGCGCCTGCGCCGTCCAAGCGATCGAGCTGCTCGCCGCCGCCTCGGACCTAACTCCCGCCGAGATCGACAGCGCCCTCTGGAACCGCGGCCGCGCTCGCCGTTACAAGTCCCTCCCGCGTCCCCGCTCGCGCAACACCGCCTACTGACTCAGAACTCGTACGAGCGCGCGCGCTCGTGGCGCTCGACCGCCAGCTGGACCAGGCGATCGCAGAGGGTCGGGTAGTCGATCCCGGTGGCCTCGAAGAGCTTGGCGTAGACGCTGGTGTCGGTGAAGCCGGGCATGGTGTTGATCTCGTTGACGAGGACGGCGCCGTCGGGCTCGACGAAGAAGTCGCAGCGGGCGAGGCCGGAGCATCCGGCCAGGGAGAAGACCGAAATGGCGAGCTCGCGGACGCGCTCGACCGCCTCCTCGCCGATCGGGGCCGGGACGCGCAGCTCCATCCCGCCCTCGGTGTACTTGGCCTCGAAGTCGTACCAGTCGGCGTGGGCGACGATCTCTCCCGGCAGCGACGCCTGCGGATCCTCGTTGCCGAGCACCGAGCACTCGACCTCGCGCCCTGAGGCGGAGGCCTCGACGATCACCCGCGGGTCGTGGCGCAGCGCCAGCTCGACCGCGGCGTCGAGCTCGGCCAGGTCGGTGACGCGGGTGATGCCGACGCTGGAGCCCATCCGCGAGGGCTTCACCCAGAGCGGCAGCCCGAGCTGCTCGCAGCGACCCCACCAGTCGTTGCCTTCGACCGCCGCGAACTCGACCTGCGGCACCCCGTGCTCGGCGAAGAGCCGCTTCAGCGTCAGCTTGTCCATGCAGACCGCCGAGGCGAGGACGTCGGAGCCGACGTAGGGCAGGTCGAGGCACTCGAGCAGGCCCTGGACGCTGCCGTCCTCGCCGAAGGCGCCGTGCAGGGCCGGGAACGCAGCGTCGGCCCCGAGCAGGCCGGCGCCCGGCGCCAGCTCGACCGTCCCCCCCGGAGCGCTCCAGCGGCCGTCGCGGGCGATCGTCACCTCGACCACCTCGTGCCCGGCCTCGCGCAGCCCGCCGGCGACCGCCGCGCCCGAGCGCAGGGAGACCTCGTGCTCGGAGGAGCGCCCGCCGGAGAGGACCGCGACCTTCATTCTTCGGGACCTTCTTCTTCAGGCGGAGCGGCGAGCTTGCCGACCGTGATCGTCACCGTGTCCCCCGGTTCTCCTTCGGTCCCCGGCGGCGGGAACTGGTCGATCACCCGCCCGACCTGGCTCGGCACTTCGGTTTCTTCTTCTTCGACGCTCGGGACGAGGCCGGCGCCGCGGATCAGTTCCACCGCTTCGCGCCGTTCCTTGCCGATCGCGTTCGGGACCTTCGCCGTTTCCTCCTCTTCGCCGCTGGAGACGACCAGCGACACCGTCGAGCCGGCTTCGACTTCGCTGCCGGCGTCGGGCGACTGGGCGATCACCTGGCCTTTGGGCGAGGAGCTTTCTTCTTCTTCGACGCTCGGCTGCAGGCCGCGGCCGCGCAGCCGTTCGACCGCCGCGCCGCGCTGGCTGCCGACCAGGACCGGCACCTTGGTCAGCTTCGGCCCGCGAGAGACGAACAGGGTGACCGTCGAGCCTTTGGTCGCGGTGGTGCCGCCGCCGGGTTCGGAGCGGACCACCAGCCCTTCGTCGACCGTCTTCGAGTTGACCCGCTCGACGCCGGCTTCGAAGCCGGCTTCCTCGAGCTTTTTGGTCGCCTCTTCCTGGCTCAGCCCCGCGGTCGAGGGCACTTCGCCGCTGCCCGGCCCGGCGCTGACGGTCAGGTCGACGCTCGGCTTCGAGCAGAAGAAGGTGAGGAAGGAGCAATCTTCCTCGGCCGAGCCCGGCAGCGGGTCCTGCTCGAGCACGGTGTTCCGGGGCACCGCGCGGTTGACGTACTTTTCCTCGCCGACGTCGAAGCCCTTGCGTTCGAGCTGGGCGATCGCGAATTCGACCTGCTTGTTGGTCACGTTGGGGACGTCGGTGGTGGTGTCGCGGCTCAGCGCCCAGCCGATCAGCAGGCCGATCACGATCGCCGCGACCAGCGACCCCCAGAGCCACCAGTTGCGCTTGCGGTCCTCCAGCGGCCCCTCCTCCTCGGCGACCGGGGCGACCGTCGCGAAGGCCGCCGTGCCCTGCGCCACGCCAGGGTCCTTCAGCGCCGCGTCGAGGGCGGCGATGAAGGCGTCGGCGCTCTGGAAGCGCTGGCCCGGCTCCTTCTCCAGCGCCCGCATCACCACCGCGTCGAGCGCCGGTGAGACCTGCGGGTTGATCGAGCTCGGCCGCACCGGCGTCTCGGCGACCTGTTTCATCGCGATTGCCACGGCGCTGTCGGCTTCGAAGGGGACGCGCCGGGTCAGCGCCTCGTAGAGGATCACCCCGATCGAGTAGAGGTCGGAGACCGGGGTCACTTCGAACCCCTGCGCCTGCTCGGGCGAGAGGTACTGCGGGGTGCCCATCACCGAGCCGGTCTGGGTGATCTCCGAGACTCCCGCGCGGGCGATGCCGAAGTCGGTGACGACCGCCTTGCCCTCTTCGTCGACGATTACGTTCTGCGGCTTCAGGTCGCGGTGGACGATGCCGTTGCGGTGGGCGAAGCGCGCCCCCTCGAGCACCTGCCGGACCAGCGCCACCGCCTGGTCGGGGGTGAGGCCGCGGTCGATCAGCTCCTTCAGCGTCGGCCCCTGGACGTAGCGCATCGCGATGTAGTTGACGTCGCCGTCGGAGCCGCGGTCGTAGACGGCGACGATGTTGGGATGGGTCAGCCCGGCCGCGTGCTCGGCCTCGCGCTGGAAGCGGCCGACGAACTCCGGGTCCTGCAGGAAGCGGCGGTGGAGGACCTTCAGCGCCACCTGCCGCTGCAGGTGCGTGTCCTCGGCCAGCCAGACGTCGGCCATGCCGCCGCCGCCGATCCGGCGCAGGACCCGGTATCGGTTGTCGACGACGCTTCCCTCGTTGACCTCAGCCACCGCTCCTCCTCATTCGCCGTTCAGGATCGCTTCCGCGACGTCGCTGAAGATCGGCGCCGCCACGTCGTTTCCAAACTGTTCGGTGCACTCGACCGAGGCCGCGATCGCGATCTGCGGGTCGTCGGCCGGGGCGAAGCCGATGAACCAGGCCTGGTTCTCGTCGGCGCCGCCGCCGCAGGCCAGGTTGCCGGGCGTTTCCGCGGTGCCGGTCTTGCCGGCCACCGGGACGCCGGGGATCGCCGCGTTGGTGCCGGTCCCTTCGGTCACCACCCCTTCCATCGCCGCGGTCAGCTCTTCGGCGGTCTCCTCGCTGATCGCCTCGCTGTAGACCGAGGGGTCCATGGTCTCGGTGACCCGGCCGTCTGGGTCGACCACCCGCTTCCAGATCTGCGGCTTCATCAGCTTGCCGCCGTTGGCCACCGCCGCCGCCACCTGGGCCATCTGCAGCGGCGTCGCCAGCAGCCGCTCTTGGCCGATCGCCAGGCGGGCGAGGTCGACCGGGTCGCTCGCGGTCAGCAGCTCGCCGTTTTCGATGTCCCAGACCCCGCTCTCTTCGACCTCGTCTTCGGGCAGGTCGATCGCCGGGGTGGCGTTGAAGCCGAACCGTTCCATGTACTGGAAGAGGGTGTCGTTGCCGAGCTCCTGCCCGAGCTGGCCGAACCAGGTGTTGACCGAGTTGGTCAGCGCGGTGTCGATGGCGATCGCGCCGAAGTCCTCGTTGAAGTCGTTCTGCAGCGGCGTCCCTTCGACTTCCAGGGTGCCGGGCGAGTTGATCGTCGATTCCGGCGTGATCGCGCCGCTGTCGAGGCCCGCGGCGGCGGTCACCACCTTGAAGGTCGAGCCCGGCGGGTAGAGGCCCTGGGTCGCCCGGTTGACCAGCGGCCGTTCGATCTCGTTGGTGCTCAGCTTGGAGAATTCGTAGGGGACCCGGTTGGGGTCGAAGGGCGCGTTGGAGGCCATCACCTTGACCGCGCCCGTATCGGGCTCGATCGCGACCACGGCGCCGAAACCGGCTTCCTGCAGCTCGGCCAGTGCCAGCCGCTGCGCGTCGGCGTCGATGCTGGTGACGATGTCGTTGCCTTCCTGGCGCTCGCCCAGCAGCTCGTCGACGATCGAGCTGAATTCGGAGCCTTCGCCGATCAGCTCCTCGTTGTGGAACTGCTCGAACTCGGAGTCGCCGAGGCGGACGAAGCTGTAGCCGATCGGGTGGCCGTAGAGCGAGCCTTCGGGGTAGCGGCGCACGTAGCGCTTCGAGGACCCCTTGCCCTTCGGCACCGACTTGGCGATCACCGTGCCGTCGGCGGCGAGGATCCGGCCGCGGGGGATCTGCTGCTGCTCCAGCAACGGTCGCTTGTTGGCGTTCTTTTCCTTCAGCGCCTCGGCGTCGAAGACCGACCACCAGGACGTGAACCCGACCAGGACGCCGAAGAGGACGACGATGAAGGCGAACAGTTTGACGATCTGGCGGTTCACGCCGGGGCGCCCCCGATCGCCATCCGCCCGGCCGGTTCGACGGCTTCACGCCGGGCCCGATCGGAGATCAGCAGCAGCAGCGCCAGCAGCACGAAGTTGGCGACGATAGAGCTGCCGCCGTAGCTGATGAAGGGCAGGGTGACGCCGGTCAGCGGGATCACCCGGGTGACGCCGCCGACGATCACGAAGGCCTGGATCGCGAAGACCGCGGTCAGCCCCGTCGCCAGCAGCTTCGAGAAGCCGTCGTTGGCCAGCAGGGCGATCTTGAAGCCGCGGGCGGCGATCAGCAGGTAGACGAGGAGCACGCCGCAGGCGCCGAAGAGGCCGACCTCGTTGACGATCAGGGCGTAGATCGTGTCGGTCTGCGCCGCCGGCAGCAGCGCGTCGTCGGTCCCCGGGATGACGATCAGCGACTGGGCGAAGCCTTTGCCGAAGAGCCCGCCGTCGGCCTGGGCGAAGATCGAGTTGAGGATCTGGTAGCCGGTTTCGGTCGGGTCCTGGTAGGGGTCGAGCCAGATCTCGACCCGGTCGTGGACGTGGGGCACGGTGCTGGCGAAGAACCAGGCGCCGAGCAGGAACATCGCCATGCCGATGACGACGAACGAGAAGCGCCCGGTGGCGACGTAGAGCAGCGCCAGGAAGGCGGCGAAGAACATCAGCGAGCTGCCGAGGTCGCGGATGAAGACGAGCATGAACATCGATGCCCCCCAGACCACCAGCATCGGCCCGAAGTGCTTCAGCGGCGGCAGGGTCACCCCGAGTACGCGCCGAGCGCCGACGATCAGGACCTCGCGGTGCTCGCGCAGGTAGCTGGCGAGGAAGACGACGATCGCGATCTTGGTGAACTCGGCCGGTTGGAAGGCGATCGGGCCGATCTTCACCCCGAGGTAGGCGCCGTTGACCTGCTGTCCGATCCCCGGCAGCCGCGGCGCCAGCAGGACCAGCAGGCCGGCGATCGCGATCGTGTACCGGTAGCGCTCCAGCACCTCGTAGTCGCGCAGGAAGGTGATCGTCAGCGCGAAGAGGACCAGCCCGAGGACGAACCAGTTGGCCTGGTCGCGGGCCAGGGTCTCGTCGATCCGGTAGATCATCACCAGCCCGAAGGCGGTCAGCGTCGCGACCAGCGGGAAGAGGTAGGGGTCGGCGTTGGGCAGGCGGATCCGCAGGAGGACGTGGGTGGCGAGGCAGACCGCGAAGAAGTAGGCCCCGTAGATCAGGCTGAGGTTGCCCAGCTGTTCGTTCTCCTGGGAGAACACCCCGGCGAACCCCGCGGTGAGCAGGAGCGCGACGGGAACCAGGGCGAGCAGCTCCCGGTTCCTGGCCGACGTCAACGAAGCCCCTCGTTCTTTTCGATGTCTTCGATCAGGGAGACGGCGTCGTCGCGCGAGCGCAGCTTGTGGCCGGTGGCCGCGTCCTGGCGGCGGGCCGGGAGCGACTCGGTCTGGACCGGGATCGAGTAGCGCTCCGAGTAGAGGTCGATCCCGAACGGCAGCTCGTAGGGGGCGCCGCGGTAGAGGGCGACGCGGCCGGCGTCGTCCGTGCCGAGGAACCAGATCTGGCGGTTGCCGTACCAGGCGCCGAAGGCGACGGCGGCGATGACCAGGACGATCGCGGCGACCTTGGCGAAGCTGCGCCAGCGTCCCCCGCGCGGCTTCGTGTCGAGGTCCTCGCGGCGGCGGCGGGCGGCCTCGGCGGCAGCGCGGCGGCGGACCTCGGTCGCGGTCAGGCCCTCCTCCTCGGCGGCCGAACCGATCAGCGTCGCCCCCTCCTCGGGCCGCACCCCCGGGTTCGCCGCCGCCGGCGCGGCGGTGTCCTCGAGCCGGAAGGCGACGACGGTGATGTTGTCGCGGCCGCCGGCCCGGTTGGCTTCATCGACCAGCGCCTTCACCGCCGCCTGCAGCGAGGTGGCGCGGGCGAGGACGCGGGCGATCGCCTCGTCGTCGAGCATCGTCGTCAGCCCGTCGGAGCAGATCAGGAAGACGTCGCCGTCGAGGGCCGGGACCGTCTGCACGTCGACCTGGACCTCGGGTTCGGGGCCGAGCGCCCGGGTGATGATCGAGCGCTGGGGATGGTCCTCGGCCTGGGCGTCGGTCAGCTGTCCCTTGCGCCGCATCTCCTCGACCAGCGAGTGATCGCGGGTCAGCTGCTCGAACTTGCCGCCGCGCAGGCGGTAGGCGCGGCTGTCGCCGACGTGGCCGATCGCCACCGTTTCCGCCTCGAGGTCGACGATCACGGCGGTCGTCGTCGTCCCCATTCCGGCCAGGTCGGGGTCCTTGCGGGCAAGCTCGTGGATCGTCCGGTTGGCGCTCTCGATCGTTTCCTCCAGCAGCCGCTCGGGCGGCGCCTGCGGCAGCTCGCCGGTGAACGACTCGACCGCCGCTTTCGAGGCGACCTCGCCGGCCTGGGCGCCGCCCATCCCATCGGCGACGACGAACAGCGGCGCCCTGGTGAAGTAGGAGTCCTCGTTGGCGTTGCGCTGGCGCCCGGTGTCGGTGCGAACGGCCTCCTCCGCGATCCGCAGCGTCATCAGCTCACCTCGAGCCTGAAGGTCGTGTCGCCGATCTGGATCGTGTCGCCGTCGATCAGGTCCGCCTCCCCGTGCAGGGTCGCGCCGTTCAGCAGGGTGCCGTTGGTCGAGCCCATGTCCTCGACGTAGAACCTCCCCTCGCGGGAGAAGACTCGGGCGTGGATGCTGGAGGCGTAGCGGTCGTCGATCCGCACGTCGGCCTCCTTCGAGCGGCCGATCGAGAGGCCGCCGATCAGGTCGAAGCGCCGGTCGCGCTCGAGGCCGCCGCCGCGCTCGACGACGAGCCAGCCGTCGGGGCCGCGCGGCGCCTCCGCGTAGGCCGGCGCGGCGTGGAACCCGGTCGCGTCGGGGGCGGGGGCGACGGTCCGGCGCAGGTCCTTCAAAGCGCTGCGCGCGATCACGAGCACGAAGAGGTAGAGGACGGCGATGAAGCCGAACTTGAGGGCCACGCTTATCGGGTCGTAATCCACGCGACAGGCACCTTAATGACGGCGGCAGCCGCCTACTGCTCGATGTCGAAGGTGAAGGTGGTGGTGCCGACGGTGACCTGGTCACCGGGGCTGAGCCGGGTCGAGGGGACGCGGCGGCCGTTGACCTTGATCCCGTTGGTCGAGCCGAGGTCGGCGATCTGCCAATCGCCGTTCTCGGAGCGCCGCAACTCGGCGTGGCGGCGCGAGACGTTGGGGTCGGAGAGCACGCACTCGACCGACTTGGAGCGGCCGATCGTCGCCCGCGGGCCGTCGAGCACGTAGCGGCGGTCGCCGAGCGAGACGACGGCGCGGGTCGAGACCAGGGCGCCGACCGCCTCCTCCGGGCGTTTCGGCCGGCTGCGGTCGCGCTCGCGGACCGCCGAGTAGACCATCGTGTGCCCCTCTTCGCCCTGCTGGGGGGACTCGCCCTCGTTGGCGGGCGGCTTCACCAGCCGCGCCTGGATCCCAAACTCGCCCAGCCGCAGCCGCTCGTCGGTCTCGAAGTCGACCTGGGGCCGGGTCAGCAGGTCGTAGCCGCGGCGGCGCGCGTGCTCCAGCAGGTAGCCGGAGAGCTCCTGCTCGAGCGAGCGCTCGTAGCCCTCGAGCTTGGTCCGGTCCTGGCGCGAGAGGAAGACCGTGTACTCGTTGGGGACGTAGACGCGCTGGACCGAGGCGGTCTTGTGGGCGTCCATTTCCTTCGCCAGCTTGCGCGCCAGTTCGACCGGCTGCACCTCCGAGCTGAAGGCACGGCTGAAAACCCCCTCGACGAGGCCTTCGAACATCGACTCCAAGCGACTGAGAGCGCCGATGGGGAAATCCTAGGGAAGCGCCATCTACGGCAGGGCCGCGCCGTGCAGGGCGAGGAACCCACCGACGGCCACGGCGGCGGCGAGGGCGGTGACGCGGGTCGCGACGCCGCGGCCGTAGGAGCCGGGCAGGTGGTCGCTGAGATCGTCCAGCGAGTCCTCGATCGCCGACCCCAGGTCCTCCAGCGACGGGCGGTGGTTGGGCCGGGGCGAGAGGCAGGCGTCGATCGCGTCGGTCAGCTCGCGCGGCAGGTCGGGGCGGAGCCGGCGCAGCGAGCGGTGGCGGCCGCCGATCGCCCGGGCCGTGGCGGCGGGGGTGGCGCGCCGGTGCGGGTTCTCGCCGCTCCAGCACTCGTACAGGGTCAGCGCCAGCGAGTAGACGTCGGCCTCGGGTCCGGCCGCTCGTCCCTCGGCCTGCTCGGGGGACATGTAGGCGAGGGTGCCGACCACGTCGCCGGCGGCGGTCAGCGCCGCCGAGTCGGCGAGGTGGGCGACGCCGAAGTCCATCAGCTTCGCCCGCGGTTCCCCGTCCTCGATCACCTGCACGTTCTGCGGCTTGATGTCTCGGTGGACGACGCCGCGCGAGTGGGCGTGGTCGAGCGCCTCGCAGAGGTCGGCGCCGACCTCGCCGATGTCGCGGTCGGAGAGCTCGCCGGCGGCGGCGGAGCGGGCCAGCGTCGAACCCTCGACCAGCTCGGTGACGAGCAGGGCGTTGCCGTCCTCCTCGCCCAACTCGTAGAGGGTGACGATGCCGGGATGGTTGAGGCGCGCTGCGGCCTGGGCCTCGCGCAGGACCCGCCGGCCGGCCTCCCCCCGCTGCTCGATCGCCTTGACCGCGACCGGCCGCTCGAGGCGGCCGTCCCAGGCCTCGTAGACGACGCCGAAGCCGCCGCTGCCGATGCGGCGCTCGATCAGGAAGCGGTTGAGCACCAGGGAGCCGACCATCGCTCTTACAACTTCGCCGGTAAGGGAAAACTTCCTGCGCCGCCACGGCTCGGCTCGCCGCTGGGAAAAACTCACCGTTTGCGGCTCATCTTGGCGCTCCAGCTGGCGCAGAGGTCATACTTCCGCCCCCGTGGAGGACTTCACCTCACGACGCCCCCCTCGGCGCGAGCGGCCCAAACGTCGACCGGAACGCCAGCAGATCATGCTGCGGCGCGGGCTTGCCCTGGGCGGCGGCCTGGTCCTGCTGATCCTGATCGTCCTCGGGGTCAAGGGCTGCCTCGACGCGCGGGCCAACCGGGCGCTCGAGGACTACGCGCGCAACGTCACCCAGATCGTCGAAGAGACCAAACAGACGAGCAAATCGTTCTTCGGCAAGCTCGAAGACCCCGGCAACCTCTCGGTCACCGACTTCGTCGACCAGGTCAACGCCGACCGCAGCGCGATCGATACCTACGCGACCCGCATCGACGACCTCGACGCCCCGGGAGACGTGGACCGGGCGCAGGCGAACCTCGAGCTCGCCTACCAGCTGCGCGCCGGCGCGATGGACGAAATCGCCGCCAAGATGCCGACCGCACTCGGCGACGCCGGGGCCGACAAGGCAATGGCCGGGATCGCCAAGCAGATGCAGAAGCTGCTCGCCTCCGACGTCATCTACGAACAGGTGGTGCGCCCCGAAGTCGACGGTGTCCTCGCCGACAAGGGGATCTCCGACAGCGACCTGCCGAAGTTCGCCTTCCTGCCGGACGAGAAATGGCTCGACGAGACCGAGGTGAGCGAAGCGCTCGGCGCGATCAGCGGCGAAAGCGCCAACGTCTCCGGCGTCCACGGGACCGAACTCTCGGCGGTGACCGTCAACGGGACCGAACTGGTCGAAGGCGCGCCGGCGACGGTCAGCGCCGAAGAAGGGGTCGAAGTCGAAGTCAGCGCCCTCAACTCGGGCGAATCGACCGAGAACGGCGTCGGCGTGGCCGTCACCTTCGAAGGCAACACGATCAAAGGCGAAATCGACGAACTCCCGGTCGGCGAAACCGGCACCGTGGTGATCCCCCTGACGCCGACGCCGAGCGGCGAAGTCGAACTCGAAGTCGTGGTCGAAGCGGTGCCCGGCGAGAACATCACCGAAAACAACGAAGCGACCTACACGCTGATCGTCGAATAGCCGCCGCGCCCCGGAGCCCGGCGGCTCTGGTTTCATCCCAGCATGAAGATCGCCTATCTCGGCCCGGCCGGAACCTTCACCGAGGACGCTCTCGGCGAGGCGCTGCCCGACGGCGGCTACGAGCCCCTGCGCCTGCCGACGATCCACGACGCGATCCTCGCGGTCGAGCGCGGCGAGGCCGACCGGGCGCTGGTCCCGATCGAGAACTCGCTCGAGGGCTCGGTGCGACCGACCCTCGACGCCCTCGCCTTCGAGGCCATCGCGGTGACGATCGTCGGTGAGCACGACTACCGGGTGCGGGTCCACCTGATCGCCCGCGAGGGGGTGCGGGCCGAGGACGTCGAGGCGGTGCTCTCGCACCCGCAGCCGCTGGCCCAGTGCCAGCGCTTCCTGCGCGAGAACCTGCCCGAGGTCGAACTGCGGAGCGTCAGCAGCACCGCGGCGGCGGTGCGGATGGTGAGCGAGTCCTCGCGGCCGTGGGCGGCGCTGGGGGCGCGGGCGGCGGCCTCCCTCTACGGCTGCGAGCTGCTGCGCGAAGGGGTCGAGGACTCCGACGACAACGTCACCCGCTTCGTCTGGATCGCGCCGGGGGAGACCCCGCCGGAGGGCGAGGGCCCGTGGAAGACCTCGCTGGTCTTCTCCGAGCTCGGGGCCGACCACCCGGGCGCCCTCGTCAGCGCCCTCAGCGAGTTCTCCGACCGGGGGATCAACCTCAGCCGGATCGAGTCTCGGCCGATGCGTCAGGGTCTCGGCCGCTACATGTTTTTCTGCGATTTGGAGGGAAAAGAGGACGCCGAGCCAGTCGCCGAGGCGATCGCGCAGCTGCGCACCAAGGCCGAGTCGGTGCGGATCCTCGGCTCCTACCCGGTCGCCTGAGCGGCGGCTGTCCGCCTCGCCCGGCGGCCGGAATAGGGCAACAGGTCCCGAGCGCCCTACAATTCCGGGGCAGTTATGGCCAGGGTTC
>DASUTJ010000057.1:0-2239 GCA_036374655.1 Solirubrobacterales bacterium | reverse complement strand
ATTTTATCGTTTATTTGCGAAAAATCCGACGGAAAAAGATATCACACCAGCAGCAGGTTTTTGCTTGGATTGGAGCGCCCCGAGCTCGAGATATCGGACCGGCCGCAAGATCCCGTGCTGCATTGCTCGTGGGGTGGCTGCGAATGGTCGGAAAATCAAACGCTTGAGCGCTGCACCTGAGAGGGTCACGTCCCGGGTGGTGGTGTAGGAGCTGTGGGTAGCTGGCCTGCCGAAGCGACCGCCGCGAGTCTGGCCTGAGTTTGCGGTCAATGGGCACATTTGGGGCGGTCGGGCGAGCATCGGGCATTGAAATCATTGGCTTTTTCGGACCGAAGGGGCGTTTCAAGCGCCTGAAACTGTAGGCACACGAATCAGCTGATTTTGATCGACCAGAAGGCCAGGACACGCTATAGGCGTGGGCATGTACCTTCGGACCACGCAGCGCCGCAACAAGGACGGCTCGATCGTCCGCTACTATGCGCTGGCCGAGAACGTCCGCCATCCCGAGAAGGGTCACGTCGAGGCCAAGGTGGTGCACAGCTTCGGCCGCGCCGATCGCCTCGACCGGGCGGCGCTGGAGCGACTGGTGCGCAGCATCCGCCGGGTGCTCGACGCCGACGGGAGCGCGCCCGTGGCCGACGCGACGGGGCGTGAGCGGGCGATCGAGATCGAGGCCAGCTTCGATCTCGGCGTCGTCCACGTGGTGACGGAGCTGTGGGCCCGGCTCGGCAGCGGCCAAGCGATCGCCGCACGGTTGGCGGCCGACGACCGACGTGCACCGCATGAGGCGGCGTTGCTGGCGATGACCGCGCAGCGCCTCGCCCGGCCGGGCTCCAAGCTCGGCTGCCATGAGCGCTGGCTCGATCAGGTCTGGCTGCCCGAGGCCAGGGATCTTGCCCTCGACCAGCTCTATCGCGCGCTCGACATCCTGGCCGAGCACGGCGATGCGATCGAGCAGGAGGTGTTCTGGCACGGCGTCGATCTGTTCAAGCTCGACGTCGACCTGGTCTTCTACGACGCCACCACCGCCTGGTTCGAATGCGATGACGAGGACGTCGCGCCCGAGAGCTGGCGGGGCCTGACCTTCGCGCCCTTGCGGAAACGCGGGCACTCCAAGGAGGGCCGGGACAACGATCCCCAGGTGATCATCGCGCTGGCGGTGACCCGGGACGGCATGCCGGTGCGCTCGTGGGTCCTGCCCGGCGACACCGCCGACGTCTCGACGGTGGAGCGGATCAAGGAGGACCTCCGCCAGATGCGCCTTGGCCGGGCGCTGTTCGTCGGCGATGCCGGGCTCTACGCCAAGGCCAACCTCGCCGAGCTCAGCCGGGGCGCGGGCCGCTACATCCTGGCGACGCCGATCGGCCGGGTGAAGGAGATCAAGGACGAGGTTCTCAGCCGCCCCGGGCGCTACGCCGAGATCACCCCCAACCTCCGCGCCAAGGAGGTGATCGTCGGCCAGGGTGAGCGGCGCCGGCGCTACATCCTCTGCCTGAACGCCGAGGAGGCCGCGCGGGAAAGGCGCCATCGCGATGAGATCCTCGACCTCCTGCGGCTCGAACTCGCCCGTCTCACCAGCGATCATCCCAAGGCTGCGTGCCGCCTGGTCGCCTCCAAGCGCTTCGGCCCCTACCTGTCGCTCGACGCCGAGGGCCGGCCCTTCCTCGACCGAGCCAAGGTCCGTCGGGCCGAGCAGCTCGACGGCAAGTTCGTGCTGACCACCAACGACGACACGCTCGCGGCCGCCGACATCGCGCTCGGCTACAAAGGGATGTGGATCATCGAGGCCTGCTTCCGCAGGCTGAAGACGACCGGCCTCGGGATTCGCCCGATGTTCCACTGGACTCCCAGGCGCATCGTGGCGCACGTCAAGCTCTGCGTGCTGGCGCTGATGATCCAGCGCGCGGCCGAGATCGCGACCGGGGCGCCGCGGTCGCAGCTCGTGAACGTCCTCGAGCGCCTGAAGGCGGTCCGTTACACCGCCGAGGGCGAGACCATTGTTCAGGCCAGCCGCATCGGCCCAGAGCTCGCCACCATCCTGAAACAGCTCGACATCTCAAGGCCCAAGCCGATCCTCGCGGTCGGCTGACCCGGCCTAGCGCCCTCCCGGCCGTAGGCACACGCCTTCGCGCCGCCTCCGACAACGACCTGAAATCACGCCGAAATTCCAGCCCGTTCGCTCCCGACCGCAAACTCGGGCCTGGAGACGTTCGGCTGGGTGACGCCGATCGTCATCGAC
>DASUTJ010000056.1:0-14828 GCA_036374655.1 Solirubrobacterales bacterium | reverse complement strand
TCTCCACAACCCCGGCACCGACACGGCCGAGATCCTCGCCGTGATCGCCGCCGGCCTGCGGCGAAGCTGACCGATGCAAGCCACCCCGAAGAGGAGCGAGGCGATGAGCGCAGAGACGATGTTCGACAAGATCTGGCGCCGGCACGAGGTCGCCGAGGGGCTGATCTACATCGACCTGCACCTCGTCCACGAGGTCACCTCGCCGCAGGCCTTCGACGGCCTGCGCATGGCCGGCCGCCCGGTCCGCCGCCCGGACAAGACGCTGGCGACCGCCGACCACAACACGCCGACCGACGGCACGATGGCGGCGCGGCTGATCGCCGACGAGCTCTCCCGCGTCCAAGTCGAAACCCTGGAGCGGAACGCCGCCGAGTTCGGCGTCCCGATCTACTCGCTGGGCTCCGACCGCCAGGGCATCGTCCACGTGATCGGCCCGGAGCTGGGCGTCACCCAGCCGGGGATGACGATCGTCTGCGGCGACAGCCACACCTCCACCCACGGCGCCTTCGGCGCGCTGGCCTTCGGGATCGGCACCTCCGAGGTCGAGCATGTGCTCGCCACCCAGTGCCTGGTCCAGAAACGGCCGAAGACGATGCGGATCAGCTACTCCGGCGAGCTGCGCCACGGGGTCACGCCCAAGGACCTGATCCTGGCGACGATCGGGCGCCTCGGCACCGGCGGCATGACCGGCTACGCGGTCGAGTACGCCGGCCCGGCGATCGAGGCGCTCTCGATGCCCGGCCGGATGACGATCTGCAACATGACGATCGAGGGCGGCGGCCGCGCCGGGATGATCGCCCCGGACGAGACCACCTTCGAGTGGGTCAAGGGGCGGCCCGCCGCCCCGGCCGACCTCGAGGCGGCGATGGCCCGCTGGCGCGAGCTGCCGACCGACCCCGAGGCCAGCTTCGACACCGAGGTCGAGGTCGACGCCTCCGGAATTTCGCCGATGGTCACCTGGGGAACCAACCCGGGCCAGGTCGTCGAGGTCACCGACCGCGTCCCCGACCCCGCTCAGCTGGAGTCTCCGGCCGACCGCGAAGCGGCCGAGCGCGCCCTCGCCTACATGGGCCTGGAGGCCGGCACGCCGATGACCGAGATCGCCCCCGAACGCGTCTTCATCGGCTCCTGCACCAACTCGCGGATCGAGGACCTGCGCGAGGCCGCCGCGATCGTCGACGGCCGCAAGGTCGCCAGCGGCGTCAACGCGATGGTCGTCCCCGGCTCCCAGCAGGTGAAGAAGGCCGCCGAGGAAGAGGGCCTCGACGAGGTCTTCAAGGGCGCCGGCTTCGACTGGCGCGTGGCGGGCTGCTCGATGTGCCTGGGGATGAACCCCGACACCCTCGACGAAGGCGAGCGCTGCGCCTCGACCTCGAACCGCAACTTCGAGGGACGCCAGGGCAAGGGCGGCCGCACCCATCTGGTCAGCCCGAAGATGGCCGCGGCGGCGGCGGTCGAGGGCCACTTCGTCGACATCAGGGATTGGAGCTGAAGATGCGAGCGATTGACGTAATCGAGGGCAAGGTCTCGGTCCTGGACCGAAGCGACGTCGACACCGACCAGATCATCCCCAAGCAGTTCCTCAAGCGGGTCGAGCGGACCGGCTTCGGCGAGTTCCTCTTCTACGACTGGATCCGCGACGGCGAGATACAGCTGGAGCCGAACCCGATCCTCGTCACCGGCGCCAACTTCGGCTGCGGTTCCTCCCGCGAGCACGCTCCCTGGGCACTGGAGGACTTCGGCTTCCAGGCGATCGTCGCGCCGTCGTTCGCCGACATCTTCTACTCCAACTGCACCAAGATCGGGCTGCTGCCGGTGATCCTCGACGAGGAGCACTGCCGGGCCGTCGCCGAGGCGGGGGAGGCCCGCATCGATCTCGACGACGAGACGGTCAACTGCGCCGCCGGCGTCTTCCAGTTCCAGATCGAGCACGAGACCAAACACCGCCTCGCCAACGGTCTGGACGACATTGGGATCACGCTCGAAAACGACGGTGCGATCGACAAGTTCGAGGCCGAGCCGGCCGCCTCGCTGGGCCCGGTCACGACCCGCTTGTAGGCCGACCCGGAGGGAGTATCGATGGTCGAAGACCGCTTTTCTGAGCCGATGAACACCGGCGCCCGCGAGTGGGACGCCGAGACCTACGACGCAGTCTCCGACCCGCAGTTCGAATGGGGGATGGAGGTCCTCGAACGGCTGGAGCTGCGCGGCGACGAGGTCGCGCTCGACGCCGGCTGCGGCTCGGGCCGGGTCACCGCCGAGTTGCTCGAGCGTCTGCCGAACGGCCGCGTGATCGCGGTCGACGGCTCCGAGGCGATGGTCGCCAAGGCCAAGGAGCGGCTCGGAGACCGCGCCGACTACCTCGTATCCGACCTGGTCGAGCTGCGGCTGGACGAACCTGTCGACCTCGTCTTCTCGACCGCCACCTTCCACTGGATCGGCGACCACGATCGCCTCTTCCGGCAGCTGCGCGGCGCGCTGAAGCCCGGCGGCCGCCTCGTCGCCCAGTGCGGCGGGCACGGCAACGTCGCCGCCCACGGCAAAGCGATCGCGGCGGTCGCCGCCGACCCGAACTTCGGCCAGCACCTGGGCGGGGCAAAAGGCCTCTGGAACTTCGCTTCCCCAGAGGAGACCGAGCCGCGACTGCGCGATGCCGGCTTCGCCGAGGCGCGCTGCTGGCTGGAGCCGAAGCCGGTGCAGCCGGCGCGCCCGCTCGAGTTCATCTCCACGGTCACCCTCGGCCCGGTCCTCGACCAGCTGCCGCCGGAGAAACGCCGGCCGTTCGCCGAAGCGGTCCTCGAGCAGGAGGGCGACCCGCTGGTGCTCGAGTACGTCCGCCTCAACATCGAGGCGACCGTGCCTGATGATGCGTAGAGTGCCGCCCTCGTGAACGGCACGCCCCGCATAGTCGTCCTCGCCGGCGACGGGATCGGCCCCGAGATCGTCACCGCCACCCGTGAGGTGCTCGACGCGCTCGGTGAGTTCTCCTACGACGAGCGCCTGATGGGCGGCTGCTCGATCGACGAGCACGGCACCGCTCTCACCGACGAGGTGCTCGACGCCTGCCGGAACGCCGACGCCGTCCTGCTCGGCGCCGTCGGCGGGCCGAAATGGGACACCACCGACCCCGACGCGCCGCGCCCCGAGCAGGGCCTGCTCGGCCTGCGCAAGGGCATGGGCCTCTACGCCAACCTGCGCCCGGTGCGGCCGAGCCCGGCCCTGGTCGGCGCCAGCCCGCTGCGCGAGGAGCGGATCGCCGGCACCGACCTGCTGGTCGTCCGCGAGCTGACCGGCGGCATCTACTTCGGCGACTCCGGCCGCGAGGGCGACGTCGCCCACGACACCTGCGAGTACTCGGTGATGGAGATCGACCGCATCTCCCGCACCGCTTTCGACGCCGCCCGCCGGCGCGCCGAGAGCTCTGGCCGCAAGCCCAAGGTGACCTCGGTCGACAAGGCCAACGTGCTCGAGACCTCCCGCCTCTGGCGCGAGGTGGTCGGCAATGTCGCCGCCGACTACGCCGACGTCGAGCTCGAACACCTGCTGGTCGACAACGCGGCGATGCAGCTGGTCTCGCGCCCGGCCGACTTCGACGTCGTCCTCTCCGAGAACCTCTTCGGCGACATCCTCAGCGACGAGGCGGCGATGCTGACCGGCTCGCTGGGAATGCTGCCCTCCGCCAGCCTCGGCGCCGAGGGCGAGCCCGGCCTGTTCGAGCCGGTCCACGGATCCGCCCCGGACATCGCCGGCCAGGGCGTCGCCAACCCGCTCGCGACCTTCCTCTCGGCGGCGATGATGCTGCGCCACGGTCTCGGCCGCGGCGACGACGCCGCCCGGATCGAGACCGCCGTCGACGCGGTGCTGGAGCAGGGCCTCCGCACCCCCGACCTGGCCTCCGGGACCGTGATCCAGCCGCCGAGCAGCGAGAACCCGTCCCGGGAGACCGAGGTGGGGACGAAGGAAGTGACCGCGGCGGTCCTAGAGGCGCTCTAAAAGCGCGAGCGCTCGCGCGCCCGCACCGCCGCGGCCACAGGAACTACGGAGCCGTCACCGCCCACTGGCCGTAAGCGTAGGACTCGCCGGCCGCTTCGGATTTCGCCACCAGGCCGAAGCCCAGGCGGGTGTTGTTCTCGGCCGCCAGCGGAGTCGTGGGGTCGAGGTTTTTGCTTTCGGTCACGTATATGCAGAGGTTGCCGCCGGTCGCGGCCGGGGTCTGACCGCCGCCCAGGCCACTGCAGTTGCCGTTCGTCTCTCCTTTTTTCAGCACGCTTACGGCGGGGGCATTGGTCAGCGGGAAGGCGTAGCTGACCGCGCCTCGGGTGAGGTCGCCGGCGGCCGTGCCGGTGTCGCCGACGGAGAACACCCCGCGCAGCGTCTGCCCGCTTTTCAGCGTCCCCAGAAGCGGCGCGATACCGTCCGCCAGCTTGCCGAGCGTCACCGACTTGTCGCCGAGCTTGGCCGTGGTGACCGCGTCGTTGTTCAGCTTATTGGTGGTGACGACGCCGTTTTTGATCTTGCTGGCGATCACCGCGCCGTCGGAGAGCTTGGCGGTGCTGATGATGCCGTTGCCGAGATTGCCCGGCAGGACCGCGTTGGCGCCCAGCTTGCCGGCGACGACCGCCTTTGGCGCGATCTTGCCGGCGGTGACGGCCGCGCGCTTCAGTTTCGCCGCGCTGACCGCGCCTCGCTTCAGCTGGTTGGTGCCGACGCTGTTGCGCGGCAGGCCAGCGGCGACGGCGGCGCCGCCCAGCGCCACGAACAGCGCGATCGTCGCGATCACGTTCGCGTAATTGAGCTTGGGGCGGGAAATTCGCATGAATTGGCTCCTCTCGTTCGGGTTCAGAGGAACCATTCGCGGCGCCTCCGGTGAAGCCCTTTGTTCCATCGGGCATACTTCTGCAACATGGATTCGGTCGATCTGATTTGGAAAAACGGCGATTTCGTCCCCTGGGAGGACGCCCAGACCCATGTGTTGAGCCACGGGCTCCACTACGGGACCGGCGTCTTCGAGGGAATTCGCTGCTACGCGACCGACCGCGGCCCCGCGATCTTCCGCCATGCCGACCACCTCGATCGCCTGGAAAAGTCCGCCGAGCTCTATTACATGGAGCTGCCCTACTCGGCCGAGGAGATTCGCCAGGCCACGCACGAGCTGCTGCGCCGCAACAACCTCGACTCGGCCTACATCCGGCCGCTCGCCTACCGCGGTTACGGCAGCCTCGGCCTCTACGCCAAAGACGCGCCGATCGACGTGATCATCGCCGCCTTTCCCTGGGGTGCCTACCTCGGCGAGGAGAGCAAGAACGGCGGCATCCGCGCAAAGGTCTCGAGCTGGCGCCGGATCAGCCCGGGCGGCTCGATCCCGCACGCCAAGGCCTCGGGCTCCTACCTCAACTCGATCCTCGCCAAGACCGAGTCGCACAACGCCGGCTACGACGAGGCGATCCTGCTCGACGAACGCGGCTTCGTCTGCGAGGGCTCCGGCGAGAACATCTTCGTGGTCCGCGACGAACAGATCCTCACGCCGCCGCACGTCGCCTCGATCCTCGACGGGATCAACCGCAAGTCGGTGATCCAGATCGCCCGCGACCTCGGCTACGAGGTGGTCGAGCGCGACATCGCCCGCGCCGAGCTCTACCTGGCCGACGAGGTCTTCCTCACCGGGACCGCCGCCGAGCTGGTGCCGGTGCGCGAGATCGACGACCACCCGCTGGGCGAGCCCGGAGAGGTCACCCGCCAGGTCCAGGCGAAGTTCGAAGACGCGCTCTGCGGCAAGGCCGAGGAGTACCTGGAGTGGCTCGACTTCGTCGCGGCCCCCGACGCCGCCAGCTCCGGCTCCGACGAGTCGATCGGGCGAATTACGCCTGCCGCCTAGCGGCCGGCGCGGCGATGCCGCGCGCGAGGGCCTCGTGCCCACCCGATCTTCTTCGACTCGAAAGGCAGCAACAAGATGGAACAGGTGAAGCTCTACGACACGACCTTGCGCGACGGGATGGGCGGCCGCGGGATGTCGCTATCGGTGGCCGAGAAGCTGAAAGTGGTCAACGTCCTCGACGCGCTGGGCGTCCACTACATCGAGGCCGGTTTCCCCAGCTCCAACCCGAAAGAGGCCGAGCTCTTCGAGCGGCTGGCCGAGCTGGAGCTGGAGCAGGCGACGATCGTCGCCTTCGGGATGACGAGGCGGCGCGACGTCCGCGCCGAGGACGACCCCGCCCTGGCGGTGCTGACCTCGTCGTTCGCGCCGGCCGTCTGCCTGGTCGGCAAGGCATGGACGCTGCACGTGGAGAAGGTGATCCGCGTCACCAGGGAGGAGAACCTGGCGATGATCGCCGACTCGATCGGCTTCTGCCGCGAGCAGGGCAAGACCCCGATCTTCGACGCCGAGCACTTCTTCGACGGCTACCGGGCCGACCCGGGGTACGCGCTGGAATGCGTCCGCGCCGCCGTCGACGGGGGCGCCGCCAACGTCACCCTCTGCGACACGAACGGCGGCAGCCTGCCCGACTTCGTCGCCGAGGCGACTACCGCGGTCGTGGCCGCCGTCGGCAACGAGACCGAGATCGGCATCCACACCCACAACGACTCCGAGTGCGCGGTGGCCAACTCGCTGGCCGCGGTGGGGGCCGGGGCGCGGCTGGTGCAGGGCTGCATCAACGGCTACGGCGAGCGCTGCGGCAACGCCAACCTCGCCTCGATCCTGCCCGCCCTGCAGCTGAAGATGGGCTTCGAGGTCGTAAGTCCCGACCAGCTCGCCCAGCTGACCTCCACCGCCCACTACCTCGACGAGCTCTGCAACCTGGCCTCGGACCCCGACCGGGCCTACGTCGGCCGCAACGCCTTCGCCCACAAGGCCGGGATGCACGCCGCCGGGATCGCCGCCGACGCCAGCACCTTCGAGCACCTCGATCCCGCCCTGGTCGGCAACTCCCGCGACATCCTTCCCTCGGAGCTGGGAGGGAAGGCGACGATCTACGCCCAGGCCGAGCAGGCCGGGGTGGAGCTGGACGACGCGGGTGCGGCGCGGGCGGTCGAGCAGCTGAAGCAGCGCGAGCACGACGGCTACCACTACGAGGCCGCGCCGGCCTCCTTCGAGCTCCTGCTGCGGCGCGAGACCGGCGACTACAAGCCTCTGTTCCGGCTCGAAAGCTTCCGTGTCGTGGTCGAAAAGCACGCCGACGGCGAGGTGACGACCGAGGCGACGATCAAAGTCGAAGTCGATGGCAAGCGCTACTTCCAGGCCGCCGAGGGCAACGGCCCGGTGAACGCGCTCGACAAGGCGCTGCGGGGGGCGATCGCCGACCGCTACCCGCACCTGGCCGACGTCGAGCTGACCAACTACAAGGTCCGCATCCTCGACGAAGCCCACGGCACCGGCGCGGTCACCCGGGTCCTGCTCGACTCCGCCGACGGCGAGCGCGAGTGGGGGACGACGGGGGTCTCGGAGAACATCATCGAGGCCTCCTGGGAGGCCCTGGTCGACTCGCTGGAGTACGCGTTTCAGTGAACGCCGGCGAAGCCGCCCCTCAGATCCCGCTCGCCCAGCCCGACATCGGCGGCCGCGAGGAGGAGCTGGTCTTAGAGGTCCTGCGCTCTGGCCAGCTCTCGCTCGGGCCGATGGGAGAGCGCTTCGAGCGCGAGTTCGCCGCCTCGCTCGGAGTACCGGACGCGGTGATGACCTCGAGCGGCACCACCGCCCTGCACCTCGGGGTGCGGATGCTGGGCTGGGGCGAGGGCGACGAGGTGGTGACCAGCCCCTTCAGCTTCGTCGCCTCGGCCAACTGCCTGCTCTACGAGGGCGCCAAGCCGGTCTTCGTCGACGTCGAGGAGGAGACCCTGGACCTCGACCCGGCCGCCGCGGCGGACGCGGTCGGCGAGCGCACCGCCGGCCTGCTGCCAGTCCACATCTTCGGCTACCCGGCGGCGATGCCGGAGCTGGAGGCGCTGGCGCAGAAGCACGGCCTCGGCATCCTCGAGGACGCCTGCGAGGCGCTCGGCGCCGTCGACTCCGAGGGGCGCAAGGTCGGGGCCCGGGGCAACCTCGCCACCTTCGCCTTCTACGCCAACAAGCAGATGACGACGGGGGAGGGGGGGATGATCGTCCCCCGCGACCCCGAGGAGGCCGCCCGCCTGCGGTCGGAGCGCAACCAGGGCCGCGCCGTCGACATGGGCTGGCTCGACCACGACCGGCTCGGCTACAACTACCGCCTCTCCGACCTCGCCGCGGCCCTCGGCGTCGCCCAGGTCGAGAAGCTCGACGCGCTGCTGCAGCGGCGGGCCGCGGTGGCGCGGATGTACGAGGAGCGGCTAGCGGCGATCGAGGGCGTTCGCACGCCGATCGCCAGCCGCGGCCCGGAGGTCCGCAGCTGGTTCGTCTACACCGTCCGCCTCCCACGAAGCGCCGACCGCGACGCGACCATCGCCCGGCTCGCCGAGCGCGGCATCGCCGCCAAGGCCTACCTGCCCTGCATCCACCTCTTCCCGCACCTGCGCGAGCTGGGCTATCGCGAGGGCCAGTTTCCGGTCGCCGAAGCCGCTTCGGCCGACTCGCTGGCGCTGCCGTTCTTCCCGGCGATGACCGAGGAGCAGGTGGAGCAGGTCTGTCAGGAGCTCGCCGCAGCGCTTGGCCGGGCCAGCTGACGGCATAATCGCCCGCCCATGGGACGCTTCCGCAAAGAGCCGGACCCGCGCTTCTGGCGCCTCAACCGTTCGCTCGCCTTCGACGCCTGGCTGGCGCCGTACGACATCGACCAGTCGAAGGCGCACGCCCGCGGCCTCTGCGGGATCGGTGTCCTCAGCGAGGACGAGCTGGCGCAGATCGAGTCCGGGCTCGACCGGGTCCGCGCCCGGATGGCCGAGCACGGCTTCGAGTTCGAGCCGGCCGACGAGGACATCCACATGGCGATCGAGCGCCTGCTCGGCGAGGAGATCGGCCCGCTCGCCGGCAAGCTCCATACCGGCCGCTCGCGCAACGACCAGGTCGCGACCGACGTGGCGATGGTTGTCCAGGCGCACTCGCTGCGGGCGATCGAGCTCTGCGGCGCGGCGATGGAGCGGCTGCTGAAGCAGGCCGAGGCGCACAAGGACTGGACGATGCCCGGCTACACCCACCTGCAGCGCGCCCAGCCCGTCTACCTCGGCCACCACCTGCTCGCCTACTTCTGGATGCTGGCCCGCGACGTGCTGCGCTTCCAGTTCGCCCTCGACAGCGCCAGCGTGATGCCGCTCGGCTCCGGCGCCCTGGCCGGGGTCAACTGGGAGATCGACCGCGAGTCGGTCGCCGCCGACCTCGGCTTCGCCCACATCAGCCACAACTCGATCGACGGCTCTTCCAACCGCGACTTCGTCCTCGACTACCTGAACGCCGCCTCGACCTGCGCGATGCACCTCTCGCGCCTCGGCTCGGAAGTCGTCATCTGGTCGAGCAGCGAGTTCGGCTTCTGCGAGCTCGACGAGTCCTTCTCCTCGGGTTCCTCGATCATGCCGCAGAAGAAGAACCCCGACTCGGCCGAGCTGCTGCGGGCCAAGAGCCCGCGCGTCGCCGCCTCCTACCAGACCCTGCTCGGCGTCATGCACGCGCTGCCGCTGACCTACGGCAAGGACATGCAGGAGGACAAGGAGCCGCTCTTCGACGCGATCGACACGGTCGAGGCGCTGCTCGACGCCACCGCCGGGATGCTCGACGGGATCGAGTTCCACCGCGAGCGGATGGAGGAGGCTTCCGGCGACGAGATGCTCGCCGCGACCGAGGTCGCCGACCTGCTGGTCCGCCGCGGTGTGCCCTTCCGCGAGGCGCATGGGATCGTCGGCGGCCTGGTCCGCGATGCGGTCGAGCGCGGGAAAAGCCTTTCCGAGCTGACCCCGGAGGAGCTGCGCGAGCGCTCCGAGCACCTCGACGACGCCTACTACGAGGTGCTGCAGCGGAGCAGCTGGCTGGAGTCGAAGCGGATCGCAGGCGGCACCGGTTCGGCCCCGCTGGCGCTGCAGATCGCCGAGGCCCAGGAGACGCTGGCGGCGGTCCAGGCCCGGGCGCAAGAGGAGCGCTCCTGAGCGACCCGCTCGAGCGTGACTTCTATGAGCGTTCCGTCCATGCGGTCGCTCGTGACCTGATCGGCTGCACGCTCCTCTACGACGGCGTTGGCGGCACCATCGTCGAGACCGAGAGCTACGACGCCGAGGACCCCGCCTGTCACGCCTACGTCGGCCTCACCGAGCGCACCCGGGTCCTGTTCGGCCCACCCGGCCGTGCCTACGTCTACCTCTCCTACGGCATCCACAGCCTGCTCAACGCGGTCGCCGAACCCGAGGGCGACGCCGCAGCTGTCCTGATCCGGGCCCTGGAGCCGACCCACGGCCTCGAGGCGATGCGCGAGCGCCGCGGCGACAAGCCGGACGCCGACCTCTGCTCCGGCCCGGGCAAGCTGACCGAGGCGCTGGGGATCGGGCTCGGCGAGAACGAGGCCGATCTGATCCGCGAGCCCTTCCTCCTGGCGCCGCCCGAGGGCGAGCCCCCACCGGTGGTCACCGGACCGCGGATCGGGATCACCAAAGCCGTCGAGCGGCCCTGGCGCTTCTGCGCCGCCGACAGCCGCTTCGTCTCGCGACCGCGACCGCCAGCGGAGTAGCCGCGCTGCTAGCCGGCCGTGATGCCGCCGCCGGTTTCCGGCGCGGCTTCTGGGGTCGCTTCTTCCGGCGCAGCTTCCGGTGCTTCTTCGGTTTCCGGCGCCGCTTCGGCTTCTTCTTCCGGCGCCGCTTCGTATTCGCCTTCTTCGGGCGATACGTAGCCTTCGGTTTCCGGCGCCACGTAGCCTTCTTCGACTTCGGCGGCGGCCGCCTCGGGGTCTTCGCCCGCCTCCTTTGCCGCCTTGCGGGCGGCCTTTTCGGCGGCGTGTTCGGCCTTGATGTCCTGCCAGGCGGAGATCACCCGGGCCCAGATCAGCGCCGGGAAGGTGCCGCCCATCACCGGGCCGCCGTTGTAGAGCGTGGTCATCGGGGTGGTCGAGTCCGGGTAGCCGACCCACACGCAGGCGGTCACTTCGTCGGCGACCCCGCCGCAGAACCAGGCGTCGCCGTTGTTCTCGGTCGTCCCCGTCTTGCCCCACTGGCCTTCGGCGCCGATCTGGGCGTTCGTGCCGGTGCCGCTGGAGACGACGGTTTCGAGGATGCTCTTCGCTTCTTCGACCTTTTCCTGGTCGAAGACCTGGTCGTGCATCGAGTCGTTGTCGCCGCCCTTGATCGTCTCGCCGTCGTCGTTGGTCACCTGCGTGTAGGAGACAGGGCTGTCGCCGGGCCGCGGCGCCAGGGTGCCGCTGACCCGGTCGCCGTCGTTGCCGATCGTGCTGTAGGCGTAGGTCCAGCCCAGCGGCGTCACGCCTTCGGTCAGGCCGCCGAGCACCATCGCCGGGTTGGTCGAGATCGGGTCGGCGTACCCGGCCTTGTGGATCGTCCCGGCGATCGCGCCGGTCTTTTCGGCGACGGTCTTTCCTTCCAGTCCTTCCAGGGCCAGCGCCGCGTAGATCGAGTTGTCGGAGTTGGTCGTCGCGCAGACGATGTCGCAGGAGCCGAGGTAGGAGCCCTCGTCGTTGGTCACGTGGAAGGTTTCGCCGCCCTTTTTGCCGAACGGGAAGAAGCGCTCTTCGGAGGGGTAGACGGTGTAGGGCGAGATGCCCTGTTCCAGCGCCGTGATAAGCGTGAACGGCTTGATCGAGGAGCCCGGCTGGCGGCGTCCCTGGGTCGCCAGGTTGAAGGGCCGGGTATCGAAGTCGGGGCCGCCGACCATCGCCTTGACGCCGGCGTTGCGGTTGTCGATCACCACCACCGAGGCGGTCGCCGGCGAGTAGCCGAGGTAGGAGCTGACCGCTTCTTCGGCCGCTTCCTGCAGCCGCATGTCGAGCGTCGACTTCACCTCGAGGCCGCCGAAGAAGGCTTTCGCGGGCCCGTAGCGTTCGAGCAGCTGCTGGCGCAGGTAGGCGGTGAAGTAGGGAGCGCGGGAATCGAGGCTCGGCGGCTCGATGCTGCTGTCGGAGGGGAGCGCCTGCTCCTGGCCTTCGCGCATCTGTTCGGTGCTGATGTAGCCCTGTTCGCCCATCCGTTCCAGCACCAGGTTGCGCCGGGCCAGCGTGTTTTCCGGGAAGACTTTCGGGTCGTAGGCCGAGGGCGACTGGATGATCCCGGCCAGCATCGCCGCCTCCCAGGGCTCGAGCACCGCGGCGCAGGGTTCGGTCTCGGTGCCGCAGCCGGGGTGGGCGGCGCCGAAGTAGGTGCGGGACGCGGCCTCGATCCCGTAGGCGCCCTGGCCGAAGTAGACGGTGTTGAGGTACTCGGTGAGGATCTTGTCCTTGCTCCAGTGGCGCTCCAGCCGGTAGGCGAGCGCCGCCTCCTTGAACTTGACGAAGAGCGAGCGGTCACCCTGGGCTTCCAGCGCGTTCTTGACGAACTGCTGGGTGATCGTCGAGGCGCCCTGGGCGGCGCTCATGCTGAGCACGTCTTTGACCAGGGCGCGGCCGATGCCCTGGAAGTCGACGCCGGTGTGCTCGTAGAAGCGGGCGTCCTCGATCGCGACCACCGCGTTCTTGACGTTGGGGGAGATCTGGCCCGAGCTGAGCAGGATCTTGTTCTGGTCGCTGCTCAGGGTGCCGATCGTTTCGCCGTTGGCGTCGACGACGATGCTGTTCTTCGAGGCCTTGTACTGGGCGAAGTTGTAGATCGCCGGCAGGTCCTGCGAGACCGCCGCCATCATCCCGAAGACCATCGAGACCACGGCGAGGATGCCGAGGCCGAGCAGCACGAAAAGCACGCGCAGCTTCTTCAGGCGCGGTTTCGATTTCGGGGGAGGCGGCGGCGTGCCCGGCGCGGTGGTGGGGGCCGGGGGAATTGGCGGGATCTCGCCGTTGCTGCCGCTCTTCCGGCGCTTTAGTCCTAGGACAGCCATCAGAGGAAATAGAGGCAAACCAAGCCAAAAAAATTCTCGACGTCCGTGTCGGACCGCCGAGCGAAGGCGGCAGTCTAGCATTGCGCCGATGTCGGACTTGAGGCGTAACGCGGTGGATGTGCTGCCCGAGGGGCGGCTCGAGGAGCAGCTGAAAGGCGGCCGGCCGCTGCGGGTCAAGCTCGGGATCGACCCGACCACGGCCGACATCCACCTCGGCCACACCGTCGTCCTCGAGAAGCTGGCCGAGTTCCAGCGCGAGGGCCACACGGTGGTCCTGATCATCGGCGACTTCACCGCGCAGGTGGGCGACCCCAGCGGGCGCTCGGCGACCCGACCGGTCCCGACCGCCGAGGAGATCGAGGCGAACGCCGCCACCTACCAGGAGCAGGCCTTCAAGATCCTCGACCGCGAGAAGACCGAGGTGCGCCGCAACAGCGAGTGGCTGCGGATGGAGCCGGAGGCGCTGCTCGGCCTGCTGGCGCAGACCACGGTCGCGCGCCTGCTCGAGCGTGACGACTTCCAGAAGCGGATGGCGGCGGCGCAGCCGATCGCGGCGCTTGAGTTGCTCTACCCGCTGCTGCAGGGCTATGACTCGGTGGCGATCGAGGCCGACGTCGAGCTCGGCGGCACCGACCAGAAGTTCAACCTGCTCTTCGGCCGCGACATCCAGGCCGCCTACGGCCAGAAGCCGCAGTCGATCATGACCCTGCCGATCCTGGTCGGGACCGACGGGGTGCAGAAGATGAGCAAGTCGCTCGGCAACTACGTCGGCGTCACCGACCCGCCGGAGGAGATGTTCGGCAAGCTGATGAGCATCCCCGACGAGGCGATGGACGAGTACTACCGCCTGCTGCTCGGCCAGGAGCGCCCCGAGACGGCGCCGAACCAGGCCAAGCGGGAGCTGGCCCGGCGGATCGTCGACCGCTTCCACGGCGAGGGCGCCGGCGCGGCGGCGGAGGAGCACTTCAACCGCGTCCACGTCAAGCACGAGATCCCGGAGGAGATCCCCGAGGTCGAGCTCGGCGAGTACAGCGCCGACGGCAACGGGCTGGTCCACCTGCCGCGTCTGATCGCCGGCGCCTTCGGCGTCAGCAGCAGCGAGGGGCGGCGCCTGATTCAGCAGGGAGGGGTCAAGCTCGACGGCGATTCGGTGCCCGCAGAGCCTCTGGACGTCGAGGCCGCTAGCCTTGACGGACGCGTGCTGCAGGTCGGGAAGCGGCGCTTCTGCCGCCTTAGGGCCACCCCCTAGGCAAACCGCCGGCCACGCGCTATACTCCTTCGTCCTTCTGGGGGTGCCCGAGCACCCCCGAGCGTCGAGAGCGGCGAGTCCCGCCGTAGAGAGCGCAGCGGTCTTTGAAAACTGAGCAGCGTGCATCTCCGCGGACTTCGGTCTGCGGAATGTTCAGCCCGACCCATTCGGTGCGCCAGCGTGCCGGATGGTCTTGATTTACCTCGTCATGTCGGCCGTCGTACTTGTGTACTCGGCGGCCACTGAGATATGACAGGCTCTCTGTAGAAGTACATTTCACGGAGAGTTTGATCCTGGCTCAGGACGAACGCTGGCGGCGTGCTTAACACATGCAAGTGGTGCGACGAACCAGGGCTTGCCCTGGGGCAAAGCCGCGAACGGGTGAGTAACACGTGAGTAACCTGCCCCGATGACCGGGACAACCCGAGGAAACTCGGGCTAATACCGGATGTGGCGCACAGGCGTAAGCCTGTTCGCTAAAGGAAGCTTCGGCCTCCGCATTGGGAGGGGCTCGCGGCCCATTAGCTTGTTGGTGGGGTAACGGCCTACCAAGGCAACGATGGGTAGCTGGTCTGAGAGGACGATCAGCCACACTGGGACTGAGACACGGCCCAGACTCCTACGGGAGGCAGCAGTGGGGAATCTTGCGCA
>DASUTJ010000055.1:0-33436 GCA_036374655.1 Solirubrobacterales bacterium | reverse complement strand
GCCGGGGGCCGGCGCCGCGGCGGCCGGGCTGGGGATCGCCGCCCTCGCCGCGATCGTCGCCTTCGTCGTCCGCCAGCGACGCGCCCGGCCGCCGCTCTACGACCTCGACGTCGCGGCGCGGCGGATCTTCTGGGTCGCGGCCTGCGCGGGGATCATCGTCTTCGGCTCGCTGATGGCGGCGATGTTCATCGGCCAGCAGTACCTGCAGAACGTGCTCGACTACTCCACCCTCGACGCCGGCCTGGCGATCCTGCCGGGGGCGGTGGGGATGGTCCTCGTCGCGCCGCGCTCGGCGCACCTGGTGGAGACCCGCGGCGCCCGCTTCACCCTCCTGCTCGGCTACGCCTTCTGCCTGGCGGGCTTCGTGACGATGCTGCTGCTCTGGGACGAGAGCGCCCCCTACTGGCACATCGGCCTCGGCTACCTGCTGATCGGGGTGGGGGTCGGCTTCGCCGGCACCCCGGCCTCGCGCTCGCTGACCGCCTCGGTGCCGGTGCATCGGGCGGGGATGGCCTCGGCGACCGCCGACCTCCAGCGCGACCTCGGCGGCGCGATCATGCAGTCGATCCTCGGCGCCCTGCTCACGGCGGGCTACGCCACCGCGGCGGCCACGGCCGTCGCCTCGGCGCCCAACTCGGTCTCCAGCAGCGTCGAAAGCGAGCTGACCAAGTCCTTCTCCAGCGCCGCGGCCGTGGCCGAACAGCACCCCCGCTACGCCGAATCGATCATCGAAGGAGCGCGCGGAGCCTTCCTCCAGGGCGACGCCTGGGCCTACGTGGCCGGGATCGTCGCCATCCTCATCGGCGCGGCCCTGGTAGCGACCCGCTTCCCGGACAAAGAGGGAGAGGCAAAGCTCCTCGCCGCCTACGCCAAAGAAGACGCAACGCCAGCACCCCCGCCAAGCCCGGCCGCCCACGCCACCCCGCCCCTCGCCTAGAATCCCCACCTCTGCGCCCGTAGCTCAGCTGGATAGAGCGTCGGTCTACGAAACCGAAGGTCACAGGTTCAAATCCTGTCGGGCGCGTTGACGTGCTCCCCCTGGGGGGTGTTCAGCGGAGCCGCTCGGCCAGGCCGATGACGATGCCCTCGGGGCCGCGGATGAAGCAGAGGCGGTAGATGTCCTCGTACTGGGCGATCTCGTCCACCAGCTCGGCGCCGTGGTTGCGTAGGCGGGCGACCACGTCGTCGATGTCGTCGACGGCGAACATGATGCGGCGGATGCCGAGGGCGTTCGTCGGCGCGTCTTCGGGCTCGGCCCTGACCGCCGGTGGCGTGTGGAACCTGGACAGCTCGACCCGGCTGTGGCCGTCCGGGGTCCGCAGCATGGCGATGTCGGCGCGGACGTTCTCGAGCCCTACGACCCGGCCCGCCCACTCGCCCGCGACCTGGGTTTCGCCCACCAGCTCCATGCCGAGCTCGATGAAGAACGCCTTGGCCGCCTCCAGGTCCTCTACGACGATGAGGACGTTGTCCATCCGCTGAAGCGTCATGGCTCCTGGGTGCGTCCGCGCGCGGCTCGGGCATTGACCTTCCTCGCGAGCAGCTCTGCGAGACCCTCCTCGCCCGGATCGGAGATGGCGCAGGCCGCCTCCGGCCCGTGGAGCTCTGGCGCGAGCGGATTGCGGCCGGTGCGGTGGGCGATCGTCGCCATCGGGCCGAAGAGGATGGTCTGGACCAGAGCCGGTGGTTTGACGAAGCGGATCGCGTCGCTGTACTCGCGCGCGATCGCCGCGAGCCAGAGCGGGTCGGGCATGCCCTTGGCGTTGACCCGACCGAGGGCGCCGAGTGACCAGAGGGTCTCGATCATCGAGGCGAAGCGGGCGGCGGGCTGGCCTGGCGCCCCATGGGTCGCCTCCACTTCCACCCGGACGTGGGCGACTCCGCTGCCGGCGTTCCACCAGTCATGAACAGTCCCGGCGGGCACCTCGAGGGTCCCGTCGCTCGGCCGAACGACGCGCTCGTCGCCGCCGACCTGGAAGCCGACCTCGCCGTCGCGCACCTGGAACCGCTCGATGAAGTGGTCATGGACGTGCGCGCCGGCGACCGCGGCGCCGGGCTGGAGCCAGAGGTCGACCTCGATGCGCCGGCCCTCGTCGTCTACCGAGAGGACGTGCGCAACCTCGCCGGTCGCGGGGTTGTGCAGCCATCTGCCGGCTTCGAGGGCGGTCGCTGAAGACTTGGAGGAATCGTCCTTCGGCATCGGAGTCATACGCAAGATAGACGGCCCTGAAATGTTGGGCCGCGGCTCGCCCTTGCATCCGGTCGCCTGCCTAGGGTGCTCGCCGATGCCCACTGCGTATCGGTCTCGACTCTCGCTCGCCCTAGCCCTCATCGCGGTCTTCGCGCTCGGCGCGCTGCTCCCGGGCGCCCTCGCGGGACCGTCCGAACCGACCGCCGTCCGCACCGCGCTCGCCCAGAGCGACAAGGTCCAGGGCGCTCCCGGCCGGACGATGGTCCTCAGCCGGGTGGTGGTCGAACCGGGGGCGAAGCTGGCGCTGCACCATCACCTCGGGACGCAGATCTCGCGGATCGCCTCCGGCACCCTCACCTACACGGTCCGCAAGGGCTCGGCCGTGGTCAGCGAAGGCGACGCCGAAAAGGACCCGCGGCGAGTGCGGACGATCGCCGCCGGGCAGACGGCCCAGATCAAGCCCGGTCAGTGGTTGGTCGAGCAGCCTTCCGACATCCACGAAGCGGCCAACCGCGGCAGCGAGCCGGTCGTTATCTACCTCTCGACGTTGCTGAAGAGCGGCTCGCCGCCCGCGACGCCGGTGACGCTGCCCTAGTTAAGGGTTGAGCCGGACCGGCAGCGTTTTCAGCTGGTTGAGGAAGCCGCTCTCGACGTAGACCGGGGAGCCGGCCATCTCGATGTTCGGGTAGCGGGCGAGGGTCTCCTCAAGCAGGATCCTCAGCTCAAGCCGGGCCAGGGCGGCCCCGAGGCAGAAGTGGCGGCCGCCGGCGCCGAAGGCCTGGTGCTCGGGATTGCGATGGACGTCGAAGCGGTCGGGGTCCTCGTAACGGCTCTCGTCGCGGTTGGACGAGGCGTACCACATGACCACCTTGTCGCCCTCTTTGATCTGCTGGCCGCCGAGCTCGACGTCCCTGGTCGCGGTGCGGCGGAAATGGGCGAAGGCTGGGAACATCCGCAGCGCCTCCTCGACCGCGCTGGGGACCAGCGACGGGTCGTCGACCAGCTGCTGTCGCTGGTCCGGGTTCTGCATCAGCGCCCGCATCGCGCTCGAGTAGGTCGCCTTGGTGCTGTCGTTGCCGGCGGCGACGAGGAGGAAGAAGCCCATCACGATCTCGTGTTCCTCCAGCTTCTGGCCTTCGACCTCGGCGTTGACGAGGACCGTGGTCAGGTCGTCGGTCGGGTTCTCCCGTCGCGCGGCGATCAGCTCGCTGCAGCGGGCGAAGATCTGCTGCACCGCCTCCTGGATCGTCGCCTCGACGTCCTCGACGTTGGGGCTGTAGTCGGGGTCGTTGGCGGCCAGCGCCATGTTCATCAGCTCCGCCCAGGTCGCGTCGTCCTCCTCGGGGATGCCCATGAAGCTGCCGATCACCCGCGAGACGGCCGGCTGGGCGACGTCGGTGACCAGGTCGCAGGTCTCGCGGCCCTCGAGCTTGTCGAGCGTGCCGGTGACGATCTCCCGGATCGCCCCCTCGTGCGCCGCGATCCGCTTCGGCGTGAAACCCGCTTGGAAGAGCGCCTTCAGCCGGTCGTGCTTGGGCGGGTCCATGCCGATGAACATCGCCCGCGCCAGCTCGATCGGGAAGACCTCGTCGATCACCACGACGCCGCCGCGTTCGGAGGAGTAGGTCTCCCAGTCGCGGCTGATCGCGTGGACGTCGTCGGCGCGCGTCACCGACCAGAAGCCCTTCGCCTGCGGCAGTTCGGTTACTTCCGAGGTCCAGTGGACGGGGCACTCGGCGCGCATCCGCTTGAACAGCTCCAGCGGCGGCCCGTTCTCCCAGTGCTCGCGCTCGAGCACCAGGGCGTCCTCGACGTTCCCTTTCCCGGCGGCGATCTCAGCTTGGTCCGGCACGCCGCGCAAGCATACTGGCTGGCTGGCCAGTTTTGAAGCGAAAGGACGGGCGACATTCATGCTGGACTCGGTCGTAGAGGTTGCATTTCCTCACTATTGACGGCGGGTCGTCGCGAATATGCGGGTTTCGTCGCCGCCGGACTTGTCGAGAACGATGCGTACCTATACCGTGCGCGATCTTGATCTCTCAGAGAAAATTAGATAGCTCGGCAAAAATCAAGGTGCTGGTGCTGGCGCTCGGCGTGATTTTCACTGCCGCCTGGCTCCTCTTCTCGATCTCCGACGTAGATGCCAGCGCCCCCGGCGATCCGTGTGGCGATGTCACTCTCGTCTGGGCGCGAGGCTCGGGGCAAGACCCCAATGAGCGGGAGGCGACGAAGTACTTCGAGTCGGTGGAGGCCAGATTGGGGCCAGGGATCCAGGTCACTCGATACGAGCTCGGGACGGAGACCCTCGACGGGGCCCGGTACAACGCGGTCGGCGTCTTGGGGAGCTGGCAGAGCTACATGAACTTGATCGAGGCGGACGCCTCCTGGACCGGTTTCCTCGGGGGTGAATACAGAGCGAGCGTGAGCAGGGGCGTGACGGAGTTGAAGGCCTACCTGAACCAAAGGAGCGCGCATTGCAGCGGCGAGGTGTTCGCCGTGGGCGGGTATTCGCAAGGCGCTCAGGTGGTGGGTGAGGGTCTTTTCGGCCTGAGCCCCACGGTGCGCTCGCGGATCGCGTTCGTTTCGCTCTTCGGCGACCCGAAGCTCTACCTGCCTGAGGGGAGGGGAGTGCTGCCGCCGGCCTGTCGCGGCAAGCAGTTCTCCCCCTGGCGCCGCGGGAATGTCAGTTGCTGGACTGACAACGGCGTCTTGGAGGCCCGAAGCCCGTATCTACCGTCCGACATCGAAGATCGCACCGGTTCCTGGTGCGACCGCGACGACACCGTCTGCAATAACAACCTCTTCGACGGCGCTGACGCACATGGAGGTTATGCCGACGAAGGAGCGGAGATGGACCAGGCCGCGCGAGAGATCGCGAGCGCGTTGCGGGAGCGCTTGCCCGAGAAGGCGGACGAAATCGATGTGTCCATCTATGTGTTCGGTCTCGGAACCGCTGGTTTGGACGTGGCCTTCGTAATCGACACCACCGGCTCGATGTCCGGTTCGATCGGCGCCGCGCGCGCAATCGCCGAAAGCGTCGGCGATGGGATCGTCGCTCTCCGGGGTCGCGTTGCCCTGACCGAATACAGGGACGCCGGCGACGGGGTCGTCTCGCAAATAGTGGTTCCCCTCACCACCGATACGGAAAGCTTCCATACCGGTCTCGACACCCTCTTCGCCACCGGCGGAGGTGATACGCCAGAGGCCCTACTGCACGCTTTGATGACCACGCTCAACGGACTCGACTGGAAAGAGGGAGCGACTAAGTCGGCTGTCGTGCTGACTGACGCCGGCTACCACGACCCCGATCTGGCGGGCGGCTACACGCTCGCCGACGTCGTCCAGCGCGCGCTGGAGATCGACCCGGTCAACGTCTTCCCGGTGGTTCCCTCCTACGCCAGCGAAATGTACGAGACGCTCGCCGAACAGACCGCGGGGCGGGTTTTTGTCGACGAAGGGGATACGGAAGCAGCCCTGCTTGAAGCGGTCGGCGAGATCGAAAGCCGGCCGGTTGCGCTGCTTGCACTAACCGACTACGTTGCGTCCCCCGGTGAAGAGATCGTCTTCGACGCCTCGGCGTCCTACGACCCCGACTCGGAACTGACCAGCTTCGAATGGGACTTCGACGGCGATGGCGCGATCGACGAGGAAACCGCAGGACCGACCGTCGCGCATACCTACCCGTCTCCTTACGACGGTCTGGTCGAGGTGCGGGTGAATTCAGCCGACGGAGGGGTGGCTAACGCGGTCGCCAACGTTTGGGTGGACGAAGGCGGCTTGGACGCCGCCTTGTTGCAGCCACCTCTAGGGCTCACGGCTACCTCGCAACCCGAATCCGAGAGCTCCCGGAAGGTTCACCTGCAATGGCAGCCGGGTCACGAAGACGAGGAAATCAACAGTTGGCTTGTCATGAACGAAGCAGGGGAGGCGATCGGTCGCACGAACGGCACCAGTAGCAGCATCGATATCTCCGGGGTGCCTCAGAGGCAGGTCAGCTTCAGCGTTGCGGCGGCCAATCAGTACGGCACCGGTCCGCCGGCAAGCGTCACCGTGCCCGCGGATCCACCACCGGCCAGCGAGCAGCCGCCAGAGCCTGTCGTGCCACAGGCACAGAGCAAAGGGATGGTCCGCAACCTCGTTGCGCTCTCGCTTTCCCGCAGACGATTCCTCGCCGCGCCCGCCGGGCCGAGCATCCTGGTGCGGCGACAACAGCGAGGTTTCGGTACCGCGGTTCGGTTCCGTCTCGCGCAGAACGGCAAGGTCGTCTTCACCGTGATGTTCAAAAAGCGAGAGGTGGGACGGTTCTCGGCGGCTGGTTCGGCGGGCAGCAACCGCGTCCGGTTCAGCGGGCGGATCGGCCACCGGCGGCTGAAGCCTGGGACTTACGTCCTCGTGGCGCGCGCCGGCAACGCGCAGTCCGCTGATTCACGCAGCACGACGTTCGTCGTGCTGCCGCCACCCGACGCCTCGGGAAAACGCTAGAACGGCGCCTTCTCCCGCGCGCTCTTTCCGGCCGAGTGGCTCTTGTCGGCGGCTTGCTGGGATTTGCCGAAAGATTTGCTCAGCAGGCGGCCGATCGGGCCGGGGGCCTTGCCGCCGGCGCGCTGGCCGAGGCCGAAGCCTTTGTCGGTTCCGCGCTTGGCGTGGTTGGAGAGACGGGGGACCAGGAACCCCAAGATCAACAGCAGGACGCAGATTCCGACTACGACTCCGATAACCATGTTCAGTTCCCCCTTGTCCGCCTAGAGCTTCTGCTCGAGGTCGTCGGCTTTATTGCCGTGGTGCTGGGCAAGCTTGCGCTCGCGCTCGGCTCGTTCAGCTGCTTCCTGAGCCGTTTCCTCGTGCTCCTGTGCCTTGGTGGCGTGCACGTCGGCCTCGTTGCGGTGGCCGCCGGCCTGTTCACTGAGGCGCTGGCGTTCCCGTTCCCGCTCGGCGCGACGCTTGCGGCCCGCCCTCACAGCGAGAACCAGCAGGACGGCGACAACGACGACTATGGCGATGATCAATGCGGTTGACATGCCCACCTGAATACCCGCCTGTCGATTGATAAACCAATCCGATCCGGGTAGGCGAGCAGTGTGTTCGACTGGCTCACCCACGAGGTCTCGCAGAGCGCCATCACCTATCCGGTCATCGCCCTGGCCTGCGCGACCGACGTCCTCATCCCGCTGGTCCCCTCGGAGACGATCGTGATCACCGCTTCGGTCCTGGCGGCGCAGGGGGAACTCCTGATCTGGCTGATCGTGCCGGCGGTGGCAGTCGGCGCCTTTATCGGCGACAACCTCTGCTACCTCCTCGGGCGGCAGATCGGCGACCCCGTCGCCGACCGGCTCTTCGGGGACGAGAAGGGTCAGGCCCGGCTGCACTGGGCGGAGCAGGCCCTGCGCCGTCGCGGTGCGATCCTGATCGGGGTCGGCCGCTTCATCCCCGGCGGGCGGACCGTCACCACCTTCGCGGCCGGCACCCTGGAGATGCCCTACCGCCAGTTCGTCGTCGCCGACGCCTTCGCTGCATCCGTCTGGGCGGTCTACGTCTCGATGCTCGGCTACCTCGGCGGCGAGACCTTCAAGGACAGCCTCTGGCTGCCGCTGGCCAGCTCATTCGCCGCCGCGATGGCGGTCGGCGCCGCGTTCGAGGGCTGGCGCCGGCTGCAGAGCCGCCGCGGCAAGGACATCCTCGGCGACGAGCTGCCGGAGGAGGCCGCCTCGCTATGAGTGGACGGCGGAAGTCCGTTTGGCCCCGACCTCCGCATTTGCTTCACTTCTCAGACCAGAGAAAGGAGGTGGTCCTAACTTGATTCACATGCTTGATGGGACTCTGGAGGTGCAGGGCCGCTAGGCGCCGCACTGGTTTGGGCGCCCGGCGGAATCCACCCCGGGCACCGGCGTTCGTTGGGAGCTGGGTCTTGTCCCGCCCGGTCGCAATTCCCGCGTTCGTTCCTTTGCACCAGGCCGGGGTCGTCCTTTGGGCGGCTCCGGCTCATTTATGTCGGAAGCCGGGGGTTCAGCTGGCGGCGTCGAGGCCGTCGCGGGCTTCCGAGAGGAAGTGGGAGGCGACCCGCCAGCGCCGCTGGAGGACAGGTTCGACCGTTTCGGTGCCGCAGCCGAGCTGGGAGACGCATTCGCCCCAGTCGTTGGCCCCCTCGATGTAGCGGTTGAAGGCCTTCTCGCCGGGAGTGGCGACCAGCGTCAGGCAGTCGATCTGCAGCTCCTCGATCGGGATCTCGCCATAGGTGGAGCGGATGCCGCGCACCTCGGCCACGTACTGGTCGTAGGTGACGCCGACGGCGAGCCGGCGTCGCAAGCCGTCCATCGAGCCGACGAAGCTGCCGATCTGGCTCTGGCAGAGGCTGCCGGCGGGGGCGGGGCGCCGATCGTCCTTGGCCTTGGCGTCGGGGCGCGTCGACTTCTCAGTCCCCTTGACGTCCGGGCGGCTCTTGATCGTCAGCTCCTGCGTCGTGCTCTCGTCACCTCCACCGCAGCCGGCCAGCAGCAGCGCGCCGAAGACGGCGCAGATGGCGAGCGGAAGCCGAAAGGCGGCTGACACGCGCGGCAGTCTAAGTCCTGTAGAAACCCGTCCCGTGCGGCGATTCGGGTTCTTCGGCGGGGTGGTCCTGGCGGTGGCGCTCGTCTGTCTCGGCGCCTCCGCGGCGCCCGCGCGCTCGGCCCCGCACGTGCTGGTAGTCGGCGACAGCCTCGCGGACCTGACCTCGCCTTACCTGAGCCGCTACCTGCCCGGCGTCGAGCTGACGATCAACGCCGAGGGCGGCTACAACACGTACCAGGTCTTCGACCTCTTCGAGGAAAGCTACGACCCCTCCCTCGACGTGATCGTCTTCGACGGGGGGACCAACGACAATCCGTCCTATCCCGAGATCCTCGCCGGCAACCTCGCCAAGGTCGCCGAAACCGTCGGCGACCGCTGCATGGTCGTGCCGACGATCCACGGGCTGCACCCCGGCGGCGTCGACGACACCGGCAAGAACCAGGTGGTGGCCGAATTCGCCGCCTCGCGGCCCGGGACGCAGGTTCCCGACTGGCAGGGGGCGGTGTTCGCCCACCCCGAGCTGATGCAGGCCGACAACCTGCACCCGATCGAAGAAGGCGCCGACTACCGGGCCCAGCTGATCGCCCAGGGGGTCGAAGGCTGCCTCGCCTACGGCCAGGCGGTGGCGACCGCGCCGCCGGAACCTCGCAGCGACGTCGAGCCGATCGCCACCGTCGGTCGGCTGCAGGCGCGGCAGGAGGTCGTGATGGACGAGGTCACCGGCGACGTCCTGCGCCAGGCGGCGGCTTCGCTGGTCCTCGGCGCTTTTCTCACCCGCGGGTGAGAGCCGCCGGGCCGAAGTGGCAATCTGTAGGCATGGAGCTGCCCCATGAGTGAGGTGGTGATGCCGCGCCTCTCCGACTCGATGGAGGAGGGGACGATCCTCACCTGGCTGAAGCAGGTCGGAGACGAGATCGCGGTCGGCGATGAGCTGGTCGAAATCGAGACCGACAAGGCGAACATGGCTTACGAAGCAGATGAGGCTGGCACGCTTACCGAGATCCTGGCCCAGGAGGGGGAGACCCTTCCTATTGGCAGTCCTATTGCTCGGATTGGGGAGTCGAACGGCGAGGGACCAAGCGCTCGGCCCGCGGGTCCTGTCTCCGATTCCGGGCTCTCCCTACCGGGAGAGTCCTCGGAATCGTCGCCACCCACGGGAGAGGCGGAGGAGGCTGACGCCGAGGGTTCAAACGCTGATGTTCGATCCGAGGACGGGGAGAGGGTCAAAGCTTCTCCGCTCGCGAAGCGACTGGCTCGCGACAAGGGCCTTGATTTGAAAGAGCTGCATGGGTCCGGGCCGGGGGGGCGGATCGTTAAGCACGATGTGGAGGAGGCAGAGACCGGTGAGGCTCCGAGCTCAGCGGCTCCTGCCCCCTCTACCCAGCCCGAGGGGGCAGGGGCCGCCCCCCAGTCAGGTGTTGCTCCCGCCGCTGGTGGCACCGCCAAGGGCGATACCGAGACCCGCGAGCTGAACAAGCTGCAGCAGACGATTGCGCGGCGGATGGCGGAGTCGAAGGCGACTGCTCCTCACTTCTATCTGACGATCGAGATCGATATGGGGAAGGCGGTCGAGGCTCGGGCGGCGATCAAGGGCGCGACCAAGGAGGGCGATGTGGTGCCTTCCTTCAACGACATGATCGTCAAGGCCTGCGCGATCGCCCTGCGCGAGTTCCCGAAAGCCAACGGCGCCTACCGCGACGGCCGCTTCGAGCTCTACTCGCGGATCAACGTCGGGGTTGCCGTCGCCGCCGAGGAGGCGCTGGTCGTGCCGACGATCTTCGATGCCGACAAGAAGGGCCTGCGCCAGATCGCCGCCGACACCCGCGCGGTGGCCGCCAAGGTCCGCGACGGTTCGGTGACCCCGCCGGAGCTCTCGGGCGGGACCTTCACCGTCTCCAACCTGGGGATGTTCGGGATCGACGAGTTCGACGCGGTGATCAACATGGGCCAGGCGGCGATCCTCGCCGTCGGCGCGATCCGCGATCTGCCGGCGGTCCGCGACGGCGAGATCGTCCCGGCCAAGCTGATGAAGGCGACCCTCTCCTGCGACCACCGCATCCTCTACGGGGCCGAGGGCGCCGAATTCCTCGCCCGGGTCAAACAGCTGCTGGAAGAGCCCGTCTCCCTCGCCCTCTAGTCGGCCTGGCCGCCGCCGAGCTCCGGCGGCAGCGCTTTAGGGCCGTTGGGATACATGTGCCGCAGCTGCTCCTCGCTCATCTCCAGCGTGCTGGTGATCTCTTCGCGCGGTGCGCCGACGACGAGCCACAGCTGGTCGGCATCGGTGTCGTTGAATAGCTGGCGGTCGGTGTCGGGCTCGACCAGCAACGTGTCCAGCGGCGCCAGCGTCAGCACCTCCTCGCCGATCCGCACCCGCCCCTCGCCCTCCAGCAGCACGTAGAGCTCCTCCTGGGTGAAGTGCCGATGCTTGGTCGACGCTTTCCCCGGCTCCAGCCGCCACATCCGAGCCCCCAGCTGCGAAGCCTCGAGCTGCCCGCCGAGGTCGGTGTTCGGCGTCTGCATCTGGTTCGACCGCCGCCAGAAGGCATCGGCGGCGGTTAGGAGGCGATAGGCCATCTGACGGCTTATCTTAGGCTGGAGCCGTGGCCGTACCAGACTTTCAGACGATCATGCGACCGTTGCTCGTCCTGCATGCTGACGGACAGGAGCACGAAGTCGCCGCAACCCGCAATGGGGTCGCCGATCACTTCGACCTCAGTCCCGAAGATCGCGCTGAGCGAATCCCAAGCGGACGGGTCACCACTCTCCAGAACCGAGTCGGTTGGGCGGCTATGTATCTATTTCGAGCGGGCCTCCTCGAGCGGCCGCGCCGCGCTCACTACAGGATCACGGAGCGAGGGCGGGAGGTGCTCAAACAGCACCCGCAGCGGATTGATCTTTCCGTGCTGAAGCAATTCGAGGAGTTCGAAGAATTTCGAAAAGCGGGCAAGTCACCTGCCGCAGAGAAGACCTCGGTCCCTGTGACGGCTGAAGCCGAAACGGCCGTGGAGCGGATTGATGCGGGCTACCAGGAACTGCGCAGCGCCCTGATCGCGGACCTGATCGACCGAGTCAGGGAAGAGGACTGGGACTTCTTCGAGCGATTGGTGCTGAAAGTGCTGCGGTCGATGGGTTACGGCGGCCTGGAAGGTGCGATCGAGCGTCTAGGTGGTCACGGCAGCGATGGCGGGGTCGACGGGGTGATTCGTGAGGACCCGCTTGGGCTGGAGCTGATCTACATCCAGGCGAAGGCCTGGCAGGACAAGACTGTCGGCAGGCCAGAGATCCAGCAGTTCATTGGCGCGCTCCACGGCCGTCAGGCCAGTAAGGGAGTCTTCCTCACGACTTCGAAGTTCAGCCCTGAGGCCCAGGACTACGCTGCGGGAGTCTCGTCGCGAGTCATTCTCATCGATGGACCGCGGCTGGCAGAACTGATGATTGATCACAACGTAGGCGTCACCACCCGCGATGCCTACGAGATTAAAGAGGTCGACCTGTCCTACTTCGCCCCCGAAGAAGCGGGTTCCTAAGCCTTGTCGCAGTACCGCTGCAAAGCTGGCACGAACTGCGTGCCACCCGTGCGTCCGGGCTTCCTAGGTTCGGGGCATGCCGAGGATCTGCAGCTTCTACGGGGTGGTAATCGCCATGTACTACCGAGAGCACGGCGTCCCGCACTTCCATGCCCTCTACAGCGGGCACGAGGCGTCGATCGCGATCGAATCGCTAGAGGTGCTCCACGGCGATCTTCCGGCGCGGGTTCGTCGCCTGGTCAACCGCTGGGCATCTCTGCACCGGGAGGAGCTGCTTAAGAACTGGGATCTTGCAGAGCAGGGGGAGGTGATGGAGCACATTGACCCCCTTCCCTAGCATCGCCCTCATGGAGAGGATCGCCCATGTGACCGAGGTACGTCCCGTAGGGGATCACCGGCTTCGCCTTGGCTTCGACGACGGAACGGTTGGGGAGGTCGATTTCTCGGGAGAAGACTGGAGTGGAGTCTTCGCTCCACTGTCTGACCCTGAATTTTTCGCTCGTGTCGAGCTCGACGAAGAGCTAGGAACGATCGTCTGGCCGAACGGCGCGGATATCGCTCCCGAGACTCTGCACCAGCTGGTCGTCGCGCAGAACGCCTAGACCTCGATCCAGGTGCCTTTGGGGCCGAGGTTGCGGATCGGGGTGTTGCCGACCTGGCTCTCGCAGCCCCAGGACTCGTGGATGTGGCCGCAGACGGCGAGGCGGGGGCGCTTCTCTTCGATCGACCGCAGCAGGGCGGGGCTGCCGAAGTTGCCGCCGTCGCCAGCGGCGTCGCAGTGGTCCTTGGGCGGGGAGTGGAGGACGAGTACGGCGCCTTCGGGGCAGGGCGCGAGCATCTCGGTCGCCGCCTCGTCGTCGAGGTCGAAGCTCCAGTCCCAAGGGGTGACCGGGATACCGGCCCCGAGGCCGAAGAACTCGGTGCCCTCGATCGTCGTCCCCTCGCCGTGGAGGACGGTGGCGGCGCTCCAGTTCTCCGCGGCGGACCGCAACGCATCGACGGTCTCGTTGTTTCCAGGTACGAGGACGGTCGGCACCTCGATCCCTGCGAGGGCGCCGATCGTTTCCTCCAACCCCTCGTGCACCGAGGCGAAGTCGCCGGCGCCGATCACCGCGTCGGCCTCGCGCGACATCTCGACCAGCCGCGCTCCCTGCTCGAGGTCGCGATGCAGGTCGGAGAAGGCGAGGATCCTCATGCGCGAAAACTAGCTGGTGGGCGCCGGGCTCGGGCGTCGCGCCCGCCCTGGCAGGCGAATCCGCCGCCGCGCCGCCGCCGGCTCCTCTTCCTCGCGCACCTGCAGGTCGAAGTAGAGGAGGGTCTGGCCGACCACGACGTAGGGGATGAAGAGCGCGAAGACGACCGAGCCGACGACGTTGATCCAGAACAGCGGGAAGTCGGCGAAGATCAGCGCGAAGCCGAGGATCGGCCCGGCGACGATGCTGAGCAGCCAGAGCACCCCGGCGACGCGAACCGTGTGCCACCAGCGTCCGCGGACCAGCTCGGAGCTGCCGCGGAAGGCCTCGCGGATCGACTTGTCGGTGAACAGGACTTCCTGCTGAACGAAGAGCCAGCTGACGTATTTCCAGGCGGCGAAGGGGATGCCGATGACGGTCAGCAGCAGCAGGAACACCCCCAGCATCGCCAGCAGCTGCGCCGCGACCACCCGCCAGAAACGGGCCAGCATGCCCCGCACCGAGTCGCCGACGCCGGCCCGCCGGCCGCGCACCAGTTCCCGCACGAAGACGATCACGATCGCCGCGACGAGCGCCTGGGCGACCGGCCGGCCGACCGATTCGAGCAGGTCGGCGATCGCCAGCCCGAGGCCGGCGTGGCCGGCGGCTTCGTCGACGCCACGGCCCTTCGAGAGCGCTTCGGCCAACAGGTTGACGCCGCCGACGATCGGGAAGGCGATCAGCCCGATCGGCACCAGGACCAGGAAGTGGCGCTGGTAGAGGCGGCGGGCGGTACGCAGCAGCTGGCCGAAGGCCCGTCGCGCCCGCAGCTCGGTCAGGTCGACCGGTCCCCAGCGCGTCGCCAGCACGATTCCGGCCAGGAGGAGGAAGATCGCGACCAGGATCGCGACCGCGGTCGGCCGCGACTTGGTCGCCAGGTGGGTGAAGTCGGTTACCGCGGTGACCGCGCCGCAGAAGGCCCCCGTCACCGAGCCGCCGACCACCGAGCCGCCGGGGAAGCGGGGGCTGGTCGAGCGCTGCTTCGCCATCCAGGCGAACGGTTCGCGCCAGACCGTCTTCGTCACCGGCCCGGTAGGGCCGTTGTTGAACCCCTTTTCGCGTTCGCCCCAGCGGCCGCGGTAGCTGAGCCACTGGAAGGCGCCCGCTTCCGGCGCCGTTTCCGGCAGCAGGACCGGCCGCAGCTTCAGTTCGCGCAGCGGTTCGGAGGTGACGTCGCAGCCGACCCCCGACCCGTTCTGCCCGTTCTCCACGTAGACGGCGGAGTCGTAGAAGGTCGCGTGCGAGCCGGCGGCGGGGTAGACGACCGGGTGGGTGCCTTCCTTCTGGACCTTGCCGTCCTCCCAGCTGGCCCGCTCGCCGCCGGCGTGCTGGAAGAGGATGATCTCGCTCGGTTCTTCCCCCAGCGCCTCCTTCGTCGTGTTGGCCTCGAAGGTGAGTTGCATCCCCTCCCAGTCGGCCTCGTGGATGTCGTTGAACTGGTTGAAGTACCAGAAGAACCAGAACTGGAGGGCGAAGCCGTCGCGGTTCGGTTCACGGGCGACGTGGGCATAGGTGATCGCCGGCGCTTTGCCTTCCTCCAGCAGCTTCTTGAAGGCCCGCGCGTAGACGCAGGTGTCGCCGAGGACCTTGCCTTCGTAGTCGAGGTACCAGCCGTCCCGCTTGCCGGCGATGTCGGCCGCGGTCGGCGCCTTCATCACGTCCTCGAGCTTGCCGTCGGGCAGTTCGTGGGTGAGGGTGACGGTTGGGTTGCCGAGCACCGCCTCGACGCTGGTCGGCTGGTACTGCTCCTCCTTGGTGTCGCAGGGAGGGTGCAACTGCTTGCGCAGCATCGTGATCGGGACGTAACGCTCCGCCAGCTTCTGGGCGGCGGGGTCGACCGGCGCCGCTTTCAGGACGTTGTCGGCCGTGTTGACGGCTGCGGCGACCGGGGCCGGCGCGATCGCCGCGAGTGCGACGAGCGCCGGGACGAGAAAGCGGAGCCTCACACCTCTTCTTCTACTTTGCCCGCCGGCATCCGCACAAGGGCGATGACGAAGGCGACCGCCATCACCGCCGCCATTCCGTAGAAGACGGTGCGCGAGGCGAGGGCGAAGTCATGGGGGATGCTGTCGACGACCTTCTGGACCGGGGCGGGGAGGTGTTCGGGGGATTCGCCGGCGCCGGTTCCCTGGCTGATCGTGTCGGCGATTTCACTGCCCACTTCCTTGGGGATGCCGTTCTTGTCGGCAGTCGCTTCGAGGTTGGAGCGGTTCTCGAGGATCAGGATCGAGCCCAGCACCGCCAGCCCGAGACTGGAGCCGAAGTTGCGCACGGTCTGGGTGATCCCGGTCGCCTCGCCATAGCGGTCCCGGCTGACCCGGTTGAGCGCGTCGGTGTTGGCGGGGCTCAGCACCAGCCCGACCCCGATCCCGGCCAGCACGATCCAGTACCACTGGTCGGAGACCGAGAGCTCGGTCAGCGAGTTGCCCCAGAGGTAGAAGCCGACGGCGGCGATCGCGCAGCCGGGGACGACGGCGGCGCGGGCGCCGACCTTGTCGAGCAGGCGGCCGCCCTGCTGCGAGGCGGTGGCGAAGCCGGCGAAGAAGATCAGCAGGTAGAGGCCGGTTTCCGAGGCGCTTTCGCCGAGCGAGATCTGGGCGTACATGCTGGCGAAGAAGAACAGCGGGACGAACGGGATCATCAGCAGGAAGAGGATGATGTTGTCCACCGCGAAGGCCCGGTCCTTGAAGATCTCCAGCCGCAGTAGCGGGTTCTCGGTCCGCAGCTCGTAGCGGACGAAGGAGGCGAGGATCACCAGCCCGCCGGCGATGCAGGCCCAGGTGGCGGGGCTGTCCCAGCCCCAGACGCTCGACTGCTGCAGGCCGAGCACCGCGAAGCCCATGCCGAGGGTGATCAGCGCCGTGCCGGTGTTGTCGATCGGCGCCGGGTGCTTCTCGTCGGCCGGCTTCGACTTCCAGATCAGGGCCAGGGCGATGATCGCGACCGGGATGTTGACCCAGAAGATCGCCCGCCAGTCGATCTCGACCAGGTAGCCGCCGGCCAGCGGGCCGACCGCGGTGAGGCCGCCGGCGATCGCGAAGAAGATCGCCATCGCCTTGCCGCGTTCGGCGACCGGGAAGGCGTTGAGGACGATCGCCAGCGCCGCGGGGAACATGATCGCTGCGCCGGCGCCCTGGATCACGCGGAAGACGATCAGCCAGGTCTCGTCGAGGGAGCCGGTCGGGGTGGCGCCGCAGAGGGCGGAGGCGGTGGCGAAGATGACGACGCCGAGGACCACCATGCGACGGTGGCCGGCGATGTCGGCCAGCCGCCCGCCGAAGGCGAAGAGGGCCGAGAGCGAGAGGAGGTAGCCGTTGATGATCCACTGCACCCCCGTCGCCGAGAGCGAGAGGTCGTCCTGGATCGACGGGATCGCGATCGCGACGATCGTCTGGTCGATGAAGGTCATCGAGACGGCGAAGATCATCGCCGCGAGGATCAGCTTGCTGTTTTTGGCGCCTGACTGGTTCATGCCTGCGGCTTTTACGCGCGGCCGGCGATTCCTGCCCTCGTTTGGGGTATTCTCGCCGCCGCAATGCCCACCGTCTTCTGGCTTGGTTTCGGAATCGCCGCCGCCTTCGTCCTGATCGGCGCGGTCGCCGGTGCGCGCTCGCGCACCGCCAGCCTCGGCAGCGGCGCCGCGATGGGCGCCTACCTCGGTGTGATGAGTGCATTCCCCTTGCTGGCCATCGGCCTCTCCACCGCTTAGAGAACCTTCCCCAGGGGTAGCCGAGTCGCATGACCAATGCGACCGAAGTTCCTGCCCTGACTCTGCACGACGGCGTCGAGATCCCGCAGCTGGGGTTTGGCGTCTTCCAGATTCCGCCCGACGAGACGCAGGAGGCGGTCGAGGAAGCGCTGGGGGTCGGCTACCGCCATGTCGACACCGCTGCCGCCTACGGCAACGAGGCTGGGGTCGGGGCCGCGATCGCTGCCTCCGGGGTCAGTCGCGAGGATGTCTTTGTCACCACCAAGCTGTGGAACTCCGAGCAGGGATACGACTCGACCCTCGCCGCTTTCGAGAAGTCCCTCGGGAGGCTGGGCACCGGCTACGTCGATCTCTACCTGATCCACTGGCCCCGCCCGGACCGCGATCTCTTCCTCGACACCTGGCGCGCCTTCGAACGTATCCGGGAGGAAGGCGGCGCCCGCTCGATCGGCGTCTCCAACTTCCGCGTCGAGGACCTCAAGCGGCTGGAGCGGGAAGCCGAGCGGCAGCCGACCGTCAACCAGATCGAGCTCCACCCGCGCTTCCAGCAGGCCGAGCTGCGCGCCTGGGGCGCCGAGCACGGCGTCGTCACCGAGGCCTGGAGCCCGCTGGCGCAGGGCGACCTGCTCGAGGACGGGACGGTCGAAACCGTCGCCGCCCACCACGAGCGTACCCCGGCGCAGACGATCCTCCGCTGGCACCTGCAGCTCGGCAACGTGGTGATCCCGAAATCCGCGACGCCGGAGCGGATTCGCGAGAACTTCGAGGTGTTCGACTTTGCCTTGAGCGAGGACGACATGGCGGCGCTGGAGCGGTTGGATACCGGCGAGCGGATCGGGCCCGATCCGGGGTCGTTCAACGGGGATTAGTGGACCGCACAATTAGGCTGCCGCCGTGGATCTCGATCGGCGGCTGTTGCGCAAGCGCGGGGTGGTGGTTGCTGGGGGCGCAGACCCAGCCGCGGCCAAGGGTTCGGCGGATGAGGCGACCAAGCGGCGGCTGACTCGAATCAATGCCGTTGCCGCGACTGCTTTTTTGATCGGCGGGTCGCTGTTCTGCGCGGGAGCGCTGCTGGCTCAGGCGCATGTTGGCGGGCCGCGGTTGGCTGCTGCCGTCTTCATGATCGGCGGGGTGTTCTTCACGACCGGGGGCTATGCGTCCGTGCTGCAGGTTGCGAATGCGCCCCGGGAGGTGGACGCCGACGGGGTGGTGCGGGCCGCCCCGTGGCGCTGGTGGTCTACCGAGCCGGGGAGGCTCGACTGGGCGAGCGCGGTCGCTCTCTTTGTCGGCACCCTCTACTTCGGCGCCAGCCTGACGGCGGCGCTGGTCGGCGACCTGACCACCGCCCAGATCCACCGGCTGGTCTGGAGCCCCGAATTCATCGGCTGCGTGCTCTTCCTCGTCTCCGGTCACCTGGCCCTGACCGAGATGCACCGCGACCGGCCGCGCGGGCGCCGGGCCGACCTCGGTTGGTGGATCGCCGTCGTCAACCAGGCCGGCTCTGTGCTGTTCATGGTCGCGGCGGTCGCAGCCTTCGTCCGCCCGACCACCGGCGACGAGCTCGCGGTGGGGATCGCCAACTGGGCCACCTTCGCCGGCGCCGCCTGCTTCGCCGCGGCCGGGGCGATGCAGGAGTTCGAGCGTCCCTGAAAGGATTGGCCGCGTGGCCAGTCCCGGAAAAGCCGAGGCGCCCCGGACCGAACGGATCCTGCCCGGCGTCTGGAGGCTGCGGCTGTCGCTCCCCTGGCCGGGTGTGCCTCACGGCAACGCCTGGGCGGTCGAGCGCGACGGCGGGATCGTCATGTTCGACACCGGGATGGGCGGCAAGGGCCGCCTGCGGCAGCTCGACCTGGCGCTGACCCAGGCCGGCTTCGGGGTCGAGGACGTCCGCCTCGTCGTCTGCACCCACTCCCACACCGACCACTACGGCCTCGCCGGCTCGATCGTCGAGGCCGCCGGCTGCGAACTCTGGATGCATCCACGGTGGGAGCACGTGCGGCCGCTGGCCGAAGACTCGAAAGCGGCGCTGGAGGCGCGGATCGAGGTGGCGCGGCAGAGCGGGGTGCCGCCGAAGTCCCTGGAGCGCTACCGCGAGGCGCGCGAAGAAGACGACGAGACCGGGATCGACATCCTCAAGGAGCCCGACCGCGAGCTCGTCCCCGGGGTCGAGGTCGAGACCGACCTCGGCACCTGGCAGGTGCACGAGACGCCGGGCCACGCCCCGTCCCACGTCGTCCTCCACCAGCCCGAGCGCAAGCTGCTGATCAGCGGCGACCACCTGCTGGGCCGCACCGTCCTCTTCTTCGACCACGGCCACAGCCCCGACCCGGTGGGCGAATTCCTCTCCAGCCTGGAGGTGGTCGAGGGCCTCGACGTCGAACTCGTCCTTCCCGGCCACGGCCGCACCTTCCGCGACCCCGAGGCGAAGATCGCCGAGTCCCGCCGCCAGGTCGCCGAGCTGCTGAAGAAGGTGCCCGCGGCGCTTGCGGGGGAGGAGAAGACCGCCTTCGAGATCGTCGAAGAGATCATCGGCCCGGAGATGGTCAAAACCCCGGCCAGCGCCTGGGTTCTGCAGATCGTCCTCTCCTGCCTCGACCACCTGGCGCTCGCCGGCGAGGTGGAGACGGTGGAGGGCACCGACCCGCAACGCTGGCGACTGACGTAGCCTGTCCGGCGATGGCGAGCTTCCGATACGTCCACCAGGTGGCCGCTCCGCCCGAGGTCGTCTTCGACGTCCTCACCGACCACCGGCGCTACACCGAGATCACGTCCCTGCGCAAGGCCGAGCTCGAGCGCGAGGGGGAGCCGTCGCCGAACGGCCTCGGCGCGATCCGCGTGCTCAGCGCCGTGCCCGGTCCGCCGATGCGCGAGGAAGTGATCGGCTACGAGCGCCCCAACCGCTTCTCCTACAAGATCCTCTCCGGCCTGCCGGTCCGCGACCACGTCGGCACCGTCGAACTGAAGGCGGCCGGGGGCGGCACCGAGCTCACCTACGCGGTGAAGACCACGCCGACGATCCCGCTGTCGGGCCCGGTCTTCATGGCGATCCTGAAGAAAGCGATCCGGGACCTGATCGCCGGCGTCGCGAAAGAGTCCGAGCGCCGCGCTGCGGATGCTCGGTAACCGGCTCCGCGAACTCGACCTCGGGCATCGATCGAACCGCCTGCTGGTCGTCGCCCTGCTGGCGCTGGGCATCCTCGTCAGCGGCGCGGTCGTCGCCTACGAGCTGCTGAAGCGCCCCGGGGACGTCCACAACCAGGAGGCGATCGAACACTTCAAGCCGGAGAAACCGCCGCCGATCAAGGAGCCGAAGACGGTCAACTGGCCGGTCTACGGCTTCAACAACGCCCGCACCCGCTACCTGCCGGTGAAGGGGATCAAGCCGCCCTTCGACAAACTCTGGCGCTTCACCGACCGGCCACTGCTCGAGTTCCCGCCGATCTACGTCGGCGGCAAGCTCTACTTCGTCAACAACAGCGGCTTCGCCTACGCGCTCGACGCCGACACCGGCAAAGAGCTCTGGAAACGGCGGATCGGTCGCCTCAACGCCTCCTCGCCGGCCTTCTACAAAAACCGCCTCTACATCGTCAACCTGGTCCCCGGCCACATCGTCAAGCTCGACGCGAAAACCGGCAGGGTGATCTGGAAACGGAACCTGCCGGGACGGGCCGAGTCCTCGCCGCTGATCATCGACCGCACCGTCTACTTCGGAGTCGAGAACGGCGAACTGTTCGCGATGAGCACCGGCAAAGGGCAGGTGCGCTGGTCGACCCCGCTGGGCGGCCCGATCAAGGCCGCGCCGGCCTACAAAGACGGCAAGCTCTTCGTCGGCGACTACGGCGGCTACATGAACGCGGTCGACGCCAAGACCGGGGAGCTGGTCTGGCAGAGCGGCTCGCTCGGCCCAGGATTCGGCGGCTCCGGCGCCTTCTACTCGACCCCGGCGGTCGCCTACGGCCGCGTCTACGCCGGCAACAACGACGCCCGCGTCTATAGCTACGACACCTCCAACGGCGACCTCGCCTGGTCCTATTCGACCGGCGGCTACGCTTACTCCGGGCCGACCGTTGCCAACACCAAGCACAGCCCGCCGACCGTCTTCATCGGCTCCTTCGACGGCAACGTCTACGCGCTCGACGCCAAGGACGGCAGCGTCCGCTGGAGCCGCTCGGCCGGCGGCCAGGTGATCGGCTCGCTCTCGGCGATCGGGGACATCGTCTACGTCGCCGAGTTCACCAACAAAACGACCAGCGGCTTCATGATGAGGAGCGGCAAGCGGGTCTTCCGCTATCCGAAGGGGACGTACACGCCGGTGATCTCCGACGGGCGCCGGATCTACCTCACCGGGTACTCGAGCATCACGGCGCTCCAACCCCACCGGGGGGTGGCGGCGGTAGCTGAGGCGCGCCCGGCGCGTAGTCCGGGAAACGGCCGGAGTGGAGACGGGCGCGCAAAACGTTGAGCGCGCCCGAGTAGTTCTGGATCCGGTAGTTGCTGGTGCTGCCGAAGTCCTGGTAGTAGACGAGCATCTTGGTCCGCGGGTGGCTGCGCACCCAGGCGAAGAGCTTGCTGACGAAGGTCGGGTCGTCGCTGCTTTCCAGCGCCCACTCGGTGATCGCGAAGGGCTTGTCGGAGTAGCGGCGGTAGAGCCCGGTCAGTGACTTCCATTCCGGGTAGCCGGCGTAGAAGTCGGTCCCGGCCCAATCGACCCAGCGTGAGCCGGGGTAGAAGAAGCGCGGCCGGTTGTGGGGGACGGTCGGCGAGCCGGAGGGGAGCGGGCTCCAGACGACCGCGATCGGCGCCTTCGCCAGCCCCGGCACGTCGACGCTCAGCGGCGGCAGGCCGGCTTCGGCCAGGCGCCGGTTGATCCGCTTCGCCTTGCCGCCGCCGTGGACGATCACGTAGATGCGGCGGAAGGCGCGTTTGTAGGCGCGGGGGCTGTGCTCGGGACCGCGGGAGGCGCCGGCGCAGTCATAGGCGGCCCAGGCGTTGAGGCAGCGATTCGGCTCGCCCAGCGGCCGCACGTAGGCCTTCAGCCCCTTGTTGACGAACAGCTTGTTGAGCCGGACCAGGTACTCGTCGCCGGCCCCGGCGGCGATCTGGGCCGGGGTGATCAGCTCGGCGCCGGTGTTGTTGTCGGCGGTGGAGATGTGGATCATCGGCCGCGCGTTGGCGACCTGCCAGCGGGTGATCACCTCGTCGAAGTCGGTGCCCCAGGTGCGGAACGACTGCATCACCGCCGGGTGCTTGTCGAGCACGTCGGCGAACTGCCCGAAGTCGGCCGGGTCGCCGGTGTCCGAGACCCCCCAGTAGACCTTCTTGCCGGGCGGTTTCAGCAGGCCATCGGCCGAGGCGACGGGCGCAGCGAGGAGCATCAGCGCGAGAGCGCTGGCAAGGACGACCGCGAGCGCGGCGGGAACATTTCGGAGGCCGGGCGACAGAGGCCTCCATGCTGGCAAGGGTGGATGGCCGGCCCCCCTCGCCGGGAAGGCGGTGCAAGCGGCTTTGCGCTTCAGGCAGCCTGCGGGACCGCGTGCTCGGCGACGATCGCCAGCACTTCCGGCGCGTACTTCTCGATGAAGCTCGGCCCGACGCCTTTGACCGCCAGTAGGGAGTCGTCGTCGCCGGGGCGGGTGGCGGCGATCGCGGTGAGGGTTTTGTTGCTGGCGACGGTGAAGGCGGGCTTGCCTTCGGCGGCGCCGAGGCGCCAGGCCTTCAGCGCCTCGAAGAGGGGCGCATCGGCCGCGGCGAGGTCGGGTGCCGGCGCAGCCGGCGCCTTCGCGCGCGAGGAGCTGCGGATCGTGATCGTGTCCGGGTCCGGCAGCCAGTCGAGCATGTCGCATACGTCGCAGCAGCGCTCCAGCGGCGCCCCGGCGGTGCTGTCGGAGAAGTGGTCGAGCAGGGCGCGGCGACGGCACTCGAGGCCGTAGATGAAGTCTTTGATCACGTGGTAGGCGCGCCAGCCGCGCTCGCGGGCGATCGCCAGGTCGGGGTCGCCGGCCCGCTGTTCGTTGAAGCGGACGAGGCGGCCGAGGTCGGATTTCAGCGCCAGCATCACCGCGCGGGAGGGGAGGCCGTCGCGCCCGGCGCGGCCCGCCTCCTGGTAGTAGGCCTCGACGCTGGTCGGGATCGTCATGTGCCAGACCGAGCGCACGTCGGGCTTGTCGACCCCCATCCCGAAGGCGTTGGTGGCGCAGATGACGCCGCTGTCGGTGGCCATGAAGCGTTCCTGGATGGCCGTGCGGTGCGCCGGTTCGAGCCCGGCGTGGTAGGCGACCGCGGGGATCTCCGCGTCGCGCAGCTCCGCGGCCAGCTCTTCGGTCTGGCGGCGGGTGCCGCAGTAGACGATCGCCGGCCGGTTGGCCGGGTCGCCTAGGCCGGTCTCTAGCAGCGCCTGCCGCCGCGCCGTCGACCCCTTGCCCTCGAGCGCGACGACGTCGAAGGAGAGGTTCGGCCGGTCGAAGCCGGCGCGCACCTGGAGCGGCGCGCGCATCCCGAACCGGGAGGAGATCTCGCGGGCGACCGGCACCGTTGCAGTCGCGGTGCAGGCCATCACGGTCGGTCGCCCCAGCCGCTCGACGACCTCCGGCAGGCGCAGGTAGTCGGGGCGGAAGTCGTGCCCCCACTCGGAGACGCAGTGCGCCTCGTCGACCGCGACCAGATCCACCTCGCGGTGGGCGAGCGCATCGAGGAAGACCTGCGAGGCGAACCGCTCCGGTGCGCAATAGACGATCCGCGCATCCGAGCGGACCATCTCCAGAGCCTCGGAGACCTCCCAATCGTCCATCCCCGAAGTGATCATCGCCACCCGATGCCCCTGCGCCGAAAGCTTCCCCCACTGATCCCGCATAAGAGCGATCAGCGGACTGACGACGATCGTCAAGTCCTCAGAAGCAAGCCCAGGCAGCTGGTAACAGAGGCTCTTACCCCCGCCCGTAGGCATAACGATCAGGGAATCGCGCCCTTCAAGGGCAGCAACTACCGCCTCCCTCTGACCCGCCCGCCATTCGCGGTAGCCAGAGGCGTCCAGTAGTTCGTCAGCTTTTCCCTCGGTTCCGGTCATCGGACCGGCCACCATAGGCGTATCTCCGGCGGGTGGCGACGATATTGAGGACTCTCCCGCTAGGGAGAGCCCAATGTCGGAGACAGGACCCGCCGGCCAGAGACCATGGTCCCTAACCGGCGGACCCCCAGCTATTCGTGTTCCGCCGAAGCAATAGCCGCCGGCACCAAACTCAGCTTCTCCGCCAGCGTGTCGATCCCAACCGCCAGCTTCCTGGTATCGGCCTTCGTCAACTCGGTGTAGCTCACGAACCCGTTTTCGGTCCGATAAGGCTCCAGCGAGTTGAAGACCATCTTGAAGTCGGCTTCGATTTCGCCAGACAAGTCGTTGTCGCTGGCGTCCAGCAGCGGCTTCACCGCTTCGAAGGCGGCCTCCGACCCTTCGACGTTGGCCTCGAAGTCGACCAGGTCGATGTGGGAATAGCGCTCCTCCTCGCCGGTGATCTTCGAAGCCGAGACCTCGCCGAGGAGCTCGTTGGCGCCGTTGGCGATCTGCACCGCCTGCAGTTCGACGGTCTTCACCTTTTCCGCCAGTTCTTCGACGTCGGCCTGCAGCTGTTCGGCGACCGGCGCCATGCCCTTCAGGCTTTCTTCCTCCCAGAGCGCCTTCTCCAGTCGGTGGAAACCTTCGAACTCGCTCGCCGGCACGTCGTTTTCGCGCGCGTCGATGCGGGGGTCGAGGCTGCCGAAGGACTCGGCCACGGGCTCGATCCGCTCGTACGGGATGCGGGCGGCCGGGTAGAGCGACTTCGCCTTGTCTATTTCTCCGGCGACCACCGCGGCGACGAACGGTTCCGTCGCAGAGATCAGCTCGGCGGTGTTTTCCTCCAGGTAGGAGCGGTAGTCGGCGATCGCGTCTTCGACCGCGGGGCTGTTGGCGGTATCCAGCTCACCGCTCACGGTCAGGGTGCCCGGCTCGCCGTCGCCGCCGGGGCAGAGCAGGGTGTACTCGCCCTGCTCGAGGGTGAGGGTGAAGGTGCCGCTGTCGCCCTCGGATATGTCGGGCGTCTCGCCCAGCACCGTTTCCCCGTCGAGGACCTCGAGCTCGTGCAGGTCGGGGTTGGAGCTGGCGTTCTCGACCTCGAAGGTGATCGGGCCGGCCGCCGCCTCGGCGTCGACCGGGTCGCAGCCGGCGTCGGTCAGGGTGAAGGCGAGCTGCTCGGTCCCTCCGGACTCGCTCGCGGTGGTCTCCTCATCGCTGGAGCCGCAGGCGGTGGCGAACAGAGCGAGCAGCCCCACCATCCCGGCGCAAAGCAGGGTTCGGACGAGATTGGGGTGCATTTCGTGCGTTTCTCCTTGTTTTCGTGACTGGTTTCCAGGGCGTGTCTGAGTTGCCCCGTCATATGTGGGGGTCAAGCTCAGACACGTCTCAGCTGAGCAGGGGCTCGCCGACGTAGCTGCCCGGGGAGGCCCCGGGCGGCACGGCGAAGAGGGCGCTGCCGACGTGCTTGATGTACTCGTTGAGCGCGTCCATGGAGCCGAGCCGCCGCTGGATCGCGACGAACTGCTCGGGGTTGCGCTGGAAGCTGATGAAGAAGAGCCCGGCTTCGAGCTCGCCGAGGCTCTCGTCGACCCCGTCGGTGAACGAGTAGCCGCGGCGGAGGATGCGGGCGCCGTCGTTCTCCTGGGCGGAGGCGAGCCGGACGTGGGCGTCGACCGGGATCACCGGGTGGCCGTTGCGCTCCTGGTCGAGCGGCAGCGGTTCGAACTCGTCCGTGCCACCGAGCGGGGCGCCGCTGTACTTGTGGCGGCCGATCGTCCGCTCCTGATCCTGCAGGGGGGCGCGGTCCCAAACCTCGAGCAGCATCCGGATCCGGCGAGCGACCAGGTAGCTGCCGCCGCTCATCCAGGCGGGGCCCTCGCCGCCGACCCAGACGAACTTCTCCATCGCCTCGGCGTCCTCGGAGCGGATGTTGGCGGTGCCGTCCTTCAGCCCCATCAGGTTGCGCGGCGTGTCCTGGCTGCGGGTGGTGCTGGCGGTGCGGCCGAAGCCGAGCTGCGACCAGCGGATCGCCACCGTGCCGCGGCCGATTCGGGCCAGGTTGCGGACCGCGTGGAAGGCGACCTGGGGGTCGTCGGAGCAGGCCTGGACGCAGACGTCGCCGCCGCTTTCGGCCGGGCTCAGCTCGTCGCCGGGCAGTGGCGGCAGCGGCTGCAGCGCCGCCGGGCGCTTCCCGGCCAGTCCCAGACCGGGCTTGTCGAAAAGGCTCGGGCCGAAACCGAAGGTGACGGTCAGCCGGGAGGGAAGGAGGCCGACGGTCTCGCCGGTGTCTTCGGGCGGCGCCAGCGGCACGTCGTTGACGTCGCCGACCATCTCGCCCGCCGTCATCTCCGCCGCCGCCGCGGTCCACTCGCGCATCAGCTCGCGCAGCTCCGCCGGGTCTTCGCTCAGCAGGTCGAAGGCGGCGAAATGGAGCCGGTCCTGGGCGGCGGTCGCGATCCCCGCCTGGTGCTCGCCGTAGAAGGCGACGCTGCCGGTGCCGTCGTTGCTGGCCTCGGCGGTCTCGCGGCCTGCCAGGAACCCCGCGCCCCCGAAGCCCACCGCCGCTGCGCCCACGCCGGCGGATGCCAGCAGGCGGCGACGAGTGATTTCCGGGCTCGGAGACAAGGGTTCCTGGCAACTGGCGTTAGGCCACCCTAATTAGGGCGGCCGAAAACCTAGCAAGGAACTAGGGATTCAGTCGCTTGGCAGCCAGGGTTGCGCCCACTGGCCGGTGCCGCGGAGCAGATCGGCTGCCTCCTGCGGCCCCCAACTTCCCTGCTCGTAGGCATGGACCGGGCCCGGCTCGTCGAGCAGCGGCTGCACCACCCGCCAGGTCTCTTCGATCGCGTCCTGGCGGGTGAAGAGCGTGTGCTCGCCGGCGATCGCGTCGCCGAGCAGGCGCTCGTAGGGCTCGGGATCCTCGCCGGGCTTCTTTTCGAACAGGACCTCGAGGTCGGTGGTCTGGAAGGTCTCCTCGCCCGCCTGCTTGGCGTAGAGGCGGATCCGCGCCCCCGGTTTCGGCTCGATCCGGATCGTCACCTGGTTCGGTTCCGGCGTCTTCCCGTGCCCGATCCCCAGCTGCGGCGGGCGCTTGAAGAAGACAGTCACCTCGCTCGCCTTGACCGGCAGGCACTTGCCGGCGCGGACGAAGAACGGCACCCCCGCCCAGCGCCAGTTGTCGACCTCGAGCTCGACCGCGGCGAAGGTCTCGGTGGCCGAGTCCGGCGCAACGTCCTTCACCTCGAGGAACCCCTCGTACTGGCCGCGGACGTAGCGCTTCGGGTCGGCCGCCCGCATCGCCTTGAAGAACTCCAGCTTCTTGTCGCGGACGCTGTCGTGATGGTTGCCCGTCGGCGGCTCCATGCCGATGATCCCCAGCACCTGCAGGGCGTGGTTCTGGATCACGTCGCGCATCGCCCCGACCGCGTCGTAGAAGCGGCCGCGGTCGTCGACCCCGAAGTTCTCGGCGATCGTCATCTGCACGTGGGAGACGTGCTCGCGGTTCCAGACCGGCTCCAGCAGCGCGTTGGCGAAGCGCAGGTAGGTGATGTCCAGCACCGGCTCCTTGCCGAGGTAATGGTCGATGCGGAGGATTTGGTCCTCGCTGAGGACCGAGCAGAGTTCGGCGTTCAGGGCCCGCGCCGATTCGAGGTCGCGGCCGAACGGCTTCTCGATCACCACGTGCGCGTTCTCGGTCAGCCCCGCCTTGCCGAGGCCCTGGACCACGGTGGCGAACAGCGAGGGCGGAATCTCCAGGTAGAAGACCGGGCGGGTGGCGTCGCCGAGCGCCTCGCCGACCCGGGCGAAGGTGTCGGGATCGGCGTAGTCGCCCTGCACGTAGGAGAGCCGCGCCGCGAGCCGGGCGAAGACGTCCTCGTCGGGATCGCCGACGGTGGCGCCGATCGCGTCGCGGGCGTGGGCGCGCAGCTGCTCGTCGTCCCACTCGTCGATCGCGACGCCGACGATCGGGCAGTCGAGCTTGCCCCGCTCCTCCAGCCGGTACAGCGCCCGGAAGGTCATTTTCTTCGCCAGGTCGCCGCTGATCCCGAAGATCGCCAGCACGTCGGCGGCTTGGTCCGAGTGCTTGGAGGAGGCGGCCTTGCCCATCGGCGGGGAGGCTATCGTCCACCCACCCCCTAACCCGCCACCAGGAGGATGCATGCAACTCGGAATCGTCGGGCTCGGACGGATGGGAGCCAACATGGCTCGGCGCTTGATGCGCGACGGCCACGAGATCGTCGCCTACGACGTCAACCCCGATGCCGTCTCGCAGCTGGCGGGCGAGGGCGCGACGGGCGCCTCCTCGCTGGAGGATCTGGCGGCGAAACTGAGCGCGCCGCGGGCGGTCTGGATCATGGTTCCGGCCGGCGAGATCACCGAGCAGACGGTCGAGGCCGTCGCCGCGGCGCTCGACTCCGGCGACGCGATCGTCGACGGCGGCAACTCCTACTACCGCGACGACATCCGCCGCGCCGCGAAGGTCGGGACCAGGGGGATCGACTACGTCGACTGCGGCACCAGCGGCGGCGTCTTCGGGCTGGAGCGCGGATACTGCCTGATGATCGGCGGCCCCGACTCGGCGGTGGAGCGCCTCGATCCGATCTTCGCCAGCCTCGCGCCCGGGCTCGGCGAGGCCGAGCGCACCCCGGGCCGCTCCGGCGACCCCTCACCCTCCGAGCAGGGTTACCTGCACTGCGGGCCCAACGGCGCCGGCCACTTCGTGAAGATGGTCCACAACGGGATCGAGTACGGGATCATGGCCGCCTACGCCGAGGGCCTGAACGTGCTGAAGAACGCCAACGCGGGCAAGGTCCAGCGCGAGGCGGACGCCGAGACGGCGCCGCTCGACCACCCCGAGTACTACCAGTACGACCTCGACCTGCCCGAGGTCGCCGAGGTCTGGCGGCGGGGCAGCGTGATCGGCTCCTGGCTGCTCGACCTGACCGCCGCGGCGCTGCAGGAATCCCCCGACCTCGCCGACTTCGCCGGTCGCGTCTCCGACTCCGGCGAGGGCCGCTGGACGGCGATCGCGGCGATCGACGAGGGGGTGCCGACGCCGGTCCTGACCACCGCCCTGCACGAGCGCTTCTACTCGCGCGGGCTCGGCGACTACGGCGACAAGGTCCTCTCGGCGATGCGCAAGCAGTTCGGCGGGCACGACGAGAAGGCGAGCTGAGGTTGGCGATCGAGCTCGAGGTCGCCGGCGACGAGAAGGCGGCCTCGCGCCGCGCCGCCGAGCTGATCGCCGCCGCCGGCGACGAGGCGGCGGGCGAGCGCGGCAGCTTCGCCTTCGCGATGAGCGGCGGCCGCTCGCCCTGGGCGATGCTGGCGATCCTCGGCGAGCTGGAGGCGATGCCCTGGGACCGGACCGAGCTCTTCCAGGTCGACGAGCGGGTCGCCGCGCCCGGCGATCCGGCGCGCAACCTCACCCACATGGTCCTCGGCCTCTCGATGGAGCACCAGCCGGCGCTGCGGCCGATGCCGGTCACCCAGCGCGACCTCGAGGCGGCGGCGCGGGAGTACGAAGACTCGCTGCCGGATCATCTCGACCTGGTCCACCTCGGCCTCGGCCCGGACGGGCACACCGCCTCCCTGGTCCCAGGCGACCCGGTCCTAGAGGTCACCGACCGCCGCGTCGCCCTGACCGAGACCGCCTATCAGGACCACCGCCGCATGACCCTCACCTACCCAGCCCTCAACGAAGCCCGCCGCATCGTCTGGCTCGTCACCGGCCCCGACAAGAAGGAGCCCCTCGCCAAGCTGCTGGCCGGCGACGAATCGATCCCCGCCGGCCGGGTGAGGAACGAGAACATGCTCGTCGTCGCCGACGAGGCTGCAGCCGGCTAGGTCAGTGACACCCAGCCCTAGGTCGCTGAATCCAGCGAGACCGCGTGGTTGGCGATGATGCGGTTGTCTGGGTCCCACCTGCGCTTCACCTCAGCGAGGCGGGCGCAGACCTCGGGCGGGAGGATCGCGTCGGCGTCGCAGGGTCGCTCGGCGAAGTTGAAGTAGCCGCCGTCGGCCCCCCAGGGGGACAGGTCCTCCTTCAGCTGGTCGAGCCGGTCGTTGATCGCCTGGCCCAGCTCCGGCGTCATGGGCATCCCGATCCCGAGCAGGGCCCAGCCGCCGTCGAGGTGGGAGAGGGCGCCGCCGTTGGCATCCGGCCGTCCCATGGCGCCGCCCATCTGGCGCAGCTCAGTTAGCAGCAGGGGAGTGCCTGAGTCCGGTCCGGCGAGGGAAACGAAGACGTCGATCGCCTCGTCGGGCAGCTCGCGCAGCACGGTGTGGTGGCCGAGGCCGGGCACCGGTTGCTCGGGGTCCATGTGGATCCGGCAGAGCGCCGCGGGCGGAACCTGGTCGAAGGTGCTCATCATCGGCTCGCCGATCTCCAGCAGCGGTGCGAAGGCGGCTTCGCCCTCCTCGCGACTGCCGATGCAGGCGCCGTCGATGGTTAGCAGCGGCGTGCCCCGCAGCGGCTCGGGAACGTCGGGGACATCGGGCGGGGTGAGGAAGCGGACCACCGAGGTGACGTTCTCTCCGACCTCGGCCGCCCAGTCGCGGTAGATGCGCATGGCCTCGGCGCCGACCGCGGCCGGCCAGAGGAAGGCCCCGGCGTAGGCGCTCTCGACCGGGACCAGCTCGACGTGCAGCGCGACGACGATCGCGAAGTCGCCGCCGCCCCCGCGCAGCGCCCAGAAGAGGTCGGGCTCGTTGTCGGCGTCGACCGTGCGGGCCTCGCCGTCGGCAGTGACCAGCTCGATCGCCCGCACCCGGTTGCAGGCGAAGCCGTACTTGCGGCCGAACCAGCTGAGGCCGCCGCCGAGGTGGAAGCCGGTGACGCCGACGTCGGGGGAGGAGCCGGGCAGCGAGCTGAGCCCCTGCGCCTGCGCGGCTTCGGCGAGCTCGACCGAGAGCACCCCGGCCTCGACCCGCGCGGTGCTCGCGCCGGCATCGATCTCGACGCCCCGCATCCGCTCGGTCTTGATCAGGATCGTGCCCTCAAGCGAGCCCAGCGCTGCCGCTCCGTGGCCGGTCCCCTGGCCCGAGACCCGCAGCCCGTTCTCGGCGGCGAAGCGGACCACGGCGGCGATGTCGTCGCCGCTCTCGACGAAAGCGACCGCGCTCGGCCGCGGGTCGGCGACGAGGTTCCAGCCCAGTCGCGCCTGGTCCCAGTCGGCGTCGGCGGGGGTCGCGATACGGCCGGCGATCGCCAGCCCGCTGAAGTCGGTCACTTCGGTCTCCTTTTGGCTCAGGTGTAGCTGGTCCGGTCCACCGCTTCTCCCCTGGCGATGAAGACCTCGCTCACCATATCCGGGGGGAAAAGGCCGTGGGCGGCGACGCCGGGATCGGCCTCCAGCCGCGCCGCGAGCGCCGCCGGATCGTCGAGCCCGCCGCCGCGGTAGTCGGCGATCACGCCGCCGTCGGGGCTGCGGGGGGCGTCGCGCAGCTCCACGTCGGGGCCGAGGCGCTCCAGGGTCGAAGCCGCGCCGAAGCCGAAAAGCTCCAGCGGCACCGGCCAGGTGAACTTCTCGACCGGCTTGCTCGAGTCGCCGATCACGACGAAGCGCTCGGCCGCCGCGGCGACGACCTTCTCGCGCAGGTGGGCGCCGCCGCCGCCCTTGATCAACCAGCCCTCGGGCGTCACCTCGTCGGTCCCGTCGATCGCGATGTCGAGGCGGGTGAGGCTGTCGAAGTCCTCGACCGGAATCCCCAGCTCACGCGCCTGTTCTTCGGTCGCGACCGAGGTGGCGACGCAGCGGATCCCCTCGAGGCCGCGGCGGGCGATCGCCGGCAGCAGGTGGGCGACCGTCGAACCGGTCCCCAAACCGACCGTCATCCCGCTCTCGACCAGCTCGGCGGCGGCCTCCGCGGCCAGCCGCTTCTCCGTGTCCGCCACGCTCACGAGCGGCACGGTACCTTTCTCCAATGACTTCTACCAGCGCGACCGCAACCGAGACCCAGCAGGACTACAAGGTTGCCGACATCGGCCTCGCCGAGTTCGGCCGCAAGGAGATCTCCCTCGCCGAGGTCGAGATGCCCGGGTTGATGCAGACGCGCGAGGAGTACGGGGCCTCGCAGCCGCTGAAGGGCGCGCGGATCACCGGCTCGCTCCACATGACGATCCAGACGGCGGTCTTGATCGAGACCCTGGTCGCGCTCGGCGCCGAGGTGCGCTGGGCCAGCTGCAACATCTTCAGCACCCAGGACCACGCCGCCGCCGCGATCGCCGCCGCCGGCATCCCCGTCTACGCCTGGAAAGGCGAGACGCTGGAGGAGTACTGGTGGTGCACCGAGCAGGCCCTGAACTGGCCCGACGGCGAGGGCCCGAACATGATCCTCGACGACGGCGGCGACGCGACCCTGCTGGTCCACAAGGGCGTCGAGTTCGAGAAGGCTGGCTCGGTCCCAGACCCCGACTCAGCCGAATCGGAAGAGTTCAAGATCGTCCTGCAGACGCTGCAGCGCAGCCTCGAGGAGGACCCCCAGCGCTGGACGAAGATCGCCGCCAACGTCAAGGGCGTCACCGAGGAGACGACCACCGGCGTCCACCGGCTCTACCAGCTGGCCGAGACCGGCGACCTGCTCTTCCCGGCGATCAACGTCAACGACTCGGTCACCAAGTCCAAGTTCGACAACCTCTACGGCTGCCGCCACTCGCTGGTCGACGGGATCAACCGCGGTACCGACGTGATGATCGGCGGCAAGGTCGCCGTCATTTGCGGCTACGGCGACGTCGGCAAGGGCTGCGCCTCCAGCCTCCGCGGCCAGGGCGCCCGGGTGATCGTCACCGAGATCGACCCGATCTGCGCTCTGCAGGCGGCGATGGAGGGCTACGAGGTGCGCAAGCTCGAGGACGTCGTCGAGACCGCCGACATCTTCGTCACCGCCACCGGCAACAAGGACATCATCACGCTGGACCACATGCGGCGGATGAAGCACAACGCGATCGTCGGCAACATCGGCCACTTCGACAACGAGATCGAAATGGCGACGCTGGAAGAGTCCGACGCCAAGCGGGTCGAGGTCAAGCCGCAGGTCGACGAGTGGACCTTCACCGACGGCCACGCGATCATCGTCCTCTCCGAAGGGCGCCTGCTGAACCTCGGCAACGCGACCGGCCACCCGAGCTTCGTGATGTCGAACTCGTTCACCAACCAGGTGATCGCCCAGATCGAGCTCTTCGGC
>DASUTJ010000054.1:0-10217 GCA_036374655.1 Solirubrobacterales bacterium | reverse complement strand
TGAACGAGCGCAGCTACGACGCGATCGTCCTCGGCGCCGGCCCCTCGGGGGAGGTCTGCGCCGGGCGCCTGGCCGACGCCGGCTGGCGAGTGGCGATCGTCGAGCGCGACCTGATCGGCGGCGAATGCTCCTACTACGCCTGCATGCCTTCGAAGGCTCTGCTGCGGCCGGCCGACGTGCTCGGCGAGGCCAAGCGGATCCCGGGCGTCCCCACCGGCCACGGGGAGCTCGAGCCGCAGGTGGTGCTCGACCGGCGCGACAAGGTGATCCACGACCGCGACGACTCCGGCCAGTTGCCCTGGCTGGAAGAACGCGAAATCGACCTCTTCCGCGGCGAGGCGAGCTTCGCGGCCGAGCGGCGGGTCCGGGTAGGCGACGAGTTGCTGGTCGCCGAGCGGGCGATCGTCGTCGCCACCGGCAGTAAAGCGGCGATGCCGCCGATCGACGGCCTCGACACGGTCCGCGTCTGGAACAACCGCGACGCGACCACCGCCAAGCACGTGCCCGAGAGCATGATCGTCCTCGGCGGCGGCCCGGTCGGTAGCGAGCTGTCCCAGGCCTGGGCGAGCCTCGGCTGCGACGTGACCCTGGTCGAGGGCGGCGAGCACCTGCTCTCGCGCGAGGAACCCTTCGCCGGCGAGGAAGTCGCCGAGGCGCTGCGCGAGAATTTCGCAGTAGACGTACGCACCGGGTCGAAAGTCGAAGCCGTCGCGCCGGGCGAGGGCGGCGGCGTAGTCGCGACCCTGGCGGGCGGCGAGCGCGTCGCGGCGGCCGAGATCCTGATCGCGGTCGGTCGCGTCCCCCACACCGCCGAGCTGAACCTCGACGCGGCCGGGGTCGAGCCGAACGAGCACGGCTACCTCGAAACCGACGACCGCCTCCGGGTCGGCGGCCGCGACTGGCTCTACGCGATCGGCGACGTCAACGGCCGCGCCCTCTTCACCCACATGGGCAAGTACCAGGCCTGGGTCACGGCGGAGAATCTGCTCGGGCGGGAGACCGAGGCCAAAGCCGAAGGCATCGGCTCGCCCCGCGTCACCTTCACCGACCCGCAGGTTGCGGCGGCGGGCAAGACCCTCGAGCAGGCGCGCGAAGCCGGGATCGACGCCCGCGCCGTCGACGTCCCGACCGACGGCACCGCCGGGGCCAGCTTCCAGGGCAAGGACACCGGCGGCACCTGCCGCCTGGTCGTCGACCAGGACAAGGGGACGATCGTCGGCGCCACCTTCACCGGCTTCGAGACCGCCGACTTCCTCCAGGCCGCAACCTTCGCCATCGTCGCCGAGGTGCCGCTGGCCAAGCTGAGGCACGCAGTCGCGCCATACCCTTCCCGCAGCGAGATCTGGCTGAAGCTGCTGGAGAAGGCCGAAGAAGCCGCCGACTAGACGGACGGCAACTCGATCAGCGGGGATCGCTGCCGTAAGAGACAGATCGATGACGGACCGCTGCAACGCGAACCGTCTTTCCCCCGTCAGTCAGCTGATAGAGGATTCGATAAGCGCCGACCCTCAGCGAATACAAGCCACGGAGCTTGCCGCGAAGCGCGTAACCGGCGAACGGATCACGCTCGAGCGAGCCAAGCGCATCCTCAATCGCGTCTATAAGGGGCCAATCGAGCCCAAGCAGGTCCCGCCGGGCTCGGCGGGCGAGCACGAGCCGCGCCAAGGATCAACTTGCAGTGGGTCGGCGTTCTGCCAGCTCTTCGCGCAGATCGGCAAGGGTGATCGTTTCGCCCCGCTCTATCTCAGCAAGCCCGACCTCCAGCGCAGAGAGGGCATCGGGGTCGGAGAGAATCTCAGCGGTCTCCTCCAGCGCCTCGTACTCGTCAATCGGCACCAGCGCCGCCGCAGGAGCGCCATTGCGGGTGACCAAGACGTGATCGCGACGGTCGCTGACGTCGTCGAGCAGGCTGCTCAGGTTGCTTCGCAGCTCACGCACTGGAACGGTCTTCGCCATGTGCTCAGTGTACACATTTGTGTACACCTAATGAGCCGCGGCGCTAGACGGTCGAGCGGGTCTTCAGGTCGTCGAGCAGGTCCTGCGGGAAGCCGGCCACCTGGTCGAGGTCGTCGAGGGACTGGAAGCCGCCGAGCCGCTCGCGGTGGGCCAGCAGGCGGGTCGCCTGGGTTACCGAGAGGTTCTGCTCGCGCAGTTGCTCGAAGGTGACCGTGTTGAGGTTGATCTGGCCGCCCGCCGGGGGGCCTGCCTCGCCTTCGAAACTGGGCGGCGTAACCGGAGCAGGGGGCTCGGGGGCCGGAGGCTGAGGCGGTGGTGGCGGCGGCGCGAAGGACTCGCTGGGCGCTGGGGGCGGCGTCGGCGGCGCGAAGGATTGCTCCGGAGCGGGAGGCGGAGGCGTCGGCGCAGGTGGCGGGGGCGTCGGTGCTGGCGGCGGGGGCGGCGCGAGCCCGGCCTGGGGCGCACCGCCCTGCAGCGTTTGGACCGCTGCCTGCTCGGCTTCGGCGGCGCGGCGCTCGGCCTCGCGGGCGCGCTCTTCGGCTTCGGCGACGCTGCGGCGGATCTCCTCGAGCCGGCGGTCCTGGGCTTCCTCTTCGGCCCGGCGCTCGGCCAGCCGCTGCGCCTCGGCAGCGCGCTGTTCGGCCGCTTTGGTTCGCTCCTCGATCTGGCGCAGCCGCTCCTCGGCGTCCTGCATGGCCCGCTCGCGCGCCTGCCGTTCCTGCTCCAGCCGCTGTTCGGCGGTATGCAGGTCGGCGCCGGCGGTCACCGGCGCGACCGGCTGGGTGTCCTGGATCGGCGGGCCGCCGGCCGGTGCCAGCGCACCCTGCTGCTGCAGGCGGGCGGCCTTGTCCATGCGGCGGTCGGCCTCGGCGCCGATCCGCTGAGTCTCGTCGCGGATCCCCGCGACTTTGTCCTGGACCCGCTGCTCGGCGAGAGTCGGGTCGTAGTCGCCGGGAGCCGGCGTGCCGCCCGGAACCGGGGGCGGTGGCACGGCGGCCAGCCCGCCGGCCTGCGGCTGGGTGGTCGTCGCCTCCTCCCACGGGGGAAGCTGGCCGGAAGGCGGGGCCTGACCGCTCGCCTGGGCTTCGGCGACGGCGCGTTCGTTGGCTGCACGGGCGGCGGCGAGGCGCTGCTCGGCAAGCGCGGCCTCGCGCTTCTGCTTGCTGCCGCCGCCGTACTTGATGCCGAAAAAGCTCTTCTGCTTGGGCGGCTCCGGTGCCGGTGCGGCGCCGGGGGCTCCGGGCGCGGCAACCGGGACGCCGGGCGCCGCGGCCGCCGGCGGCACCGGGGCGGTCCCGCCTTTCTTCTGCGCCTTGCGCTGCGCCCGCTCTTCCTTGCGGCGCTGCAGCTCGGCTTTGCGCGCCTCGCGCATCTGCGCCCGCTTCTGGCGCTGCTCTTCGCGCTGGCGGCGCTTGCGGTCCTTGGCGCTCTCGCCCGGCGGCGGGGCCTGCCCCGGCAGCGGCGGCGGAGTGGACATGCCGGGCGGCGGGGTCGACTGGCCGGGAGGCGGCGCCGACTGGCCAGGAGGAGCGGTGGCCGCGACGGCCGCTCCAGCCGCTGCGGTACCGGCGGGCACGGCCGCCATCTCGGCGGTCGGCGCGGCAGCGGCCTGCGGAGCTGGAGGCGGGGTCGGCGGACCGGCGGGCGGGGCGCCCGGAGCGCCGGCGCCGGGCTGCGCGGCCTGCTTCTGCTGCTTCTCCTTGTTGCGCCGGTTGCTGATGCGCACGATCAGCAGCAGGAGAAGGATCGCGACGAGCAAGGCACCGACGAAGAGACCGGTGTTGTCGCTGACGTAATCGCTCGCCTTTTCGGGGAACGAGTCGGCGCTGGCCGTCGCGGGCGCGACCATCACGACAGCGATGATCGCAGCGAAAACGGCGGCGGGAAAGCTCTTCCGGGTCCGCATCGCCCTGCATCCTTGCATGTACTTGGAGAGTTTCAACCTCACCGCATCCTTCCCTTGAACTCGCGCTCGACCTCTCTGCGAACGTCGCGGTCGGCGATCTCACGGCGCCGGTCGCGACCCTCCTTGTTTCGCGCCAAAGCCAGCTCCACCTTCGCCCGCGGCCCTTTGAAATAGATCCTGGTTGGGACCAGGGTCAACCCTTTCTGTGCGGTTTTCCCGACCAGGCGCTCGATCTCCTCCCTGTGCAGCAGCAGTTTGCGCGGCCGTTCGGCTTCGTGGGCGTCGACCGAGGCGAACTCATAGGGCGGGATATGCAGCTTGCGGAGCCAAACCTCGCCCTTCTCGACCACCGCGTAGGCGTCGGTCATCTGGGCTTTGCCGCCGCGCAGCGCCTTCACCTCGGAGCCGGTGAGGACGATCCCCGCCTCCATCCTCTCGACCCACTCGAACTTGTGGCGGGCCCGCCGGTTGGTGACGACGTCGCCCGAGGCCGGCTCGCGTTTCTTCTTTGCCTTCTTCGCCATCAGTCGGGCTCCCCGGCCGGCTCCAGCTCGGCCCGTCCCCGCGGCGCGTCGACGCCGGCCACCCGGACGGATATCGGATCGCCAAGGCTGATCCGCGCCCCCGAGCCGCGCCCGACCAGCGCCACCTCGGCCCGGTCGAGCTCGTAGCGGTCGCCGGGCAGGCGACGGGCCGGCAGCATCCCCTCGTAGACGTCGCCGAGTTTGCCGCCGAAGGTGACGAAGGCGGCGGAGCGGATCACGCCGGACACCTCGCCCTCGAAGACCGCGTCGAGACCCCGCTCTCCCAGCTCGCGTTCGAGCAGGAAGGCGGCACAGACGTCGTCGGCGGCGCGCTCGATCTGGGCCGACTCCCGCTCCCGCGCCGAGGCGTCGGCGGCCGCGTCGCGGCACTCGGCCAGCGTCGGCGCCTCCTCCCCCTCCCCGATCGTCGCGAGCAGCGCCCGGTGGCAGACCAGGTCCGGGTAGCGGCGAATCGGCGAGGTGAAGTGGCAGTAGGCGGGGCTGCCGAGACCGGCGTGGCCGATGTTCCGCTCGCTGTAATAGGCCTGTTTGAGGGACCGGAGCACGAGCGAGGTATACGCCCCCCGGCCGTGCCCGCGTCGCGCGGCCTCCTTCCGCACCAGCCGGCTAGCTTCGGCGGCGACCCGCCCGGCCTCGCGCGGGGCCAGGCCCTGACGCAGCGGCGGGGTCGGGATCCCCAGCGCGGCCAGCTGCTCGAGCAGGCGCTCGATCCGGGCCGCGTCGGGCTGGGCGTGGACGCGGTAGATCGCCGGCGCCCGCTCGCGCTCGAGCAGCTGCGCGACCTGCTCGTTGTTGAGGATCATCAGCCGCTCGATCAGGCGGTGGGCCTCGGTCTGGGGGACGCCGTGGGCGCTGAGCACGTTGCCCTCGGCGTCGAACTCGAACTCGGGCTCGAAGGACTCGACGTCGAGGCTGGTGGTGCCCCGGTGCTCGCCGAGGCCGGCGGCGATCTCGCGGGCTGCGACCAGCGGTTCGGCCACCTCGCCCGGCGGCTCCCGGCGGCCGGCGAAGATCTCGTCGAGCTGGTCGTAGTTCAAACGCACGTCGGAGCGGATGCGGCTGCGGTAGAAGCGGGCCCGCCGCGGCACCATTCCCGGTCCCATCTCGACCTCGGTCGTCACCGCCAGACGCTCGACCCCCGGCGCCAGGCTGCAGGCCTCGCTGCTGAGCGCGTGCGGCAGCATCGGCTCGACCGCGCCCGGGACGTAGGTGCTGTTGCCGCGCCGGCGCGCCTCCTGGTCGAGGACCGAGCCCGGCTTGACGTGGGCGACGACGTCGGCGATGTGGATCCAGACCCGGGCGCCGTCTCCCTCGATCTGGGCCGAGACGGCGTCGTCGAAGTCGCGGGCGGTGGCCGGGTCGACGGTGAAGGTGGCGAGCTCGGTCAGGTCCCGGCGGGCGGGGCCTTCCCGCTCCGCCCACTTCGCCGCTTCCCGCGCTTCGCCCTCGACCGTCGGCCGGAAGCCGCGAAACCCAAGCTCCGAGCGCAGCAGCTCCTCGACCACCTCGCGCGCCGTGCGCTGGTCGCGCTGCGCCGGGCGGCGCTCCCTCGGCTGCGCGCCGCGTCGCCGGCCCCTGCCCCGCCCGGGCATCAGCCGACCTGGCCGGCGAGGACCTCGAGGGCGCGTTGTTCGGCCTCGTCGGCTTTCGTCTTCGGATCGTCCTGGGCCTTGACGTCGGGGTGGATCCCGTGGCTCTCGGCGAGGTTGACCCCGTCGGGGGTGAAGTATTCGCCCACGGTCAGCTTCAGCGCGCCGCCGTTGGCGAGCGACCGCTCCTCCTGAAAGACGCCCTTGCCGTAGGAGCGGGTCCCGACCACCTCGGCGCCGGCGTCGTCGGCCAGCGCCGCGGTGAGGATCTCCGCCGCCGAGGCGGTGCCGCGGTCGATCAGGACCACCACCGGCAGCCTGCTGATCCGCCCGTCGGTCGTCTTGTGGACGCTCTTCCCCTGGGTCCGCGAGTTGGTCCGGACCACGACTTCGCCCTCGGGGAGGAAAAGGCTGGCGGTCAGCACCGCCTCGTCGAGCAGGCCGCCGGGGTTGTGGCGCAGGTCGAGGACGATCCCCTCCGCTCCCTGCTTCCGCACCTTCTCCACCCCCCGCGCCAGCTGCCCGTGAGCGCCTTCGCTGAAGCTGAAGAGCCGCACGTAACCGAGCTTGCGCCCGTCGACCGTCTCCACCTTGCTGCTGACGTTGGGCAGGGTCACCTCGGCCCGGGTCAGGGTCAGCTTTCGCGTCTTGCCGCTCTTCGCGTCGCGGACGCCGATCGTCACCTGGGTGCCTTCCGGCCCCTTGATCAGCTTCGTTGCCTCTTCGCTGCTCTTGCCGGCGAGCGATTCGCCTTCGACCGAGACGACCGTGTCGCCGACCTCGATCCCGGCCTCCTCGGCTGGCGAGCGGGGGAAGACCTGGGCGACGCGCAGCCCCTTCGGCACTTCGATCACCGACAGCCCGACGCCCGAGAAGCGGCCTTCGATCTGCTCGTTGAAGGCGGCCAGGGCTTCCGGTGAGAAGTATTCGGTGAAGCGATCGCCGTGGCGTTTGCGCAGCTCGCGGACCATCCCCTGCAGCGTGGCGTTGCCGAGCTCCTGGTCGCCGACCGGGCGGTAGTAGCCGTCCTGGATCGCTTCCGCCGCTTCCGTCGTGAGGCCCGCCGGTTCGGCGACGAACCAGTCGCGCAGCGGTTCCGGCAGCGAGCGCGGGTGCCCGCCCAGCCACAGGCCGGCGACGAGCACGGCCACCAGCGCCACCGCGAAGGCAACGGCCCCGCGTGCTCTCACGCGGTCAGACCTTGAGGAAGCGCCGCAGGGTGACGCCGGAACCGAGCGTCGAGACGACGATCGAGGCGGCGAAGAGAATCGCGACGAGGGCGGGGAAGCCGAGGGTGGTGCTGTTCTGCGCTGCGAGCACGCCGATCGAGTCGCTGAGTGGGTCGACGACGGTGATCTTGCCCAGCCACAGGATCAGTATTGCGAGCAGGCCACCGACGAGACCGACGACCACGCCCTCGATCATGAACGGCCAGCGGATGAACCAGCGGGTGGCGCCGACCAGGCGCATCACCTCGACCTCGCGGCGGCGGGTGTAGATCGAGAGCCGGATAGTGTTGCCGACCAGCATCAGCGAGGCGAGGATCAGCAGCGCGGTGATCACCGTCAGCACGATCTTCAGCGCGCTGGTCACCTGCTCGATCTTCTCCGAGGACTGCTGGCGGTCGAAGGGGTTGCTGATGATCGGCGAGATCGACTTGCCCTGCGGCCCGTTGGGGTAGACCGCCTGCTGGATCGACTCCAGGTTGGCGGCGTCGTCGGCTTTGACTTCGAAGCTGTTGGGCAGCGGGTTGGTGTGCAGCTCTTCGACGATCGTCTTGTCCTTCAGTTCGCTCTTCAGCGTGTTCAGCGCCTCGTCCTTGCTGATGAAGGTGACTTCGGCGACGTGCGGAATCCCTTCCAGCTCCTTCTGCAGGCTGGCGATTTCGGCTTTGGTCGCGTCGTCGTAGAGCGCGTACTGGACGTTGAGCTGGTCGCGGACTTCCTCGCTCTTGCCCTGGGCGGTCTGGAAGATCGGGATCAGCATCCCGAGCAGGACGACGGTGACGACCGTGGTGACGATCGCCGCCAGGCTCGGCGCGCCGTTGCGTTTCAGCGCGCGCAGGGCCTCCTGGAAGAAGAAGACGATCCGGCCCATCAGCTCAGGTGGTCGTGGTCGGAGTGGCCGTTGGTCTGGGTCTCGCCCTCGTGGCCGACGCCCATTCCAGCCCGCATCCGCAGGCCGAATTCGGTCGTCGACTCCTCGGTGTAGCCGCCGGAGACCTCGTCGCGGACGACGCGGCCCTCGTAGAGCTCGATCACCCGGCGGCGCATGTTGTCGACCATCTCGCGGTCGTGGGTGACGACGACGACCGTGGTGCCGGCCTTGTTGATCCGGTAGAGCAGCTGCATGATCCCGATCGAGGTGACCGGGTCGAGGTTGCCGCTCGGCTCGTCGGCCAGCAGCAGCGGCGGGTGGTTGACGAAGGCCCGGGCGACCGAGACGCGCTGCTGCTCGCCGCCGGAGAGCTCGTCCGGGTAGCTGTGGATCTTGGTCGAGAGGCCGACCAGGCGCAGCGTCTGCGGCACCTGCTCGCGGATTTCGGCGCGGCTGGCGCCGATCACCTGCAGGGCGTAGGCGACGTTGTCGTAGACGGTGCGGTCGGGGAGGAGCTTGAAGTCCTGGAAGACGGTGCCGATGTTGCGCCGCAGCTGCGGGATTTTCTTCTCCGGCAGCTTGCCGATGTCCCGGCCGGCGATCTTGACCGAGCCTTCGGTCGCGGTCAGCTCGCGGATCAGGGTCTTGATCAGCGTCGACTTGCCGCAGCCGGTGGGGCCGACGAGGAAGACGAACTCGCCGCGACCGATCGAGAGGTTGACCCGGTCGAGCGCCATGTGGCCGCCCGGGTAGACCTTGGTCACGTCGTTCAGCTCGATGATCGGCGCGCGGCGCCCGCGGGGGCGTCGCGGCTCCTCGGAGCCGTTGTCTTTCTTTCTGCGGATAGCCATGCGTGGGTGCCTTCTGCGAGAACAGGTTGACTCCTCCGGAGTCTCGGCCCCGCAAGAAAGCGCCCACGCAGCCGATCTTTCAGCCCTCCGGCTAGTCGACTTTGAACAGGGTCTGGACGCCCGGTTCCTTGAAGCCGACGAATGTCGTGATGCCGGTGAAGGTGCCGTTGGCGTAGGTGCCCGGGCCGGGACAGCCCATGTCCAGGCCGTAGGCAAGTTCTTCGATTTCGAAATCAAGTCTCACGTCGCCCGCCCCTGTCGAGTTTGTGTAGGTGACGGTGCTGAGACCGGTCTGCGGAGGCACTGTCAGATGGCAGACCGGCATCGATGTGACTTCGAAGTCGATCGCTTGGCCCGCCGGACAGACAATGTCCATCGTCCCTTCGACGCTATGTTCGCCGGATGTTTCGCCAGCGTGGAGCAGGTAATCGCAGCCGTTGAGATCGACGTGCACTTCTTTTGCCCCGAGCGTGCAGGGGCCGTATCCAGGCGTCAGTGTCAAATCTTCCGATGCCGCCCCCAGGACGCCGTGGAAAATCGGTACGCATTCCATCGCGCCCAGGTTGGTGGTGATTGTGTGAGGGACCACGTTCGTGCCGACGACTGTCGCCGGGTACTGGCCGGCTGTGAAGGTGCCTGCCTGGGCGGCGCCGACGCCGCCGACTGCGACTGCGAGAAGGGCCAGTGCAGCCAGCGCCAGGGCCTTGATCGTTCGTAATTGGTTCATGTCTCTCCCTAGAGATCTGAGTTGTCCCCCACCTCCAAAGAGGAACCCATACCTCAGAAGAGCCCAATGATCAAGAATTCTTAAGTCAAATTAGGGCAGCTACCCGATCGCGACCATGCGCTCGATCGGGATCCGCGCCCGCTCGGCGATCTCCGGCGCGACGCTGACCTCGAACTTCAGCTCGCGCAGGGAGTCGCGCAGCTTCGGCAGGGTGATCATCTTCATGTATTTGCAGGTGGCCATCCGGTTGGCCTCGATCAGGTTCGCCCGCGGGGCGGCCTGCTGCAGCGGGTAGAGCATCCCGTTCTCGGTGGCGACGATGAACTCGCCGTCGGGGTGCGCTTCGACGTGCTGCTGCATCCCCGAGGTGGAGAGCATGTGGACGCCCTCGGGGTCGATGTCTCCGGAGGCGACGTACTCCATCGCCTGGGTCGAGCAGCCGCACTCGGGGTGGATCAGGAACTCCGCGTCGGGGTGCTCGGCGCGCTGGCGCTCGATGTCGTCCGGCCGGATGCCGGCGTGGACGTGGCACTCGCCCGGCCACAC
>DASUTJ010000053.1:0-13422 GCA_036374655.1 Solirubrobacterales bacterium | reverse complement strand
AGCCCATCCCCTGGCGAGACCGGGCCGACTACTGGGAGGGCGAGCCCGGCGACTACCTCGGCAACGCGATCGCCTCGCGTGCCGACGTGTCTGAGTTTTCCCGTCATATATGGGGGTCAAGCTCAGACACCCCCTCGGGGCGTGGTCCGGTGCGGGAGGAGGGAGATCCGGATTCGGGCCTGGACTCGGCGGCCGCCTGGGCCGTTCGCCCGTTCCCTCGGCCCCGCCTTTACCCGGCGGTCCGCGCCACGCTGAACCGCCTCGTGTCTCAAGCGACCGCCTACGGGATCACCCCCGGGGAAGGCTGGCCCGGGGGCGAGGACCCATGGTCCGCCCCGACGGCCTGGACCGCCTGGTCGCTTGCCGCCCTCGGCGAGCGCCGCCAGGCGCTGCGGCTGATGCAGGCGCTGCGGCGCGCCTCGACCCCCGCCGGCGACCTCCCCGAGCGCGTCGACGCCCAGACCGGCGTCCCCCGCTCGACCACCCCACTGGCCTGGTCGCACGCCTTCGCGATCCTCGCCCTGCGGGAGCTCTGGCCCAGCGGCTAGATCTGACCCCGCATCAGTCCCATCAACTCCAGGGCGCCCGCCTTGTGCAGCGGTTCGTTGAGGTTGCCGCACTTCGGGCTCTGCACGCAGGAGGGGCAGCCGGACTCGCAGGGGCACTCGGCGATCAGCCGCTCGGCGTCGCCCAGCAGGCGCTCGAACTCCTCGTAGCCGCGCTTGGTGATCCCCACCCCTCCTGGGTGCCCGTCGTAGATGAAGATCGTCGATCGGCCGGTCTGGAAGTGGACGTTGGTCGAGAGGCCGCCGATGTCCCAGCGATCGCACATCGCGATCAGCGGCAGGACGGCGATCTGGCTGTGCTCGGTCGCGTGCAGGGAGCCGAGCAGCGCCTCGGTCGGCAGCGCCCCGGCCAGGCGGTCCGGCAGCACGTACCAGAGCGCCTGGGTGACGAAGTTCTGCTCGGGCAGCTCGAGGGCGACGATGTCGATCGGCTCCTGGTCGGAGACCGAGACGCGCTGGAAGGCGATCACCTGCTCCGTCACCGAGACCTCGCCGAAGTTGAGCTGCACGCCGGCCACCTCGCGCTGCTCGTGGGTGCGCTCGATGTAGATCTCGGTCTCCTTTTTCGGCCGCGTGTACCAGTCGCCGTCGAAGGCGGAGACGACCGCGCGGCGCTCCTGGATGTCGAGCCGGTCGACCTCGTAGGAGCGGCCGAGGTGCAGGTAGACGGCGCCGGGGTGGACCGTGGTGAAGGCGCGCTCGGCCTCGACCACGCCCAGCATCTCCCCCGAGTCCCGCTCGATCACCGCGACCGAGTCGGCCGAGGCCGAGCGCAGGGGGATCCGGTTGGCGACGAACTCGCTGCGCCGCGGCATCAGCTTGCCGGCGACACCGCGCAGCTCCCCGGCTTCGACCAGCCGCTCGGCCCGCTCGCGCCAATCGTCCCCGAAGACCTCGTCGTCCTCGTCGGTCAGCGGCAGCTCGTAGGCGGCGGCGATCAGGTGACGGGCGGCGATCTGCTCGTTGGCGTGGTCGAGGATCGCCGCCTCGACCGGCCTCCCGAGGAACTCCTCCGGGTGGCGGCAGAAGAACTGGTCGAGCGCGTCCTGGCCGGCGACGTAGACGGCGAGGCCGCGGCGGCGGCGGCCCGCCCGGCCCCACATCTGCCGCAGGCTGGCGACGGTGCCTGGGAAGGTGACGCAGATCGCCGCGTCGAGCTCGCCGACGTCGATCCCCAGCTCCAGCGCATCGGTGGCGACGACCGCGAGCAGGTCGCCGCCGGAGAGCCGCGCCTCGATCTCGCGCCGCTGCTGCGGCGTGTAGCCGCCGCGGTAGGGGGCGATCCGCTTCGCCAGCTCCGGCTTGCCGCGGCGCTCGAGGTTTTCGCGGGCGAAGCGCTGGATCAGCTCGATCCCGCGCCGGCTTTTGAGGAAGCAGATGGTGCGCACGCCGTGGCTGACCAGCTCGGCGAGCAGGTCGGCGGCCTCGGAGAGGGCCGAGCGCCGGGTGCCGGTGCGCTCGTCGAGCAGCGGCGGGTTCCACATCGCGATCTCGCGGCCGGCGCGCGGGGCGCCGTCGTCGTCGACCAGCTCGAACGGCGTCCCGACCAGCCGCTCGGCCAGCTCGACCGGGTTGGCGATCGTCGCCGAGGCGAGCAGGAAGCGCGGCTCCGAGCCGTAGGCGCGGGCCAGCCGCCGCAGCCGCCGCAGCACGTTGGCGACGTGGGAGCCGAAGACGCCCCGGTAGGTGTGGGCCTCGTCGACCACCACCCACTCGAGGTTGGCGAGGAAGTCTCCCCAGCTCTTGTGGTTGGGGAGGATCGCGACGTGCAGCATGTCCGGGTTGGTGAGGACGAGGTTGTTGCGGCGCCGGATCGCGGGCCGCTCCTCGCGCGGCGTGTCGCCGTCGTAGATCGCCTCGCGCAGACCGGGCGGGCGCAGCCGGGCGAGGGCGCGGGCCTGGTCCTGCGCCAGCGCCTTGGTCGGGTAGAGGTAGAGCGCCCGGTCTTTCGGCCGCGCGGCGATGCCGTTCAGCACAGGCAGGTTGAAGGCGAGGCTCTTGCCCGAGGCGGTGCCGCTGGTGATCACGAGGTTGGACTCGGCGGCGAGCTCGAAGGCGCGCAGCTGGTGGGTGTAGAGCGAGTCGATTCCGACCCGTCCGAGGGCGTCCGCCAGACCCTGGTCGAGCTCGGCCGGCAGCGGCGCCTGCCGCGAGCGCCGCTCCTCTTCGGAGGACTGGGCGACGATGCGGCCGTCGCGGCGCGCGGGATCGATCGCGATGGCCCAATCCGATGCGAGCAGACTCCCGCCGCGCGCCATCAGGCCGGGCCCACGATCTCGGCCGCCACCCGCATCGCCTGCAACGAAGAGCGGTCGTGGATGCGGAGGACGTCGGCGCCCTCGCGGACCGCGAGCGTCACCGCCGCCAACGTCCCCCACTCGCGCTCGGTCGGCGGCAGCCGCTCCTCCCAGGAGCCGGCCAGCACAGCGCCGATGAAGTCCTTGCGCGAGAGCGAGACGTAGAGCGGCAGCCCGAGCGCGCGCAGCTCGCCGAGCCGCCGCAGGATCTCCAGGTCCTGCTCGGGGCTGAGGTCGAAGTCGAGTCCGGGGTCTATGGCGATCTGCTTCTCTGAGACCCCTAAGTCGCGAGCCAGCTCGACTCTCCCCTCGAACCAGGCGCGCAGATGGTCGACGACGTCGCCGTAGTCGCGCCAGGGCCGGTCGACCCGCGGCGGCCCCTCGATGTGCATGAGGACGTAGCCGCAGCCCGTCTCGGCAACCAGCTCGAACATCTCCTCGCAGCCGCCTGAGATGTCGTTGACGACGGAGGCGCCCGCCGCCAACGCCCGCCGCGCCACCTCGACCGAAAACGTGTCGGCGGAGAGCGGGACGGAATCGCCGGTTTTGGAGACCGGTGCGTTAGCCACCAGACCCTCTACCGCCGGGACCAGCGCCGCCGCCTCCTCCTCCGCCGCGACCGGCGGGCCGGCCTTCGCCGCCACCGCGCCGACGTCGAGCATCTCGAAGCCCGCCTCGACCAGGGCCAGTCCGTCGGCGACGGCCTGCTCTGGCGTGCCGCTGCGGGCTCCCTCGAACATCGAGTCGACGGTGACGTTGACGATCCCGGCGGCGATCGGCCGCGCCAGGTCGAGGGTCCGGTCAGCCAGCCTCCACGCCATTCCCCGCTACGGTAGCGACCGCGCCGATGCCGCTCCGCTGCGTCTACACCGACCTCGACGGGACCCTGCTCGGGAAGGGCAGCTCACTCTTCCGCGACGCCGAGGGCGGCTTCAGCCTGGCGCAGGCGCGGGCGCTGGAGGCCTGCCACCGGGCCGGTGCCGAGGTGGTGATCATGTCCGGCCGTCGCGAGCCCCAGGTGCACGAGGCGGCGCGCCTGATGGGCCAGACCTCATACATCTACGAGGCCGGCTGCGCCTTCGCGATCGATGGCGAGACGACGCTGATGACCGGCGAGATGGCGCCCGACGGAGACGGCACGATCTACGAGCAGATCGAGCAGCGCGGCATCCCGAAGCTGCTGTTCGAGCACTTTGAAGGGCGGTTGGAGTACCACTCGCCCTGGCACCACGGCCGCGTCCTCTCCCACCTCTTCCGCGGCAAGGTCGACGTCGAGGAGGCCAACGCCCTGCTGCACGAGCGCGGCGACGAGGACCTGCGCCTGCTCGACAACGGCGCGATCGGCCGCCCGATGCCGACCGTCGAGGGCCGCACCCACGCCTACCACCTGGTCCCCAGGCAGGTCAGCAAGGCGGCGGCGGTCGCCGGCCACGCCCGCGCCCGGGGCTACGACCCGCGCGAGTGCATCGCCGTCGGCGACTCGATCGAGGACCTCGAGGTCGCCGCCGCGGTCGGCCGCTTCTTCCTCGTCGCCAACGGTCCCGAGCACGACGCCGGTTTGCGGGCCGCGCTGCCGAATTGGGACAATGTCACCGTTACTGAAAGCAGCATGGGCGACGGCTTCTACGAGGCGGTCGTCTCCTCGCTGATGGAACGCCGCTAAAGGAGAGCTTGTGTCGTCTGAGAACGCGACGGTCGCGGAGCAGGAGTACCTCGAGATCATGTTCTGGCTGGAGGAGGCCGGGCTGCCGATGACCGGCGCCAACATCGCCCGCGCGATGCAGCTCTCGCCGCCGACCGTGCACGAGATGATCGGCCGCCTGATCGACGACGGCTACGTCGAGCGCAACGCGGACAAAACGCTTGCCTTCACCGAGTCCGGTCGCGAGCACGCCAGCTACATCGTCCGCCGCCACCGGATGATCGAGCGCTTCCTCACCGACGTCCTCGGCATCCCCTGGGACGAGGTCCACGAGGAGGCGGAGCGGATCGAGCACGCGATGAGCCCGGTGCTGGAGGAGCGGATGCGGGCGGCAATCGGCGACGCCACCACCTGCCCCCACGGCCACCCGATCGTCGAGGGCGTGCGCGAGACCGGCTCGCTGCTGGCCGACGTCGAGGTCGGCGCCGACGTCGTCGTCCTGCGCTTCGAGAACGAGGCCGAGGAGCTGCTGCACTACCTGAAGGCCGCCGGGCTCGACCCGGGCCTGGAGGGCAAGGTCGAGACCAGCGACGACGAGCGCGTCGTGATCGCTTCCGCCGACGGCAACCACGAGGTCAGCCGCAGCGTCGCCGAGACCGTCTCGGTCCGCGCCGACCCGGCGCCGGCGCCGCGGGCGGCGATCCCCGAGCAGCTGGTGCTCTCGAGCGACCGTTACGGCCGCTAGCGCGTCCCGCTACTGCGGGACCGCCATTTCCATCACGATCTTGCCGGTGGGCGTCTCGCTGCCGCCGCGCGGCTCCACGGTGACCATCACCGCCTCCACGCCTTCCATGTCGGCGATCGTCGTCTCGGCGTGGCCGTGGCGGTCGGGGACGATCAGCGCCGGGACCGCTTCGACTTCGCCGTCGCGTTCCACCCAAGCCTCGAAGACCTTGTCCTCGGGGGGCTGGGGAACGCCGGCCAGCTCCAGCCTGCCGCCCTCACCTTCCTGGATCATCTTCACCGTCATCCCGTTGATCTCCCGGACGACGGTGCTGGCGCCGCCCCCCTCGTCGCCGCCATCGCGACCGACCTCGTAGCCGACCACGCCCGCGACCAGCAGGGCGACGACGGCGAAGCCCATCGCCGGCTTCAGAATCCATTGCCGCCACGACCGCTCAGGGGCCGACCGGCTCTCCGCCCCGCGTACGTCCTCTCGCACCTCGGCCATCAGGTTCGCCCTCAGGGAGGGCGACGGCTCCTGGCGCTCGACCGACTCCGGCAGCGTCTGCAACGCCGGCTCGAACCAGCGCATCTCCTCGCGGCAGCGTTCGCAACCATCGAGGTGGCGCTCGAAGTCCGCCACCTCATCCGGATCCAGCGCGCCGAGCATGTAGGCGGCGAGGTCCTCGCTCCAGCGCTTGTGATCTGAGTCGGTCATGCCAGTCCCTCCGCGAGCCGCCCTCGAATCTTCTCCAAGCCGAGCCGCATCCGTCCCTTCACGGTCCCCATCGGCAGCCCGAGGATGCGGGCGATCTCCGAGTGGCTGAAGCCGCCGAAGTAGGCCAGCTCGATCACCTTCGACTGCTCGCCGGGCAGCTCGGCGAGCGCCCCGCGCAGCTCGGCCGCGGTCTCGCGCCGCAGCGCCTCGTCCTCGGTCATCTCCGTCGCCGGCCGCTGCTCCAGCGCCGTCTCGTCGTCGAAGTCCAGTTTCGGCGCTTTGCCGGCGCGGCTGCGGAGGAAGTCGATCGCCCGGTTGCGGACGACGCTGAGCAGCCAGGAGCGGACGCTGCCGCGGGTCGAGTCGAAGCGGGCGCCGCTGCGCCAGACCGAGATGAACGCCTCCTGGGTCACTTCCTCGGCCGCGGCCCGGTCGCCGACGATCCGGTAGGCGAGCGAGTAGGCGGCGCCGCCGTGGCGGTCGTAGAGAACCTCGAAGGCCTCGGGGTCCTTGCGACCGACGAGGGGCATCAGCTCCTCGTCGGCCAGTCGCTCCGCCTTCTCTCTACGTACCGCCATGGACCTACACGATGAAGGGTTCGACGGCTTTAAGCACCTGCTTTTCGTCGAGCGGCGGATCGAAGGCGACCGGAGCCGGTTCGGCGCCGGTCTGCAGCCGGATCGCGGCCGCGTGCCGCGCCTCGACCTGGACGATCCCGCCGGCCGCCGCCAGCACTTCCTTCGACTTGATCATCGGGCCGGCGCCGTTGTAGGCGCTGACCCCGGTGTCCTCGAAGGTCTGGGCGAGTTTGAGGAAGCCGGCGGTGTTGCTGTAGGGGAAGTCGAACTTCGGCTCCATCACCGGCTTGCCGCCGAGTTTCTTCACCGTCGCCGCCAGCGCTTCGACGTGCTGCTGCTCGTCGGAGGCGATCAGGTCGACGAGGCCCTTCAGTTCCCCGCTCGGCTTCGCCCGCATCTTCGCTTCGGCGTAGAACTTCGCCTCCAGGTACTCGAGGGTGAGGGCGAAGTTGAGGATGTCGACGTCGCTGCCGCCCGACGCCGCCAGGGCGCGGCGGACGTAGGGGCCGACCATCGAGGTGCCGTAGATGGCGCCGACCGCAAGCGCGCCCTTCAGCAGCACGTCGCTGCGCGAGAGGTCTCCGCTGTCCTCGTCGATCTGGACGGCGGCGAGCTCTGGATGTGCGACTTGCTCGTTGCTCATGCTCATCTCCTTTGCTTGCGACGGCCTCAGCCGACGATGAACGGTTCGACTGATTTGAGAACGGTCTTCACGTCGGCGGGCTTGGCGAAGGCGCCGTCGGGGGTGATCGACTCGCCCAGCAGGGTGTTGAGGACGGCGGCGTGGCGGCCCTCGACGCTGTGGATGGCGAGGGCCGAGGCGAGCACTTCCGGGCTCTGGATGTTCGCCGCCTGGCCGAGGTAGGCGGCGGCGCCGAGGTTCTCCACCGTCCCCGCCAGTTCCAGCACCGACTTGGCGCTCTTCAGCGGGAATTCGGCTTTCGGTTCCGGCGCCGGTTTGCCGCCGAGGCTCTTCACCGCCTGGGTCAGCGCCTGCACGTGTTCGGCCTCCTCCTGGCCGAACTTGCGGATCGTCTCCAGGTCGGCGCCCTTGAAGAGGCCGCTCTTGACGACGTCGGCGTAGAAGGCGGTCTCCAGGTACTCGAGGGTGAGGGCGTAGTTGAGGATCCCGACGTCGCCCTTGCCGAACTGGGCGGTTTCGGAGGTGCCGCCGGAGCCCATCGAGTCGGTGGTCATGGTCGTGCCGCTGTCGTCGCCGCAGGCGGCGAGGAAGGCCGCCAGCCCGGCCGAGCCGCCGCCGACCGCGAGGAAGCGGCGCCGCGACTGCGGTCCCGCCAGGTCCTTGATCTCAGCCATCTCGATTCGCCTCCTGGTTCGTTTCCATGTCCCCAGCTACGGGGAGGCCGGAGCGGTGGATCAGAATCCGCCGATGGCGACCTCGACGGCAGGAGCAGAAGACCGGGCGCGCAGCGCGGCGCTGCTGGTGCTGGCCTCGATCGTCTCGGTCCAGTGCGGGTCGGCCCTGGCCACCAGCCTCTTCGACGAGGTCGGGACGGCGGGCGCGGTCTTCCTCCGCGCCGCCTTCGGCGCCCTGGCGCTGGTGGCGCTGACCCGCGGGGCGCCGCTGCGGGCTCGCGAGTGGCCGCACCGCGACGTCCTCCTGCTGGCAGTGGCGGTCGCCTGCGTCAACCTCTTCTTCTACGCGGCGCTGGAGCGGTTGCCGCTGGGGATCGCGGTCACGCTCGAGTTCGTCGGCCCGCTCGGGGTCGCGATCGCCGGCTCGCGCCGCCCGCGCGACGTGGTCTGGGTGGTGCTCGCGGCGGCCGGGATCGTCCTCCTCTCCGACGTCGGGGGCGGCGAGGGAGTCGACGCGCTGGGCGTCGCCCTGGCGCTGACCGCCGGCTTCTTCTGGGGCGCCTACATCGTCCTCAGCGACCGGGTCGGGGCACTGGCGCCGGGCGTCGGCGGGGCGACGATGGCGGCGGTCCTCTCGGCCGTGCTGGTGGCGCCGCTGGGGATCGCCCAGGGCGGTGCCGAGATCCTCCACCCCGCCGTGCTCGCCGCCGGCGCCGCGGTCGGCGTGCTCAGCACCGCGATCCCCTACTCCTTCGAGATCGAGGCGCTGCGGCGGCTGCCGCGGGCGGTCTTCGGCGTGCTGATGAGCCTGGAGCCGGCGGTTGCGGCGGCGATCGGCTTCCTCGCCCTCTCCCAGGGCCTGGAGGCGATCGAAGTCGTGGCGATCGGGCTGGTCGTCGTCGCCTCGGCGGGCGCGCTGCGCAGCGCCGCGGCGCCGCCTCCGCACGACGGCTAACGTGACCCGGGTGAACGCCCTGATGGTCCAGGGGACCTCGAGCTGGGCCGGCAAGAGCCTTGTCGCGACCGCTCTCTGCCGCCACTTCGCCCGCCGGGGAGTGCGGGTGGCGCCGTTCAAGGCGCAGAACATGTCCAACAACGCCCGCGTGGTCGCCGGCGGCGAGATCGGCACCGCGCAGTACCTGCAGGCGCTCGCCGCCCGGGTCGAGCCGGAAGTGCGGATGAACCCGGTGCTGCTGAAGCCCGAGGCTGAGACCCGCAGCCAGGTCGTCCTCCACGGCGTCGCCGACCCGGAGCTGAGCGCGGTGCCGTGGCGCGAGCGGGCGGACCTGCTCTGGCCGGCAGTGGCGGAGTCGCTGCGCTCGCTGCTCGACGAGTACGAGCTGGTCGTCCTCGAGGGGGCGGGCAGTCCGGCCGAGATCAACCTAGCCGAGTGCGACATGACCAACCTGCGCGCCGCCGAGGCGGCCGACGCGAGCGTGCTGATGGTCTGCGACATCGACCGCGGCGGCGCCTTCGCCCACCTCTACGGGACCTGGGCGCTGATGGAGCCGGCGCAGCGGGAGCGAATCGGCGGCTTCGTCCTCAACAAGTTCCGCGGCGATCCGGCCCTGCTTCCCCCGGCTCCGGAACGGCTGCGGGAGCTGACCGGCGTTCCGGTCGCCGGCGTCGTTCCGTGGCTCCGCCACGACCTACCCGACGAGGACGGCGTCGCCAGGCCGGCCGCACCCGCGGCGGGGCAACCAAGGGTGGACGTCGTCCTCTACCCGACCGCTTCCAACCTCGACGAGCTGAAGCCGCTGGAGGCGGTGGCGGACCTGCGCTTCTGCTGCTCGCCCGGGGAGCTGCGCGAGGCCGAGCTGCTGGTTCTGCCCGGCTCGAAACACGTCGCCGCCGACCTGCGCTGGCTGCGGGAGCAGGGCTTCGAGCCCACACTGCGCGAGCACGTCGCCCGGGGCGGTCGCCTGCTCGGGATCTGCGGCGGCATGCAGATGCTCGGCCGCGAGCTGCGCGACCCGGCGGGGGTCGACGGCAGCGCCGAGGGGCTCGGGTTCCTGCCGCTGGTCACGACCTTCGATGCCGAGAAGCTGACGAACCGCGTCCTGACCCGCTTCTCACCGTCCCTCGACGGACCCTGGGCGGCCTTGGCCGGCCAGCCGTTCGACGGCTACGAGATCCGCCACGGGCGGACCGGCGCCGAGGGGGCGAGCGAGGCGCTCGAACCCGGACTCGGCTGGGCCGCGGGGCCGGTGCTCGGTATCGCACCCCACGGGATCTTCGAGCAGCCCGAGATTCTCGCGGCGCTATTCGGCACCGACCCCGCCGGCTCGCTCGACCAAGCGCTCGAAGACCTCACCGATGCGGTCGTCGCGGGACTCGATATCGAGTTGGTCGAGCACCTTGCCGGCCTTAAGGCCATCTGACCAAGCAGAGCAAGGACGCAGGGAGCGTGGTGTGCTCTGCACACGAGCGACTGAGGACGCAGCTATGCGCCGTGTCAGATGGCCTTAAGCGGGAGAACCGGCGCGCAGGCGCTCGAGCGCGGCGGCGATCCGGCGCACACCCTCGGCGGCACGATCGGCCGGCACCGGAGCGAAGGAGAGGCGGAGACTGTTCTCGCCGCCGGCGATCATGAAGTCGGGACCGGCGACGAAGGAGACGCCCTCGCCTTTGGCCTCGGCCAGCAGCGCGGCGCTGTCGGTCCCCTCGGCGAGGTCAAGCCAGAGGAAGTAGCCGCCGTCGGGGACGACGAACTCGGCCTCGGGGATCTGCTCGCGGAGAGCCGCGACAAGCGCGGCGCAGCGCGCCTTCAGCTCGCCCTTGACGAACTCGATGTTGCGGTCGAGCTCGCCGCTGCGGCAGAGCTCGAGGACGATCGACTCGGCCAGCATGTTCGGCGAGATATAGGTCTCGTTGGCCTTTTTCGCCAGCTTCTTGATCTCCTCGGCCGGCCCGGCGAGGTAGCCGACGCGGACGCCGGGGCTGACCGTCTTCGAGAACGAGGAGGCGTGGACGACCTTGCCGGCCTCGTCCATCGAGAGCATCGTCTGCAGCGGCTCGCCCTCGAAGGGCAGCTCGCGGTAGGGATCGTCCTCGAAGATCCAAAAGTCGTGCTCGGCGGCGAGCTCGACCAGGCGCTGGCGCTTCTCGAGCGAGAGCGTGCAGCCCGCGGGGTTATGGGCGTTGGGAATGATGTGGGCGAACTTGATCGGCCCCTGGACGAGAGCCGCTTCCAGCTCGCCGAGGTTGACGCCGTCGGCCTCCAGCGAGACCGGCACCAGCTCGACTCCGATCTGCTGCAGGAGCAGCAGCGTGCGGTCGTAGGTCGGTTGCTCGACGACGACCCGGTCGCCAGGGCCGAGCAGATGCTGGAAGAGCATCGCCCCCGCCTCCAGCGAGCCGTTGGCGATCATCACCTGGGCGGGATCCAGGTCCCCATGCCGCTCCGCCACCCACTGGCAAAGGCCGGGATGGCCGATTCCGACGCCGTAGGAGAGCGCCGTTTCCCAGTCCGAGGCGAGCGCCCGCGCCGCCGCCTCCCGCACCTGCTCATGGGGAAGGATGTCGGCGCTCGGAGCGCCGCGGGCAAAAGAAATCATGTCGCCTGCCATGGGCACTCGACCCTAGCAACGCGCCCCGTCCCGCGATCCCCGGCCGTTGCGCCAATTCCAGGCGCCCGAGGGGGGCGAATCCAGAGGTGTCTGAGCTTGACCCACGTATATGTCGGGAAAACTCAGACACGTCCAGCTGGAGCGGGAGTTGCGAGTGCTTGCGACCCGGCAGCACGGTGCGGTGTCGCATCGGCAGTTGCTCGAGCTGGGGTTCGGGGTTCGCTGGATTGAGCGACGCTTGGCGGAGGGTCGATTTGGGGCGTTGCATCGAGACGTCTACTCCGTCGGCCATTCGAGACTGTCCGGGAAGGGGCGCTGGTGGGCAGCTGTCCTCGCGTACGGACCCGGCACGGTCCTGAGTCACCGCTCCGCCGCCGTGCTCTGGGGGCTTCGGCGCCGTAGGGCGGGGCCCGTCCACGTAAACGCTTTCCTTGGCTGGCAGGGAACTGGGCGACGGCCGGGCATTTGGCTCCACCGCTGCAAGCTGCGATCAGAGGAAGCGACTTCACACGAGGGTCTCCCAGTGACGACAGTCGCCCGCACGCTGTTCGACCTGGCAGAAGTCGTGCCATTCGATGACCTGAAGAAGGCGGCGGAGACGGCCGATCGCCTGAATCTGCTGCGGCTACGCGAGCTTGAGGAGGTCTGCGAGCGGGGTCGCGGGCGCCGAGCGCTGAAGCCCGTACGGCGACTGCTCGCGGAGCTGGGCGCACCGGCCGAAGGGCGATCGCCGCTGGAGACCCGTTTCTCGGAATTCGTCCGGGCGTACACGCTTCCCGCGCCGGTCCAGAACGTCCACGTCCTCGGTCATGAGGTCGACGCCCTCTGGCCCGCCGCGAAGCTCATCGTCGAGCTCGACAGCTGGGAACACCACGGCCACCGAGCCGCATTCGAGCGCGACCGCGCCCGTGACCCGAAGCTGCTGATCGCCGGCTACCGCACGATCCGCGTCACCCATCGCCGTCTCGACCGCGAACCGGATCAGCTCGCCGCCGAGATTCGGCAGCTACTGACCGCCTAGAGGCCGCGCAGCATCTCGGCGGCGATCGCCGCCGTCTCGGTCGGGCTTTCGCCGACCCGCACGCCCTTGGCTTCGAGCGCGTCTTTCTTCGCCTGGGCGGTGCCCGAGGAGCCGGAGATGATCGCCCCAGCGTGGCCCATCTGCTTGCCCGGAGGCGCGGTGAAGCCGGCGATGTAGGCGACCACCGGCTTGGAGACCTCGGCGGCGATGAACTCGGCCGCCCGCTCCTCGGCGTCGCCGCCGATCTCGCCGACCATCACGATCAGCTCGGTGTCGGGGTCGGCCTCGTAGAGCTTGAGGATGTCGATGAAGTCGGAGCCGACGATCGGGTCGCCGCCGATGCCGACGATCGAGGAGTTGCCGGTCCCGGCCTGCTTCAGCTCGTTGCCGATCTGGTAGGTCAGGGTGCCGCTCTTGGAGACGACGCCGATCGGGCCGGGGTCGAAGAACTGGGCCGGGATGATCCCGACGTTGGCCTTGCCGGGCGAGAGCACGCCGGGGCAGTTGGGGCCGATCAGCCGGACGCCGGCCTCCTTGGCCTTCCAGTACGTCTTGAGCATGTCGTGGACGGGGATCCCCTCGGTGATCGCGATCACCGTCTCGATGCCGGCGTCGATCGCCTCGTCGATGGAGGCGGCGGCGAACCGCGCGGGGACGAAGATCATCGAGGTGTTCGCGCCGGCCTCGGTAACGGCCTCCTTGATCGTGTCGAAGACCGGCGTGCCCTCGACGTCCTGGCCGCCCTTGCCCGGCGTCACCCCGGCCACGATCTTGGTGCCGTAGTCCCGGTTGCGCAGGCCGTGGAAGCGGCCCTGGCCACCCGTCAGGCCCTGGACGATCACCTTGGTGCTCTCGTCGACGAAGATGCTCATGGGTGGGCCTCAGTCCTTTGCCAGTGCCACGGCGGTGCGGGCGGCGTCGAGCATGGTGGGCTGGAACTGGAGCCGGTCGGAGAGGTGGGGCTGCAGGATCGCCCGGCCCTCCTCGGCCA
>DASUTJ010000052.1:0-40375 GCA_036374655.1 Solirubrobacterales bacterium | reverse complement strand
AGGAGCCGCTGGTGGGCTCTGGTGCTGCCGCTTTCGATCGTCGTCGTGGTCAGCGCGATCGCGCTCGAATCGGCCAGCGCCAGATTCCTCACCTACCTGGCGCTGGTGGCGGTGCCGCCGCTGGCGGCTGCTGCGCTGGGCTGGCTCCTCCGCGGCGGACGACCGCCATGGGCCCTCGGGGTCGTTCCCCTCTTCGCGATCGCCTGGGCAGCCGAGGGGGCGCTGAGCGGCGAGACCGCGGCCCTCGCCCTCTCCGCCCTGGCCTGCGTCAGCCTCGGCTGGCTCGTGGCCTGCGTCGTCCCGCCGCGCTGGCTGAAGCTGGGGATCTACGTGATGGCCGCGGTCGACGCCTACCTGATCGCCTCCAACCTCCTGCAGGAGCCCAACGCGACCCTCAACGCCGCCGCCCCGGCCGCCGACCTCCCCCGCCTCCAGTTCGCCTCGTTCGGCTCGGCGGTGATGGGCTTCGGCGACCTCTTCGTCGCTGCGACCCTCGGAGCCCTTCTCGCCTCCGACCGTCGCCTGCAGCTGCAGGGCGCCGCCCTGGCCGCCGTGATCTGCCCCGCCTTCGACCTGCTCTTCTTCTTCGTCGACCAGACCCCGGCGACGGTCCCGATCGCCTTGACGCTGGCCTGCCTGGAGTTAATGCCCCGTGCTAAACCTGCGTTGCGAGAGCGCCGAAGCCAGCAATGATCGCCGAGGACATCGCGATTGCGCCGAAGATCATCGCTCGCCCGAGAGTTTCGACGCCGTCAGCGAGCCTCTCCAGGCGTTTGTCGACCTGCTCGAAGCCCTCTTTCATCTCGCTTCGTACCGCATCTATGCGTTTGTCGGCCTCAGCAAATTTTTCATCGACCCGGTCGAAGCGTTCATCGATCCGCTTCCCAAATTCGTCAAGGCGCTCGTCGGTCCAGCTCTCCCTGGTCATCGTCTGCATGCTGCCAGACTACAAGGCAACATGCAACATTTTGTCTACCCAGGTTACATCTTAGAGCCAACTTCGCGACGCTTCTGTGCCGCCCACCGGTATCCGTAGATGCAGCCGGCGATCACGATCGCCAAGCCCAGCAGAGATCCCACCAGCGGCCGCGTAAGCAGCGTCACCGCAACCACCAAGGCACCAGCCGCCCCGACGATCACGACCCATTTGAAGACGGCGGCCTCGTTGAGCCTCATCCGCCTCCCTGCCCAGCCAGCTAGAGGATGTAGACGGTGACGTACACCACGATCCACATGATGTCGACGAAGTGCCAGTAGATGCCTGGCACCTCGACACCGAGGTGGTCCTTCTCGGCGGGGCCGAAGTGGCCGCGGAAGGCGCGGATCGTCGCGAACGAGAGCAGCATCAGGCCGACGAAGACGTGGGCTCCGTGGAGGCCGGTAAGGCTGTAGAAGATCGAGCCGAACCCGAGGTCGCGGGCGCTGAACCCGAGGTGCACGTACTCGTTGATCTGGATGAAGAGGAAGGTCGCGCCGAGCAGCCAGGTGGCGACCAGGCCGAGTTTCAGGCCGGCGCGGTTGCCGCGGCGGATCGACTCCAGCGCGTAGTGGATCGTGAAGCTCGAGGAGATCAGGATCGCGGTGTTCATCCCCGCCACCGCCTTCGGCAGCTCGAAGGGCTCCGGAGGCCAGCTGGAGGGGTCGACGACGACGCGGAGGAAGAAGTAGGAGGCGAAGAACGCCCCGAACAGCATGACCTCGGAGACGATGAAGAGCAGGATGCCCAGCGTCTGACGGTCGATGCGCGAGCTCTCGTTGGCCTCCGGCGGGCCGTGGTGGTGATCGGCGTGATCGTGACCGACGGCTACGGTCGCGCTCTCCATCAGCCCTCCTCCCCCTCGGCGACGGCGGCGGCGACGGCGGTCGCGTTCCGGCCGACCTCGATGTGCTCGACGGACTTGTCGGTGATCTCCCGCACCCGGCCGATCAGGTCGTCCTCGAGCCACTGCGAGCGCTCGCCCGCGAAGGTGGAGATGAGGATGTCGTCGATCCGGTAGTGCTCGATCGCGTTCTTGACGGCGAGGAAGGGGTCGGGGCTCATCGGCTGGCCGGTGGCGTCGATCTCTGCCCGGTAGAGCTCGGCCAGAGTCGAGGCGAGGTCCCTGACGACCTGCGGCTCGCTGACGTCCTCCGCCCGCGGGCAGATGATCGTGAAGCGGTGCGGTCTGATCCCCGCCCGGTCCTTCATCCTGGCCACCAGGTCGGGGGCGGCGACGGTCTTGGTCGCGACCACCAGGGTGTGGTTGAGGTCCCAACGGATCGCGTCGTCTTCGATCCGCACCGGGATGTGGGTCAACTTCACCTCGGGTTCGACTCGATCCCGAACCCACTCGACCAGGTCGCGGCGCATGAAGCCGAAGCGGGTGTCATGGAGACAGGAGAGCAGGACCTCGCCCGGACGGTGCGCCCGGACCGCGTCGTCCAGGGCCAGTGACGGCTCCGGGTCCATCACCTCGCCCACCGATTCGATTCCGAACTCGGAGAGCAGCGCCATCGTCACCTCGACCCGGGCGCGGGCGGCCTCGCGGATCTCGTCGGAGTCGATCAGCTGACCGACCGAAGGCTGGTTCTGCGGCGCGGCGACGACCACGCCGGACACCTGGTCCTGGCGATCGCGCACCGCCTGCAGCAGCTTACGGCCGCCGGCAACCTCGTTGAGGAAGACCAGCAGCGGCTTGCGGTCCTCGACGGGATCAGCGCTCATCAGCCGGTTCCCACCGTGCTCTTCTCACCGGCGGGCACCTCGGTGCCCTCGGTGGTGGCTTCGCCGGCCATGATCGCGTGTTTCGCACCCGGGATCCCGAACTCGTAGGGACCGCCGACGACCCGCGGAATCTCGTCGAAGTTGAAGATCGGCGGCGGCGAGGAGACCTGCCACTCGATCGAGTTGGCGCGCCAGGGGTTGGCGCCGGCCTTCGGCCCGTAGCGCCAGCTGACGACCATGTTGTAGACGAAGACCAGCTGCACGGCGCCGAGCCAGAAGGCGAAGACGCTGATCAGCAGGTTCCAGTTGCCGAACTGTTCGGCGTAGTCGGCGACGCGGCGCGGCATCCCGTCCATGCCCACCCAGTGCATCGGGATGAAGGTGCCCCAGGTGCCGACCAGGGTGCCCCAGAAGTGCACGCGGCCGAGTTTCTCGTCGTACATCCGGCCCGTCATCTTCGGGAACCAGTGGTAGACGCCGGCGAAGATCGTGAACACCGAGCCGCCGAAGAGGACGAAGTGGATGTGGGCGACGATGAAGTAGGTGTCGGAGACGTGGATGTCGATCGGCACCATGCCGAGCATCACGCCTGAGATCCCGCCGATCGTGAAGGTCACGATGAAGGCGAGCGCGAACAGCATCGCGGTCGAATAGGTGTGGATCTTGCCGAAGTAGAGCGTTCCCAGCCAGGAGAAGATCTTGATCCCGGTCGGCACCGCGATCAGCAGGGTGGTGATCATCATCGGCACCCGCAGCCAGGAGAACATCCCGGCGACGAACATGTGGTGGGCCCAGACCGAGTAGCTGAGGACGACGATGCCGATCAGCGCCAGGGCCATCAGCCGGTAGCCGAAGATCGGCTTGCGGGCATGGGTCGAGATCACCTCGGAGACGATCCCGAACCCGGGCAACATCATGATGTAGACCGCCGGGTGGGAGTAGAACCAGAAGATGTGCTGGTAGCTGATCACGTCGCCGCCGCCGGCGAACTGGAAGAAGTTGGTGTGCAGGGCGCGGTCGAAGAGGACCATGAACTGGACGCCGGCGATGAACGGGGTCGCGGCGACGACCAGCAGCGAGGTCGAGAGGTTCGCCCAGACCAGCAGCGGCATCCGCCAGAAGGTCATTCCGGGCGCACGCATGGTGATGATCGTGACCAGGAAGTTGAGCGCGGTCGCGATCGACGAGGCACCGGCGAACTGGACTCCGAGGTTGAAGAACGACTGGCCTAACGGGGCTCCGGTCGAGAGCGGCGCGTAGCCGGTCCAGCCGGCGTCGAAGGCGCCGCCGGGGGCGAGGAAGCTGGAGATGAAGAGGATCCCGGCCAGCGGCAGCATCCAGAAGCTGAGCGCGTTGAGGCGCGGGAAGGCCATGTCCGGAGCGCCGATCATCAGCGGCAGGACGTAGTTCGCGAGCCCGGCGAAGACCGGGATCACGAAAACGAAGATCATCAGCACCGCGTGGGTCGAGAAGAGGCTGTTGTAGGTCGCCGCTTCGACGATCTGGGTGCCGGGCTGGGCGAGCTCGGCCCGGATCAGCATCGCCATCAGGCCGCCGAGGAAGAAGAAGATGAAGGTGGTGACGACGTACTGGACACCGATCACCTTGTGGTCGGTGTTGAATTTGAAGTAGTCCTTCCAGCTCTTGGCGCCGTGCTGGGAGTGGTCGTCCGGGATCGTCGGCATGCCGGCCGCCCAGCGCAGCCAGTAGTCGAAGCAGCCGAGGCCGGCGAGGAAGCCCAGCGGAGCGGTGATCGCGGGCACGATCACGTGCGGGTAGCCGGTCTGCTCGGTCTGGTAGAGCGGCAGGTCGGAGATCGCCCGCAGGGCGATGACCAGGCCGAATCCGAAGGCGCCGAAGGCGACGGCCCCAATCAGGCCACGCCACCAGCCGGGTCTCTTGATCGCGTCAACCATCAGCTTTTCCCATTATGCCCCTCCGGCATCCAGTGCCGGCGGCTCGGAGGTCGTGGACTCTTCGACCGCTTCCAGAAGCGGTTTCGGGGTTTTCTGGTCGAGGCCTTCGACCCATTTGTCGAACTTGGCCCTCGGCTCGACGACGACGGTCGCCCGCATCGTCGAGTGGCCAAAGCCGCAAAGCTCGGTGCAGACGAGCTGGTAGGTCCCGACCTTGTCCGGCGTCACCGTCGCGGTGGTCGTGATCCCCGGCACGTTGTCTTTCTTGATCCGCCACTCGGGCACCCAGAAGGAGTGGATCACGTCGAGGGCGTGCATTTTGAAGATGATCTGCTTGTCGACCGGGACGTGCAGCTCTCCCTCCGACCAGGCGTAGTCTTTGCCCGGGTAGGCGAAGCTCCAGGCGAACTGCTGCGAGAAGACCGAGACCGTCATGTGGTTGGGGGACTTCTCTTCGATGTCGTCGAGCACCTTCCAGCTGTAGCCGCCGGCGAAGAGGACGATGATCGTCGGGATCAGGGTCCAGGCGATCTCCAGGCGGGTGTTGCCGTGGATCGGCTCGCCGTCGGACTCGTCCCCGGGCTTCGCTTTGAATTTCCAAAGCGCGTAGAAGAGCATCACCATCACCAGCGAGAAGACGAAGGCCGAGAGGACGATCATCACGTTGAGCAGGTGATCGATCTTCGGCGCGGCGGTCGAGGCCCCCTGGCCGTTCCAGTTGATCGGGACCATCACCGCCGAGATGACCACCGTCAGGGCGATCGTCACCAGCAGCATCTTCACTATGGGCAGGCGGCCGTACATTGGGGCGGCGGGCATTCTATTGAAGCGGCGGCGGGAGGCTTTGCGGGTCCAGGTGACGCTTGGCACTAGCTGCCTGGACGGGGCAGATCTTCGAGTTCTCCGGCCGCCGCCGCGAGCACGCCGCGGGCCACGCCCTCCCAGCTCCAGAGCCGAGCGACGGTCTCGACCAGCGCCTTGCGGGCGCTCTCCCGGTCGGCCTCCGGCAGCGAGAGCCAGGCGTTCAGACGAGCGGCGATCGCCTCCACCGCGCCCGGCTCGACCCCGAACGAGGTCAGCTCACCCACCTCGTCCGGGAGGGAGTCCTGCAGCTGTCGCGACACCTCGAGCATGCCGGAATGGCCCGAGGAGACGGGCAGCGTGCCGCAGGCGGCGGCCTCGACCGCGACCATGCCGAAGGCCTCGGGGAAGGTGCTGGGCATGACCATCGCCTCGGCGCGCGGGAAGAAGGAGGCGACCTCGCTGTGCTCGAGCCGGCCGACGAGCTCGACCGACCCCGCTGCCTTCCGCGCCATCTCGGCGTAACCGGCGGGGGGATCGGCGAGGAAGGCTGAGAGGATGGGCAGCGGCCGCTCCTCCCCGCCTTCCAGCCCCCAACCGCGCCGGGCGACCTCGCGGGCGTCGTCGAGATCGCCGCGGTCGAACGCCGCGAGCAGGCGCCGGAGCCCGTCCTCATAGGCGCCGAAGCCGGCCACCTCGAGGCGGGCGCCGGGGTGCGCCGCCCGCACCAGCGGCCAGGCGGCGAGCAGCAGGTCGACGCCCTTGGAGACGATCAGCTTGCCGACGAAGGCGACCAGCTCCTCGCGGGGAACGCCGGGACGGAACTCCTCGACGTCGACCCCGGGCGGGCCCAGGCGCGTCTTCTCGCGCAGCCCGGCGACGTCCGGGAGCGTCTCCCAGAGGGACTCGGCCGTGTGGGCCGAGCCGATCAGCACGCCGCTGGCGGCTTCCATCCCCTCGCGGGCGTAGGGCAGGAACCGGGGATGGGGCTTGACCGTGTACTCCAGCGCCGAGCCGTGGATCTTGGCCGCGAAGGGCGCGACGCCGGCGCGGGCGAGGATCGCCGGGCCCATCACCAGATGGTTGGCCAGCGCGACGTCGATCCCGCCCGCGGCGGAGGCGACCTCGCGCACGGCGGCGACGTTGGCGTCGATGTAACGGTCGAGCTCGGCCTCGGTCAGCTCGGGGAAGGTCTTGACCTCGAACCCCTCGTAGGGGTCGCGCACGTAGACCGGCAGCAGCCCGCCGATGTCGGGGTTGTGGATCTCCACCCCCTCCAGCCGGACCTCGCGGTCCTGGCAGAGCAGATGGACCTCATGACCCAGCCGGGCCAGCGCCCGCGCCAGGTTGACGTTGTAGATGTTGCTGCCGGTGCCGCGCAGCATGTAGCCGTGGAAGAGAAGAACACGCATCGGAGCCGCCCAAGGTATTAGTCTGCGCGGCGATGAACTCGAAGCAGCTCTTCCGCATGCGCTCCCGGGCTTCCGGCCGCGAGGCGCTGGCCCACGCCGAGCCCGGTGCCGTCTACGTCGATCGCGAGACCGGCGAGGAGATGGAGCCGGTCGGGATGGTCCTGCCGCTCGCCCCCTCGGCCTCCTCGCTCCCGCGCAGCCCGGAGAACCTCCGCGCCTGCCGCCGTTGCGACCAGCTGATCGGGCTGGACGTCAGCGACTGCCCGTACTGCGGGCTCCGTCAAGAAGCGCTCTAACTCTTAGACGCGCCCTGACCAAGCAGGTCAAGGACGCAGGGAGCGCCGCGTGCTCTGCACGCAAGCGACCGAGGACGCCGAGATGCGCCGGTCAGGGCGCGTCTACGGTTTTTTCACCAGCGTCGCCGTGTAAAGCAGGCGGGCGCCGGAGTAGTAGCAGCCGTAGGTCTTGACTTTGCCCACGCCCTGCTGGGGGTGCCCTCCCTGGATGTCCTCCCGCGAGAGGCAGTGGTCGGGCAGGCGACTGCCGCGCCAGGTGTTCTCTTCGTCGGCGACGTTGATCGCGAACATCGGCGCCCAGGTCGGGATCGTCAGCGCCACCACCTGGCCTTTGAGCACGGTCAGCGGATGGTCGAGAGCGAAGATCGCGGTGCTGCCGAAATAGGGATCGAGGATCTCCAGCGGGCTCTGCCGGACCAGTTTGTACTGCGGCGGTTTCGAGCCTTCGACCGGCCGCAGGACGCCGATCCGGGCCTGCGACGGCGCGCCGAAGAAGTCGTTGAAGAAGCCGACCTCGTCGGTGGTCGTATCCGTCTCCGCTTTCGAGGGCTTGGCCAGGGTTATCGACCAGGCGACGATTTTCCCTTCGAAGGGAGCCTCGTAGGGCCGCGCGACGCCGTCGGCGATCGATTGGAAGGCGGTGATGTGCCCCTCGACCAGGCATTCGACGACCGGAATGTCGTTTTCGCTTTTGCCCGGGCAGGAAGGCTTGGGCATTTCCGGCGTCTGGCCGAGGACGACCACGCGCAGCGGCGCCGAATCGGCGGCGTTCGGGGCCACGACGGCGACCAGCGCCGCAAACAGGCCGGCGGCGGCTACCAGCGCCCAGACGCGCCTGAAGGTGGATTTCGTTTCTGCGTGAAGCATCGATTGAGCCAACACAGGGGGCGTTCCCCAGTTGCGGGCCGAATCCTGCCGTCCGCGACGGCGGGATGCTGCCCTGGCGGCCGGCTTGCACGATCACGGCCAGGTGCCCCGCACACCCCCTAGATAGGGTTCGCGGCGCCGATGGAGGCCGCGAACAGCCAAGACGACTTCATCCCGGCGGGTCTCGCCGCCTTCGGCGTCGAGGCCGACGAGATCGATCTGGCGGTGATCGGCGCCGCCTATCAACTGTTCTGGCCGCCGATCCTCGAGCTGATCGCCCTCGACACCAGCCAGGTGCCCGCCGAGCCGAACCCCGACCTCTCCCAGGCGCCGCCGCGATGAGCGCCGGGCTGGATCTCCCGCTGCGGGAGCAGGCGGCGGCGATCGCCGCCGGCGACGTCGACCCGGCCGAGCTGCTGGAGGCGACGCTGGCGCGGATCGAGGAGCGCAACCCCGCCCTCAACGCCGTCGTCGAGACCTTCCCGGAGCGCTCGCGCGAGATGCTCGCCGCCGCCCCGGCCGGCCCCCTGCACGGGGTCCCGATCGTGATCAAGGACGAGTGGCCGCTGCCCTGGCGGGCGCAGCGCTTCGGCGCCGCCGAGATGCTGGCCCCGGCCGAGCCGGGCGAGTCCGGCCCCTACCGCGCCCTGCGCGACGCGGGCGCGGTGATCGTCGGCGTCGGCAACATGCACGAGCTCGGCGCCGGCAGCACCGGCAACGTCTCGGTCTACGGGCCCGCCCGCAACCCCTGGGACGCCGAGCGCTGCCCCGGCGGCTCCTCCAGCGGTCCCGCCGCCGCGGTCGCGGCCCGCCTGGTCGCCGGCTCGGTCGGCGCCGACGGGGTCGGCTCGATCCGCTACCCCGCCGCCTACTGCGGGCTCACCGGCCTGAAGCCGACCTTCGGCCGCTCGGCGATGGACGGGCACCACATGGCCGGCGTCTCGACCACGATCGTCTCCGGCGCCCTCTGCGCCGACGCCGCCGACTGCCGCCTGCTCGACTCGGCGCTCTTCGGCGAAGAACTGCGGGCGGGGGACGCGAGCGGGCTTCGAATCGGGGTGATCCGCGGCGAGGTGAGCGAGGACGTCGACCCCGCCGTGCGCGAGGCCTGCGCCCGCGCGATCGAGGATCTGCGCCGCGAGACCGGCGGCGAGGTTCGCGAGGTCGAGATCCCCGAGCTCGCCGTGGCCACTTTGGCGACGATCCTGATCGCCAACAGCGAGAGCCTCGGCGGCATCACCCCCGAGCGCCTCAACAATCTCGACCCCGAGCTGAGCCCGCTGGCCCGCGGCCTGCTCAAGTTCCGAGTTCTGCTGCCGGCGATCGCGACGGTCAAGTCGCACCAGATCCGGACCACGGCTCGCCGCACCGTCGCCGCCCTCTTCGAGGAGGTCGACGTGCTCGCCTGCCCGACGGTTCCGGCGGTCGCGCCGCCGCTGGAGGCGCCGGTCGTCGAGCTGCCCTCCGGCACGCTCACCGCCGACGAAGCCAACGTCCGGGGCGGCGCCATCGCCAACCTGACCGGCATCCCGGCGATCAGCGTCCCGGTCGGCTCCGCCGAGGGCCTGCCGGTCGCGCTGCAGCTGCAGGCCGCCTGGGGGCGCGACGAGCTGCTGCTCGACGCCGCCGAGGCGATCGAGCGGGCCAACGGCCGCCGCTGGGTGCAGGCGACGACGCCGCCCGCGCGGGGCGCCGAGCCGCTGGAGGCCTGAGCCCGTGCCGGCGATCGTGGTCGAAGGGCTGGAGCGCGCGTTCGGCGAGGTGCTCGCCGTACAGGGCATCGACCTGCAGGTGGAGGAGGGCGAGATCTACGGCTTCCTCGGCCCCAACGGCGCCGGCAAGACGACCACGGTGCGGATGCTGACGACGCTGCTGCTGCCGACCGGCGGCCGCGCCGGGGTCGCCGGCCACGACGTCGTCGCCGAGGCGCGCCAGGTGCGGTCCTCGATCGGCGTCGCCCTGCAGGAAGCCGCGCTCGACCCGCTGATGACCGGCCGCGAGCTGATCCGGCTACAGGCGACGCTCCAGGGCCTGCCCCCGGCCCGCGGGCGCGAGCGCGCCGACGGCCTGCTCGAGCGCGTCGGCCTCACCTACGCCGCCGACCGCCGCGTCGGCACCTACTCGGGCGGGATGCAGCGCCGGCTCGACCTGGCGGCGGCGCTGGTCCACGAACCGCGGGTCCTCTTCCTCGACGAGCCGACCACCGGCCTCGACCCGGTCAGCCGGAAAACGATCTGGGAGGAGGTGCGGGAACTGAACGACGAGGGGACCACCGTCTTCCTCACCACCCAGTATCTGGAGGAGGCCGACCAGCTGGCCGACAACGTCGGAATCATCGACAGCGGCAGGATCGTCGCCGAGGGAACGCCGGAGGCGCTCAAAGAGGAGGTCGGCAACCCCCACGTCGAGCTGCTGGTCGGCGAGGGCGCGGTGCCGGAGGCCGAGCGGGTCTGCGGCGAGCTCGGCAAGCTGCTGCCGCCGAAGGACGGCAAACGGGTGTTGGTCGAGGTCCCCAACGGGTCCGCTGACGTGCCGCGGGTCGTCCGCGCGCTCGACGAGGCGGGAATCGCGGTCGAATCGCTGGAGCTGGTCCGCCCCAGCCTCGACGACGTCTTCGTCGCCAAAACCGGCCATCACCTCGAAAAAGAGGAGAGCGCGGGCGGCGACGAGGAGCCGGTCAGCGCGTGAGCGACCTGGCGACGACGGCGCGGGTGGTGCGGGCGCTGGGCGCCCGCTCGATCCGCCAGACCTTCCGCCGGCCGCAGCTGATCTCGCCGATCGTCGTCTTCCCCACCCTGCTGCTGGCGGTCCAGACCGGTGGCGCCAGCGCCGGGGTCGAACTGCCGGGCTTCCCGCCGGTCCAAAGCTTCCTCCAGTTCATGCTGGCCGGGGCGATGATGCAGTCGATGATGCTGGCCGGCAACAGCGGCGGCATCGCCTTCGCGGTCGACATCGAGATGGGCTTCACCGACCGCCTCTTCGCGGCGCCGATCCCCCGCTTCGCGATCGTCCTCGGGCGGCTGGCGGGGACCGCGGCGCTGGGTCTCTTCGCCGCTCTTTGGTTCCTCGCGATCGGCCTCATCTTCGGCGCCCACATCGAGGGCGGAATCCCCGGAGCGCTGCTGGCGATCGCGCTGGTCACCGCCTCGGCCCTGGCGGTCGGCGGCATCGGCGCCGCGATCGCCCTGCAGAGCGGCAGCGCCAGCGTCGTCCAGGGCCTCTTCCCGCTGGTTCTCGTCGTCCTCTTCCTCTCCTCCGCCTTCTTCCCGCAGGAGCTGATGATCGAGCCGGCGAAGACGATCGCCGAGTACAACCCGCTCAGCTTCATCGTCGAAGGCGTACGCGAGCCGATCATCTCCGGCATCGACGCGACCCACACCCTGGAGGCGGTGGCGGCGATCCTCGGCATCGTCGTCCTCGGCCTCGTCCTCAGCGCCCGGGCGCTCCGGCACCGGCTGCGGGTGGGCTGATGGAGGCCGCGACCGCACAGGCGACCGCCCCGCCGGCATGGCGTACCAATCTGGCGACGATCGCGGCGCTGATGACGCGGGCCAAGAACGAGCTGGTCCGCGTCCCCGGCGCCGCCATCCCCGGCGTCCTCGCGCCGACGATCTTCTTCCTCGGCCTCAACGGCGTCTTCGGCGCGCTGACGCAATTGCAGGGGTTCGAAACGAGCTCGTACGAGAGCTTCATCGTCCCGGTCAGCATGCTGCAGGGTGCCGGCTTCACCGGCGCCGCGGCGGGGGTGAACCTGGCACGGGACTACGAAGGAGGCTGGGTCGACCGCCTGCTCGTCTCCCCCGCCCCCCGCTGGGTGCTGCTGGCTGGCAACGTGCTGGCGGCCAGCCTCCGCTCGCTGGTCCCGGCGACCTTCGTCCTCGGCATCGCCTTCGCGATCGGCGCCCGGTGGCCGGGCCTCGACGGGCTGGTCGTCTGCTACCTGATGGTCGCCGCGACGGCGGCCGTCGCCGCCTGCTGGGGCTCGATGCTGGCGCTGCGCTACAAGAGCCAGTCGGCGGCACCCCTGATGCAGGCCGGGATGATGGCCCTGGTCCTCTTCACCCCCGCCTACGCGCCGACCGAACTGCTGCAGCCGTGGCTCGAGAAGGTCGCCGAGATCAACCCGATGACCCAGGTGCTGGAAGCGGCGCGGCAGGGCTTCGTCGGTAGCGTCACCTGGGCCGACACCTGGCCCGGCCTGGTGGCGCTGACGGGCTTGCTGGCGGTGCTCGGGGCGCTGGCGCTGCGCGAAATGCGCCGCACCAATGCCTGAGCGGGAGACGGTCCTCGCCGAGGCCGAGCGGGTGCTGCGCCAGAACTGGGTCGTCGGCGAGCGCCGCGGTTCCCGTTTCGAATACACCGAGCCGAGCCCGGGCCGCTACCCCTGGCAGTGGTACTGGGACTCCTGCTTCGCGGCGATCGTCTGGCGCCGGTTCGAGCCGGCCCGCGCCCGGGCCGAGCTGGAGAGCCTGCTGGCGGTGCAGCGGCCCGACGGCTTCATCGGCCACACGATCTTCTGGCGCAGCCGCGTCTCCCTCCTGCGGCTGCTCTTCTACAACGTGGCCCGCCGCAGCACCGACCAAACCGAGTCGATCCAGCCGCCGCTGCTCGCCTGGGCCTGGAAGATCGCGGTCGGCGACCCGAACGAAGAGCCGCGGATCGCCCGCCAGGTCGAGTGGCTGGCGCGCAACCGCGACCTCGAGGGCGACGGGCTGCTATGGATCGTCCAGCCCGACGAGTCCGGGCTCGACGCCGCGCCCAAGTTCGAAGAGGTCTGGGGGCGGCGGGCCAACGGGCGGATCGGTTTCCCGCTGCTGGTGCACCGCAACCGCAAGCTCGGCTGGGACGCTCGGCGGATCCGCGACGCCGGCGGCCCGGTGCTCTGCGAACCGCTCGTCAACACCCTCTGGTCCCTCTCGCTCCAGGCTCTGGGCCGCCCCTCGGCGACGCCGGCGCTGGTCGACCGGCTCTGGGACGAGCGCCGCGGTCTCTTCCTCGACGAGGCCCAGCCGGGCGGGCTGCGTCCGCAGACGCTGACCTGGGCCTCGCTGGCGCCGCTGGCGCTGCCCGACCTGCCGGAGGAGATCGGCCGGCGCCTGGTCGAGGAGCACCTATTGAACGAGCGCGAGTTTCTCACCCCGGTGGCGCCGCCCTCGGTCGCGGTCGGCGAGCGCGGTTACGAACCGGGCGGCGGCCACGGGCCGATCCGGCGCTACTGGCGCGGGCCGACCTGGATCAACTCCGCCTGGATGGTCTGGCTGGGGCTGCGCCGGCTCGGCTACGAGGCCGAGGCGCAGCAGCTCGCTAACGGCGTGATCGGCGCGGCCGCGCGCGAAGGCCTGCGCGAGTACTACGACCCGCGGAACGGCAACGGCATGGGCGCCAAAGACTTCGCCTGGTCGGCGCTGATCGCCGAGCTAGCCGACCCGCGGCCCGACGACTATTTGTAGCGGTAGGTGATCCTGCCGCGATCGAGGTCGTATGGCGAGAGCTCGATCTTGACGCGGTCGCCCGGGAGGATGCGGATGTAGTGACGGCGCATCTTGCCGGAGATGTGGCCGAGGACCTCGTGATCGTTATCCAGTTTGACGCGGAACATGGTGTTGGGGAGAGCCTCGGTGATCTCCCCCTCCATTTCGATCTTTTCCTCTTTGGCCATGCGGCAGGGAGCGTATCTAACGGCGCAGGTGCTCGATTGCCCCAGCGCGGTCGGTGACTTCGCCTGCATATTGCGCGGCCTCCAGCTCGGCCAGCGCCGAGCCCAGCTCCGGCCCAGGCTCGATCCCCAACTCGGCGGCGATCTCGTCGCCCCGCAGCAACGGCTCCGGCGGTCCCTCGCGCCGCCAATCGAGCCCGGCGGCGACCATCTCGCGGGCAAGCTGGAGGTGGGCCGCGACCATCTCGGGGCTGGCGATCGGACCGGCGCCCCGGGCCGAGAGGCGGTCGGCGACGGTCAGCAGGGTGACGTCGACGGTGACCGGGTCGGTGGCCCGCAGGTAGGCGTGGACGCGGCGCGGCGGCAGCGGCATCTCGGCGATCAGGAAACCGAGGCGCAGGTGGTGCCGGGCCATCCCCTGAAGGTGCTGGGTCAGCTTGCGGCTGGCGCGCAGGCGCCCGCAGATCGAGCCGATCGTCTCGGCGCCGACCTCGTCGTGGCCCTTGAAGCCGACGAAGCCGTTGAACTCGGCTTTCGTCTCCGGCTTGGCGATGTCGTGGAAGAGGGCGCCGAAGCGCAGCGCCGTGCGGCGGTTCATCTCGTCGGCCAGCGGCTCCTCCAGCAGCTCTTGGACTTCCGCGGCGCGATCGCCGGCGAAGCGCTCGAGGTCGGACTCGACTTCGAGCGTGTGCTCGAGCACGGCGATCGTGTGGTCGTAGACGTCGAGGTGGTGGTTGGGTCCCTGCTCGACCCCGCGCAGCAACTCGAGCTCGGGCAGGACGGCCCCCTCGACGCCGAGCTCGCCTAGCAGGGAAAGGCCTCGCAGCGGGTCGGGCCCGCCCATCAGCCGGCGCAGCTCGGCGAGCTGGCGCTCGCCGGCCGGGTCGGCGGCCATGGAGGCGGCGGCGCGGGCCAGATCGGCGGTCCGCGGCTCGATCTCCAGCTCCAGCTCCGCCGCCAGCCGCGGCGCCCGCAGCAGCCTCAGCGGATCGGCGAGGAAGCTTCGATCGGAGACCGCCCGCAGGCGTTTCTCGGCAAGGTCCGTCAGCCCGGCGTAGGGATCGACCGGCTCCTCGCCATCGAGGGGGACGGCAACCGCGCCGATCGTGAAGTCGCGCTCGCCGAGATCCGCCTCGATGCTCCCCCCGCGCAGGGCGGTGACGTCGATCTGCCAGCCGCGTTCGCGGGCGACGACCCGCCAGGTGCCGAACTCGGCCGAGAGCTCAAAGGCGTGCTCGCCGAGCTCCTTGCCGATCGCCCGGGCGGCGGCCCCGGGGTCACCGGCGACGGCAAGGTCGAGGTCCGCCACAGCTCGCCCCAGCGCCGCGTCGCGGACCGCGCCGCCGACGATCCAGACGCCCTCCACCCCATGCAGCGCTCGCCGGGTCGCGGCGACGACCGGTGCGGCCGCCAATCCCTTCAGGGCGCTCATGCGGGCCGGCGCGGCACCCGCGGTGAGATCGCGCAGGTGACCTCGTAGTTGATCGTCTCGAGGCGGCCGGCGACCTCCTCGGCGAGGATCAGCTCCTCGCCCTGACGGCCGATCAGGACCGCCTCGTCCCCCGGCTCGACGTCGGTCTCGGGGCCGAGGTCGACGGTGACGTTGTCCATCGAGACGGTCCCGACCAGCGGCCGGCGGCGGCCGCGGACGAGGACCTCGGCGTTGTTGGTCAGCGCCCGGCGGACGCCGTCGCCGTACCCGAGCGGGATCACGCCCACCCAGGTGTCGACCGTGGCCTTCCACTTGCGCCCGTAGCCGGCGCTGGCCCCGGCCGGGAACCGCTTGACGTCGGCGACGTGGGAGTGGAGCGAGAGCGCCGGGCGCAGGTCGTGATCGGCGGGGTCCCGCTGGAAGGGGTCGAGCCCGTAGATCGCGACCCCGCAGCGGGCCATGTCGTGGTGGGAGCGGCTGTCGCGGAGGACGGCGGCGCTGTTGGCGGCGTGGGCGACGACCCCCGGGTGCTCGGCCTTGACCGCCGCGACCACCTCGTCGAAGCGGTCGAGCTGCTCATCGAAGTAATCCGAGTCGCGTTCGTCGGCGGTCGCCAGGTGGGTCCAGATGCCGGCCAGCTCGAGGCTGGGGTCCTCGGCGCATGCCCTCGCCAGCGCCACCACCTCGGCCGGATCGGTGTTGCCGAGCCGGCCCATGCCGCTGTCGTACTTGACGTGGACCTTGGCCCGGTGGCCGTGCGCCCGCGCGCGGTCGGCGACGAGCCGGCGGAAGTCCTCGCGCCAGAGCGCCAGCTCCGACCCGGCCGAGATCACGGCGTCGACCTCCTCGTCGGTCAGCACGCCCATCGTCAGCAGCGGCACGTGCTGGAAGCGGCGGCCGATCTGCTCGGCCTCGCTCGCCGTGGCGACCGCCAGCCGGGTCGCGCCGCCGTCGAGCGCGCTGGCGGCGCAGAGATCGGCGCCGTGGCCGTAGCCGTCGGCCTTGACCACCGCGCAGAGTTCCGCCCCGGAGGCGAGCTCCGACTTCAGCCGGGCGCAGTTGGCGCGAACGGCGTCGCGATCGATCCGGGCGAACGCCCGCTCCATGGAGCTACTCCGCGTCGGCGACCAGGGCGGCGAGCGCGTCGGCCCTGGTGACCATGCCGACCAAGTTTCCGTCGGCGTCGACCACCGGCAGGTGGTTGTGGTGCTCGTCGGCGATCTTCTTCGCCACCCGGTCGACGTTCTCGAAGTCGCGGGCGACGATCGGGTCCGCGGTCATCAGCTCCGAGACCTTGGAGGCGAACGCTTTCTCCAGCCGCTCGTCGAAGCCCTTCATCGAGCCGACGAAGACGATCCCCCCCATGATGTTGAGGTAGTGCGGCAGGTGGAGGTCGGACTCCTCCTCGCTGATGATCAGGTCGGACTCGCTGACGATGCCGACGACCTTGTTGCTCTCGTCGACCACCGGGATCGCGCCGAGATCGGTCTTGGCGAGCAGGTCGATCGCGGTGCGCGCGTCGTCCTCGGGGCGGACACTGGGGACGTCGCGGTCCATGATGTCTCCGGCGGTCTTCATGGCGCGAGGTTATTCGACCCGGCTGTCGGGACGCATCGCCGGCGGGATCGCGTCGATCACGTCGCCGGCGATCACCGACTCCGCCGCCCCGACTCGATCGGCGGCGTCGCAGCCGGCACGGGCGTGGGCGACGACCGCGGCGCAGGCGGCGGCGAACGGCTCGAGGCCGCGGGCGAGCAGAGCCGCGGTCATTCCGGAGAGGACGTCGCCGGTGCCGGCGGTGGCGAGGCCAGGCGCCGAAACGGCGTTGACGGCGACCCGAGCGCCATCGGTGACGATCGTGTCGTCGCCCTTGAGCACGACGATCGCGCCGGCCTGCTCGGCGGCCTCGCGGGCCGATGCGAGCCGGTGGGCGCCCACCGCGTCCGAATCGCGCTCCAGCAGGCGACCGAGCTCTCCCGCGTGCGGGGTGAGGATCGTCGGCGCCGGGCGCGAGGCCAGCTCGCCGAGGCGGCCGGCGAAGGCGTTCAGCCCGTCCGCGTCGACGACCAGCGGCGCCTCGATCTTCGGGACTACCGAGCGCGCCAGCTCGCACGAGCCGGGGTCCTTGCCCAGGCCGGGACCGAAGATCCCGGCCGCGGCCCGCTCGAAGGTGCGCAGCACCGCCTTCTCGGAGGCCGGGACCAGGCAGCCGTCGCCGCCGGGGCAGCCGACCGACATCACCTCCGGCTGGGCGAGCTCAAAAACCATCTCCAGATCGGCGGGGACGGCGACCGTCGCGTAGCCGGCCCCGGCCCTGATCGCCGCCAGCGAGGCCATCCGCACCGCCCCCGTGAGTCCGCGGGAGGCGCCGGCGACGGCCACCTGGCCGGAGCTGAACTTGGTCGAGTGCGGCCCGCGTCCCGGTGCGAGCGACAGCACGGCGGCGTCTATCTCCCCCGCCACCGGCTCCCCGGGCGCGCCGTCCGGAACCCCGATCGGGACGACCCGCAGCTCGCCCGTGTGCCACTTGCCAGGCGCGACCCGCTGCCCCAGCTTGGCGGCGTGGAAGCTGACGGTGACGTCGGCCTCGACGGCCTCCCCGGCGACCTCGCCGGTCGATGCGTCGACACCCGAAGCGATGTCGCAGGCCACCACCGGCGCCCCGCAGCGGTTGATCGCCTCGATCGCCTCAGCGGCCGGCTCCCGCGGCGCCCCCTCGAAACCGGTTCCGAAGATCGCATCGACGACCGCCCCGGAATCGCTCAGTCGCTGATCCAAGCCCCCCTCCAGCAGCTCACCCCCGAACCGCTCGAAGTTGACCGCAGCGTCCCCCCGCAGTTCCTCTCCGGGCCAAAGCAGGAGCGCCTCGACCTCAAACCCCATCTCCCGCAGCAACCGAGCCGCCACAAACCCGTCGCCGCCGTTGTTCCCCTTCCCGCAAACGACCCGCACCGGTCCCTCCGGAGCCAGCGACGCCACCGCCTCGGCCACCGCCCTGCCGGCAGCCTCCATCAACTCGAGGGAAGGAACTCCCTGCTCCTCGATGGCCCACCGATCGACAGACCGCATCCCGTCGGCATCGAAGAGCGGCTTCAGCCAAGACTCCATCGGCCCAGCCTAATGCGCGACGGCGACTGTACTCAGAGGGCTACTTGAGCCCGACGATCAGCTTCGCCGTGGCGAGATCGTCCGACGCTTCGGACCCCAGCGCCAGATATTCGATCTTCTGCAGGTACGGCTTTGCTTCCTCGAAGCCTTCGTCGCCCGCCGGCATCAGCGCGGTGGCCAGGTTGAGGGCCGAGGGGCCGTTGACGAACATGGCGATCGGGGTGCTGCCGAGGGCGCCGGTGGCGTCCTCGAAGGCGGCGCTGTCGGCGAGGGTCTTGCCCGCTTCCTCGAAGGCGGAGCCGACCGAGGCGAGCCCGTAGCCGACCGCGATGCGGTTGCCCTTGGCGGCGACGACGACCGGCTGGCGACCGAGTTCCGGGCTGCGGATCGAGAAGCCGCTCGCTTCGCCGCTGATCTTGGTCACGCCGGAGACGCCGGCTTTGCGAAGGAAGAGACCGACGTTGGAGACGGTGTTCTGCGCTTCGCTGTCGTTGTCGGTTTCCATCACCAGCGCGCCGGCCAGCGTCTTTTCGCTGTTGCCGGTGACGTAGAGGCCGACGTCGCCGATCGACCCGGCGATCGCTTCGAGGTCGATGCCAGCTTCCTTCAGCGTCTTCTTCAGCTGGTTCGGCGGCACCGAGCCGGGGATGCCTTCCTCGTCGATCTGGTCGATGCCTTCGTTGAAGCGCTTGCCGAATTCGGCCGAGGCGAGGGCGCCGACCGCGGTGCCCGGCAACGTGCCGAGCAGCTCGGAGGCGTCGCCCGAGGGCGGGTTCTCGCCGCTCAGGTCGGTGCTGAGGGCGATCTCGACGTGGTTGGAGCCCGGCACGACGCTGGCCACCGCCGTCGCTTCTTCTGGTTCGATGCCGAGCGCGTCGAGGAAGAGCTGGGTTTCGGAGTCGATCTCCCCGCCCGCTTCTTTGACCAGGGCGCCGACGTCGACGAAGACGTCGGCGGCGCTGTCGCCGGGAAGGTCGGCGGTGGCGGTGCCGTAGGCCTCGTCGCCGGCGAGGTTCTCCCCGTTCGAGGCGTCGACCATTTCCTTGAAGATCGCTTCGTCTTCGGCGAAGACGACGAGCCCGTCGAAGACCCCGATCGTGGTCGCGTCTTCCTGGACCTTGAAGTCGACGCCCTCATACGAGCCGTCCTCGGCCGCTTCGTCGTCGGCCTCGATCTGCGCGTTGACGAAGTCGCGAGCTTCCTCTTCGTCGCTGGCCTGAATCGCCGCGCCGTAGCCTTCGAAGTCGTCTTCTTCGTATTCCTGCAGGAAGATTCCGGCCTCCTCGCCGAGCCAGGGCTGGACTTCCTTTTCGAAGTCCAGTTCTTCGCCGTCGTCGGAGGCCGAGCTCTCGAGTTCTTCGACGATCAGTTCGCCGAGGTCGTCGATGCCGGCGACCTTCTTGGCCAGCGCCTCGATGTTGGCCTTCGTTTCGCCTTCCGGCTGGATCGTGACGTCGATGAAGACGGGGGCGGTGGCCGGCGCCACGCTGGCGGGATCGGTGCCACCGCTGCCGCCGTCGTCGCTGCCGCCGCAGCCGGCGACGAAGAGGGCGGCGAGGGCCGCCAGCAGCAGGAATGGAAGGAACCGGAGCTTCACGGAGCGCGGCACTCTAACGCGCCCAATGGACGATTTCACTCGACCGTGACGGTCTTGGCCAGATTGCGGGGCTGGTCGACGTTGAGGCCGCGGTTGCGGGCGATGTCGTAGGCGAGCAGCTGCAGCGGCAGGATCGCCAGGATCGGTTGCAGGATCCAGTCGCTGGCGGCGACTTCGATCGTCTCGTCGGCGACCTCGGCGACGCGGGTGTCGCCGGCCGTCGCGATCGCGATCGTCTGCGCCCCGCGCGCGCGCACCTCCTCGACGTTGGAGAGGACCTTCTCCAGCACCGGGCTGTCGGTGGCGACGCTGACCACCGGCGTCGACTCGTCGAGCAGCGCGATCGGGCCGTGCTTCATCTCCCCCGCCGCGTAGGCGTCGGTCGGGATGTAGCTGATCTCCTTCAGCTTCAGCGCCCCCTCGAGGCAGACCGGCAGGCCGATGTGGCGCCCCAGGTAGAGGAAGAAGTCCTGGTCGGAGTGGCGCGCCGCGACCTCCTTGGCCGGCCCCTCGGTCGCCGCCAGGGTCTCCTCCATCTTCGAGGGCAGCGTCTTCATCTCGGCCACCAGCTCGGCCAAGCGCTCAGGCGACAGCGTCCCGCGCAGCTCGGCGATCCGCAGCCCAAGCAGGTACATCGCCGCCACCTGGGCGACAAAGGTCTTGGTCGCGGCGACGCTGATCTCCATCCCGGCGCGGATGTAGAGGACGGCGTCGGCGTCGCGGGTCGCCTGGCTGCCCATGATGTTGGTAATCGCCAGCACGGTCGCCCCGGCCTCGCGGGCCAGGCGCATCGCCGCCAGCGTGTCGGCGGTCTCGCCCGACTGGGTCATCCCGATCACCAGGTCCTCGGGACCGACCACGGGGTTGCGGTAGCGATACTCGGAGGCGACGTCCATCTCGACCGGAACCCGGGCCCACTCCTCGATCGCGTAGCGGCCGACCAGGCCGGCGTGGTAGCTGGTGCCGCAAGCGACGATCACGATCCGCCTCACCCCGCGCAGGAACTCGTCGGAGATCTCGACGTCGGAGAGGTCGACCCCGTCGGTGCCGGGCAGGCGGTCGGTGATCGTCTCCGCAACCGCGTCGGCCTGTTCGTGGATCTCCTTCAGCATGAAGGTCTCGTAGCCGCCCTTCTCGGCCGCGTCGGCGTCCCAGGTCACCTCTTCGGTCGCGCGCTCGATCGGGTTCCCCTCGGTGTCGGTGACGCGCACCGCGCCGGCTTCGATTTCGACGATCTCGCCGTTCTCGATCGGCATCGCGATGCGGGTGTCGGCGAGGAAGGCGGGGATCGCCGAGGCGAGGAAGGTCTCGCCCTCGCCGACGCCGGCGACCAGCGGGCACTCCTTGCGGGCGCCGATCAGGCGCTGGGGCTCGTCGGCGTGCATGGCGACGAAGGCGTAGTGGCCGCGCAGCTCGGCGTAGGCGGCGCGAACCGCGCCGGCGAGGTCGCCGTCGTAGTGGCTGGCGATCAGGTGGGCGACGACCTCGGCGTCGGTCTCCGAGGTGAAGACCTGGCCAGCGTCCTGAAGTCGGCGGCGCAGCTCCGAGTGGTTCTCGACGATTCCGTTGAGGACGATGTGAACCTGGCCCGAGCTGTCGTCGTGGGGATGGGCGTTCTCCTCGGTGACGCGGCCGTGGGTTGCCCAGCGGGTGTGGGCGATCCCGGTCGCCGACGGGGGCAGCGCCCCGGCGCCGTTGTCGGCGCGGGCGTCGACCGCGGCCCGCAGGTTGGCGAGGTTGCCGACCGCGTGCACGCTCTCGACCTCGCCGTCGGCGAGCACGGAGAGGCCGGCCGAGTCATAGCCACGGTATTCGAGCTTTTCCAGACCCGAGAGCAGGAGCTCCTCGCAGGGCCTGGCGCCCACGTATCCGACGATGCCGCACATAGAAGGCGAGTAAGGGTAGAGGGCGGGAGCGCCGGGCCGGCTCAGCCGAGCTCGCGGCGCACGAGGTCCACCAGCCGCCCGCAGACGGCCTCGGCTTCCTCGGGCGTCGGGGCCTCGGCCATCACCCGGACCAGGGGCTCGGTCCCGGAGGGGCGCAGCAGCACCCGGCCGCGGTCGCCGAGCGCCTCTTCCTCCTGCTCGACCGCATCCCAGACCGCGGTTGCGCCCTCGATCGCGGTCCGGTCGGCGACCTCGACGTTGACCAGGACCTGCGGCAGCTTCTTCATCGGCGCCGCGTCCTCGAGCCGGGCGCCGCCCAGCTCGCGCATCGTCATCAGCGCCGCCGCGATCCCGTCGCCGGTGGAGACGAAGTCGGAGGCGATGATGTGGCCGGACTGCTCCCCGCCCAGCGCCCAGCCGCGGCGCCCCATCTCGTCGATCACGTAGCGGTCGCCGACCTGGGTGACGGCGACCTCGACGCCGGCCTCCTTCATCGCCTGATGGAAGCCGAAGTTGCTCATTACCGTGACGACCACGCCGCCGTTCAGCTCGCCGCGCCTGGCCATCCCCAGGGCAGAGAGGGCGATCAGTTCGTCGCCGTCGTGAACCTTGCCATTCCCGTCGACGGCGAGGACGCGATCGCCGTCGCCGTCGAAGGCGAAGCCGATCTCGGCCGCGGAGGCGGCGACCCGCTCGGCCAGGGACCCGATATGGGTCGAGCCGCAGCCGGCGTTGATGTTGCGCCCGTCGGGCTCGACCGCGAGCGCCTCGACCTCGGCGCCGAGCCGCTCGAAGATCGCCGGCGCGGCACGGTAGGTGGCGCCGTTGGCGCAGTCGAGGACGACCCTGCGGCCGGCGAGATCGAGCGGGAAGGCCTTCTCCAGCTCGCGGAGGTAGTCCTCGAGGCCGCCGTTCAGCTCGCGGACGTGGCCGGCGTGCGCGGCGGCGGGGGCCTCGTCCATCTTCGCCTCGATCTCCGCCTCGACCGCGTCGGCGAGCTTCACCCCGCGGCTGTCGAAGAACTTGATCCCGTTGTCGTGGAAGGGGTTGTGAGAGGCCGAGACGACGGCGGCGAGGTCGAGGCCGAGGCGCTTGACGAGGATCGCGGCGGCCGGGGTCGGCAGCACCCCGCCGAGCAGAGCGTCGCCGCCCGCGGCGGCGATCCCGGCGGCAAGGGCCGCCTCCAGCATCGGTCCCGACTCGCGCGTGTCGCGGACGATCAGGACCTGCGGGCGCTCGGCCTCGAGCGTTGCGGTCGTCGCGCGGCCGAGGGCCGTGGCCAGCTCGGCGCTGAGGAAGGTGCCAGCCTCTCCCCGGACCCCGTCGGTTCCGAAGAGCTTGCGCGCGATCGTCACCCCGCTCCCGTCAGCGCTTGGAGAACTGAGGCCGCTTGCGAGCCTTCTTCAGCCCGGCCTTGCGGCGCTCCTTGACGCGGGCGTCGCGGGTGAGGAAGCCCCGCCGCTTGAGGTCTCCGCGCAGCTCCGAGTCGATCTCGGTCAGGGCCCGGGCGACGCCGTGGCGGATCGCGCCGGCCTGGCCGCCGATGCCGCCGCCGTGGACGCGGACGCGGACGTCGACGTTGCCCTCGTAGCCGGAAACGGTAAGCGGCTGCTTGACCATCGTCTGGTGCAGGGGACGCGGGAAGAACTCCTCGATGCTGCGCTTGTTGATCTCGATCTTGCCGTTGCCGGGAACCAGGGTGACGCGGGCGATCGCGCTCTTGCGCTTGCCGGTGGCGAGGAAGCGGGCGCCTTTTTCGATTTTCGCCGGCGCCCGGCTGGCAGCCGCGTCGGTGTCCTCGGTCGCGGCCAGCTCGGCTTCGCGGCGCGCTTTCTCCTCTTCCTCGGCTTCCAGGCGCGCTTTCTCCTCTGCGCTCAGCTCCGGTTTGTCGGGCTCGACCAGGATCGGCTCCAGGTCGGCACCGGGAATGACGTCTTTTTTCTTCTCCTCAGCCTTCGGCGCCTCAGCAGGCTCAGGCGGAGCCTCCTCAGTCGCCTCCTCGGCGACGGGCTCCGCAGCTACCTCCTCGGACGGCTCCTCAGCTCCACCCTCCTCGGACGACCCCTCATCAGCAGCCTCCTCGGACGGCACCTCCTCAGCGGAATCTGCCGCGGGTGGCGACGATGCGGGATCCTCGCCGGTAGGCGAGGAGGACGTATCGGAGACAGGACCCGCGGCCCCGTCACCCTGGTCCTGAGCCTCGTCCTGCCCCTGAGTCTCGTCGTCTTTGCGCTGCTCGTCGTCCATCAATTCAGTTCGTCTCCATCTGTTTCGGCTGCTGCGCCGCATGCGGGTGGTCCGGCCCGGCGTACACCTTCAGCTTGGTCAGCTGCTGGCGAGCGAGGCGGTTGCGCGGCAGCATCCCCTTGACGGCCTTGCGGATCACTTCCTCCGGCTTGCGCTCGAGCATCTCGCCCAGCGTCCGGGACTTGATCCCGCCGGGATAGCCGCTGTGGCGGTAATAGGTCTTCTGCGCCAGCTTGTCGCCGGTGACGTGGATCTTCTCGGCGTTGATGACGACGACGAAGTCACCGGTGTCGACGTGCGGCGTGTACTCCGGCTTGCGCTTACCGCGCAACGTGTCGGCGATCTGGGTCGCCAGGCGGCCCAGGGTCTTGCCCTCGGCGTCGACGACGTACCAGTCGCGCTGGCGGTTGGCTGGAGTGGCTACAAAGGTCTTCATCGCGCAAAAACCGCGCGGATTCACCGACGCGGCCGGGGGATGATAGCCGCATAGCGGTGTATGCTGCCGCCCGAGCAAATGCCGAATCCCGAACGGCCCATCCGTTCGGGAGCGGAGGAACCGAAGAGACCCTTGCAGGTCTCAGGGGCGAATCGGACGAATCCCGTCCGTAGCGCGACTCTTTCAGCGCGAGCCCGTCAGCTAACTCCGCAGGCGATCGAAAGAGAGGGCTAGCGGTTTGAGCAGCAAAGGGTTCGTCCCTTCGGTACAGGCCATAGGCGCATTGGCGGCAATCTTGCTGCTGACCTGCTTCGCCGCCGGCGCCGCCGCGGCCGGCACCGGCGGGGCCGGGACGCCGTCGTCGGCACCGACCGCCAAAGGCAGCCCCTCCGGCGCCCCCTCGAGCGCCCCCAGCGCCGGCGCCCTGACCCTCCTCGCCGCCGAGACCACCCCGCGCAAGTCCTTCTATTTCGGTTACCGCTACCCGCGCCTCAGCTACACGATCGGCAGCAGCCAGCCGCAGAACGACCTGCAGATCGAAGTCGTCAACTCGGTCGGGGAAGTCGTCAAGACCTTCTACCGCGAGGACGTCCCTCCGGACGTCGAAAACAAAGTCCGCTGGGACGGGACGACCAACGAAGGGAAACCGGCGCGCAACGGCCGCTACAGCTTCCGGATCGCCCCCCAGGGCCCGACCGCGCCGGCCGCCCGCAAGGCGACCACCTCGACCACCCTCAGCCTCGCCTTCGCCTTCTACGGCTACGCCTTCCCGATCCTCGGCGCCCACGAATACGGGATGAGCGCCGGCCGCTTCGGCGCCGGACGCAGCGGTCACACTCATCAGGGCCAGGACGTGATGGCCGCCTGCGGCACGCCGCTGGTCGCCGCCCGCGGCGGCATCGTCCAGTACTCCGGCTACCAGGCCGCCGCCGGCAACTACGTCGTCATCGACGGCCGCGGCACCGGCTACGACTTCATGTACGCCCACCTGGAAGAACCCTCGCCGCTGGCCACCAGCGACACCGTCCGCACCGGCCAGCCGATCGGGATCGTTGGCACCACCGGCTCTTCCAGCGCCTGCCACCTGCACTTCGAGATGTGGGAAGCGCCCGGCTGGTACGAGGGGGGCTCCCCCTTCGACCCGCTCCCCTATCTCGAAAAGTGGGACGCCTACAGCTGAGCGTCCCGTAGTTCGACGGTGTAAACGAGAATGGTTCTCGTTTTCATGTAGTCTCCCGGCCGTGACCTGGGCCGAACGAGCGAAAACCCGTCTGGGAGAGGCAGGATTCAGAAGCGGCGCGGCGCGCCGCCGGGTGATCGAGCTGCTCGACGGCGAGCACTGCGCGGTCACCGCCCTGGAAATCGACCGGCGCCTCCCATCGGTCGGCAGGGCGACGGTCTACCGCACGCTCGAGCAACTGGAGCAGCTCGACCTCGTCCACCGGGTCGACGTCGGCGGCGAAGTGGTCGCCTACGAGCGCAGCGACCCGAGCGAGCACCACCACCACGTCGTCTGCGTGCGCTGCGGGCGCCTGCTCCCCTTCGAGGACAGCCGCCTGGAGCAGGCGATCCACGCCGTCGGCGAGACGGTCGAGTTCGAGATCGTCTCCCACGACGTCCTTCTGCGCGGGCTCTGCCCCGAGTGCCAGGGGAAGGGCTGAGATGTCGATCGCGATCCCGCTCGCCGGGCTGACCGTGCTCGCCACCCTGGCCGGCGGCCAGATCGGGCTGCGGTTCTCGAATCACCTGCAGACGCTGCTGGCGCTGACCGGCGGCGTCGTCGTCGCCATCGCCCTGCTCGACGTCCTCCCCGAGGGGATCGAGGGGGTCGGCGACCTCGACCAGGCCACGGCCGTTGTGGCGGCCGGCTTCCTCGCCTTCTTCTTTGCCGAGCGCCTGCTGGTCCTCCACGATCGCGAGGAGGCAGCCGAGACGCTCTCCAACGAACGGATCGGCATCCTCGGCGCCGCCGGCCTGTCGGCCCACAGCTTCCTCGACGGCCTCGCGATCGGGTTCGCCTTCGGCGTCGACTCGGCCACCGGCTTCCTCGTCTTCATCGCCGTGATCGGCCACGACTTCGCCGACGGGCTGAACACCGTCAGCTACGTGCTGCGCCGCTCCGGCACCCGCCGCACCGCGGTGAAATGGCTGACGATCGACGCCCTGGCGCCGTTGGTCGGGGCGATCGTCGGCTCCCAGATTGCGATCTCCGACCAGGCCCTGGGGTACGTCCTCTGCGTCTACTGCGGGATCTTCCTCTACATCGGGGCCAGCGACCTGCTGCCCGAGGCCCACTCCCAGGGCTCCTGGGCCCGGGTGGCGTTGACGGCGGCGGGTTTTGCCGTGATCTTCGCGATCACTCGCCTCGCCGGCATATGAGCCGGCTTCTTAATTCCTCCGTAAAACGGTCCTTTTATAAAAACGGCATGTTCTGGAGTGAGCCAGCTGAATGGTTTATACGTACCTGAGTGAGTGACGAACGGTCGCGTATCTATTCCCCCCCTGAAGGAGCTGTCATGAAGGAGCCATTCCCCGACGCGATCGACCAACGCCTGGTCCGATCGCTCGCTCATCCCCTGCGCATCCAGATCCTCGAGCTGCTCACCGACCACGTGGCGAGCCCGAACGGGCTTGCCGGCCGCCTCGAAGTCGCTCTCGGCGACGTGGCCTACCACACGCGTGCGCTCGATCGATACGGGGCGCTGGAGCTCGTCGACACCGTCCAGCGGCGCGGCGCCACCGAGCATTTCTACAAGGCCAACCCCGAAGCCTTCGTCGGCAGCCCCAGCTGGCGCCAGGTGCCGCGGGCGGTTCGCGGCGGAGTCTCGGCGGCAACCCTGCAGACCTTCCTCGACAAGGCGATCGCCGCACTCGAAGCGGGCACGCTCGACGGCCGCGACGACACCGTCTTCCGCTGGATGCCGCTGCACCTGGACGAGGAGGGCTTCCGCGAGGTGGTCGCGATCCTCGAAGAAGCAACCAAGCAGATGCTGGCCGCCCACGTGCGAGCCCAGGACCGGCTCAACGAGAACTGCAGCGAAGAAACCGTCTCGACCGTGGTCGGGATGGCGGCCTTCGAGACCGCGGGGTCACTCGAGGCGGCTTAGGGGGCGAGAGAGGGACGGGTGCCCCTCTCCCAGAGACCGTCGCGCAGCTGAGCGGGGTGCTGGGCGCCATCGTGATCTCAGGAGCCTCTGTGAGAGGGGCACCCGTCCCTCCAATCCACAGCTCCAGAAAGACCGCTCCTCACCCGAGTCCGCGCCAGTACACCTATACGGGGGTCTGCGGCGGACTCGCTGAACGGCATCCCTTCGGAAGCTGTCGAGAGGGTGCCGGGTGGGGGTGCCCCGGGCACTCAGCATGGAGCCGGCCCAGAGCGCTCCGGGGCGTCAGCAGCAGACGAATCAGCCGGCGGAGGTGCGCCCGGGGCACCCCCACCCGGCACCCCTATCCCCCGCTACTCCCACTCAATCGTCGCCGGCGGCTTTGAGCTGATGTCCAGGGCCACCCGGTTGACGTCGCGGATCTCGTTGATGATCCGATTCGAGACCCGCTCGAGGAGGTCATAGGGGAGCCTGGCCCAGTCGGCGGTCATCGCGTCGTCGGAGGTGACGGCGCGGATCACGATCGGGTAGGCGTAGGTGCGGCCGTCGCCCTGGACGCCGACCGAGCGGACCACCGGCAGCACGCAGAAAGACTGCCAGAGCTGGCGGTAGAGCTCGGCCGCGCGGATCTCCTCCTGGAGGATCGCGTCGGCGGCGCGGAGGATGTCGAGGCGCTCTTTGTTGACCTCGCCGCCGACGATGCGGATGCCGAGGCCGGGTCCCGGGAACGGCTGCCGCCAGACCATCCGCTCGGGCAGTCCGAGCTCGGCCCCGACCGCGCGCACCTCGTCCTTGAACAGCATCCGCAGCGGCTCGACCAGCTCGAACTCGAGGTCGTCGGGCAGGCCGCCGACGTTGTGGTGGGACTTGATCGTCGCTGCGTGGTCTGAGCCGCCCGACTCGATCACGTCCGAGTAGAGCGTGCCCTGGACCAGGTAGCCGGCGTCCTCGAGCTTGGCCGCCTCCTCCTCGAAGACGCGGATGAACTCGGCGCCGATGATCTTGCGCTTGGTCTCGGGATCGTCGACCCCGGCCAGCTTGGCGAGGAAGCGGTCTTCGGCGTCGACGTGGACCAGTGGAATCCCGAACTGGCCGAAGGCCTCGACCACCTGTTCGGCCTCGTTCATCCGCATCAGGCCGTGGTCGACGAAGACGCAGGTCAGGTTGTCGCCGATCGCCTTGTGGACCAGCAGCGCCGCGACCGAGGAGTCGACCCCGCCGGAGAGGCCGCAGATGACCTTGCCCTCCCCCACCTGAGCCCGGATCTTCTCCACCTGTTCGGCGATCACCGACTCCGGCGACCACTGCTCGACGCAGCCGGCGACGTCGCGCAGGAAGCGGGTGAGGATCTCGGTCCCGTAGGGCGTGTGGACGACCTCGGGGTGGAACTGAATTCCGTAGAGGCCGCGATCCGGCAGCTCGCAGGCGGCGACCGGCGAGCTCGGGCTCGAGGCAAGGGCGGTGAAGCCTTCGGGCGCCTCGAACACCGCGTCGCGATGGCTCATCCAGCAGCTCTGCTCCTCCGGCAGCCCCCCCAGCAGACGGCCGCCGCCGTTGAGGAGGACGAGGTCGGCACGGCCGAACTCCCCCGTCTCGGCCGACTCGACCCGGCCACCGAGCGCCAGAACCATCGCCTGCATCCCGTAACAGATGCCCAGCACCGGAATCTCCAGGTCGAGCAGCTGGGTCGGGAACTTCGGCGCTTCCGGCTCGTAGACCGAAGCCGGCCCGCCGGAGAGGATCAGCGCTTTGGGCGCCCGCTCCCCGATCTTCTCCACCGAAGTGTTCGCCGGCAGCAGCTCGGCGAAGACCCCACATTCCCGGATTCGACGGGCGATCAGCTGCGAATACTGCCCCCCGAAGTCGAGGACGAGAACCTCCTCAACCGCTCTTCCGGCGGGTGGCGACGATTCCGAGGACTCTCCCGGTAGGGAGAGCCCGGAATCGGAGACAGGACCCGCCGGCCGAGCGGTCTCGAGGCTCTCAGTCATCCGATACGGCAACTCCAGTCGACACCGCCGCCCGTCCGTTGGAGCCCATGCCCACCGACTGCTCGTTCTGCAGCTTCTTCCCCTCGCTCATCAGCGCCGGAGCGACCATCACCTCGGCCCGCTGGAAGCTGCGGATGTCCTCGTAGCCGCAGGTGGCCATCGAGGTTTTCAGCGCCCCCATCAGGTTGAAGGTGCCGTCGTTCTCCTTGGCCGGGCCGAGGAGGATCTCCTCCAGCGTCCCGTCCTGCTTGGTCGTGACGCGGGTGCCGCGCGGCAGCGAGGGATGGAAGGTCGCCATCCCCCAGTGGAAGCCCCGGCCTGGAGCCTCTTTGGCGCGGGCCAGCGGGGAGCCGATCATCACCGCGTCGGCGCCGGTGGCGATCGCCTTGGAGACGTCCCCCCCGGTCCGCATGCCGCCGTCGGCGATCACGTTGACGTACTCGCCGGTCTCCAGCATGTGCTGGGCCCGGGCGGCGGCGACATCGGCGATCGCGGTCGCCTGCGGAACGCCGATCCCAAGCACGCCGCGGGTGGTGCAGGCGGCGCCGGGGCCGACCCCGACGAGGACGCCGACCGCGCCGGTCCGCATCAGGTGCAGCCCGGTCGAGTAGGAGGCGCAGCCGCCGACCACGGTCGGCACCGGCACCTCGGAGATGAACTCCTTCAAATTGAGCGGCTCGACCGTGGTCGAAACGTGTTCGGCCGAGATCACCGTGCCCTGGATGACGAGGATGTCGAGGCCGGCCTCGACCGCCACCTCGTAGTACTCGCGCACTTTCTGCGGCGTCAGCGAGCCGCAGACGACCGCCCCGCGCGACTTGATTTCCTCGACCCGCTTGGCGATCAGCTCGGCCTTGACCGGCTCGGTGTAGATCTCCTGCATCAGCCGCGTCGCTTCGTGCTTCGGCGCGGCGGCGATCGCCTCCAGCCTCTCCTCGGCGTTCTCGAAGCGGGACCAGATCCCCTCCAGGTTGAGCACCCCGAGGCCGCCCAGCTCGTTGACCAGGCAGGCGGTGTCGGGGCTGACCACCCCGTCCATCGCCGAGGCGACGAGCGGCAGTTCGAAGCGGTACGGACCGAGGGTCCAGCTGATGTCGATGTCGTCGGGATCCCGCGTCCGGCGGGAAGGAACGATCGCGATGTCGTCGAATCCGTAAGCGCGGCGGCCCTTCTTGCCGCGGCCGATTTCGATTTCCAAGTTAGTCCTCCAGGGCGTGGCGTTGAATATGCCAGCCTACACTTCGGCGGGGACCTCCAAATCGTGCACGGAGACCTCGCCCAGCAGTCGCTCGACCTGGTTGCGGTCGACGGTGCCGGCGCCGAAGTGCTGGGTCGACTCGGCCCCGCAGGCGACGCCGTAGGCGAGGCACTCCTCGGCCGAGCGCCCTTCGTAGCGGGCCGCGACGTAGCCGGCGACGAAGGCGTCGCCCGAACCGACGGTTGAGACCGGCTCCAGCGGCTCGGTGTGGACCTCGAGCAGGCGCCGCGAGCTGCCCTCGCCGACCGCGGCCACGCAGCCGTCGGGGCGGGTGATCGCCGCCTCGCTGGCCCCGAGGCGGACCAGCTCCAGCAGGCCCTGGGCGAGGTCTCCTTTGTCGGCGAACTCCTGCCCGACCAACTCCTCGGCCTCGGCCTCGTTCGGGGTCACCATCGAGGCGCCGGCGCGGACCCCGGCCAGCATCGCCTCGCCCTCGGCGTCGAGCACGACGGGCACGCCCCGGCGCGAGAGGTCGTCGACCAGCCGCGCGTAGAGGTCATCCCCCGCGCCGGGCGGAACCGAGCCGGCGAGGACGCAGATCTTCGCCCCGCTGGCGAGGTAGCCGATCCGGTCGAAGAGGGCCTTGACCTCCTCGGGGCTGACCGCCGGGCCGCGCTCGTTGATCTCGGTCTGTTCGCCCGAGGTGGGGTCGATCACGGCGAGGTTGATGCGGGTCTCGGAGGCGATCCGGGTGAAGTCGGCCAGCACCGATTCGTCCTGCAGCCCTTCCAGCACCCGGGTCCCGGTCGGGCCGCCGACGAAGCCGGTCGCGATCACCGGCCGGCCGAGCAGGCTCAGCGCGCGGGCGACGTTGATCCCCTTGCCGCCGGCGACGGTGCGGCTCTCGACCGCCCGGTGGCGCCGGCCGAGGCGGAAATTGGGTACCGCGACGGTACGGTCGATAGCCGCGTTCAAGGTCACCGTGAGGATCACTGGCCGTCCACCCCGTTTAGCTCCTGAAGTCGTTTCCGTGGGTGCGCCGGCGCAACAGCAGCAGCACCGCGCCCATGAGTATCACGAACAACGCGATTCCGATAGTGATCGAGTTGTCGCCGACGGTGGCGCGGACGCGGTCGAAGAAGCCCGCCTCGGGGATCGCGCGGCCGGCCCGCAGCGGGACCGTTCCGACCTTGCGCCCCTCGACGAAGACCGTCGCGCTCCCCAGCCTGGCGCCGCGAGCGATCGGCCCCTCAACCTCCTCCGGCGCCCGCACCCGCAGGTCCAGCTGCTCGCCGCGGCGGACCCCGACCTGGAGGGAATGTTCGGCCCGCAGCGGCAGGCGGCCGCCGGACCAGCGGATCTCCGGTTCGGCGAGGTCCTGGCCGCGGCGGATCGGCAGCCGTCGCCGGTACTGGGAGAACCCGTATTCGAGCAGCGTCAGGTTGTCGGTGAAGCGGGTTTCGTCGGTCGGGGCGCCGATCGCCACCGAGACCAGGCCGACCCCCTTTTTCTCCCCGGAGCCGACGAGGACGTAGCCGGCGTCGAAGGTGTGGCCGGTCTTCACCCCGGTCGCCCAGGGGGCCAGTTCGAGCAGGTAGTTGAGGGTCTCGATCCGGCGCGGCGGGCGCAGGCTGCGCAGCAGTGCCGTTCGCGAGTCGGCGATCCTGGCGAAGGCGGGGTCGCGCAGCAGCCTCCGGGTCAGGGTCGCCAGGTCGGCGGCGGTCGAGTAGTTGCCGGCCTCGTCGAGCCCGATCGGGTTGGCGTAGTGGGTGCCGGAGAGGCCCAGGGCCGCGGCGTAGCGGTTCATCTGCCCGACGAAGCGATCCTGCGAGCCGGCCGCGGCGACCGCCAGGGTGTGGGCGGCGTCGTTGCCGCTGACCAGGATCAGCCCGTAGAGGAGGTCGCGAACGCTGACCCGCTCGCCCGTGCGCAGCCCCATCAGCGACTCGCCGTAGATCGGGTCGTAGGGCGCCGCGCGAATGATCTTGTCCAGCGGCAGCTCCTTCATCGCCACGTAGGCGGTCATCAGCTTGGTGGTGCTGGCGATCGGCAGGCGGCGCTGCGCCGCGTGCGAGGCGAGCACGTCACCGCCCCGGGCGTCGACGACCGTCCAGGCCTTCGCTTCGATCCCCTCTGGGCCACCGGCCGGGGCGGCCGCGGCGACTGCACCCGGCCAGAGCACCAGCGCCAGGAGCAGGGCGAGCGGAGCGGCGCCGAGGCGCCTCCTCATCGCAGCTTCAGCGTTTCCCCGACACTGAGGATTTGGGGATCGACTTCGGGATTGAGCACCTGGAGTTCGCTGACGGGAATCCCGGTCTTGCGGGCGATCGTGGTCAGGGTGTCGCCCGACTCGACCGTGTAGGTCTTGGCCTTGGTCCGCTGCTTCTTTTCCTTCTGCACCTGCGGCTTGCCGTCGCGCTTGCCCGAAGAGGAGTCGTCGCCGCTCATCCCCGCCGAGATGACCACGACCACGACCAGCACCGCGACGATCAGGGCGATCGCGGCGGCGAAGCGGGCGGCGGCGCTGGTGCGTTGTTCCATTGGACGGGGAGGGCGAATCGGTTGGGGCGGCTGATCGTAATCGCGTTGGCGCTCGTCAGGCGGTCGATATCTCCCAAACGGCCGCCCGCAGGCGCTCGGCAGCGGCGGCGGGGTCGGGATCGGCGGCGATCCCGCGCGAGGCGGCGACCAGCCCGGCGGCGCGGCCGGCGGAGAAGGCGGCGCCGAGCAGCTCGGGTTTGCCGCCCTGGGCGCCGACCCCTGGGATGAGGAAGATCGCCCGCGGCATCAGCTCCCGCATGCGACCGAAGTGGCGCGGCTCGGTGGCGCCGACGACGGCACCCATGCCGCTCAGGCCGCCCTCCCCGGCAAGGCGCCCGGAGAGCTCGTCGACGATGGCGGCGAGGCGCTCGTGCAGCGGCATCTCCGGCGCCGGCAGATCCTGCAGGTCGGCGGCGCCGGGGTTGCTGGTGCGGACCAGGCAGAAGACCCCCGCCCCGGCCTCCGCCGCGGCCGCGACGAGGGGCTCGAGCGCGTCGCGTCCGAGCAGCGGGTTGGCGGTGAAGGCGTCGGCGTCGAGCCCGCGCACCGGTCCCCAGGGGGTCGGCGTTTCGCCGACCAGGGCCTGGGCGTAGGCAGCGGCGGTGACCGGGACGTCGCCGCGCTTGCCGTCGGCGACGACCAGCAGGCCGGCGTCGCGGGCGGCCGCGCAGACCTCTTCCAGGGCTCTCCAGCCGGGGGCGCCGAGGCGCTCGAAGCAGGCGAGCTGCGGCTTGACCGCGACGCAGGCGGGGCCGGCCCGGTCGATCAGCGCGCGGCAGTGGTCGGCGACCGCGTTGGCCGCCAGCTCCGCGGCCGGCGCCTCCGGGTCGCCTGACGTCGCCCCCTCCCCGGCCAGCTTGGCCGGGTCGGGGTCGAGGCCGAGGCAGATCTGGCTGCGGCGCTCCTCTACGAGCGCCGCAAGCCGATCAGCAAAAGGGCTCAGCGCGAATCAGCCGCCCTTGACCTTGGTCTTCAGAGCCGAGCCGGCGGAGAAGCGGGGAACCTTGCCGCCCGGGATGGTGATCCTTTCTCCGGTACGCGGGTTGACGCCCTGGCGCGGGCCGCGCTCGGCGACGTGGAATTTGCCGAAGCCGGTGAACGCAACCTCCTCGCCCTTGCTCAGAGCGCCGGTGATGGCATCGAGAACAGCGTCAACGGCGTCGCTGGCGGCTTTTTTGCTGCCGAGACGATCGTCGCCTGCAAGTTGGTCCAGAAACTCAGCCTTGGTCACGTCGAGATTCCTCCTCGGGGGTTTGAAGACGGCCGCAATCTAACAGCGGCCTCGGCGTAAGAACCGGCGGCCTGGAGCCAAATGTCACGAACCGCTGATCGCCAACTCGGCGATCAGCAACGGCGGCGTGCTGACCGAGCCCCCGAACGGGACCCAGCGAGGCTCCGCCCCGGCGGCGCTGACGGCGCCCAGCATCGCCACCAGCTCGCCGGCGATCGTGAACTCCCGGACCGGCTCGGCCAGCTGCCCGTCGCGGATCGCGCGGCCCGAGGCGCCGACCGAGAAGACGCCGGTGACCGGGTTGACGCCGGAGTGGAGACCGGCGACGTCGGTGACGTAGACCCCCTCCCCCGCCTCGGCCAGCAGCTGCTGCAGCGAATGGGCGCCGGGGGCGACCATCAGGTTCGAGGTCGAGACCGAGGGCAGCGAGCGGTAGCCCTGCCGCGCGGCCGAGCCGGTCGAGGAGACGCCCTCGCGGTTGGCCGTGTAGGTGTCATAGAGGTAGGACTGCAGGCGGCCGTCCTCGATCAGCGCCGTGCGCCGCCGCGGCACCCCCTCGCCGTCGAACGGGGCCGAGGCGGGCCCCTGCGGGTCGCGGCCGTCGTCGAAAAGCACGAACGCCCCGCTCGCGACCTCCTCTTCGAGGCGGCCGGCGAAGGGCGAACGGCCGCGCTGCACCGCTTTGGCGCTGAGGCCGCCGCCGATCAGGCCGGCGAAGCTAGCGGCGACGGTCTCGTCGAGGACCACCGGGCAGGAGCGCGAGGCCGGCTTGCCGGCGCCGATCATCGCCAGCGCCCGCTGCGCGCCTTCGGCGCCGATCGCCTCGGGGTCGAGGCCGCGCGGGCCGCGGGCGAGGCCGAAGCCGAGGCCGGTCTCCCGCGACCCGTCGCCTTCGGCCAGCGCCTGCAGGTAGGCGTAACAGCTGGAGGACTCGTACTCGCCGGCCACGCCCGCCGAGGAGGCGATCGCGACCCGCTCGGCGGCGTCGGCGTAGATCGCGACCTCGACGCCGACCAGGCGCGGGTCGGACTCCAGCGCGGTGCGCTCGACGCTCAGCGCCAGCTCGGCCACCCGGCCGGTGTCCCACTCGGCCACCGAGGGATCGCCGAGGCCCGGCACCGACTCGATCTCGGCCGGGGCGGGCGGGGCGGCGAACTCGTCCTCGTCGGCGACCGCCGCCGCTTCCGCGGCGCGAGCGGCGATCGCCGCCACGCCGGCGTCGGAGAGGTCGGTCCCGTAGGCGTAGCCGACCCGATGACCGGCCCAGGCCCGTACCCCGACGCCGGTCTGGGTCGCCGCGGTGAGGCTCTCGACCTCGCCGCCGTGGACCCGGACCTCGCGCCCGGACTCGCGCGAGACGAAGGCCTCGGCGTCGCTCGCGCCGGCGGCCGTGGTCGCCTCGACCGCGCGCCGGGCGACTCCGCTCAACTCGGTCATCGCTCGGTCCCCCCGACGGTCATCGCCCGCACCCGGACGTGACCCTGGCCGGTGCCGACCGGGACTTTCTGTCCCCCCTTGCCGCAGATCCCGGTCTTCATGAAGAAGTCGTCGCCGACCGCGTCGATCGCCGCCAGGGCGTCGAGGCAGTTGCCGATCAGGGTGGCGCCGCGGCAGGGGCTGGTCACCTTGCCGTTCTCGATCAGGTAGCCCTCGGAGACGCCGAAGACGAAGTCCCCGGTCGCCGGGTCGACCTGGCCGCCACCGAAGGAGACCGCGTAGAAGCCGCGATCGACCTCGGCGATCATCCCCTCCGGGGTGGCGTCGCCGGGGGCGATGTAGGTGTTGGTCATCCGCGGGATCGGCAGGTCGCGGAAGCTCTCGCGGCGGCCGTTGCCGGTCGAGGCGACGCCGTCGCGCTCGGCGGTGAGGCGGTCGTAGAGGTAGGAGGTGAGGCGGCCGCCCTCGATCACCTGGGTCATCTGGGTCGGCTGGCCCTCGTCGTCGATCGCGTCGCTGCCCCACTCGCCCGGCAGGCGGCCGTCGTCGTAGGCGTTGAGCAGCGGCTCGGCGACCTGCTCGCCGAGCTTGCCGACGTAGACGCTGGCGTTCTTCTGGATGTGGTCGGCCTCGAGCCCGTGGCCGGTCATCTCGTGGAAGAGGACGCCGCCGAAGCCGCCGCCGACGACCACCGGCATCGAGCCGGAGGGGGCGGGAACGGCGTCGAGCAGGGTCAGTGCCTTGGCGGCGGCCTGCTCGGCGATCTGGCCGGGATCGTCTTCGAGCAGCTCGAAGCCGCGGTGGGCGCCGAGCGTCTCCGCGCCGGTCTCGACCGTGCCGTCGCGACGGGCGACCGCCTGGGCGCCGATCCGCACCCGGGTGCGGTCGTCGCCGGTGAACAGGCCGTCGGAGTTGGCGACGGCGACCTCGCGGCGGGCCTCGGCGTAGGAGGCGGTGAACTGGGCGATCTCGGCGCCCTTGGCGCGGCCACGCTCGTCGAGCTCGCGCAGCATCTCGGCCTTGCGCTGGGCCGGGACGTCTTCGGGCCGGCGCTCGATCGGCAGCGGCGTCACCTGACGGGTCTGCAGCGGCCGCGGCTCTTGGCGATCCGCGCGCAGGGCCGCGGCGGCCTCGTCGGCGGCGCGTTCGACGTCAGCCGGGTCGAGCCCGTCGACGTGGGCGAAGTAGGTGGTGTTGCCGTCGACGACGCGGACCCCGGCCCCCTCCTCGGCGCCGGACTGGACCGACTCGATCCGGGACTCGTCGATCGCCAGCGTCTGGCCGCGGCGGCGTTCTGCGAAGACCTCGGCGAAGCGGCCGCCGTTTGCCAGGGCGCGGGAGAGCGCCCGTTCGGCGACGGCCTGGTCGATCAGCTCGCTCATGCTCCAGCCTTTCCCTTCTGCTTCTTTCCGGCAACCTCGATCAGGCGGCCGGCGGCGACGAACAGCTCGGCCCCGCTGCGTGAGTCCTCCGCGTGGTCGGCGCTGCGGCCGTGCGGGTAGTAGAGCCGGGCGAAGGGGCGGCGGGAGATGCGGCGGCGGCGCATGAAGGCGGCGGCTTCGTCGGCGTAGACCGAGACGCGGTCGAGCAGGATCCGGTGCGGCTTGGGTGGCATCAGCGCCCGCCCGCCAGCTCGCGCAGCATCGAGCGCATGTCGAACAGCAGCAGCGAGGCGAGGGCGAAGCGATCGGTGACAGCGACCGCGGTCAGGCCGGCGTTGCGGATCGCGAAGACCTCTCCCTGCTCGGTGGCGATGTGGACCTGCTCGACCGGAGCGTCCTCGGCCCCGTCGGCGACCGCCAGCAGCGCCGCGGCATCCTCGCGCCAGCGCTCCGCCTCCCCCTCGGTCGCCGCCAGCACCTCGCCCCCGGGACCGAGGATCGCGGCCCCCCGCAGGTCCGGCGACATCTCGCCGAGAAACTCCAAAGCGGCGGCCGCGGACTCCCCCGACGGGGGTGCGGTCGTGGAAGCGTCGGCCATCTGCGTGAAAATACCGACCGTGTCCCTCGCCCGAGCCTCCTGGATCATCACCGTCGTCATCTGCGCGGTCGCCGCGATCAGCTTCGCGATCGGCGGCTACACCGGTTACGCCGTCACTCTCGTCGCCATCGGACTGGCCGCGAGCGTCAATCTGCTGCCGCCTGCCTAGCGTGTCGCTTTAGGCGTCCATCTGGACGCATAAGGCGACATCAGCCCGAGCGATACGGGCCGCTTTCGCGCTCGCGGTAGGAGGTCTCCGGCTCGACGTGGATCAGTACCTCGGCCTGTGGGATCTCGGCCTCGATCGAGTCGCGCATCTCGTGGGCCAGCTCGTGGGCGCGCTCGAGGCTGGTGCCGGAGCGGTACTGGACGTGGAAGTCGATGTGGCGGCGGTTGCCGGCGCGGCGGGCGCGGAGCTTGTGGTACCCGGCGACCTCGGGGGTGCGGGCGGTGGCGATCGCCGCCTCGATCCGGTCCATCTCGGTGTCCGGGAGGACCTCGTCGACGAGCACTCCGGAGGAGCGGCGGATGATGTTGATCCCGGCCCAGACGATCGCCCCGGCGACGAGCAGGGCGGTGATCGAGTCGAAGGCGGCGGCGCCGGTGATCTCGACCAGGGCGAGGCCGACCAGGACCCCGGCCGAGGTCATCGCGTCGGTCCGCAGGTGGGCGGCGTCGCCCTCCAGCGCCGGCGATTCGTGGATCCGGGCCTGGCGGTAGAGATTCGCCGAGACCGCCAGGTTGGCGACGACGGAGAAGCCCATCACGGCGATGCCGACGCCGAGCGACTCGACCGCGGAGCCGGCGACCAGCCGGTGGGTCGCCTCGTAGACGATCACCGCGGCGCCGACCAGGATCAGGATCCCCTCGATGTTGGCGGCCAGGTTCTCGACCTTCTCGTGGCCGTAGGGATGCTCCTCGTCGGCCGGCTCGTCGGCTTTGCGGACCGAGATGAAGGCGATGACCGAGGCGACGAGGTCGATCAGCGAGTGGATCGCCTCGGTGATGATCGCGATCGAGCCGGTGATCGCCCCGGCGGCGAGCTTGAGCGCGATCAGGACCGAGTTGGAGGCGATCGAGAGCGCGGCGGCGCCGCTTTTGCTGCGGATCATGGCCCCGCCTCTGCCTCCAGGCCGAGGTGCCGGGCCAGCATCCGCACCGCTTTGCCGCGGTGGCTGATCTTGTTCTTTTCCTCGGGCGTGAGCTCGGAGAAGGTGCGGTCGTCGCGGTGGCCGGTCTCGTCGGGAACGAAGGCCGGGTCGTAGCCGAAGCCGCCGTCGCCCCGGCCCTCGCGCAGCAGCGTCCCCTCGCAGCGGGCCTCGAAGACGTACTCGTGCCCGCCCTCGTCGATCAGCGCGATCGCGCAGACGTAGGCGGCGCGGCGGTCGCCGGCGGCGGCGTCGACTTCGCGCAGCAGCTTCTCCAGGTTCGCCTCGTCGCTGGCGCCCTCGCCGGCGTAACGGGCCGAATAGATGCCGGGGGCGCCGCCGAGGTCGGCGGCTTCGATCCCCGAGTCGTCGGCGATCGTCACCTCGCCGGTCGCCGCGTGGGCGGCGCGGGCCTTGATCAGCGCGTTGGCCTCGAAGCTGTCTCCCGTCTCCGGCGGCAGCTCTACCTCGGCCGGCAGCGCCTGCAGGTCGACGCCGGGCAGCAGCTCGGCCATCTCCCGCACCTTGTGCTCGTTCCGGGTCGCCAGGACAAGCGCCTGTTTCGCCGTCGCTTCGCGAGGCTTCACGAAGCGACCCGCTCCTGCACCTCCCGCAGGCGGCCGATCCCCAGCTCGGCAAGCCCGAGCAGCTCGTCGAGCGAGGTTCGCGAGAGCGGCGTCCGCTCCGCCGTCGCCTGCACCTCGACCAGGCCGCCGTCGCCGGTCATCACCACGTTGGCGTCGACTTCGGCGTTGGAGTCCTCGCCGTAGTCGAGGTCGCAGAGGGCGCGGCCGTTGACCATGCCGACGCTTACCGCCGCCACGCTGCCGGTCAGCGGCAGCGCGTCGAGGGCTTTCTTGTCGACCAATTTCTGGAAGGCCTGGCGCAGGGCGACGTAGCCGCCGGTAATCGCCGCGCAGCGGGTTCCGCCGTCGGCTTCGAGCACGTCGCAGTCGACGTAGACGCTGCGTTCGCCCATCGCCTTGAAGTCGACGACGACCCGCAGCGAGCGGCCGATCAGGCGCTGGATCTCGACCCCGCGACCGTCCTGTTTGCCCTTCGAGATGTCGCGCTGCTTGCGGTCCCCGGTCGAGGCGGGCAGCATCGCGTACTCGGCGGTGACCCAGCCTTTGCCCTTGCCCGTCATCCAGCGCGGCACCTGCTCCTGGACCGAGGCGGTGCAGATAACCCGCGTGCGGCCGATCGAGATCAGCGCCGAGCCGGCGGCGCTTTCGACGAATCCGGGGTCGATCGTCACCGGCCGGATGTCTGCGGGGGCGCGGTCGTAGCTACGTGAAGCTGGCATCGCGCGAGTCTCTCATGCGGGGGCAAACAAACGGCGAGTGGCGCTTTTTTCGCCCATACGACGACAAAAGCGCCACGCCCC
>DASUTJ010000051.1:0-3245 GCA_036374655.1 Solirubrobacterales bacterium | reverse complement strand
ACGCCGCCGCGACGAGTGAGAGCAGCGCGAGGCGCCGGCTCACGCCTTCGCTCCGATCGTCTCCACCGCGAGCTGGGCGGTTTCGGTGGGGCTCTTGCCGACCTTCACGCCCTTCGCCTCCAGCGCGTCCTTCTTCGCCTGCGCCGTGCCGGACGAGCCGGAGATGATCGCGCCCGCGTGGCCCATCTGCTTGCCGGGCGGGGCGGTGAAGCCGGCGATGTAGGCGACCACCGGCTTCGAGACCTCGGCGGCGATGAACTCGGCTGCCCGCTCCTCGGCGTCGCCGCCGATCTCGCCGACCATCACGATCAGCTCGGTCTCGGGGTCGTTCTCGTAGAGCTCGAGGACGTCGATGAAGTCGGAGCCGACGATCGGGTCGCCGCCGATGCCGACGATCGAGGAGTTGCCGGTTCCGGCCTGCTTCAGCTCGTTGCCGATCTGGTAGGTCAGGGTGCCGCTCTTGGAGACGACGCCGATCGGGCCCGGGTCGAAGAACTGGGCCGGGATGATGCCGACGTTGGCCTTACCGGGCGAGAGCACGCCGGGACAGTTGGGGCCGATCAGCCGCACACCGGCCTCCTGTGCCTTCCAGTAGGTGGAGAGCATGTCGAGGACCGGAATCCCCTCGGTGATCGCGATCACCGTCTCGACCCCGGAGTCGATCGCCTCGTCGATCGCCGCCGCAGCGAAGCGCGCCGGGACGAAGATCATCGAGGTGTTGGCGCCAGCCTCGTCGACGGCCTCTTTGATCGTGTCGAAGACCGGAACGCCCTCGACGTCCTGGCCGCCCTTGCCGGGGGTCACCCCGGCGACGAGGTCGGTCCCGTAGGCCTTGTTCCGCAGCCCGTGGAAGGAGCCCTCGCGGCCGGTCAGGCCGGAGACGGCGAGCTTGGTGCCCTCGTCGACGATGATGCTCATGACGCGCTCCCGGCGAGCTCGACGACGCGGCGGGCGGCGTCCAGCATCGTCTTCTCTTGGTGCAGGTTTGGCAGGTCGGCGGCGGCGAGGATCTCCAGCCCCTGCTCGGAGTTGGTCCCGTCGAGCCGCACCACCAGCGGCAGCTCGAGGCCGATCTGCTGCGAGGCGGTGACGATCCCGTTGGCGATCTCGTCGCAGCGGGTGATGCCGCCGAAGATGTTGAAGAGGATCGCGCTGACCTTGGCGTCGGACTTGATGACTTCCAGCGCGTTGACGATCGCCTCGGCTTTGGAGCCGCCGCCTGCGTCGAGGAAGTTGGCGGGCTTGCCGCCGGCCTGAGCGACGACGTCGAGCGTCGACATGCAGAGGCCGGCGCCGTTGGCGAGGATGCCGACGTTGCCGTCGAGTTTGACGTAGGTGAGGCCCTTTTCCTTGGCCATCTGCTCCTGCGGATCGTCGACGGTGTCGGCGATCTCGGCCAGGTCCTGGTGGCGGAAGAGCGAGTTGCCGTCGATCGTCACCTTCGAGTCGAGTGCGACAACGTCGCGGCCGGCGGTGACGATCAGCGGGTTGACCTCGATCAGCGTCGCGTCCTCCTCGCGCGCCACCTCCTCGAGCTTGACCAGCGCCTCGGCCGCCTGGTCGAGGGCGTCCTCGGCGAGGCCGGCGTCGGCGACGATCTCCCGCGCGGCGGCGGCGTCGAACGGCCGGGTCGGGTCGACGTGGCGCTTGACCAGCGCGTCGGGGTCCTCGGCGGCAACCGCCTCGATGTCCATCCCGCCTTTGGCGGAGACCATCGCCAGCAGCTTCTTCTCGCCGCGGTCGAGGATGATCGAGGCGTAGTACTCCTCGGCGATGTCGGAGCCGCCCTCGATCCAGACCTGGTCGACCCGGAAGGGACCCTCGCCGTGCGGGCCGACGATGTCCATGCCGAGGATCGCGTCGGCGTGGGCGCGCGCCTCCTCAGCGTCCTGGGCGATCTTGATCCCGCCCGCCTTGCCGCGGCCGCCGATCAGCACCTGCGCCTTGATCGCGCAGGGGTAGCCGATCTTCTCCGCCGCGGCGACGGCCTCGTCGACCGTGTCGGCGACCTCGCCGCTGGGCACGGGGATGCCGTGCTTGGCGAACAGCTGCTTGCCCTGGTACTCGAGGAGGTCCATAAGTGAGGGTGGCGCCGGGGGCGCGGCGGCGCAGACTACCGAATGCCATAATGCGCCGCCGCCATGCCCCTTCCCAGCCTCAAAAACATCAAATGGGGGACCACCGATTGCTACGGCACCCTCATCGACTGGGAGAAAGGCATCGTTGAGGCCTGCAAGAAAGAGGCGGCCAAAGACGGCTTCAGCTTCGAAGAGGAGCCCTTCCTCGCCCGCTTCATGGAAGTGCAGGCGGAAATCATGGCCGGCTCCTACGAGCTCTACGCCGAGGTCCTGCGGCGGACGATCGTCAAAGTCGCGGGCGAGATCGGCTGGGAGGTCGAGCCCTCCCGGGCCCAGTTCCTGCCCAACAGCGTCGCCTACTGGCTGCCGTTCAGGGAGTCGAACGCGGCGATGGACAGGCTGGGGAAGAAGTACGAGATCGGGATCGTCTCCAACATCGACGACAAACTGCTGGGGATCAGCCGCCGCCATCTGCGGACCGAACTCGACCTCGTCGTCACCGCCCAGCAGGTGCGCAGCTACAAGCCGGACCCCGTCCACTTCAAAGAGTGCGCGCGGCGGATCGGCGGCAAGAAAGGCTGGCTCCACATCGGCTCCAATTACGCGACCGATGTCGCCCCGGTGCTGAAGATGAACGTGCCGGTGATCTGGGTCAACCGCCACGGCGAGAAACTGGAGGGGCGCAAAGCCCCCAGCGCGACGGTGAAAAACTTCCGCGAAGCAGTGAAAAAGCTCGGCGCGTCCTGAGCGTCTTCACCGTCTTCTAGCTTTCAGGCCGCAACTCAGGCGTGAGGCGCCGGTTTCGGGGGTACAGCGCCCCAGACTCTTCGATGCAGATTCTCGCTCCAAAAGCCAGTCATTCGCCTGCCCTCGAGAGGGTGCGGCTCCTCGTCGCCGCGGCGCTCGCGGCGCTGCTGGCCGGCCTCGTCTTCGCGACCCTGCCGGCCGCGAACGCGGCGCAGCAGTCCGCCCTGCAGAAGCCGAGCTTCGTCGTCATCCAGACCGACGACGAGACGCTCGACCAGCTCTACGCCAGCCTCAATGTCGGCGGCGTCGAAGTCCAGGCGATGCCCTACACGCACGCGCTGGTCGCCAACCGCGGGGTCACCTTCAACCGCTACTACGTCCCCTACCCGCTCTGCTGCCCCTCCCGGGTCAGCCTCCTCA
>DASUTJ010000050.1:0-34590 GCA_036374655.1 Solirubrobacterales bacterium | reverse complement strand
CAGCCGGGCACCTACTTCAACCCCCAGACCGAGGTCGTCGTCATCGTCGACGACTCCGCCGCCCCCGACCAGGAGGTCTTCAACAACCTCGAGGGCTACGAAGGCGCCGACTGGGTCCGCGTCTCCGACGACGTCCCGGTCGACGAAGACGCTCGCGATCGCGCCCTGGAGTCCTTCGAGGTCAGCAATCAGGGCGACGCGCCGCTCGTCGGCGACGCCCTGGAGCCGAGCGACGACGACTTCGAAGAAGAAGACGAGCGGCCCGAACCGGATCCCGAGCCGGAGGAGTAGGTGCTGGCCGAGGGGGACAAAGCGCCCAACTTCGCCCTGCCCGATCAGCACGGCGAGAAGGTGAAGCTGTCCGATCTCAAAGGCGAGACCGTCGTCCTCTACTTCTACCCGAAGGCCAACACCTCCGGCTGCACCGTCCAGGCCTGCGGCGTACGCGACCGCAAGGCCGACTACGCCGCCGCCGGCGCGCGGGTGATCGGGATCTCACCGGACGAAGTGAAGGACGTCGACAAGTTCGCCGGCAAGCATGACCTCGACTTCACCCTCCTCGCCGACGCCGACCACGCCGTGGCCGAGAAATACGGCACCTGGGTCGAGAAGTCGATGTACGGCAACAAATACATGGGGGTGCAGCGCGCGACCTTCATCATCGACGAGAAAGGCAAGGTCGCCAGGGTCTTCCCAAAAGTCCAGCCGAAAAAGCACGACGACCTCGTGCTCAAGGCGCTGGGCGAACTCGCCGTCGCTTAGCGAAACTCGCGGTCAGGCGCTGACGGCGACGGCAACGATGAAGCTCGCGTAGAGAACGAACCAACCGATCACGGCCGGCAACTTGAAGCGGCCGGAGATGTGGAGGCTCTCGTAGGCGAGCAGGCCGCCGGCGATGCCGAGGCCGATCGAGAGCACCGCGGTCCAGGTCAGATCCCAGTCGGTGAAGATCATCCCGATCCCGACCGGGATCATCGACTGGAAGACCATCGCCCCGGTGATGTTGCCGAGCGCCAGGGCGTCCTTCCCTTCCCGCACCCAGAAGAAGCTGTTTACCTTCTCCGGCAGCTCGGTCGCCAGCGGCGCCAGGATCAGCGCCAGCACAAGCGCCTCGACCCCGATGCTGTCGGCGATGTGGAGCAGCTCCTCGACGAAGAGGTGAGCGCCGCCGACCATCGCCCCAAGGCCGACCAGCAGCTGGATCACGCAGAGCGCCAGCGCCGGGTCTTCGCGCCGCCACCCGCGCCGCTCGAAGATCAGCGGGTTGAGGCTCTCCTCCTCCTGGACTTCGCCGCCGCCGCGCAGGGTCAGGGCGATGTAGAAGAAATAGGCGAGGATGAAGCCGATTCCGACCGCGATCCGCAGCGGGGCAGGCGGACCCCAGGCGAGCAGCCCGCCGGCGGCAAAAAGGATGAGGAAGAAGACGAGGTCGCGCTCCAGGGTCGGCTTGTGAGCGTTCAGCTCCACCCCTTGGTCGCGTTTCTCGCGGTAGAGATAGGCGAAGAGGCCGACCAGGCCCATCGCCAGGGTGCCGAGCAGGAAGGGAGCGCCGACGATCGCCCCGATCGCGACGTCTTCGGAGCCCTCGGCCGCGCCCAGCAGGGCGACGATCGCAATTAGCGTCTCCGGCATCGCCGTCCCGACCGCGGCGAGGATGCTGCCGACCGCGCCCTCGCCGACGTTCAGTTTGTGGCCGATCCACTCGACCGCGTTGGTGAACAGCAGCGCCCCGGCGAGGACGACGGCGAAGCTGAAGAGGAGCAGTAGCGCTTCCATCAGGCGAAGTAGAAGGTAAGGCCGAGCAGGAAATAGAGCGCCAGCAACTGCAGACCCTCGAACCAGTTCGACTCGCCGTCGGAGGTCACCTGGTGGGCGACCAGGACCGCCAGCAGGATCGCCCCCAGCTCGAAGCCGTTGAAGACGAGGGCAAGCGGGTGGGGCCCGAGGAAGAAGGAGGCGAGAACCAGGACAGGAGCGACGAAGAGGGCGATCTGGGCGCTGGAGCCGACGGCGATATTGACGGCCAGGTCCATCTTGTCTTTCACCGCCACGAGAACGGCCACCCAGTGCTCGGCGGCGTTGCCGACGATCGCGACGACGATCACGCCGACGAAGAACTCGGAAAGCCCGATCGACTCGGAGGCCTCGGAGATCGAGCCGACCAGGACCTCGGACATCAGCCCGACCAGCACCCCGGCGACGGCCAGGGCGATCATCGAGGTGCGGACCGACCAGCCCCAGGTGTCCTCCTCCTCGTACTCGGGGTTGAAGAGGGAGCGGTGGGTCTTCATCGAGAAGAAGAGGCCGGCCACGTAGGTGCCGATGAGGACGATCGCCACCGCCAGCGAGAGGTGCTCGACGGTGCCCCCGTAGTCGATCGACTCGGCGTTCGGGCCCGGCAGCCCCTGCCCCTCGACCAGCTCGAAGATCGCCGGCATCAAGAGGGCCGCGGCGGCCAGCATCAGCATCGTCGTCTGCACCCCGGCGCTGGTCCGGTTGAAGGTCTGTTTGTCTCGCCGCAGGCCGCCGGCGAGCATCGCCGCTCCGAGCACCAGCAGCATGTTGCCGAGGATCGAACCGACGAGCGAGGCCTTGACCACCTCCTGCAGCCCCTGACCGAGGGCGAAGAGGGCGATGATCAGCTCCGGCGCGTTGCCGAAGGTGACGTTGAGGAAGCCGCCGATCCCCGGCCCCGAGCGGGCGGCGAGCTCCTCGGTCGCCCGTCCCATCAGCGCCGCCGTGGGGATGATCCCCAGCGCCGAGGCGGCGAAGATCACGGTCGCGGAGGCGTGGGCGAACTCGAGCGCGACAGCGACCGGAATCAGCGGAGCGAGCAGGTAGGGCCAACCCTGCGCAGTGCGCAGGAAGGACAGCCCTAGACGTGGAGCGCTCGGGTTCACCTAGTCGGGACGGGTCTGTTTCCTACTGGCGCAGGTTCGCGCATTTCTGCAGGTCGGCTGGCGTCCGGGCCTTCTGCAGGCATTCGGTGTAGGCGTTGCCCGAGCTGCCGCCGGATCCGCCGGTGACGCCTTCCAGCAGATCGCCGAGCCCTCCGCCCTGGGCCGCTTCGAGCAGTTCGAACGGGTTGACGCCGAGCTGCTGGAACAGGTCTTCCAGCGGCTTGGTGTCGGACGGGGTGGAGAAGCTCTGCTCCTCGTTGACACCGCTCAGGGTCAGCTCGAGCTGGATTTCGACCTTTTCGCCGTCGGCTTCCGGCGGCGCGATGGTCAGTTCGGCGTCCAGCTTGCGGACGATGTCGTCGTCGCCGACGTAGATGTCGACGTGGGCTTTTTCGATCGCCTTGGAGAGTTCGCCCCTGGCTTCTTCGAGTTCGCCGATCGGCAGCGGGCCGGCCGCTTCCAGCTGCGAGCTGCAGGCGGGGTCTTCGGTCAGCTTGATCACGGCGTCGATCGCCCCGTCGACGTTCAGGTCGCCGCTGACTTTGGTCGTCGAGGTGCCGTCGACGTCAGCGCTGCCGTCGTTTTCGAGGTTGTCGGCGAACTGGCTGAACTTGATCCCTTCGGCCGCCTCCTGGCAGGCGGTGATGTTCTGTTCACCGCTCTGCTGCTGGGAGCGTTCGAAGGCGGACTTGAGAAAGCCGAAGGTGGTCGGGTCGACTTCGTAGTCGGTTCCTTCGAAGGCGACGAAGGCGCGGTCGGTGAGGAGGGTGACGCCACCGTCGAAGGAGATGTCTTCGCCGCCGGCCGAGCCGCTGATTTCCGCGCTCATTTCGAGCTGGGGCAGGTCTTCCTTGTCGGCGGCTTCGAATGGACCGGAGAGGTTGACGTCGACGTCGCCGCCTTCCTTGCCTTCGGACTTGATCTTCAGCCCGAGATCGAGGTTGCCGCTCGTCACCCCTTCGAGGCTGGCACTTTCGATCACCTTCTGCGGGTCTTCGTCGCTGCTGCCGCTGTCGCTGTCGCTGCTACCGCAGGCGGCGAAGACGGCCGTGAGCGCGACGAGGGTGGCGAATAGCGCGAGAAATCGGAAACGACTCAAGGGAACGGGCTCCTAGCGATCGGGAACAAGAGCGGAGGCGGGAGTTTACGGCCGCGGCGGCGGGTCCTGCCCCCAGCGCCGCATTCCCGCTTCGATTTCCTCGTTGACGAGGCGCACCACCTCTACCCGCGCAAAGCGCTTTGACTCAGCCGGGATCACGCGCCACGGCGCATGCGGCTTGTCGGTGCGCTCCAGCATCTCTTCCACCGCCGCTTCGTACTGCGGCCGCTTCTCGCGATTGCGCCAGTCCTCGTCGGTCAGCTTCCACGTCTTCAGCGGGTCGTTTTCGCGGGCTTCGAAGCGCCTCAGCTGCTCATCGGCGGAGACGTGCATCCAGAACTTGACGATCGTCGCCCCCTCCTCGGCGAGGCTCTGCTCGAAGCTCTCGATCTCGTCATAGGCGCGCCGCCACTCCTCCTCGCCGGCAAAGCCCTCGACCCGCTCGACCAGGACCCGGCCATACCAGGAGCGGTCGAAGACGGTCATCCCTCCCCAGCCCGGCAATGCCGGCCAGAAGCGGCCGAGGAAGTGATGGCGCTTCTCGTCCTCGGTCGGCGCCGCGTACTGGGAGACGCGCACGTGGCGGGGGTCGAGCGGCGCCACCAGGCGCTTGATCGCTCCGCCCTTGCCGGAGGCGTCCCAGCCCTCGAAGACGACGACGAGCGGCGGCCCGAGGCGGTGCTCGCCGATCAGACCGCCGAGCGTGAGGCGCAACTGGGCCAGGCGCTCGCCTTCCCGCTTCAGCCCTTCGCCTTCCTCATCCTTGCTGAGGCTGAGGGTCAGATCGATCTCGTCGAGTCGTCCCATGAGAGGTTTCTTACCCGGTTATTCGCCCGAGTCGCCGCGCGATTCCTCGATCGGCGGCGGCCGCTCCTCGGTGGTGACGTTGGCGAGCAGGGGAAACAGCAGGGCGCCGAGGAAGATCAGGATCACCCCGGCGGCGACCAGCCAGCGGGCGCGCGTCAGGTGGCCGAGGATGCCGACGACGAACCCCGCCAGCATCAGCGCGATGTAGGGCGAGGGGCTGTGCGGCAGCAGCGCGGCCAGGGGCGGTGCGAGGTCGAGCACGTGCCGGGATTATCATCGGCGGCCATGGCAGACGGTTCCGTCGCGGATGTGAAGCAGTCGCTGGCCGACGTCGGCTACCTCGCCGACGAGCCGGCGGCGCTGGTCTCCTTCCTCGCCCAGCGGCTGGGCAAGCCGGTCCTGGTCGAGGGCCCGGCCGGGGTCGGCAAGACCGAGCTGGCCAAGGCGCTCTCCCGCGCCACCGGTCGCGAGCTGGTGCGCCTGCAGTGCTACGAGGGCCTCGACGAGGCGAAGGCGATGTACGAGTGGAACTACCGCAAGCAGCTGCTGCGGATCCAGGCCGGCGGCGAGGCCGGCTGGAGCGACGTCCAGGACGACATCTTCAGCGCCGAGTTCCTGCTCGAGCGACCGCTGATGCAGGCGATCGCCAGCCCCGAGCCGGTGGTGCTGCTGATCGACGAGATCGACAAGACCGACCAGGAGTTCGAGGCGATGCTGCTCGAGCTGCTCTCCGACTTCCAGATGACGATTCCGGAGCTGGGCCGGATCGAGGCGACGACGATGCCGATCGTCGTCCTCACCTCGAACGACTCGCGCGAGCTGACCGAGGCGCTGAAGCGCCGCTGCCTGTACCTCTGGCTCGACTACCCGGAGCTCGAGCGCGAGATGGAGATCGTCCGCCTCCACACCCCGGAGCTCTCCGAGACGCTGGCGCGCAAGCTGGTCGAGGTGATCCGCATGGTCCGCGCCCTGGACCTGAAGAAGCCGCCCTCGATCGCCGAGTCGATCGACTGGGCCCGGACCCTGCTGCTGATGGGCGCCGAGGACATCGACCGCGAGACCTTCACCCAGTCGATGTCGATCATCGTCAAGCACCGCACCGACATCGACCTGGTCGCAGAGCGGGTCGGGGTGAAACTTGCCGACCCCCTACGGACCGAAGGCTGACGCCGGCCCGCCCGGAGTGGCGGCGAAGCTGCTCGGCTTCTGCGAGGAGCTGCGCGGCGAGGGGGTAGCGGTCGGGACCTCGGAGCTGCTCGACGCCTTCGCGGCGCTCGAGTACGTCGACTGGACCTCGCGGGCCGACTTCCGCGAGGCGCTGGCGACGACGATCGCCAAGTCGCAGGACGACCGTCGCGTCTTCGAGCTGCTGTTCGACCGCTACTTCTTCCGCACCGCCGAGGCCGAGGCGGTGCAGCGGGGCGTGACCGAGCACGCCGAGGGCGGCCCGCCGGCCGGCGACGGCGAGCGCTTCGACATGGACGAGCTGAGCGAGGCGATCCGCGAGGCGATGGCGGCCGGCGACGAGGACGCGATGCGAGACCTGGCGCGGCTGGCGATCGCCGCCTTCGGCAAAGGCGAGGGCTCGGGCGTGGTCGGCGTCGACGTGCAGCGGATCCGCCGCACGCTCGGCCTCACCGCGGGCCAGCAGCCGCCGACGGCGGAGGGCGGCGAGCGGCCGCCGATCGACCGCGACCAGCTGACCGGGTTCGAGCGCCACCTGCGGCGCGAGCTGGAGCGCGACCTGATCGAGCGGACCGAGACCCTGCCCCCCTCCCGTCCCCTGGCCGAGCTCGACCGGGCGCTGCCGACCAGCCCGACCCAGGACCTGGCCGCCGTCCACCGCGCCGTCTCGCAGATGAAGCGCAGGCTGGCGACCCTCGGCCACGAGCAACGCGGCCGCAAGAAGGGACAGATGGTCGACGTGCGACGGACGATGCGCGCCTCGCTGGAGACCGGCGGCGTGCCGCTGCGCCTGCGCTACCGGCCGAAGCGGCCGCGGCGGCCGGAGATCTACGTCCTCTGCGACGTCTCCACCTCGGTCACCTCGGCCAGCGTCTTCTTCCTCTCGGTCCTGCATGCCCTGCACGACTCGTTCCGCAAGCTGCGCAGCTTCGTCTTCATCGAGCGGATCTCCGAGGTGACCGAGGTCTTCGAGTCCGAGCGGGACTTCGCGGTCATCGCCCAGAAGATCTCCAGCGAGGGCGGCGTCGCCGACGTCTCCGGCTACACCGACTACGGTCGCGTCTGGCTCGAGTTCCTGACCGAGATCTCCGAAGACCTTGACCCGCGCTCGACCGTGATCGTGCTCGGCGACGCCCGCACCAACGGCCGCGAACCGCACGCCGAGGTCTTCGCCCAGATCGCCGAGAAGGCCGGCCGGCTGTTCTGGCTGAACCCCGAGCCGAAGCTCTACTGGAACTACGGCGACTCGGTGATGGCCGCCTACGAGCGCTACTGCGACGGCGCCTTCGAGTGCTGGACGACCAAACACCTGGAGAACTTCGTCAACGTCGTCGCCGGCGCCGCCCCCGCCGCCGAATGAGGGCGCTCTTTCTCCGCCACGGCGAGTCGGTCCACAATGCCGACCGCAGCGGCGAGCCGGCGGCCCACTCCGACTCCGACCGGCTGACCGAGAAGGGCCTGGAGCAGGCCCACGCCGCCGGCGCCGCCCTCCGCGACCTGGGGATCACGCGCCTGCTGAGCAGCCCGCTGCGTCGGGCCCAGGAAACGGCGCAGGCGGTCGGCGACGCGCTCGGGCTCGAGGCCGAGGAGATCGACTACTCCGGCGAGCTGACCTCGGGCGAGAGCTTCGAGCAGGCGGTCGAGCGGGTGCGGCGGCTGAAGGCCGAGCTGGAGTCCGGCGAGGACGGCGACCTGCCACTGCTCGTCACCCATGGCATCTTCACCCGCTTCTTCCTGCTGGACTCGGTCCTCGGCGAGCGCTTCGAGGCGCCGATGGCCGCCGGTCTCTGGAACCTCGGCTCGCACAACTGCGGCCTCTCGGTCTTCGCCCACGGCGAGAGCCGCGACCCGTTGGGTCAGCCGATCCCCGGCTGGACCTGCCTCACCTGGATGGAGCGGCCGTGGAGTCGGCCTTGACGATCCGCACCGGATCGTCGGGCGAGACCTGCCACTGCTCGTTGACGATCGCGCCCTCGGGCGGCACCACCGGCCCGTCCAGCAGCGGGTCCTCGGTCTCCCGCATCCAGGCCTCCAGCCGCTCCCGCAGGTTCGCCTTGACTTCCGCCTTGGCGGGATCCGCGGCGAGGTTGCTCCCCTCCTGCGGGTCGAGCACCAGGTCGTAGAGCTGCTCCTCGGGCACCTCCTGCTCGCCCCAGCCCGCCGCGACCAGCAGCTCCTTGCTGTCGCTGTCGTCGCAGTTAGCCAGGACCGGATGCGGGTATTCGTCAAACCTCCTTATGTACTTCCAACGCTCGGTTCGAATCGCGCGGTGAGGCTGGTAGGCAGCGTGGTAGGTCGTCTCGGAAAAGATCGCATCGTGGAGGCTGTCCACCTCTCCCCGCACCAGCGGCATCAGCGAGCTGCCCTGCAGCCACGCCGGGTGCTCGACCCGGGCGAGGTCGCAGAGGGTCGGGTAGACGTCGAGGTGGCTGACCGGGGAGTCGATCACCTTGCCGGCGGTGAAGCCCGGGCCGCGGATGATCATCATCACCCCGGTCCCGCGATCGAACAGGGTCGCCTTGGAGCCAGGGAAGGCGATGCCGTGGTCGGTGGTGCAGATGACGACGGTGTTCTCGACCAGGCCGAAGTCGTGCAGGGCGTGGAGGACGGCGCCGATGCCCTGGTCGAGCGAGCGGGCGCTGGCCTTGAACTCGGCCATGTCGCGGCGGGTCACCAGCGTGTCGGGAAGGTTCGCCGGCGGCAGCGAGTAGAGCGTGTCGCGGACCGAGGTCGGGGCGGAGAATTCGCGGTGGGTCTCGAAGAAGCCGACCGACATGAACCAGGGCTCGGCCGGCGCCTCGCGCAGGGTCTTGATCGTCAGCGGCGCGACGTGGGAGGCGTGGTTCTGGTCGACGGGGACGACTTCGTCGTAGCCGATCGCCCCCGGGTCGAGCGAGATGTGCTGCTCGCCGATCATGATCGACCGATAGCCCGCCGGGCGCAGGGTGTGGACCCAATGCTGGCCGTAGTCGTTCAGCTTCCAGCCGCGGTGGGCGAGGCCGAACATGCCGTTGTTGTGGCAGTAGAGGCCGGTGAGCAGGCTGGCGCGGCTGCCGGAGCAGGTCGGCGCGGCGCAGAACGCCTGGCGGAACAGGACCCCCTGGTCGGCCAGCATCTGGATGTTCGGGGTCGGGACCTGGAACCCGTAGGGCTGGACGTAGCGGCCGGTGTCGTGCGAGTGGATGTAGAGGATGTTGGGCGGGGACACGAGCCTTCAGGTTACCGACCCGACCATGTTTACTTGTTTGTTGATAGGGATAGTTAGGAAAGGTCTATGAACGGGTCACGCCCAGATCGCTCCTATCTCGTCTGCGCCACCCCCCGCAGCGGCAGCACCCTGGTCTGCCACGCGCTGGAGGAAACCGGCGTCGCCGGCCGGCCCGAGGAGTACTTCGAGGCGCTACGCCACAGCGGCCGCCCGCGCCGGCCGGAGGAATACTTCCTCGGCGTCGAGGACCAGTCGATCCGCGACCACCTCGGCGAGCGCAGCGTCGGCTCCGACCCCCAGCCCCGCTCCCCCCTCTGGAGCCGCGCCGCCTACGACCGCTACCTGGATTGGGCCTTCGAGACCGGCACCACCCCCAACGGGGTTTTCGGGGCAAAGCTGATGTGGGGCTACTTCGGCGAGTTCGTCAGCCTCCTGCGCAACATTCCCCGCTGCCGAGACGTGCCGCTGGCCGAGCTGATGCCGACGGTCTTCCCCGACCTCACCTTCGTCCGCGTCGTCCGAGCCAACAAAGTGCGGCAGGCGGTCTCCCTCTGGAAGGCGGTGCAGACCGCGACCTGGCGCGAGGACCAGGCCAGCGCCAAGGCCGCCTCGGTCGAGGAGGACGGCGCGCCCCCGTACCGCAGCTTCATCGAGGAGCACCGGCCGCAGCTGCGCTTCCACTACCGAGCGATCGACCACCTGCTCGAAGGGCTGATGATCGAAGAGGCCTCCTGGGACGCCTTCTTCGAGCACGTCGGGGTGAAGCCGATCCTCGTCCTCTACGAGAACTTCGCCGCCGACTACGAGGCCAGCACGCTCAACCTGCTCGAGCGGCTCGGCCTGTCATGTGCCGAGGACTTCGAGTTCGAGCCGCGGATGAAGCGGCAGTCGGACCGGATCAACGACGACTGGACCAGGCGCTACAGCGAGCTGCGCCTCGGCCGGGACTTCGACCTCGACCCGGTGCCGGTCGAGGAGAAGGCGCGGGAGAAGCGCTAGGGCTCTTCGCCCCTAGCGGGCGACCCAGGCGTCTGGGGTCGCGGCAAGGTCGCTGACGACGCCGGGCAGTTCGCCGGAGACGAGGTCGGCGAGGGTGACCTCCTCGAGCACGGTGCGCAGGCTGGCGCGGACCGCGATCCAGACTTCCTGCAGGGCCTTGGAGTTGCCGCGGTACTCGATGTCCTCGGGCGGAGTCGACTGCACGTGGGCGATCGGTCCCTCGACGGCGCGGACGATCTCGGCGATCGTCACCTCGTCGGCCGGCCGCGCCAACCAGTAGCCGCCCTTGGCGCCGCGCCGGGCGCGGACGATGCCGTGGTGCTTCAGCTCCAGCAGGATGTGCTCGAGGAACTGCAGGGGGATGTCCTGGGCCTCGGCCAGGCGCTCGCCCTTGACGGGACCGTCGTCCCCCGCCGCGGCGAGCTCGGCAGCGGCCCGCACCGCGTAGTCGGCCTTCGCGGAAACACGCATGTGTCTAGTAAATCAGTCAGCCGATCACGTCAGGCGCGAGATCGTCGGAGCGGTCCCTCTCTTGCTGCTCTTCGAGCGCTTCCCGCTTGACCCGGCGCTCGTTCCACCAGCGCGGGAACCAGATCAGCAGCAGCAGGCCGATGCCCGCGACCCCGGCGGCGATCGGCCAGACGACCGGGTCGCCCTTCTGCACCGTGACGATGCCGGAGGCGACGAGGACGACGCCGAGCGCCGTGCGCAGGAACCCGGTCGGGGCCCGGCCGGCGAAGTGAGAGCCGACGACCACCCCGGGGACGCTGCCGAGGAGGATGTTGCCGGCGAGGACGAAGTCGACGTTGCCGCCGACCCAGTGGGCGATGCCGGCCGCCCAGAGCAGGATCGCGGCGTGAAAGACGTCGGTGCCGACGACTTTCTGCGGGGTGAGGCGGAAGACCGTGATCAGCAGGATCGCGATTACCGTCCCCGACCCGGCCGAGGTGATCCCGATCACGAAGCCGGTGGTGACGCCGATCGCCACCGCGGCGATCTTGTGCCGGCGCTGCAGCTCGAAGTCGCCGCGCTCTTCGATCGTGTGGCTGAGGATCAACGCCCGGGCCAGAGTGATCACGCCGACCATCAGCAGGGTGCCGCCGAGCAGGGCGTAGACGATCGAGTCGAGCTCCTCTTCGCCGACTTTGCTCTGCACGACGGAGATGACCCAAACCCCGAGCACAGCGGCGGGGACGCTGCCGGCGGCCAGCCAGTAGGAGAGCTTGAGGTTGACCGTGCCCATTTTTAGATGGCGCCAACCGCCGACGGTCTTGGTCACCGCCGCGTAGAAAATGTCGGTGCCGATCGCGGTCACCGGCTTGACCCCGAAGAGGAAGATGAGCAGCGGCGTCATCAGGGTGCCGCCACCCATGCCGGTCATGCCGACCATCGCTCCGATGCCGAAGCCGAAAAGGACTATTGCCGGGTCCATGCTTGATCCGCGGGGCTCCGCACGACCCCGATCTCGACTTTCCTGACCACTTAGGTCAGAAGTGCGGAGTGCGGCAGGATACCAGGGATGGAGCTAGGAATCGGCGGGGCGTCGCATGCCTATGGCGACCTGCAGACGCTCGACTCGCTCGACCTGGCGGTGGCGGCGGAGGGCGTGATCGGGCTCGTCGGTCCTTCCGGCTGCGGCAAGTCGACGCTGCTGGAGTTGATCTGCGGGCTGCAGGAACAGCGCGCCGGGACGATTTCGGTCGGCGGTGCGACCGAGGCGCACGAGCGTCTGCGGCGCTGCGCCTTCATGCCCCAGCGCGACCTGCTGCTGCCCTGGTACTCGGCGATCGACAACGCCGCCCTGGCGCTGCGCAACCAGGGGATGGGACGGGGCGAGGCACGCGACGCCGCCGGCGCCCTCTTCGAGCGCTTCGGGCTCGCCGGCTTCGAAGCGGCGCGGCCGGCAGAGCTCTCCGGCGGGATGCGCCAGCGGGTCGCCTTCCTCCGCACCCTGGTCGCCGGCAAGCCGGTGCTGGCGCTGGACGAGCCCTTCGCCTCGCTCGACGCGATCACCCGGGCCGAGATGCAAGAGTGGCTGGCCACCGCGCTGCGCACCGATCCCCGCACCGTCGTCCTCGTCACCCACGACGTCGAGGAGGCGCTCTACCTCTGCGACCGGGTCGCGGTCCTCTCCGCCCGCCCGGCCCGCATCGTCGCCGAGCTGAGCGCCCCCGCGCCCCGCGCCGCGGACCGCGACGCGGCCGTCACCGACCCCGCCTTCGTCGCCGCCCGCGAGGAAGCGCTGCGGGCACTGCGAGAGGGATCGGCGTGAGGCGCTGGCTGCTCCCGGCCCTTTTGCTCGCCGCGCTCCTCGCTCTCTGGCAGGTCGCCTGCTCGACCGGGGCGATCGCCGACGCGCTCAGCCTCGAGAGTTACCTGGTCCCGTCGCCGACCGAAATCGCCAGCTCGCTGTGGGAGAACCGCGAGCTGCTGGCCGAAAACGCCTGGGTGACGCTGCGGGAGATGGTGCTTGGCATCGTCGCCGCCCTCGCGGTCGGCGTCGGCTTCGCGGTCCTGATGCATCGCTGGCGGGTGCTCCGGGATGCGGCCTACCCCCTGGTCGTCGCCTCGCAGACGATCCCGATCGTCGTAATCGCCCCGATCCTCGTCGTCTGGTTCGGCTACGGGATCGCGCCCAAGATCGTGATCGTCGCCTTGATCTGCTTCTTCCCGATCACCGTCAACGCGCTCGACGGCCTGCGCTCGGTCGATCCCGAGGCGGTGAAGATGATGCGCAGCCTCGACGCCTCCCAGTGGCAGCGGTTCCGGCGGGTGGAAGCGCCGGCCGCCCTCCCCAGCCTCTTCACCGGGATCAAGATCGCCGTAGTCGTGGCGCCGATCGCCGCCGTCTTCGCCGAGTGGGCCGGCTCCGACTCCGGTCTCGGCCACCTGATCCAGTCCGACACCGCCTACTTCCAGGTCGCGCGCCAGTTCGCGACGGTCGCGGTCCTCTCGGCGCTTGCGCTCATCCTGATCGGCCTGGTCGCCCTCGCGGAGCGACGCGTCGTCTCTTGGCGATAGAACTCAGGCGATGACCCGCTTCCGGATCACCGCGCTGGCGCTCGCCGTCCTTGCCACCGCCCTCGTCCTCGCCGCCTGCGGCGAGAAGTCCGAGGAAGGCGGCGCCGAACGCGAGGGCTTCAACCTGACGCTCGACTTCTACCCCAACCCCGACCACGCTGGGATCTACATGGCGGAGAAGCTCGGCTACTTCGAGGAAGCCGGTCTCGACGTCGGCATCGACACCCCCTCCGACCCGGCGGCGCCGATGAAGCAGGTCGCCGCGGGCCGCTCCGACCTGGCGATCTCCTACGAGCCCGAGGTGGCTTTGGCTCGCGAGCAGGGGCTCGACGTGGTCGCCGTGGCAGCTCTCGTCAACCGGCCGCTGACCTCGATGATCTGGCTGCAGAAGTCGGGGATCAAAGGCGTCGCCGACCTCAAAGGCAAGACCGTCGCCACCGCCGGCATCCCCTACCAGGACGCCTTCCTGAGGACGATCCTCTCCCGGGTCGACCTCACCCCCGACCAGGTCAAAGCGGTCAACGTCGGCTTCGGCCTCCTCCCCGCCCTGGTCGGCGGCTCGGCCCAGGCGATGCTCGGCGGCTTCCTCAACGTCGAGGGGGTCGACCTGCGCGAGCGCGGCAAAGCGCCGGTGGTCACCCCGGTCGATCAGCTGGGGGTCCCCACCTACGACGAGCTGGTCCTGGTCGCCCGCCGCCAGACCCTGGAAGAGAACCCGGAGAAGTTCCGCCTCTTCCTCGCCGCGCTCGAGCGCGGCACCGAGGCGGCGGTGGCGCAGCCGGGCGCCGCGACCGCGGCGATCGCCGAAGCCAACCCGGACCTGGAACCGAAACTCACCGCGGCCGAGGTGAAAGCGACGCTGCCGCTGCTGGGGGCCCGAACCGAGGGGCAGCCCTACGGCTACATGGACCCGGAGGAGTGGGCAACCTTCGCCGGCTGGATGCGGGACAACGGCCTGATCGAATCGCTGCCGCAGACGAGCGAACTGCTCGACAACGGCTACCTGCCCTCAGGCGAAATCCCCGAATAGCCGAGGGCGCCTTCGGCGATCAGGCGGCTGACCTCGCGCTCGGGCATCGCCGGGTGGAAGAGGTGGCCCTGGGCGTAGTCGCAACCGAGACGTTTCAGCTCCGCCAGCTGCACCTCGTTCTCCACACCCTCGGCGATCACCTCGAGCGAGAGGGCTCGCGCCATACCGATGATCGCCTCGACGATCGCCGTCGGCTCCTGCTCGATGCCCAGCGCGTCGACGAACGAGCGGTCGATCTTCAAGGCGTGGAAGGGGAAGCGGTTGAGGTAGGCGAGCGAGGAGTAGCCGGTGCCGAAGTCGTCGAGCACGAGGCGCACCCCGAGCTCGTTCAGCGCGTGCAGCGAGGAGATCGCCGTCGCCGACTCCTCGACCAGGACGCTCTCGGTGATCTCGAGGCGGAGGTGGACCGGGTCGAGGCCGGTGCGGGCGATGATCTCCTCGACCGTCGCCGGCAGGTCGCGGTGGGAGACCTGGCGGGCGGAGAGGTTGACGGCGACGTCGAAGGGGCGTGAGTCGGGACGCAGCTGGTGCCACTCGAGTGCCTGGCGGCAGGCGCGCTCCTGCACCCAGCGGCCGATCGGCTCGATCAGGCCGCTGTCCTCGGCGATCGAGACGAAGTCGGCCGGATCGAGCGTGCCACGCTCCGGATGACGCCAGCGGACCAGTCCCTCGAGCCCGGTGATCTCGCCCGAGCGCAGGTTGACGACCGGCTGGTAGTAGAGCGCCAGCTCGTCGCGCTCTAGCGCGACGCGCAGCTCCCGTTCCACCTCCAGGCGCCGCATCGCCCCGGCCCGCATCTCGGCGTCGAAGAGGACGCAGCGGGCGCGGCCGCCTTCCTTGGCCCGGTACATCGCCGCGTCGGCGTCGCGGATCAGCAGCTCGGCATTGACCGTCCGCTCCTGGCCGGCAGCGGCGACGGCGACTCCGATGCTGGCGCTGACGAAATGGTCGACATCATCGATCGAGAACGGCTGGTTGAAGGCGGCGGCGACGCGGTCGGCGATCGCCAGCGCCTCGCCTTCGTCGGCCAGGCGGTCGATCAGAATCCCGAACTCGTCGCCGCCGAAGCGGGCGACGACGTCCCCCGGCCGCAGGTGGGCGCGCAGGCGCGGCGCCACCGCCCGCAGCAGCGCGTCGCCGGCGTGGTGGCCGAGGCTGTCGTTGATCAGCTTGAAGTGGTCGAGGTCGAGGAAGAGGATCCCGACCGGCGAGCCGGAGATCGCGGCTTTGCCGAGCGCGTCGCCGAGGGCGTCGACGAAGCTGAGCCGGTTCGGCAGACCGGTCAGCGAGTCGTGCAGGACCCGGTAGCGGAGCGCCTGGTCGGCGGCGTGGCGCTCGATCGCGTCGGCGAGCACGTTGGCGGCGGCCTGGACGAAGGGCACGTCCTTGGCGGTGAAGCGGTGGGGTTCGGTGGCGTGCACATCGAGGACGCCGAAGGGGCGGTTCTTGCCGTCGATCACGACCGCGAGGCTGCTGGCGGCGCCGAAGGTGCGCAGCACCGGCGGCATCGTGTGGCGGGTCTCGCTCTCCCAGTCGGAGACGATCGCGTGGGTCCCCGAGTCCAGCGCCGCGCCCGCGTGCGAGTCGCGCGAGGCGGAGACGCGGCGGCCACCGCCGAGGATCGACTCGTCGAGCCCGGCGCGGAGGTTGAGCCGGCGACCGTCGCGGCCGAGCTCCCAGATGCAGGCGCTGTGGACCCCGTCGACTTTGGCGATCAGCTCGGTCGCGACCTCCATCAGCTCCTGCGGGTCGCTGTCCTGCATCGCCCGCTCACCGAGACGGGCGACGACCGCCTGCTGGGAGAGAGCCCGCTGCAGCTCCAGCTCGGTCTCCTTGCGCTCACTGACGTCGTAGAGGACGCCGTGCCAGATCGGAACCCCGTCCTCGCCGGCTTCCAGCACCGCCTCGTCGTGCATCCAGACGACCTCGCCGTCGCGCCGGAACATCCGGTATTCGACCGGGGTCGTGTCGCGGTTGCCGAGGTGATCCTCGGTTTCCAAGGCAAGGGCGCGCTCGCGGTCATCGGGGTGCAGCAGGCTTGCCCAGAGGCCGGGGTCGCGGACGAAGTCCTCCGGCTTGAAGCCGAGGATCTCCTCGACCTGAGGGCTGACGTAGCGCCAGCGGCCGCGCTCACCGAGCTCGGCGGAGTAGACGATGACCGGCAGCTGCTCGACCAACCGCTGGAAGTCGTGACCGCCAGCCGCGAGCTGATCGAGGAAGCGCCTGACCTCGTGCTCGGACCAATTCCTGTCGGCAGGCTCTCGCATCCTTATGGCTTATCGGCCCTAGGAGCCCGGGCTTGAGCGTTGCACTACCCCGGAGGCTCAGGCGGCAAGCCTCATCGGCGGGCCCTGCGAGACCAACCGATGGAGCCCGGTGAGGGTGAGGGCGCCGACCAGGCCCCGGTAGGGCTCATACGGCGCATAGAACTCTTCGACCTCGGGGATCGTCGCCCGCCGCCCTTCGCCGCGCAGGCGCCCGACCAGCTTGATGTAGGCGAGGTCGCCGGCGGGCAGCGAGTCGGGTTCGTTGCGGCCGAAGAGCCCGAGGCATTGGACGGTCCAGGGACCGATCTGCGGCAGCGCCAGCAGGCGCGGGTCGCCGCGGGAGTCCTCGATCCGGCAACGGCCGGCGGCTACCTCGCGGGCCAGGCGCCGCATCGCGACCGCCCGTTTCCCGGCCAGGTCCATCTGCTCGAGTTCGGCCGGCGCCCTGCCGGCAATCGCGGCCGGCCCGGGGACGTCGCGCAGAGCGTTACGGCCGTCCCCAAAGCGCGACCCCCAGCGGCCGGCGATGCGGCGCTCGATCAGCGCCGCCCGCCGAGCCTCGATCAGTTGGCCGACGACCGCCGCCGCCAGTGCCTCCCAGGGCCACGGCCGTCCCTTGGGGCGAAAGCCCGGGAAGCGGCGGATCAGTGGCCCGACCAGGGGATCGCGACGGAAACGGCTGTGGAAATCGGAGAGGTCGACGTCGACCCAAAGGGCGCTGCGCATCCGCTCGATCGCCAGCTCCAGCTGCTCGGGGCCGGCCGGGCCTGGGCAAGGCGGTATCTCGATCGGCGGCCGCGCGATCCGCTCCGGCTCGATCGCATCGGCGCGGAAGCGAACCCGGTCGCGCGCCGGCTGCCAGGCGCGAACCAGCACCGGGCTGCCGTCGACATGGAGCAAGCGGGTGGCGACGCCGCCGCCCACACGCAGGGTCCCGTCGGGGAGGCCACTGCGCGGCAGCCGGAACGGCGAAGGAGGCCTTACCTCTGCCTCAGCGACCGAGCAGGTGGACATCGACCAGGAAGGAACGGCTCGCCACGACATTCTGGCGCTCGCGGCGACGGCCGCTGAGGCGGCGCGGGCCTCGCGCCCTGGTGGCAGCTCCCGTCACAACTCTGACGGCGGCGACGGTGGCAGCGCCAGCCAGCACGCCCCCGGCGGCGGCGATCGCGGCAGTCCGTACCTCCGGCCGCAGGACCGGCAATGAGGAACCAGCATCGCCCTCGTAGCTCGAAGGCAGGGAACGGACCGGAGCGGTCGCGTCCTGGGGGCTGGCGTCTTCTTCGGCGATCACCTCGCCGTCTACTTGCAGCTCATCCACCCCGGCGACTCTAGCGGGGAGCGAGGTCGCACCGGATTCGACTTCCGTAAATCGCGGGAAGTGGAAGGCGGTAATAGGCCCCGGCGACGAGCCGCTCCGACATCAAAGGCAGCTCATCGCCGAGATCCGCTTCGCTACCCGTTCACTCCCAGCCCTGTCGGACTTGTCACCGTGTAAGTGCCTTCCCACCGGACCGAGGACGCCATAGACCCGCAGTTGAGCACCGCATTGATCTCCAGGGTCGCATGGCCTTCTTTGACTCCTGTCAGGGTTCCGACAGTGTTATTGATGAAGCACACATAGCTGGTTCCGAGAGCAGATTTGAAAGTAAACGCTCCCGAGAGGCGAACTGGTCCGTTTGTCGTGCCTGGAATACGGCTGATCGAAAAGCTCCCAGTGCTGAAGGTGGTCAGACTGTGGGAGCAGCCCGACCAGCTCAGTTTGGACAATTTTCCATGCGCTTCTTCACCGGCGTAGGGACTTGTAGTCGAACCTTTGATTTCCGCCCCGGCGCATGTATTGATGAGTTCGCCTCCTGTCGATTTGAACAGGGTCGAAGTTTCGGGTTGTAGGGAAGCTTCCAGTGAGACGGATTCATCACGGGGCGATCCTCCCAACTCGAGCATCGGGTCCGGAGGATCCGGAGGGGGCCCTACATCAGCGCCCAGACCTGTTGGGCTTGTGACTCGGTAGGTCCCTCGCCAAACCAAGGTCGGATAGGCGAAGCCGCAGCCGACAACAAGGTTGAGATGGAAGGTTGCGTGCCCTTCTTTGACCCCTGTCAGCCTGCCAAGCTCTGACACCGGGCCGGTTTTGCAGTTGACGTACCCGCCCAGCGCGAAGATTGTTATTTCGGCACCCGATAAGCGCACTATCGCGTTTGTGGTGCCTGCAATATGCTCGAAATGGAGTTCGCCTGGTTTGTGGACCACCACATTGCAGTTGCCGGTGAAAGTCATGGCCGATACTGCTCCTGTCACGCTTTCCCCAAAGAAGGGCTGTTCCGTTTTGGCGTGCAGTTCAGACTGAGTGCATGTCTCAAGAACTTCTCCGCCTGTATACGTGAAGGACCAGGAGCTTTCGGGCGCCAAGGTTGCCTTAAATGTGACCGGTTCGTTATTCGCTTCTTCGCCGCCTATCTCCAAAACGGTCGCGCTGGCGGTACCAGTGCTAAGAAGCGCGGTCAGAGCTATCAATGCCGCCGATCCGACCAGTATCGCTTTTCTCATCTGCCCTCTCCCTCTGAGGCCCCGCTGACATCGTGCAGGGTTGGATACGTACACCCCTACGCGCTCAAGGACTCTAAGTCAAGAACAGCTGAGTATTTAAGGTAACTCGGTGCGCTTCGTCAGGGAACGCTCGTAAAGGCGGTATTTCTTGACGACTTTGCCGCCCATGCCCTCCATCGCGCGGTTCATCGGCTTGTTCGTCTCCAGGATCCAGCCCATCTCGCCCCAGTGGATCTTGTCCGGCTGGGCCGCCAGCTTGATGTGCTCGAGGTAGAGCCCGGCGGCGACGCCGGTATGGCGGTAGTCGTGCTTGACCCCGAGGGCGAAGACGCGGAGGCGGTCGATCTTGCGCTTCCCGAGCAGGAACTTGGCCCAGCCGAAGGGCAGCAGCCGCCCGTTCAGTCCCGCCAGCACCTGGTTGACATCCGGCAGGGTGAGCGCGGCGCCGATGACCTCGCCGTCCTTTTCGGCCATGAAGGTCCACTCCTCGTCGAGCACCTGCTTCAGGTTCTTCGCCTGGAACTCGACCTCGGCGTCGGTGATCGGCACGAAGCCCCAGTTCTCACCCCAGGCCTCGTTGTAGACATCCATGAAGCGGCGCACCTCGGCGGCCATCTCGCGCTTGCGCATGTTGCGGATCACGATCCCTTCGTCGCGCAGCGCTTTCTCCGCCGCCTCGTGGATCGAGGGGTCGAACTTCTCCCCCTCTTTCAGCTGCCCCATCCGCAGCTCCCACATCAGCACGTCCATCGCCTTGGCGAAGCCCTCCGCCTCGATCAGGCGCTGGTAGTAGGGCGGGTGCCAGGGCTCGAGGATCATCGGCTGGCGCTCGAAGCCCTCGATCAGGATCCCGATCTCGTCGTTGGTGGTGAAGTCCATCGGACCGAGGATTCGCTCCCGCCCGCGGGCGGTCGCCCACTCGGTCGCGGCGTCGAACAGCGCCCGCACGACCTCGGGATCCTCGGCCGTCTCGAAGAAACCGAACATCGCGTCCTTGCCGCCCTGGAACTCGTCCCAGCGGCTGTCGGCGTGCGCGCTGATGCGCCCGACTGGCTCGCCGTCGCGTTCGGCGACGAAGAACTCGGCCTCGCCGTGTTCGAACCAGGGGTTCTTCTTGCGGTCGAGGAACTGCATCCGCTCGAAGACCAGCGGCGCCACCCACTGCTCGCTGTCGCGGTGGAGGCCGAACGGGACCTTGACGAAGCGCTTCAGCTCCCGCCGGGTCCGCACCGGCCGTATCGAGACGCTTGCCATGAGGGCCGCAACCTACACTCTGGGGCGATGAGCGAGACCGCGAAGGCTCCGGTCGACGTCTTCGAGAAGGCGCGCAGCCACGACCGCCTCGAGCAGCTCGAAGCCGCCAAGGAGCACGACCTCCTCCCCTACTTCCGCCTGCTGACCTCGCAGGCCGGCCCGGTGGTCGAGATGGAGGGCCGGGAGACGATCATGCTCGGCTCCAACAACTACCTGGGGCTGACCGGCGACGAGCGGGTCAAGGAGGCGGCGCGCGAGGCGCTGGAGACCTACGGGACCGGCGTCACCGGCTCGCGCCTGCTGAACGGGACGACTCCGCTGCACCTCGACCTGGAGCGCGAGCTGGCGGAGTGGATGCGGACCGAGGACGCGATCGTCTACACCACCGGCTACCAGTCGAACGTCGGCTGCATCGGCACCATCCTCGGCCCCGGCGACACGGTGATCTGCGACTCAGGCGCCCACGCCTCGATCCTCGACGGCTGCCGCCTCTCCGGAGCCAAGCTGCGTCCCTTCCGCCACAACCGGATGGACAAGCTGGAGAAGATGCTGCAGCGCGCCGCGGAGGACGGCGGCGGCGTCCTGGTGATCGTCGACGGCGTCTTCTCGATGGAGGGCGACGTCTGCGACCTGCCCCGCATAGTCGAGCTCTGCCAGGCCCACGGGGCCAGGCTGATGGTCGACGAGGCGCACGGCGCGGGGGTGCTCGGCTCCCGCGGCGCCGGCGCCTGCGAGCTCTTCGGCCTCGAGGACCAGGTCGACCTGCGGATGGGGACCTTCTCCAAGAGCCTCGCCTCCTGCGGCGGCTTCATCGCCGGCCCGGCCGACGTGATCGAGTACCTGCGGATCTCATCCCGCTCCTTCGTCTTCAGCGCCTCGGCGGTGCCGGCAGCGGTGGGAGCGGCGCTGGGGGCGCTGCGGGTAATCCGCGCCGAGGGCCCCGAGCTGTTCCGGCGGCTGCTCGACAACGCCGAGTACCTGCGCGAGGGCCTGCGGCACCTGGGGCTGAAGGTGATCGAGCCCGGCACCCTTGCCGACGGCAGCGTCGCCACCACCCCGGTGGTGCCGGTGATGGTCGGCGACGACTGGCAGGCGGTACTGCTGTGGAAGGCGCTGTTCGACGCCGGCGTCTACACCAACGTCGCGATCCACCCCGCCGTCCCGCCCGGCGGGGCGCTGCTGCGGACCAGCCTGATGGCGACCCACGAGCGCGAGCACCTGGACGGCGCCCTCGGAACCATCGCCCGGGTGATCGCGAACTTCCCGGACCTTCCCCGCACCTAACCGGCGAGTAACGAGTTCTTGACATCCCCCGGCAGGGGGAGTTTCAGGCTTGTCCAGAATCGGACAAGCGGGCCGATGGGCCGAAATTGTTGCTCTTAGCGAATGGGCCGGACGCCAAAGTGGTGCAGCCGGCTTGACGCCCGGTACCTCGAAGACGTAGCTTGGCCTCCTCGCCGAAACGGCCCTCACGGGACATTTGGGAAGGCGAGAGTTTTGTCCGGTTGGAGTCGCCCGGCAGTGATCCGCTCGGACGCCTAATACCCCCCAGTAAATCGATTCCTTGAAGGGAGGAGTCCCAGTGGAAGCTGCCTCAACGGCACCCGCAAAGACCATCGCCTCAACCGAGGCCCCGCAACACATGAGGGCGCTGGAACGAGCCAACATGGTGCGGCTGGCCCGGGCCGAGCTGAAGCGCGCGATCGCGCGGGGCGATGTCGATGCCGCGGAGGTGGTTCGCGACTGTCCATGGGAGACCGAGAGCATGACCATCGCCGAGCTGCTCACCAGCCAGCGGCGTTGGGGTCGAACCCGCGCGCGTAAATTCCTCATGCCGCTCTCGTTGAACGAGAACAAGCAGTTGGGGACGCTCACCTCTCGTCAGCGTCGGATGCTGGCCTCGGAGTTGACTACGCGCTCGACGGGTGCGCACAGCGCCGAACCGCTCGCGGTTTAGCTCGTACTCGTATGTGGGGGCGCGGAAGAGGCACCTGCGCTGGATGCTCGGTACCTCTTCCGCGCCCGCTTGTGCCGCCCGCTCGAGATCACAGAGCGGGGGCGCGGCGGCCGGGACTGCTAGCCGCGCAGGCCTCCGATTTTGTAGCTGAGGCCTCCTGAGGCTTTTTGGAAGGCTCGGCGGGCCAGGTAGAAGACGATGGCGAAGGCCAGGGCACCTGCGCCCAGGGCTACGGCGAGGATGGTTCCGGCTGCGTAGAAGACGAGGCCGGTGGTGAGGACGAAGGCGAAGCCGGCCAGCAGGGTGGTGTGGGAGCGGTAGCCGGCCAGGTGCTCGCGGATCGCCACCTCCATGCCGCCTAGGCCGGCGAGGGCGACTCCGAGGGCGATTGCCGTGGGGCTGCCGCTGATGACCCCGATCGCCAAGGAGATGATGCCGACCAGGATCACCAGCTCGGCAAGCGGAGCGGAACCCCACGGGGCCGGAGGTCGCTCGTCAGGCGCAGCGACCCGCTTTGCAGGTTGCTGCGTGTTCCGCTTGGCGGGCCGGGACTTCGTGCTCAACGGCCGCAAGCCGCCCGGCTAAGGGACATCCGGAGGAGACCTTGACCCGCCACCAGCCCATCAGCATGCCGATCGGGCCGAGCCGGGGTCGCGAGTGCCAGTGACCGCAGCCGTGCAGCCCGAGGTTCTGCCTCGAGACCCGCACCCACTTGAAGTCCTGCGGGGCGGCGAGCATCCGCTCGACCAGCACGCGGTTTTCGTCCTCGACCCGCGCTCGCTCGACCAGGGCCGCGCGTGCCTCGGCGACGCGATCCGCGAGGCGGTCGCGAATCACCTCGAGCTCGCCCAGGTCGAGGACCCTGGGAGCGGCGGCGATGGAGTCGATCCGGTGCGGCACCTCGGCGTGACCGAACGCCTCGCCGAACAGCGCGCCGAGCTCGGCCTCGAGCCGGGCGATCTGGCGGCGCAGCTGGAGCCGTGCCTCGCGCTCGTCGACCGCGACGCCAGGTCTTGGCAGCGTCTGATCGAGTAGACGAGGCATCCCCGAAAGTGTAGTCATGCCGCCTCCAGAGTCGAGGCGGCCATCCAGAGCGCCTCCTCGACGGCGATCTGGGGAACCCCCTTCACCTGGACGGCGACGATGGCGATGCGGCGCGTCCCCTTTCCGACTCCAAGACCCTCCGCCGCCGGGCCGAAGAGCATCGCGACCGGCCGCGCCTCGTCGGCGATGGCCAGCGTCCCCTTCGCCAGCTCGGCCGCCTGGCCGGCGAGCGACTCCCCCGGCGCGGAATCGCGGATGCAGAGACGGCCCTCGAACGCCTCGGCGTCGAAGGCCCGCAGCGCCACGCCGGTCTCGACGATCGCGACGTTGAGGGCGTCGGCCGGCAACCCATGGCTGCGGAATCCGCCGTCGTGCAATCGGTCGAGGGTGAGCTGCTCCACCGGGGTACGGGTACGGTCCGGATCGAGGCCGATCTGACGGAAGAAGACCCGGTAGGCCCAGGGGATCGGGCGTTCCCGCAGGCGGATCGCCTGCGAGCCGTAGGTGCGGTCGGAGAGGTCGCGCAGGCGCTGCCGCACCGGCTCCGGGCTGCGTCCGGGCTTGGCGTCCACCTCCACCCAGGCGATGCCGAGGCCGGGGAACTCGGAAGCGATGTGGGGAGCGACCCACCCCTGCTGCGGGGCCGGAACCCAACCCATCCGCTGGTCGGCGGCCCCGGCCGGCATCTCAGCCCGCTTCCGCCTTGGCGGTCGCCGCCAGGAGCCGGTCGACGCGGTCGCTCAGCTGGGGAAGGGTGAGCTCTCCGATACCGGCGCTCTCCAGCGTCCCGCCCGGATAGACGTAGGCGAAGGTGGGACATATGCCGACGCCGTAGAGGCTGCCGACGGCGCCGTCACGGTCGTAGCCGACCGGCATCGTCCAGTCCCGCTGGCGGATCAGTTCCCTCACCGTGTCGCGGTCGTCGCGGATGTCGAGCGAGAGAAACGCCACCCGTCCACGGTAGCGCCGGTAGGCGCGCTCGACCAGATCCTGCTGCTGGACGCACTCGTCGCCGCCTTTGGTGAACCAGAACGAGATCACCAGCGGCCGGTCGAAGAGATCGCAGATCCGGATCGCTTCCGGCAGATCCACATGGCAGGCGGGGGTGCGCCGCGCTTCCTCCGGGCAGGGGATCGCCGAGGTTTCGCAGTCGTCCTGGGCGACGTTGGCGTCGCCTTCCAGCTCCCCCCCCGCCTCCGGAACCGCGAACTGCGGCAGCGGCCAGCGAGCCGGAAGACGATCGAGCCCGAGCGTTTCCCCTCCCCCGTCGCCATCGAGCGTGCTGATCGTGGCGACGACGATGATCCCCAGGAAGAAGAGGCCGACGACGAGCGTGTAGCGGTCCCTCACCGCCGCTCCTCCAGCAACAGCAGCGTCGCCGGCAGAACGAGCAGGACTCCGACCAGGGCGGCCGAGAGGTCGATGACCGTGACGAAGCCGAAGTCGCGCAGCATGCGCACGTCGCTGGCGACGAGGACGGCGAAACCGGCGATCGCGGTCGCGCCCGAAGCGAGGACGGCAGCGCCGGTCCGCGAGTAGGCCCGCTCCAGGGCGCCCTCGACGTCGGCCCCGCCGCCGCGCTCCTCGTGGAAGCGCCCGACCAGCAGCACCCCGAACTCGGTGGCAATCGCGATCGTCAGCGCCCCGAGCGCTGCCGACATCGGGTTGAGCGGTATGCCGGTGATCCAAAGGAGCAGAGAAGCCCAGCCGGTGGCCAGCACCGTGGGCACCAACGGCACCAGCGCGCGGCGCCAGGAGCGGTAGATCAGCAGCAGGGCGGCACCGACGAGAGCAAGGCCCGCCAGGGTCAGCCAGTAACGGCTGCTCGACAGGTCACCGGCGGATTCGGCGGCAATCACGGACAACCCGGCCAGCTGAACGTCGACCCCCTCCGGCGGCTCCCCGATCTCGCCCCGAACTCTCTCCACCAGCTTCTGCTGATCCTCCAGCGACTGCGCCCGGATCCCGAAAGAGATCAGCGCCTTGGTCCCCACTTCCCCGGTCTCAGGATCGATCGGCGCGACCTGCCGCAGCGCATAGGGCGAGAGTGCCGCCAGCGTCGCCTCGATCCGGCTCGCGGTCGGCGTTTCCCCGCCGCGCACGAGGAAATCGGACAACGCCGGCCCCGGACACAGTTCTGCGTTCAGGCAGCTCGGTTCTTCGCCCCCGAACCCGTTCGCCTCCAAGACCCGCTTCTTGAACCCAGCCATCCACTCGATGACCTCAGGGTCCGTCAAGTCGTCAGCTTCGATGCTGACGTCCAGCTCTCCAGACACCCCCGTCGTATCCTGCAACTCGTTCAGCCCCTCGACCGCCTCGATGCTCTGCGGTGCCAGCTCGCGGATGTCGGAGACCGTTTCCACACGGGTCCCCGCTGCCCATCCCATGACGGCCAGCCCGATTCCGACGGCCACGATGGCCTCCGGGTGCGTCCGAGCCAAGGACAAAAGACGCTCGACGGGCGGGTGGCGCAGTAGGGAGCCCCTCCCTGAGGAAGCTTTAGCTACCGGAAGGGAGGGGGGGTCCCCTGCTGTGACAGGACCCGCCCGCCACCGACCCAACGTCCCTAGCCCGACCGTCAACGCCAGGGCGAACGCAATCGCGATTCCAACGATCAGCACCCAGCCGAACCCGCGAACCATCGGCACCGGAGACAGCTGCAGCGCCAGAAACCCAGCCGCCGTCGCGACGCAGGCAGCGGCGATCGTCGGCCCACCCTTGCTCGCCGCTTCCTCCACCGAGCCCGTCTCGTCGAACCGAGCCTGGAACTGGATCGCGTAGTCGACCGCCAAGCCGATGAGGATCGGGAGAGCGGCTATCGACGCCATCGTCAGCGAGCCGCCGACGAGCACCAACAGCCCGAAGGTGATCGCGGCCGCCATCAGCGCGATCCCCAGCGGCAGCAGCCGCCAGCGCGAGCGGAAGACGAGGAGCAGGACGAGCGCCATCACGACCACGGCGACGGCGAAGAGGACCAGCAGGGCGTCCTTCAGAGCCCGGGAGACGCCGTCGATCACCACCGGGGCGCCGGAGACGACGTAGCTGCCCTCTTCCAGCTCAAAGCACGGCGCCGGCTTGCCTTCGTCCTTGCAGGCGGCCCGCGGGGTCGTGTCCTCCACCGCGGCTTCGATCAGGCCGATCGCGCGGTGGCGGTCGGCATCGGACAGGTCCGGGCGCAGGCGGATGACGATCTGGGCCGACTTGGCATTGGGAAAGAGATAGGACAGGCGCGCCTTGGGCGTGCCCCGCGGCCGGGAGAAGTCGAAGACGACGGTGGAGACGAAGTCTTCGTTGGTGATGCTGGGGACGCTGGTGATCCCGTATTTGGTCGCGACCGACAGCAGGTATTCGCGAAAGCGGTCGGCGGGGACATTTTCGGCCAGCCGCCGCAGCTGGTTGTCGATCTGGACGACCGACTCGTTGAGGAAGGTCGCCGGCCCGGTGAGGAACTCGACCGCTTCCATCTCGGCCAGCTCGGCGCACGGGCCGGGGATCGGCTCCACCCCCTCCGGCACCTTGCCCGCCAAGCAGCCCTCGAGCCGCAGCATGCGGAAGAGGTCGTCGCCGAGGAGCAGTTCGGGCAGTTCGCCCTTGACCAGGACGACGACCGGTTCTTCGCCGAAGTCCTCGCGCACCTGCCGCGTCGCCTCGGCGGTGGCCGAGCCGGAGTCGACGAGGGTGTCGACGCCGGCGTCGGTCGGCAGACGGGTGGCGCCGATCGCGGCGACGATCGCCAGCGCGACGCTGACGGCGATCAGCGGGCGGGCGTGCCTCGCCGCCCACGCCGCGACGCGCCCGAACCGGTCTCCCGCGCCCAAGCCCTAATCCATCGAGAGCGGCCCGGTGACGTCAGCGTTGAGGAACTGGCTGACGAACGGGTTGCTGGAGTCGAACAGTTCCTCTTTCGGGCCCGACTCGACGATCTTGCCGCTCCAGAGAACCGCGATGAAATCGGCGATCCGGCGCGCGGTGCCAAGGTCGTGGCTGATCACCAGGTAGCAGCCGCCGTTCTCGGCGTGGACCTCGCGGATCAGCTCGCAGAGCAGCGCCGTCCGCACCGGGTCGAGACCGGAATCGGGCTCGTCGAACATCACGATCGCCGGGTCCAGGACCAGCGCCCGGGCGAAGCCGGCGCGCTTGCGCATCCCGCCGGAGAGCTCGTTCGGCATCTTGTAGGTCGCCTCGGTGAGGCCGACCTCTTTGAGGCGCCGGTTGACGATCTCGCCGATCTCTTCCTCGCTTTTGTCGGTGTGCTGCCGCAGCGGGAAGGCGACGTTGTCGTAGATGTTCATCGAGCCGAACAGCGCCCCGTCCTGGAACAGCAGGCCGAACTTTTTCCGCACGTCGAAGAGCTCGTCATCGGTCATGTTCGGGATCGACTCGCCGTGGACGAGCACGTCGCCCGAGTCGGGGTAGAGCAGCCCGACGATGTGCTTGATCAGCACGCTCTTGCCGGTTCCGGAGGGGCCGAGCACCATCGAGACCTGGTCCTCGGGGAGGCCCAGGTTGAGGCCGTTGAGAATGCGAGCGCGGCCGAACTGTTTAACCAGGTCGATGATCTCGATCGCGTCCTCGCCGCCGTGGTCGCGCTTGGTCCCGGTATGGAATTTGTAGGGGTCGTGGTCGGTCGGGTTGACCCCGGGGATGACGAAGTCGCGGCCCATCACGGCGCCGTCCTCGCTCACGTAAGGCCCTTCGCTGGTCGCGCTCTGTGGGTGGTCTGCAGCGCCGCGGTCGGCGTCCGCGACAACCTCGGGCGGCGCTTCGGCACTCGAGGTGGCCTCGTCCCGCAGCTCCTCTTCTTCGCGGCGAGCCTCCTCTTCGGACTGGCGGTTCTCTTCTTCGATCGACACCTCAGCCTCCTATTGGCGCGCGTGGGTTGGCACCCCAGAAGACCAGGGTCCCGAGCATCCCGATGATGTGGACTAAGACGATGTTGAGGACCATCGACTTCGCGGTCGCGGTCCCCACCCCGACGGGTCCGCCCGCGGCGGTGTATCCGTAGTAGCAGCCGACCAGCACGATCGCGGTCGCCATCACCATCCCCTTGATCAAGCTGAAGATCAGGTCGGGCGGGTTCTGGAACATCCAGAAGATCAGCAGGTAGCCACCCGAGGAGACGTCGCCGATCTGCTCGACGACGGCGAGGTAGCTGGCCAGGTACATGATCCCGATCCCGACCAGGTACATGAACGGGAAGGCGATCCAGGCGGCCAGCAGCCGGGTCGCGCAGAGGAAGGTGACGGGCGGCACGCCCATCACCTCGAGGGCGTCGATCTCGTCGGAGATCCGCATCGCTCCCAGCTCGGCGACGATCCCGGTTCCGACCTTGGCCGCGAGCATGTAGCCGAAGGCGTAGGGCATGATCTCGCGCAGGTCGCACCAGGCGGAGAAGACGCCGGCGTAGGCGGGGGCGCCCTGGGCGCGCAGCAGGTAGGCCCCCTCGATCCCGCACTGCAGGCCGAGGGTGAAGACCAGCCCCCAGATGATCAGGGCCGAGCCGAGGACCAGGATCCCGGCCTGGCGGAGGCTCTCGCCGAAGAAGCGGAGGACGCGGCCCGAGTAGACGAGGCCGGCGACGCGCGAGCCGAAGCGGGCGATCTCGCCGGCCGAGTCAAGCCAGCCGCGTGGGACCTCGAGCCAGGCGTTCATCGGATCGTCTGCAGCTCCGGGTTGGTGGCGAGCAGGGTCTGGGTGAAGACGTAGTTGAAGGCGAAGACGCCCATGAAGGAGATGACGACGGCCTCGTTGACGGCGCGACCGACCCCGGCGGCGCCGCCGGAGGCGGTCATCCCTTTGTAGGAGCAGACGACCGCGATCAGCGCGCCGAACAGGGTGCACTTGATCACCGAGCCCCAGAGGTCGGTGATCGAGGCGTTGGAGAAGAGCGTGGCGAAGAAACCGCCGAGCGGCTGGTTGTAGAGGATCTCGGTGAGGATTCCGCCGCTGATCCCGAAGACCAGCGCGTAGATGTCGAGCAGGCCGGTGATCAGCATCAGCGCCAGGAAGCGCGGCACGACCAGGTTCTTGATCGGGTCGACGCCCAGCACCTGCAGGGCGTCGAGCTCCTCGCGGATCTTGCGGGCACCGAGGTCGGCGGTGATCGCGGTGCCGGCGACGCCGGCGACGACGACGGCGGTCACGAACGGTGCGAACTCGCGGATCGAGGCGAGGACGAAGAAGCCGCCGAGCCGGTCGAGGGCGCCGAACAGGGAGAGGAAGTTGGCCGCCTGCAATCCCGGCGCGCCGAAGCCGAAAGCAACGGTGGAGACCAGCAGGGGGAACCAGCAGAGCTGCAGGGCGAAGAGGAACTGGCCGATGAACTCCTCGCCGTAGGGATACGGGGGCTTGACCGCGGAAACGATCGTCCGAGCGGTGAGGATCATCATCTCCCCCACCTGTTCGAACAGCGACTTAGCGGGCAGGAATGCCCTGTTGACCGCGGATCCGACCATCTGCTCCTCCGTCCCGGGCGTGCCGCAGCGTGCGGCATTCCACCCGGTTGGCGGGAGTCTAGGGGATGGAGGTACCCCAACCGTTAGCCGCGTGTTGAGATCCGGCTAACCCCTCGGCGGGGCGGGAAATGCCCCCAAAAGCGGCCAAACCCCGTGCTATGTTCGGGCCGCTTTGCGGGGGACCGGACGACATTCCCGGAACGCCCGCCTCCAAGCCATCGCGACCGGGTTCGCCGCGCTGGCGGTGGCGGCGCTGCTCGGCGCCTGCGGCGGGGGCGAGTCCTCCGGCGATGCGAACGAACCGGAAGGCAAGTTCCCGGTGAAGGTGACGGAAGCGAACTTCCCCACCTCCCAGCAGCTCGGCCAGACCTCGCTGCTCCAGCTGGGGATCCGCAACACCGGCGAGCGGACCGTGCCGGCCCTCAACGTCAGCTTCACGATCGCCGGCGAGGCGGGCGAATCCTCGCCGCTGCCGTTCGGCGTCAACGACTCGCAGAAGGAACTGGCCCAGCCGGAACGGCCGGTGTGGGTGCTGTCGGCGACCTACCCGCGCCTGTACGGCTCCTCGGACCCCGGCGGCGCCTCGACCTCGAGCCGCAAGACCTTCGCCTTCGGGCCGCTGAAGCCCGGCGAGACGACGAAGGCCGTCTGGAAGCTGAGCGCCGTCCGCGCCGGCCAGTTCGACCTGCTGTACAGCGTCGACGCCGGCCTGGGTGGCAAGGCGAAGGCGGTGACCGGTGGTGGGGCGACTCCCGGCGGCTCCTTCGCCACCACCATCTCCACCGAGCTGCCGGAAACCGAAGTCACCGACAGCGGCGAAGTCGTTGAAATCAAGAAGGGCAAGTAGAGCTTCGAAAACGGCAGCCGCGCTGGCGGTCGCGCTCACCCTGGCACTGCCCGCCTGCGGCTCGGCCAGCGACCAGGACCAGACCGCCCCGCGGCAGGCCTCTCAGACCGGGGAGGCGGCGCGCGCCAAGCAGGGCGTTGCCCTGAAGCGGGTCGGATCCTTCGACAGCCCGGTCGGAGTGACCGGCGCCCCCGGTTTCCCCGATCTGCTCTTCGTCGTCGAGCAGGAAGGACAGATCCAGGTCCTGAAAGGCGGCAAGCGCGCAGGGGAGTTCCTCGACATCCGCGGCCTGGTCGACTACGGCGGCGAGCGCGGCCTGCTCTCGCTCGCCTTCGCGCCCGACTACGCGCGGAGCAAGCGCTTCTACGTCTATTACACCGACGGGTCGGGGGCGATCCAAGTCGACGAGTTCCGCCGCCGCAGCGCAACGCGGGCGGCCTTCGGTACGCGTCGACCGGTAATCACCATCCCCCACCCGGTCAACGCGAACCACAACGGCGGCGACCTGCACTTCCTCGGCAACCTGCTCTTCTTCGGAACCGGCGACGGCGGCTCCGGCGGCGATCCGCCCAACAACGCCCAGAACAAGGACGTGCTGCTGGGCAAGCTTCTGCGCATCGACCCCCGCGCCCGCGGCGGCAAGCCCTATTCGATTCCGTCCAGCAACCCCTTCGTCGGCAAGCCGGGACGCGACGAGATCTACAGCACCGGCCTGCGCAACCCCTTCCGTTTTTCCTTCGACACGACCCACGGCCAGCCGCGGATCGCGATCGGCGACGTAGGCCAGAACGAGTTCGAGGAGCTCGACTACACGACGGTCGCCCGGGCAAAGGGGGCGAACTTCGGCTGGGACGCCTTCGAGGGGTTCGACAAGTACGAAGACGAGAACAGCGGCACCCCCGACCCCGGCGGCACGATCAAACCGATCCTCGACTACCCGCACAGCCGCGGCAACAGCTGCTCGATTATCGGCGGCTACGTCGTCCAGGACCCGCGCCTGCCAAGCCTGCGTGGCCGCTACGTCTACGCCGACCTCTGCGAGGGCCAGCTGCGCTCGCTGGTCCCCCACCTGAAACGGGCGAGCGGCGATCGCAAGCTCGGCCTTGACGTCGCGAGCCCGACCTCCTTCGGCGAAGACCAGCAGCACCGGCTCTACGTGACCTCGCTCGAAGGTCCCGTTTACCGGTTGGTCCCCCGCTGACGCGCGCAAGATTTCACCTTTCCGCGCGCAACACGTGGCATCTTTTTGTCTACACTTGCTTTCATGGTCGTGATGGCACCAGAAAGGAATCAGACGGACCAGCGCCTCGACAGCCTGGCGAACCGAACCGACGAAGGGTTCCGCGAACTGCGAGCCGAGCTGAAAGCGGAGACAGGCGCATTGCGAGCCGAGCTGAAAGCGGAGACAGGCGCCTTGCGGGCCGGGATGGTCGAGGTCCAAAAAGAAGTCGGTGAGGTCCGCGAAGGATTGGGCGAAGTCAAGGCCGAGATCAGAGGCATCAACCGAACCATGCAGGTTGGCTTCGGCCTTATCGGGGCTGTGCTCACCGGCATCCTGGGTCTAATTGCCGCCCAACTTTGACTTTCGCCGCTACAGTTTGGCTGGTCAGCCAAACGGGCGAAGGGAGCAGTGGTGGAGAGCGGAACGGTTGCCAAGAGCACCGAGAGCAATGGCGTGTCGACGCCGGCGCAGGAGACGATCGAGGTCCACAACCCGGCGACGGGTCAGCTGATCAAGGCGGTCCCCGTCGACTCGCCCGCGGCCGTCGCCGAGAAGGTCTCCCGCGTCCGCGCCAACCAGCCCGAGTGGGAGGCGATGGGGATCGAGGGCCGCTACCACTGGCTCGGCAAGCTGCGCGACTGGCTGCTCGACAACGAAGAGCGGGTGCTGGACACGATGCAGGCCGAGACCGGCAAGGTCCGTGCCGACGCCTCCAACGAGCCGGCTTACCTGGCTGACCTGATCAACTTCTACGGCGCCAAGGCGGCCGGCTACATCGGCGAGGAGAGCATCCGCCCCCACACCCCGCTGCTCGCCGCCAAGAAGCTCCGGGTCCAGTACCGGCCGCACCAGGTGGTCGGCATCATCAGCCCCTGGAACTTCCCCCTGATCCTCTCCCTCGGGGACGCGATCCCCGCTCTCCAGGCCGGTGCCGCGGTCGTCGTCAAGCCCTCCGAGTTCACTCCCCTGGGCCTGGCCGAGGTGGTCGAGGCGTGGAAGCAGGAGATCGGCGGGCCCGACGTCTTCGACTGCGTCCAGGGAATCGGCGAGACCGGTGGCGCCCTGGTCGACGAGGTCGACTTCATCCAGTTCACCGGCTCCGACCGCACTGGCCGCAAAGTGATGGCCCGGGCAGCGGAGACGCTGACCCCGGTCAGCCTCGAGCTCGGCGGCAAGGACCCGATGATCGTCCTCGACGACGCCGACCTCGACCGCGCCGCCAACGCCGCGGCATGGGGCGGGATGATGAACTCAGGCCAGATCTGCATGTCGGTGGAGCGGATCTACGTCGAGGAGCCCGCCTACGACGAGTTCCTCGCCAAGCTCACCGCCGAGGTGAACAAGCTGCGGCAGGGGTCCGACACCGAGTCCGACCCGAAGGACGTCGGCGCGATGACCTCGCCGCGGCAGAGCGCGATCGTCGAGGACCACGTCTCCGACGCGCTCGCTTCGGGAGCACGGGCGCTGACCGGCGGCAAGCGGGTCGAGGGACCGGGCGACTACTTCGAGCCGACGGTGCTGGTCGACGTCGACCACTCGATGAAGGTGATGCGCGACGAGACCTTCGGCCCTGTGGTCGGGGTGATGAAGGTGCGCGACGCCGAGGAGGCGATTCGACTGGCCAACGACACCCCCTACGGCCTCTCCGGCTCGGTTTTCGGCGAGCGCGAGCGGGCCGAGCAGGTGGCGCGCCGGGTCGAGTGCGGGGCGATCAACGTCAACGACGTGCTCGTCAACTACTTCGCCACCGACGTGCCGATGGGCGGCTGGAAGCAGTCGGGGATCGGCTACCGCCACGGCGAACCGGGGATCAAGAAGTTCTGCCGCAGCGAGTCGCTGGTGATCACCCGGATGGCCGGCAAGCGCGAGCCGACTTGGTACCCCTACACCAAGGGCCGCCGGCGTCTCCTCTCCCCCATCTCACGCTTCTTCGGGGCCCGGGACTGGCGCCGGAAATTCGGCCTCAAGCGGTAGGCATTAACGACAGGGACGGGTGCCCCTCCCTCGCTCGGTACCTTTGATGGTTCATGGCTGAGCGGGATTACATAGCTGCGACCAAGGAGCGCGTCGTCGTCTTCGACGGCGGCATGGGCGCGACCCTGGAGATGTTCGACCTCTCGCAGGCCGATTACGGCGGGCTTGAAGGGAAGTGCCACGAGGCGCTGGTGCTCAATCGCCCCGACGTGATCGAGGGCGTCCATACCTCGATGCTGGATGCCGGCGCCGAGGTGGTCGAGACCGACACCTTCCAGGGCTCGCGCCTGAAGCTGGAGGAGTGGGGGCTCGGCGAGCACACCCTCGAGATCAACACGAAAGCCGCGGAAATCGCTCGCAAGGCCGCCGGCGAGACCCGCTTCGTCGCCGGCTCGATCGGGCCGACCGGCTTCCTCCCCGCCTCCACCGACCCGACCCTGGGCGACATCTCCTTCGGCCGCCTGGTCGAGGTCTTCGAGGAGCAGGCGCGCGGCCTGGTCGAAGGCGGAGCCGACCTGATCATCATCGAGACCGCCCAGGACATCCTCGAGGTGAAGGCGGCGATCTTCGGCGCCCGCGAGGCGTTCAGGGCCGCCGGGCGCAGGGTCCCGATCCAGACCAGCGTCTCGCTTCTGCCCCAGGGCGGCAAGATGCTGCTCGGCACCGACATCCGCGCGGTGCTGACGACGCTGGCCGCGCTCGACGTCGACGTGATCGGACTCAACTGCTCGACCGGCCCGGAGGACATGCGCGACGCGATCCGCTTCCTCG
>DASUTJ010000049.1:0-25491 GCA_036374655.1 Solirubrobacterales bacterium | reverse complement strand
CTGAGTGCCCGGACACCCCCTACCGACCCTCCCTCCCAACAGAAATGCCAGGACCCCCAGGGTTCACAGCTCTCAGCAAGACAAACTGACGGCGCTCATCTCGCGAGTCCGCGAAAAACCGTGTAGAGCAAGGGTTATCGCGGACTCGTTGGGTGAGCTGGTCAACCAGAAGCGCTTGCAGAGGGTGCCGGTGGGGGTCGATCGGCACTCAGCATGGAGCCGAGCCACCTACCTTCACGGCCAGCCACTGACGATCCTCTCGGCGGAGGTGCCCCGAGCGACCCCCACCGGCACCCTCCCTACCCAGCAGCCTTGATCAACCGGGTCCGACGCCGCCGGATTCGCCGCCCGTTTCGGGGGCAGGTTCCGCGGGTGCTTCGGGACCGCCTCCGGCTCCGCCGGTTTCGGGCGCCACTTCTTCTTCGGGGACGATTTCTTCTTCGGGGGCGGGTTCGACGTATTCGGGTTCGACGCCGCCTTCTTCGCCTTCGAATTCTTCGCCCCCGGGTACCGCTTCGCCGCTGCCGGCGGGGGTCGGTAGGGCGCCGGGTTCCTCGCTGCAGTCTTCGAAGCCGTAGATCGCCGCCTGCGACTGGAATTCTTCCAGCGCCGCGGCGGCTTCCTGGCCGGCTTCTTCCATCGCCACCAGGTCTTCGCGTTCGGCCGCCAGTTTCATTTCGCCCTCGACCTTGCCCAGCTGTTCCGTCGCTTCGGAGAATTTCATGTAGTCGCTGTCGGCTTCCTCCGGTGCCCCCAGGCCCTGGAGCCGTTCGACCATGCCGAGGTAGAGATTGGCGACTTTTTCGCTCTGCTCGGGCGACCCGGCTTCTTCGGACGCCGAGGAGCTGAGCGCGCCGACGGCCGCGTTGACCTCGGCGCAGACCCCGTCGCCCTGCTCGATCAGTTCGTCCTGGGTCAGCGCCGCCGGTTCTTCGACGGTCGGCGTCGTGGTTTCGGTTTCGTCGTCTCCGCCGCCACCGCAGCCGGCGACGACAAGCACGGTCAGCGCCAGGAGCAGCAGAAAGAAGGTCTTTTGGCCGGGTCTCCTCACGGGGGCGAAGCTAGCAAAGGGATTAGACGCCTTTGCAGGGGGTTACGTGGAGTTGGCAGTTCACTGCGGCCCAGGGACTCGAACCCCGACTACCTCGTCCAGAGCGAGGCGTGCTGCCATTACACCAGGCCGCAACGGCAGGTCCCAGGATAAGGGACCAGGAACCTGAGAGCCGCGCCGCGGCTCAACCTGGGAACGAAGTGCGCTCGGCGATCATCTGGCGGGCTTCGGCGAGTTCCTCGGAGCGGCCGACGCTGAGGCAACCGGCGACGCGGTCGCCCTGCAGGTACCAGACCGAGAACTCGCCGCCGTCGCGGTCGCCGCGCCAGACCTCGCGGTCCCACTCGTGGGCCGGCCCGACGTACTCGAGGCTGGCCCAGTCGGCCAGGTCGCTGAAGAAGTAGGGGACGACTTCGTAGTCGGCGTCGTCGCCGAGCATGTTGCCGGCGGCGTGGATGCCCTGCTGCATCGCCACGTCCCAGTGCTCGACGTGGATGCGGCGGCCGTGGACGACGCTTTCGTAGGAGGCGCAGTCCCCCGCCGCGTAGATCCCCGGCACCGAGGTCCCGAGCTTCGAGTCGCAGACGATGCCGCCGTCGCCGACCTCGATCCCGGCCCGCTGGGCGAGCATCGCGTCGGGCCGCACCCCGGCGCCGACGACGACCGTGTCGCACTCGACCGCGAGGCCGCTCTCACAGACGACAGCCCGGACCCGGCCGTCGCCCTCGAAGGCGCTGAGGGTCTCGCCGCCGTGGAAGGTCACCCCGTGGGATTCGAGCCGCTCCTGGAACCAGCGGCCGGCGTCCTCGCCGAAGGTGCGGGAGAGGGCGACGTCCTCAATCGCGACGATCGTGCACTTCGTTCCCCGCGCGGTCAGCGAGGCCGCCACCTCGCAGCCGATGTAGCTGCCGCCGACGAGGACGACGTGCTCGGCTCCCTCGGCATCGCCGCGAATCGCGTCGGCGTTGCCGAAGGCGCGCAGGTAGTGGATGCCCTCGTTCTCGGCGCCCTCGACGCGGAGGATGTTGACCATCGCCCCGGTGCCGATCAGCGCCTTGCCGAAGCCCACCTCCTCCCCGCCCTGGATCTTCGCCGTCCGCGCGTCGGTGTCGAGCCCCATCACGTTCTTGCCGGTCAGCAGCTCGACGCCGTTCTCCTCGTACCAGGAGCTGCCGCCGTTGACGTGGGCGTCCTCGCGGCCGGCGTCGCCGCGCAGGTACTCCTTCGAGATCGGCGGTCGTTCGTAGGGCGGCTCCGGCTCACGCCCGACCAGCAGGACCGAGCCCTCGGCCCCGCGCCGTCGCAGCTCCGAGGCGCAGTGGGCGGAGGCCATGCCGCCGCCGATCAGCAGGAAGTCGACCTCGCGATCAGCCATGGAAGACGGCTACCCGATCAGGAGCCGTTGGACCCGGCGTTGCCTTCCGGCCCGAACAGCTGTTTCAGGTCCTCCTCCTTGCCCGGGTCGAGCACGGCGAGGATCTCGTCGCCTTCCTCCAGCACGGTGTCGGCACTGGGGACGAAGCCCTTGCCCGAGCGCAGGACCGAGATCAGCAGGCTGCCTTCCGGCATCTGCAGGTCGCCGACCCGGCGGCCGGTGACCCCGGAGTCCTTGCCGAGCAGCATCTCGATGATCTCCAGCTGCTCCTCCTGCAGGTCGAGCAGGTGGACCAGCCCGTACTCGGGGACCTCGTGCTCGAGCAGGCGCAGGATCAGGTCGGTGGCGGAGACCGAGGGTTTGACGCCGAGCAGGTCGAAGTGCTGCCGGTTGCGCGGGTTGTTGACCCGGGCGATGATCTGGCCGACCAGGTACTTCTCCTTCGCGACCTGACAGATCAGCATGTTGTCCTCGTCGTCGCCGGTCACCGCGATCACCATGTCGGCGCGCTGGATCCCGGCCCGCTCGAGCACCCAGAGCTCGGAGGCGTCGCCGTAGGTGATGTTGTGCTCGAGCTCCTGCTCGACGGTCAGGTAACGGCGGCGGTCGCTCTCGATCAGCGTCACCTCGTGCTCCTTGTCGAGCAGCTCGCGCGCCAGGTTCCAGCCGACCTTCCCCGCTCCGACGACGATGATGTACATGGCTCCCGAGCCCCCCTACGCCGCCGGGCTCGCGTCCGGGGATCCGCCGCGAGCGGCGGCCTCGCGCACCTCGCCCTCGAGCAGGTCGATCGCGACCCGGGTCGGGCAGACGGTGTTCAGGCCCTGGCGCTGGTACCACTCGGCCCGCAGCGGGTCGAGCACGCGCGAGATCACCGTCGGCACCTCGTAACGGCGCTGGGCGATCTGGGCGATGATGATGTTGGTGTTGTCGCCGTCCGTGGAGGCGATGAAGACGTCGGCGTTCTCGATCCCGGCCGCCTCCAGCGCCTCGGTCTCCAGGCCGGCCCCGACCGTGAACTGGCCGCCGAGGTCCTCCCAGCTCTTCTCCAGGCCGACCTCGAGCCGCGCGTGCGACTCCGGGTCCTCGTCGAGGCAGGAGACGTTGTGCCCCTCGCGCAGCATCGCCCGCGCCACCGAGGAGCCGACCCGCCCGCAACCGACGATCAGAACGAACATTGGTGCGGATACTAGGGGCAAAGCACCCCCGGACGGGGCGTTACTCGGGTTCCGGCGGAGCCGTGAGCAGCACCTTGCAGGGCGCTTTCTTCAGCACGTACTCGGTCGCCGCGCCGATCTCCTCCGGCTTGGCGGCGCCGATCCCGCCGAGCACTCCGCCGCCGCGGATCTTGGTCGGTGGCTCGCCGCCGATCACGATCGCTTCGGCGTTGGTGCGCCGGGCCGCCTCGAGGATCCCGGCGCCGACCTTGCGGGCGCGCAGCACCTCGGTCGTCACCTCGACGTCCTCGTACTCCTCCCCCACCTCGCGCGCCCGCGCCAGCGCCCGCCGCGCCTGCTCCTCGCGCTCCTTCGGCAGCTTCGCGTCCAGCGGCAGGGTCAGCGGCACTTCGATCACGTAGATGACGTCGAGGTGGGAGCTGCTGCTGCCCTTCGGGGCGTCGGCCTCGGCCGCGGCGAGGCGACCTGCGGTGGCGACGATGTCGTCGTCGAACCTGGTCCCGAAGACCGGCACGAGGATGTTGCTGTATTCGACCTCGGGCACCTGCTTGGTCAGGGCGCGCTCGGTGACCGAGACGCGCTTGGTCAGCGTCGTCCCCTCGAAGACCTTGCGGTAGACGACGTAGAAGGTGAGGCCGAAGGCCATCCAGCCGAGCCCGACCCAGCGCGCGGTCGAGTGGTAGGCGAGGACGCTGAGGAAGGCGAGGCCGCTGAGGATCGCGGCGAGGATCGAGGGCAGCGGCAACTCGGCGTGGCCCCAGGGGAAGCTGCCCGGGATCTTGAAGGGGCGCCGCCTGTCCGGCTGGGTGATCCGCAGGCGGATGATCGAGAGGTGGGCGATGGTGATCGCCAGGGTCGCCCCGAAGGCGTAGATCCCGGCCAGCAGCTTGACGTTGGTCGGGACGATCAGGCCGATCGCGATCAGGCCGCTGAGCACGATCGCCACGTACGGGGTCGCGGTGCGGCGGTCGAGCTTGCCGAGCCAGCTGGGGATCTGGCGGTTGATCGCCAGCGTGTAGATGTGGCGGGAGACGCCGAGCATCGAGGTGCTCGCCGCCCAGATCAGCACCGGGGTGGCGACCAGGGCGACCAGCCAGCGCATCGTGTCGGCAACCCAGCCGGGTTCGAAGGCGGAGACCACGCCGAGCACCGGCTCCTCAACGAACTCGTTGCCGAGCGCGGTCTGCGGCCCGTCCGGCCCGCCGACCACCGGCACCGCCATCAGCGCGATCGCCGCCATCCCGGCGTAGACGAGCGGCACGCCGATCGCCCCGACGCTGGCGACCCGCTTCAGGTCCTTGCGGCTGACGTTGATCTCCGGGGCGAGGTCGGAGGCGGCCTCGATCCCGGCGTAGGCGAGCATCGCCACCACCGCCGCGTAGACGATGTCGCGGAAGCTGGGGTCGGAGAAGAGGTGGAGCTCGGCGGTGAGGCGGTCGGGATGCATCACGACCAGGGCGCCGACCCCGATCACCGCCAGCTGCAGCCCGAGGTCGGCGAGCGCCAGCAGGGTCAGCGAGCCCTGGCGCTCGCGGCCGGTGATGTTGAGGATGTTGAGGGCGGAGATGACGACGATCACCGCCGTGCCGAGGCCGATCTCCCAGCCCGGCCGGGCGAAGTCGCCGCTGATCGGCTCCAGGTAGTGCGGTACCGAGAGCGACGCCAGGGCGATGACGATCAGGTAGTCGATCAGGATCGCCCAGCCGGCGATGAAGGCGATCAGCTCGTTGAAGGCGTGGCGGGCGAAGGTCGAGGAGCCGCCCCGCTCGCGGAACATCGCCCCGCCCTCGACGTAGGTCAGGGTGGTGAGGCCGAAGAGCAGGCCGGCGGCGAGGAAGATCAGCGGCGTCAGCCCCAGGCCCTTGTCGGCGACGACGCCGAGGGAGAAGTAGATCGAGAAGCCGACGGCCGAGTAGGCGGCGGCGAACAGCGCCGGCACCCCGAGGCCGCGGATCATCAGCCGGTCGCCGCGCGGCGACGCCGGCTGCGGCTCACCCTGCCTCCGCCCCGGCCCGCCGTCGACGCTCATCGCTCCATCCTCGCGCTGAGCCAGAGGCGGCCGATCCCGACAACCAGGAAGGCGATCCCCATCAGGAAGCCGACCGAGGCCGGGCCGCCGCCGTTGGCGAGGGTGAGGACGAGGACCAGCAGGCCGATCGCCACGAAGGCCAGCGAGAAGGTGCGGACGGCGCCGCGGTAGACGCGCTCGCCGCTCACTGCGCCGCCTCGGCCAGGGCGGCGCTGGGCGCGGCCGGCTTGTCGCTCGGGTCGGAGACGACGATGACCCGGCAGGGACGTTCGCCGAGGATCGTCTGCAGGGTCTTGTCGTAGAGCGGGACGCCGTTGCGGTAGCGCAGGCCGATGACGATCGCCCCCGCCTTGATCTCAGCCGCCTCTTTGGCGACCGAATACCCGGCCTGGCCGGGACGCACCCGGGAGACGTGCCCGGTCACCCGCTGCCCGCCGATCAGCTTCGCCTCCTCGATCTTGCTCTGGGCCTCGCCTTCCTGCCTGGACATCTCCGCGTTCAGCGGCAGGTTGGTCGGCACGGTCAGCATCGAGTGGACGTGGATGCCGCGGCGGCGCTTGGAGGCGAGCTTGACCGCGGTCGCGACCATCTCCGGCGAGAAGCCGCCGTCGTCCTCGAAGGCGACGAGGATCGACTTGTACTCGACCTCCTCGACCCCGAGCGGCTCCGGCAGCAGGACCTTCACCGTTTCGGTCAGCGGCAGCCGCTGGCTGCGGCGGTAGAGGACGTAGACGGCGATCCCGAGGACCATCCAGCCGAGCCCGACGATCAGCGTGGTCGGGTTGAGGGCCATCACCACGACCCAGGCGATGAAGGTCCCGAGCCCGCCGAGCACTGCGCTGACCGGCACCTCGAAGCCGAAGGTGCGCACGTTCAGCGGCGGCTTCCAGGTCCGCTCCACGTCCGGTTGCTTTCGCCGTAGCTGGATCACCGCGACGTGGGCGATCGTGAACGAGAGCATCGCCCCGAACGAGTACATCGTTGCCAGGAAGTCGGTCTGCCCCGGCAGCAGGGTGATGATCGCGACGACCGAGAAGATCATGATCGCGATGTAGGGGGTGCGGTAGTGCGGGTGGACCTGGCGCAGGCTCTCGGGGAGCTGGCGGTGCTGGCCCATCGAGTAGGTGAGACGGGAGACACCGATCAGGCCGGCGTTGGTGGCGATCAGCAGGATCACCGCGGCGAGGATGCCGACGTAGTAGCGCAGGACTTCGGTCGGCATGTGGGCGAGGCCGAGGTTCTCGACGATGCCGAGGATCGGGTCGTCGGCGAAGGTCGAGCCGAGCGCGGTCGCGTAGTTGCCGGCGGCGTCCTGGGTGACCGGCATCGCCGAGAGGGCGACGATCGGGATCAGCAGATAGAGGGCGAGGACCGCGACCACCGTCAGGCCGACGCTGCGGGGAATGGTTCGGGCCGCGTCTTTGGCCTCCTCGGCCATGTTGGAGATCGTCTCGATCCCGGTGTAGGCGATCATCCCGACCGCGATCCCGAGCAGGAAGTCGCTCCAGGTCGGGGCGACGCCGAGGTGGACGTTGCTGACCAGGGTGTCGGGGCTGAGGACCAGGACCAGGCCGATGCCGACGAGGACCACCTGGGTGGCGAGGTCGGCGACCGCGAGGACGAGGTTCAATTTCGCCGACTCCTCGGTGCCGCGGATGTTGATCAGGGCGAGGCCGACGATCAGCACCGCGCCGCCGATGATGTCGCCGGGGCTCTCCCCCAGCCAGGGCCAGAAGACCGCCAGGTAGTGGGGTACGAAGAAGGCCGAGATCGCGACCGTGATCGTGTAGTTGAGCATCTGCCCCCAGGCGGCGACAAAGCTGACCAGCTCGTTGAAGGCGTGGCGGGCGAAGCTGGAGGAGCCGCCGGCCTCGGGGAACATCACCGTCGCCTCGGCGTAGGTGGCGGCGGTGGCGGCGAAGATCAGGCCGGAGATGACGAAGGCGACCGGGGTCAGCCCGAGGGCAAAGGCGGCGGTGACGCCGAGCGCGTAGTAGATCGAGGAGCCGACGTTGCCGTAGGCGGCGGAGAACAGCGCGCCGACGCCGTGGACCCGGCTCAGCGACTCGTCTCGGGGGATCCGCTGGGCCATTTATGAGGAACGGGGACCGGACACTCGGACCGAATATACGGAGGCCGCCGGTGCTCTCACGCGGTCGCGGTCGGGGCGCGGCGGACGTGCGCCCGGCTCAGCTCTCCGGGCGAGGTGCAGCCGAGCAGGGCGAGGGCCAGCTCGAGCTCCTCGCGCAGCAGCCCGAGGACCCGGGAGACGCCGTCGCGACCCCCGCAGGCCAGGCCCCAGAGGGCGGGCCGGCCGACCATCACGGCGTCGGCGCCGAGGGCCAGCGCGATGGCGACGTCGACGCCGCGGCGGATGCCGCCGTCGACCAGCAGCGCGGCCCGCCCGGCCAGCGCGTCGGCGACCTCCGGCAGGGCGTCGGCGGTGGCGAGGGCGCGATCGAGCTGGCGGCCGCCGTGGTTGGAGACGACGACGCCGGCGGCGCCGTGGTCGAGCGCCAGCTCGGCGTCCTCGGCGGTGAGCAGGCCCTTGACGAAGATCGGGACGCTGCATTCGGAGGCGAGGTCGGCGACGTCGGCCCAGGTCAGGGCGTGGTTCATCAGCGCGAAGATCTCCTCGATCGATAGCTCCCGCGCGCCGCCGGTGGCCGCGGTCAGGCCGGGAGTGCCGAGCTCGGAGGGCAGCGTGAAGCCGTTGCGGCGGTCGCGCTCGCGGTTGCCGCCGGGAGGCGCGTCGACGGTGACGAGGAGCGCCTCGAAGCCGGTGTCGACCGCCTCGTCGATCAGGGCGCGGGTGACCCCGGGGTCGTCGAAGGCGTAGAGCTGGAACAGGTGGCGCCCCTGCGGGGCCGCGGCGGCGACGTCGGCGGGCCTGGTGTTCGAGAGGGTCGAGAGGCACATCGCGGTCCCGGCCTCGGCGACGCCCCTTGCCATCTCCGCCTCCCCTTCGGGGTGCGCCATCCGCTGGTAGGCGACAGGCGCGACCAGGATCGGCATCGAGACGGGTCTTCCGAGCACCTCGCTCGCAGCGGAGACCTCGCGGACGTCGGTCAGCACCCGCGGCCGCAGCCGCCAGTGGCCCCAGGCGGCGACGTTCTCCCGCAGCGTCGTCTCGTCCCCGGCGCCGCCGGCGAAGTAGTCGAGCGGCCCGCGCTCCAGCTTCTCCGCCGCCAACCGCTCGAAGTCGGCGACGTTGATCGGCCCGTCTTCCACGGGCGCGAATCTATCGCTGCGGGGGCGGGAACCTGAAGCGACCGACCGCGGGGGTCGGGTCGACGTTGCCGGCTGGGTCGACCGCCACGACCCGCAGCTTGTGGAGGCCCGACGCCTGGCGCGCGAAGCGCTTGCCGGAACCGCACGGCTTGAATTTTCCGCCGTCGAGACTGCAGCGGAAGCTGCTCCCCTGCTCGTCGGAGCTGAACCTGAAGACGAAGATCGGCGGCTGCCTCTTCAGCACGGTCTTTTTGACCGTCGTTTGCGGCGCCCTGACGTCCGCCGCTGGCGTAGGCGGCGACCAGCTTTCGAATTGATTCGGGGTTTCCGTATCCCGCGGCTGGAGAATCGCGTTGACGTTGAAGTCGAAGCTGGCGACCTCGGGTTCCTCCGAGCCTTCCTCGATCGGCCCCGAAACCCGGATCCGCACCGTCGAGCCCGCCGCGAGGTGGACGTCCGCGGTTTTGGAGCCAACCAGCAGCGGGGTCAATCCGTCGACCGCATCGCCGACGTAGAGGTCCCGGTTGAGGATCGAAGCCGTCTGGCAGCAGGGCTGGCCAAAGCTGTAGGTGGCCTCCTCGGGAGCGGTGAACGAGTACCAGACGGAGGCCCCGGAGATCAGCTCATCGGACTCGCCATGCTCGATAGACGCGGTCCAGTTGAAGCCTCTGACGTTGGCCCAGAAGCGACGGTCGCCACCCGGTTCTTCGGAGATCGACCCGGTGATCTCGGTCGCGTTTTCGAATTCGTCGTTCGGCGGGACGGGGGTTTCCTTGATCTGTAGGACGAACCCTCCTTCGGTGACCGGCGGGGGCGTCGACGGCGAAAAGCCGTTGCCGTCGACCGCGATCGCGTATTCGGTGCCGTTCGTGGCGAAGAAGGTGTACTGGCGCCCTTCGGATGGGCAATCGGGCCCTTCGCTGCCGTTGCCGCTGGCGACCAGGGTGAGGTCTTCGACTTCGCTGCCGGTGAAGACCCCGACGAGCGTCGGGAACTCGCTGTCGCAGGCGCCCACCGTCACCCAGCCGTCGCCCGTCGCTTCCCACCCGAACCAGACCGAGTGCCCGGCGGGGGACAATCCCGGCAGGAACTCTCCTTCTTCGTCGCCGGCGTCGACGTTCGAGCCCGTCACTTCCACCGGTTCGCCGCCGGGGAACCCTGCCGGCAGCACCTGCCGGTTGGCGAATTTGTCGTTGACGGGCGCAGCCGACGCGACCGCGGGCACGGCCAGCGTCGGTAGCAGCGCCAACATCAGAAGTGCAGAGATCCCCCGCGTCAAGGTGCGAACCCTAGCTAGCGAGCCTCAGCCGGGCGAACCGGCCGGCGGCGTCCCATTCGGCGGCGCCGGGCCCCAGCTCTCGCGGCCGTCGGAGGTCGCGATCGGGATCTTCGGCCCCGCCAGCGCCGGCGTGTCCAGGCCGACGTCGGCCACCGCCTTGACCCGGGAAAGCACCTCGCGCACCGAGCTCTTCCGTCCCTGGTAGCCCCACGGCTGCAGATCGGCGGTGAGGCCGGTCGCGTCGATCCCGGCCGCGTCGGCGAGGTAGAGCGCCCGCGACATGTGGAAGCCCTGGGTGACGACCACCGCGTCGCGAACGCCGAAGATCTCCCTGGCCCGCACCATCGTCGCCCAGGTGTCGAAGCCGGCATGGTCCTCGAAGACGTCCCGCGGGGCCACACCGTCGGCCACCAGCGCCTTGCGCATCGTGTCGGGCTCGTCGTAGATCCAGCTGCCGTGGTCGCCGGAGACGAGGATCTTCTCCACCTTGCCGGCGTGCCAGAGCCGCGAGGCCTGCTCCACCCGCGCCGCCAGCATCGAGCTCATGTCTCCATCCGGCTCGACCAGGGCGCCGGGCACGATCGCGACTTCGGCGCGCGGGACGTCGGAAACGGACGAGGTCGAATCGCCGCCCTTAGAGAGCACGTAGACGTTGGCGAAAACGACCAGCAGCACCAAGGCCGCCGCCCCGCCAAGCACGAACTTCGAAAGCCGCGGCCATCGCCGCAGCGGGTAGGTAATTCCCCTGCGCATCCGGGGAAACGCTAGCGCGCCGGGCCGCACCCACCTCACTTCGGCAGGTAGAGGTGGGTGCGGCCCGGCTTTCGTGACGCAGACGTTTGAGAGCCGGCACAAACCGCGCGCCACACGTGCGCTCATCCCCGCCACGCTCGGGAGGTGCCCACCGAGTCCGCGCCAGTGCCCCGTATAGGTGTACTCACGCGGACTCGTGAGAGGGGACCGCAGGAGAGTCGGATCGCGAGGCTGGCAGAGCGCCAATACGGAGTCGTCTCGCGTCAGCAGCTCCTCGGACTTGGGTTCTCCAGGAGGGAAATCGAGGCCCGGATCAGGGCCGGGCGCCTGAATCCTCTGCAGCCCGGTGTCTACGCCGTCGGCCACCGGCTCGTTCCGCGCCAGGGGCGCTGGATGGCCGCGGTCTTGGCCTCAGGCCCAGGCGCGGTCTTGAGCCACTGGTCGGCCGCGCACCTTTGGATGATCAGGCCCAACTCGCGCTCGGCCATCGACGTCACCACGCCGCACAAGAGCCGCTCATGGAAGGGGATTCGCCGACACCACTCACACCTGCCCGCTGACGAGCGGACGATCGAGGAGGGAATCCCGGTGACCACGGTGCCGCGGACCATTCTCGACCTCGCTGCCACCGAGGACGCTGACACGGTCGAGAACCTGCTGCGCGAGAGCGAACGCCTCCGGCTCGCAGACCGCCTCTCCCTCCCGGACCTCCTCGAGCGCTACGCCGGCAAACGAGGGACCCGCAAGGTCCAGGCTGCCCTGAACCGCCTGAAGGAAGATCCCGCCGGCACCAAGCGCTCGCCCCTGGAGGAGCGCTTCGCGCCCTTCCTGCGCCAGAACCACCTCCCCTTACCCCGCTTCAACGACTGGATCGAAGTAGGCGGCAAGCGCTACAAGGTCGACTGCCACTGGCCGAATCTGCACCAGGTCGTCGAGCTCGACGGCTGGGAGGGTCACTCGACCCGGACTGCCTTTCGCGAAGACCGTGCCCGCGATCGCCGCCTAACCGCCGCTGGCTTCGCCGTCACCCACATCACCTGGAACCAATTGGACGACGAAGCCGCCGAGGTCGCCTCTGACCTTCGTCGGTTGCTGCTCCTGGGATAGAGAAATCAAAGAAGAGCCAGAAACGAAGAAGCCGGGGCCGCATCGCCCTCCTACCTTGCAACGGAGGGTGATGCGGCCCCGGCTGTACTGCAAACGCGGTCTAGAAGTGGACGATCGGGATGATGAGGATCGCGACGATGTTCGCGACCTTGATCATCGGGTTGATCGCCGGGCCGGCCGTGTCCTTGTAGGGATCGCCGACCGTGTCGCCGGTCACCGAGGCTTCGTGCGCCGGCGAGCCTTTGCCGCCGTGGGCGCCGTCCTCGATCAGCTTCTTGGCGTTGTCCCAGGCGCCGCCGCCGGCGGTCATGCTGATCGCGGCGAAGAGGCCGACGACGATGACGCCGATCAGCAGGCCGCCGAGCGCCGCGGCGCTGAGCAGGCCGACGATCACCGGCACCACGATCGGGATCAGCGACGGCAGGATCATCTCCTTCTGCGCCGCCGCGGTGACGATGGCGACCGTCTTGCCGTATTCCGGTTTTTCGGTCCCCTCCATGATCCCGGGGTGCTCGCGGAACTGCTTCCGCACCTCCTCGACGACCTGACCGCCGGCGCGGCCGACGGCCTCGATCGCGAAGGCCGAGAACAGGTAGACCATCATGCCGCCGATGATCAGCCCGATCAGCACGTCAGGGCTGGTCAGGTTGAAGAGGTTGCCGAGGTCGGAACCGACCTCGGCTTCCAGCTCGTATTTGAAGGCGGCGAACAGCACCAGCGCGGCGAGCGCAGCGGAGCCGATCGCGTAGCCCTTGGTCACGGCCTTGGTCGTGTTGCCGACCGCGTCGAGCGGATCGGTGACGTTGCGGACGTCCTCCGGCAGCTCCGCCATCTCGGCGATGCCGCCGGCGTTGTCCGTGATCGGCCCGAAGGCGTCCAGGGCGACGATCAGACCGCAGAGCGAGAGCTGCGCCATCACGGCGATGCCGATGCCGTAGATGCCGGCGAGCTCGTTGGCGCCGAGGATCGCCAGGGCGATGACGAGCGCCGGAGCGGCGGTCGACTGGAAGCCCTGGGCGAGGCCCTGGATGATGTTCGTCGCGTGCCCGGTCTCCGAAGCCTTGGCGATCGACTTCACCGGCCGGAACCGGGTCGAGGTATAAAATTCGGTAATCACGAACAGCAGCGCCGTGACCGCGACCCCGATCACCGCGCAGATCCAGAGGTCGGTCACGGACGCACCGGCCAGAGCGCTGCCAGCCTCCTCGACTCCGACCCGCAGCGGCTCGGACATCAGCCAGTCGGTGATCGGGTAGAAGGCCGCGATCGAGAGCAGCCCGGCGAGGATCACGCCCTGGTAGAGGGCACCCTCGACCCGGTCGGATTTGGTCCGCACGACGAGCGCCCCGATGATCGAGGCGATGATCGCGACGCCGCCGATCACCAGCGGGTAGATCGCGACCTCGCGGGCAAAGCCCTCGGTGAAGGTGAGGACGCCGAGCAGCATCACCGCGACGGAGGTGACCGCGTAGGTCTCGAACAGGTCGGCGGCCATGCCGGCGCAGTCGCCGACGTTGTCGCCGACGTTGTCGGCGATCACGGCCGGGTTGCGGGGATCGTCCTCGGGAATCCCCGCCTCGACCTTGCCGACCAGGTCGGCGCCGACGTCGGCGGCCTTGGTGAAGATGCCGCCGCCGAGACGGGCGAAGACCGAGATCAGCGAACCGCCGAAGCCGAGGCCGACGAGAGCGTCGACCGCGTGCTCGTCGCTGGCACCGGTGAGGACCAGGAAGCCGTAGTAGCCGGCGACGCCGATCAGCGCCAGGCCGACGACCAGCAGGCCGGTGACCGAGCCGCCCTTGAAGGCGACGTCGAGCGCCGGCGGCACCCCGCCGCGGGCCGCCTCGGCGACGCGCGAGTTGGCCCGCACCGAGACGTTCATCCCGATGAAGCCGGTGGCGCCGGAGAGGACCGCGCCGATCACGAAGCCGACGGCGGTCTCCCAGTTCTGCAGCAGCAGCAGGAGGACCGCGATCGGGACGGCGACGGCAGCGATGATCGTGTACTGCCGGTTCAGGTATGCCTGGGCACCTTCCTGAACAGCGCCAGAAATTTCGCGCATCCGGTCGTTGCCCGCTGGCTTCGCCAACAGGCGCTGGGTAACGAGAAGTCCGTAGATGACGGCGGCGCCTGCGCATACCAGCGCGACGACCACGCCGTAATCGGTCAAGAAATCGGTCAAGTTCCTAATCCTCCGGTGGTTTTAGCGGCGCGGGAGTCTATAGACGAAAGCGGCGAGACCGCTTCCAAGCTGGGAAAAACCGCGGCAAGCGGCGCCCTCAGGCGCGATCGGCGGCGGTTTCGCCCGAGTAGGTACGGCGCGTCTCCGCCACCGCGTCGCGGTAGATGTCCTCGATCGAGACCCCGGAATCGAGCGCCTCGCGGGCCCGCTCGGCGCCGTTTCGCTCCGGCAGCGCCAGGTCCAGGCCCAGCTGCGCCCGCGCCGGTTCGGTCCAGACCAGGACCTCCTCCAGCACCGCCCGGGTCGGCACCTCCTCGCCCCGGCGGAAGTCGACCATCCGGCCGCCGGCGCCGTAGCGGATCGCCCGCCACAGGTTCTCCTCGATCTCGCGGCCGGCCAGCGGCGCCCCCCGCCCTTCGTAGCCGTGCTCGTCGTAATCGAGCGCGGTCTGGGCGATGCAGGCGGCGATCAGCCCGGCGAGCTGGAAGGACTCCTCGCCGCGCGTCTGGGCGTCGCAGATCCGCACCTCGACGGTGCCGAAGCTGTGATGCGGCCGCACGCTCCACCACAGCTGCGTCGACTCGACCACCGAGCCGACCCGCTGCAGCGTCGCGATGAAGTCGGCGTAGGTGGCCCAGTCGCGGAACGGCGAGGGCACCCCGCAGCGCGGGAAGGTGCGGGTGAAGATCTCGGTGCGGACGCTGTGCAGGCCGGTGTCGCGGCGGTCGAGGAAGGGCGAGTTGGCCGAGACCGCCAGCAGCAGCGGCAGCAGCTCGCGCAGCCAGTCGCAGACGGCGATCGCCCGGTCTGCGCCGCGCACCCCCATGTGCAGGTGCAGGCTCCAGGTGTTGTTGCGCTGCGCGACCCAGCCGAGTTCGTTCCGCAGCCGGTTGTAGTGCGGGGTGTCGATGATCCGCTGCTCGAGGTAATTGGCCCACGGGTGCGTCCCCATCGCCCCCAGCGTCAACCCCATGCCGCCGACCAGGTCGAAGAGCCGCGTCCGCCGCTCGCGCTGCCGCGCGACCGCCTCGGCGAAGCTCTCGGAGCGGCCGGAGCGGATCTCGACCTCGGAGGCGATCAGCTCCCCCGCCGCTGAGGTGGCCAGCACCTCGTCCTCCTGGCAGGCCGCCATCACGTCCTCGAAGCGGTGCTCCAGCTCCAGCGTCCGCGGGTCGAGGATCGCGAACTCCTCCTCGAGCCCGATCGTGAAGTCCTGCGAAGACTCGAACTTCTCGCGGGCGAGATCGAGATCCAGAGCCAAGATCGGGCGGCGCTAGGCCAGGTAGAAGTAGAGCGCGTAGAGCAGGTCGACGGCGGGGCTGGAGGTGTGGACGGTCACCTCGGGCGGCACCTGCAGCAGCTGCTCGGAGTAGTTGAAGATGATCTTCACGCCGGCTTTGACCAGCCGGTCGGCGACGTCCTGAGCGGCCTCGGCGGGGACGGCGAGGACGCCGACGACGATCTCCTCCTCGGCGACGACGTCCGGCAGGTCGCCGATGTCGCGCACGCTCAGCTCGCCGATCGGCTTGCCGACCACGCTGGGGTCCGAGTCGAACACCGCGACGACCTGGAAGCCGTGGTCGGCGAAGATCGAGGAGGTGGCGATCGCCTGGCCGAGGTTGCCGGCGCCGAAGAGGGCGATGTTGTGCTGGCCCGAGGTGCGGAGGATCTTGCGGATCTCCGAGACCAGCGAGTCGACGTTGTAGCCGACCCCGCGCTTGCCGAACTTGCCGAAGCCGGAGAGGTCGCGGCGGATCTGGGTCGGGTTGATGTGGGTGTACTCGGAGAGCTCCTGCGAGGAGATCGTCTCCCGGCCCATCTTCCGCGCCTGAGTCAGCACCTGCAGGTAGCGGGAGAGCCGCGCGGCGACGCCCAGCGACAGGCGCTCGCCTTCGACCGGGAACGCCCCGGCGGCGTCGAACTCCTCGATCAACTCGACCATGCCCCCACAGTATCGAGCCTGGCCTTGAGGGCAGCGCGGTCGAGAATCAGCTCCGAGACCTCGATCCCGTCGACCTCGACCACCGGAATCCGCTCCAGGTAGCGGCGCAGGAGCAGGTCGTTGCTCTCGATGTCGACCTCGTGCAGGTTGAAGCGGTAGCCGTCGCCGTGCAGGGCGACGATCTGCTCCAGGGCTTCCTCGCAGAGGTGGCAGCCCGGACGGGAGTAGACGACGACGTCTGCCATCGGGCTCAGTGGGCGACCGCGGGGGCGCCGGTTTCGCCGGTCGCGAAGGCGTCGTAGCCGAGGTACTCCGGGTAGGGAATCGGCTCGGCGTAGCGGGCGGCGGACCCGATCATCGCGGCGTTGTCGGTGCAGAGCGAGATCGGCACCAGCTTCAGCCGCACCCCCATCTCCTCGCAGAGCCGGCCGACCGCCTCGCGCAGCGGGCCGTTGGCGGCGACGCCGCCGCCCAGGGCGACCGCATCCCACTCGCCCTTCTTCAGGGCGCGCTTCAGCTTCGTCGTCAGCTGGGTGACGACAGCCGCCTGGAAGGAGGCGGCGAGGTCGGCGCGGCGCTCCGCCACGCCCTCCTCGCCGAGCTCCCGGCAGCGGTAGAGGACCGCCGTCTTCAGGCCGCTGAAGCTGAAGTCGAGCCCTGGGTTGCGCGACATCGCTACCGGCATCTCGAAGGCTTCGGGATCGCCGCCTTCGGCCTCGCGCTGGACCGCCGGCCCGCCCGGGTAGCCGAGCCCCAGGAGCCGCGCCGACTTGTCGAAGGCCTCGCCGGCGGCGTCGTCGAGGGTCTGACCGAGCAGCTCGTAGCCCTGGTGATCGCGGACGCCGGCCAGCAGCGTGTGACCGCCGCTGGCGATCAGGCAGAGGAAGGGCGGCTCCAGCGGCTCGGGCTCGAGGAAGTTGGCGGCGACGTGGCCCTGCAGGTGGTCGACCGGGATCAGCGGCAGGCGGCGGGCGGCGGCGATCGCCTTGGCGGTGCTGATCCCGACCAGTAGCGCCCCGATCAGGCCCGGCCCGGCGGTCGCGGCGACCGCCTCGACGTCGTCGAGCGTCACCCCAGCCTCGCTCAGCGCCGCCTCGACCACCGGCGCGGCCAGCTCCAGGTGGTGGCGCGCCGCCACCTCCGGCACCACGCCGCCGAAGCCCTCGTGGGCAGCGGCCTGGGAGGAGATCACGTTGCTGAGGATGCGCGGGCCGTCGAGGACGGCGGCGCAGGTGTCGTCGCAGGAGGTCTCTATGGCCAGCAGCATCGGAGGCCCCTATTACCCACCCACATCAGTCGAGCCACGCTCAGTCCAACCACATGATCAGGGCGTCCTCGCCGTTGTCGTGGTAATAGCGAGGACGGACCCCGGCCGAGCGGAAGCCGAAACGTTCGTACATGCCGATCGCGCGCTGGTTGGAGACGCGGACCTCGAGCGTGAAGGGCAGCGCCCCCTGCGACTCCTCGATCAACCGCCGCATCAGCCGGCCGGCGACGCCGCCGCCGCGCCGCTCGGGGGCGACGGCGATGTTCATCAGGTGCCAGACCTGGTCGTAGCGGGAGCAGACGACGTAGCCCGCCAGCTGGTCGCCGGCGCGCGCCGCCAGACAGATGCCCGAGGGCTTCGAGAGCTCGAGCACGAACATCGCCAGCGACCACGGGGTGGGGAACGAGCGGCGCTCGATCGAGATCACCGCCGGCAGGTCGCTGTAGGCGAGCCGGCGCACCTCGACCTCCTGGGTCAGCTCATTTGACTCTTTGTGAAGCGTCTCGCTCACGCCACCGCTCCGCGTCTGGGGGTCTGAGGTAGATCGGGGCGAGCCCGTCCGGCTCCGGATCCTTCGCCGCCGCCGCCAGCGCGCAGACATGGCGCGCGGCGACCCGGTGGACGGGATCCGAATCGTCCGCTATCTGGACGCCGTCTCGGGCCAACTCGTGCCGAAATCGTACCGCCCCCGAGCCGGCGACCGACGGAGTTTCGTCCAGCTCGGCGATCCGCTCGGCCAGCTCCTCCGGCCGGTAGACCCCCGGCTCCCAGAGCCTGGTGCCGTCGGCGGCGTAGAGCGCGGCGAAGACCTCGCCCCGCCAGCCGTCGAGGACGGCGAGCCGCGTCCCCTCCGCCCCGGCCTCGGCGATCCCGGCGGCCAGCGCGTCGAGCGTGCAGACGCCGCGCAGCGGCAGGCCGAGGCTGACGCCGAGCCCGCGCGCGGTCGAGATCCCGACCCGCAGGCCGGTAAAGGTGCCGGGGCCAAGCCCGACCGCGATCAGGTCGACCTGCTCCCAGCCGCCCGCCGCGGCCGCGGCGCGCTCGACCTCCTCCAGCAGCCGGGTCGCGTGCAGGGGCCTCCCCGAGGCGGAGAGACCCAGCTGCGACTCGTGGAGGACCTCGCCGTCGCGCCAGGCGCAGGCGACGGTGTCGACCGTCGCGGTGTCGAAGCCGACGGCGTTCAGCGCGCGGCTATCCCTTGACCTTGAACCACCAGGAGCCGACTTTTTTGCCCTGGACGAACCAGCTGACGACGTGCTTGCCGGGGATCGTCGAGGTGATCTTGTTCACGTAGAGCGTGTTCTGTTCGGCTTCCTGGGCCTGGGCGCAGAGGTTTTTGCCGCTCGGGAACTTGACGCAGACGGTGTAGACGACGTCGGCTTTAAGGCTTTTGAAGAAGGCTCCCTTTTTGGCTTTCTTCGGGCATGCGTGGGCGGGTTTGGCGTTCTGGGAGACCCCGCAGCCGACGTAGTGCTTGTAAGCGGCCGCGCTGGCCGTCGCGGGCGCCGCCGCCACCAGCAGTCCGCTCACCAACATCGTCGCCCCCAGTGCCTTCAGTCCCTTCATCCCGTCCTTGCCTTTCTCTTCGAAATTTCGCGCCGATGCTACCTAGCCGGGCGCACCTACCTCTCAACACGAGGGATACGGCTTCGGTGCGCTTTTCCCTGCGTTACCCCTACCAGTCGACTTCAACCCGCCGGCGCTCCTCGCCGACGTGCGAGAGACGCACGGCCAGCGCCGGCCGGCCGATCCTGCCCTCCCCCGCCGCCGGCCACTCGACGAAGGCGACGCCCTCGGGGCGCAGGTAGTCCTCCAGCAGGGCCGGGTCCTCGCCCTCGAGGGTCTGCAGGCGGTAGAGATCCAGGTGGGAGACCGGCAGCCGGCCGCCGCCGTACTGCTGGCCGATCGTGAAGGTCGGCGAGGTGACCGCGCCGGTGACGCCGAGCTCGCGGCAGGCGCCGCGGACCAGGGTCGTCTTCCCGGTGCCGAGCTCGCCGGAGAGGACGACGACGTCGCCCGCCTGCAGCCGCCCGGCGATCCGTGCCCCCACGGCTTCGGTCTCTGCGGCGCTGCCGGTCTCGATCACCTCCGTCCCGTCCCTCTTCATGACTGTCCGAAGAAGCCGAGCTGGTCGCTGGGCGGCGGCGGGGTCGAGCCGCCTTCCTCCTCCAGCTCCTCGAGCTCCTCGGCGCTCGGCACCGGGCCGGGCAGGGGCCGCTGCAGGAGGTCGGGGATCGTCGCGAAGTCGGCCCGCAGCTGCTCTTTGACGGCCGGGGTGCGGAGCGCGGCCGCCGGGTGGAAGAGGGGCAGGAGGAAGACGGTGCGGGAGCCGAGCTGGTGGATTTGCGGGGTGCCGCGGACCCGGGTGATCCCGGTCGGGCTGCCGCTCAGCAGCTTGGTCGCGAAGTTGCCGAGGGTGCAGACGACCCGCGGCTCGATCAGCCGCACCTGCTCGAACAGGTACGGCTCGCAGGCCTGGATCTCCAGCGGCTGCGGGTCGCGGTTGTTGGGCGGGCGGCTCTTGAGGACGTTGGCGATGAAGACGTCGTCACGGGCGAGGCCGATCTCCTCCAGCATCTGGTTCAGCAGCTGGCCGGCGCGGCCGACGAAGGGCAACCCCTGGCGGTCCTCTTCGGCCCCCGGCGCCTCGCCGACGAACATTAGGTCGGCGTCGGCGTTGCCGGCCCCGAAGACCGCCTTGGTCCGGGTCTCGTACAGAGGGCACTTGGTGCAGCCCTGGACCTCTTTATAGAGAGCGACCAGCTGCTCTCGGCGTTCCTCGGCGCTGGCGCTCAAGGCTTCTCCCCCGCCGCCCGCTTCTTGCGCGTCTGGGCGAGGCGCTCCTGGCGGCCGGCTTCCTTCTCCCGCCGCTGCGATTCGTCCGAGCGCACAGCGGCGCCGCGCGGCTGACGACCCGGCGGCGAGACGGCCGAGTAGAGGCGACGCGTCCGCTCCGACCCGCAGGCCGGACAGGCGGCGGCCGCTCCGGCCCCGACCAGCTCCTCGAAACGCGCCCCGCAGCCCTCGCACTCGAACTCGTAGATCGGCATAAGCGCGACCATCGTAGTTCGACTCAGAGGCGGACCCTTACGGCAGCGGCTCCCACTCCCAGCCCTTGGCGCTGGCCAGGCTCTCCTCGCTGAGGTAGCGGCGGAACTCGTCCAGCTCGGCCGGCTCGACGCTGTAGACGTGGTCGGGCTCGGGGAACTGGCGGCGGCGGACCTCGTTGCCGTACCGGGTGACCGCCTCGACCATCGTCTCGTGGACGTCGGCGTAGCGCTTGACGAACTTCGCCATGTGGCCGGTGGTGATTCCCAGCAGGTCGTGGAAGACGAGGACCTGGCCGCTGGTGCCGGGGCCGGCGCCGATGCCGATCGTCGGCACCTCGAGCTTCTTGACGATTTCGTCGGTGATCGCCGAGGGGACCGCCTCGATGACGATCGCGAAGCAGCCGACCGACTGCAGGGCGAGGGCGTCCTCGAGCTGCTTGATCGCGCTCTTGGCGTTCTTGCCCTGGGCTTTGTAGCCGCCCAGCGCGGTCGCGGTCTGCGGGGTGAGGCCGACGTGGCCCATCACCGGGATGCCGGACTGGACGATCGCCCGGGCGCGCTCGACGATGACGCCGCCGGCCTCGAGCTTGACCGCCTGGCAGCCCGTCTCCTTGACCAGCCGCTGGGCGTTGCGGATCGCTTCCTCGTTGCTCGCCTCGTAGCTGCCCATCGGCATGTCGCCGACCATCAGCGGCGTCTTCAGGCCGCGGCGGACGGCCTTGCCGAGGATCACCATCTCCTCCATCGAGACCAGCTTGGTGTCCGGGTAGCCGAGGACGACGTTGGCGGCGGAATCGCCGACCAGGACGACGTCGACGCCGGCCGCCTCGGCGACGGTCGCCGAGGGGTAGTCGTAGGCGGTGACCATCACGATCGGTTCGCCCTCGGTCTTCATCTCTTCCAGCCGCGGCAGGCTGACCGGTTTGCGGTCGGACGTCGGGGCGGTGTGGGAACGGCCTCCGGAACTCATTTGAGCAGCACCTCCGGGTGGCTGTCGATCGCGATCGCTTCGTTGTCGTCGTTGACGTGGACGACGACTGGGTCGTAGTGCTCCAGGTCCTTCTCGTCGTAGGAGCCGAAGGTGGCGACGATGATCTTGTGGCCGGGCTCGACCAGGTGGGCGGCGGCGCCGTTGACCTGCATCGCCCCCGAGCCGGGCTCGCCGTCGATCACGTAGGTGACGAAGCGGGCGCCGTTGTCGACGTCCCAGACATAGACCTGCTCGTTGGTGATCATGTCGGCGCCGGCCATCAGCTCGGTGTCGATCGTGATGCTGCCGATGTAGTCGACGTCGCAGTCGGTCACCGTTGCCCGGTGGATCTTCGACTTCAGCATCTGCCTTTGCACTAGGTCTCCCCTTTCGCGGGCTGAGAGCCAGGTTGGTCTGGGTCGTTGGTGGGTTGGATCAAGACGTTGTCGATCAGGCGCGCGGCGCCGACGTGGGCGGCGACGGCGACGAGGACCGGGCGGGCGCCCAGCTCGGCGACCGGCTCCAGCGTCTCCGCGTCGCGGGCCTCGAGATACTCGGGCTCGATCGCGGCGGCGGCCAGCTCGGCGCGGGCGGCGCCGAGGCCGGCGGTGAGCGATCCCTGACGGGCGCCGCGCTCGGCGGCGGCGAGGGCGCGGGAGAGCGCCGTGGCGCGCTCGCGGTCGGCCGGCTCCAGGTAGGCGTTGCGGCTGCTCATCGCCAGCCCGTCGGGCTCGCGCACGGTCGGCATCACCTCGATTCGCACCGGGAAGTCGAGGTCGCGGGCCATGCGGCGGATGACGACAGCCTGCTGGGCGTCCTTCTGGCCGAAGTAGGCGACGTCCGGGTCGGCGACGTTGAAGAGCTTGGCGACGACGGTGGTGACGCCGCGGAAGTGCTCGGGGCCGCGGCGCTCGGGGTCGCCGTCGAGGACGCCGGTCAGCGGGCCGGTCACTTCGACCGCGGTCGCGGCGCCGGCGGCGTAGACCTCGTCGGCGGCGGGGGCGAAGACGATGTCGGCACCGGCCTCGCCGGCGAGTTGCAGGTCGCGCTCCTCGTCGCGCGGGTAGCGGTCGAGGTCCTCGCCGGGGCCGAACTGGGTCGGATTGACGAAGAGGCTCATCACCACCAGGTCGCACTCGGCGTGGGCGGCGCGGATCAGCGACAGGTGCCCGTCGTGCAGGTAGCCCATCGTCGGCACCAGACCGACGGTCTCGCCGGCGCGCTTGGCCGCGGCCACGGCAGCGCGAAGCTCGGCCTTGGTGCGCAGCACGGCCACGAGGGAGCGGGGGCTATCCACGAGGAGTTCTGAGTTCATAGGTCCATGCCCGGTTGGGTCACGGCCAACTAGACACAAAGTATAGGCACGGTTGGCGCGGTTCTTGACAGATCCGTTTCCAAAAAGATCCCTATTTGGTGATCCGCCCAGCCGTCCCCTTCGCAGGACCCTCGAAGACGACCCCCAAGGCGGAGGAACGATGAGCTCAGAGATAGACGCTGTGGTCCGCGAGGCCGAGTACGAGGCGACCGAGGCGCTGGAGGGCGACACCCGCCTCGACTTCCTCAAGAAGGCCGGGTTGGCCGGCGGCGGCCTGGTCGGCGGCGGCGCGCTGCTCAGCGCCCTCACCCCGGCGGCGGCGATGGCCGCGGGCAAGGGACGGCCGCCGGCGAAATTCGGCAAGGGCGACGTCGGCATCCTCAACTACGCCCTCACGCTCGAGTACCTGGAGGCCGCCTTCTACAACGAGGCGACCGCCAACAACAAGCGCAAACCCTTCCTCAAGGGCGCCGAGGCGCGGGCCTTCCTCAAGCGGGTGACCGCCGACGAGAACGCCCATGTCGCCTTCCTCAAGAAGGCGCTCGGCAGCAAAGCGGTGAAAGCCCCGAAAGTCGACTTCGGCGCCACGACCGCCAGCGAGGCGGCGTTCCTGAAGACGGCGGTGGCGCTCGAGAACACCGGCGTGGCCGCCTACGCGGGCCAGGCCCTGAACATCGTCAACCCGGCTTATGTCGCGGCGGCGCTGTCGATCCACTCGGTCGAGGCGCGCCACGCCTCCGTCGCCGGGCTGCTGCTGAAGCCGACCGCGGCGAGCCTGGCACCCAACGGCGCTTTCGACAAACCGCTGACGGCCGCACAGGTCCTCAAGGCCGTCGAAGCAACGGGCTTCCTCCAGTAACCGGGTCCTCCCCGGGAGTCACCCCTCCGGCTGCGCGGCGAAGTCGATTTCCCGGATCGGCTTCGCCGGCGCGCCGGCCGCGATCGTGCCGCCCCGTACGTCGCGATTGACCACCGAGTTGGCGCCGACGACGCAGCGGTCGCCGACGCTGACGCCGCTGGTGACGACGCAGTTGACCCCGAACCAGCAGTTGGCGCCGATCGTCACCGGACCCTTCGAGGTGAAGCCCTGCCAGGTGATCGGCTTGGTCGGATCGTCGTAGCGATGCTCGGCGTCGCCGACGAAGCAGCCGTTGGCGAACATCGTGTGGTCGCCGATCGTCACCCGCTCCTGGGCGGCGATCATCACGTTGCGGTTGAGGAAGCAGCCGGCGCCGATCTCGATCCGGGCGTCGGGCGCCAGCGTCAGCCAGCAGCCCGGCTCCAGCAGGGTCCCCTCGCCGATCGTCAGCCGCCCCTCGTCGAGCGCCTCCAGCACTTCGCCCTCGACCGGATGGCGGATGAAGAAGCCGCCGCGAGCGGCATGGCGGTCGATCCGCCGGCGCCGCAGGAGCCGGTGGTTGCGCTCATACCAGCGCCGCTTCGCCCACCAAAGTCGCCAGCCGCTCTTCGCCATCGCGCCAGCCTAGACGTAGACTGCGCGCGTGGCTGACCTGCGCGGCGGCATCGACCTTGGCGGGACGAAGATCCAGGCGGCGATCGTCGATGCGCGGGGCGATGCCACCGGCCAGGCGCGGCAGCCGACTCCGACCACGGGCGGGCCGGAGGACGTCGCCGCGGCGATGGCGACGGCGCTGCGCGAAGCGGCGCAGGACGCCGGCGTCGAGCCGGCGCAGCTGGCCGGGATCGGGGTCGGCTCACCCGGTGACGCGAACGAGCGAACCGGGGTCGTCTCCTCGGCCAAGAACCTCCCCGGTTGGGAGGGCAGCTTCCCGCTGGCCGAAGTTCTCGCCAAGGAGCTGGGGACCGAGGTCAAGGTCGGCAACGACGTCCAGGTGGCAACCGAAGCCGAGTTCCACCTCGGCGCCGGCCGCGAGTTTCAGAGCCTGATCGGGGTCTTTTGGGGCACCGGGGTCGGCGGCGGCCTCGTCCTCGACGGCAGGCCCTGGCTGGGGCGCGGCGCGGCGGGCGAGATCGGCCACGTGGTGGTCAAGCGCGGCGGCGCCAAGTGCCCCTGCGGGCGCAAGGGCTGCCTCGAGGCCTACGCCGGGCGCTCGGCGATGGAAGCCGAGGCGCGGCGCCAGCACGAAGAGGGCCACAAGACCGACCTCTTCCATCTGATGGAGAAGCACGGCAAACCGCGCCTCACCAGCGGCATCTGGGAGCGGGCGCTGGACCACGGCGACCAGCTGACCGAAAAGCTGATCGAGCGCGCGATCGAGGCCCTGGGGACCGGGATCGCCTCGGCGGTCAACCTGCTCGACCCCGAAGCGGTAATCATCGGCGGCGGCCTCGGGATCCGCTTCGGCGAGCGGCTGATGGACCCGCTGCTGGCGGAGATGCACAAGCACCTCTTCCTCGACGAGAAGCCACCCGCGGTCCGTGTCGCCTCCCTGGGCGACCTAGGCGGCGCCATCGGCGCCTCGCTTTTGATCTCTCGCTAGACCCGTCCCGAGGTCTGGCGCTGCTGGCGGGCTACCGCGTCGACCAGGACGGCGAGCAGGAGGACGCCGCCGGTGACCATCAGTTTCACCGCGGAGGAGAGCGAGAGCAGGTCCATGCCGTTGGAGATCGAGCCAATCACCAGGGCGCCGAGCAGCGCGGTCCAGACCGAGCCGCGGCCGCCGAAGAGGCTGGTGCCCGCAATCACCGGGCCGGCGATCGCCAGCAGCAGGAGTTCGTTGCCGCCCGAGTTCTGGTTGACCGCGAAGAGGCGCGAAGCGGCCATCACGCCGCCGACCGCG
>DASUTJ010000048.1:0-24529 GCA_036374655.1 Solirubrobacterales bacterium | reverse complement strand
ATATCTCCCTCCCTTGCCTCGGAGACCGGGGCGAGGGCTCGTGCCCTCGCCCCGCCCCTGCCTCCGGTTGGCCCTAGGGCATCACCCGCAGCCGCACCGTCGGCGAGTTGCCCGGCTCGTAGGGGAAACCGCCTTCCTGGCGGACCTGGGCGCGGATCGGGTAGGTGGTCGCGGTCCTGGTCTGCGTGAAGCGGTAGGGGACCCGGTAGTGCCCGCCGCCCCGGGTGCGGTAGCGCCGGAATGCGCGCCATTTGCCCTTTCCGCTTTCGACCTGCAGGACGATGAGGACGCCGTCGTTGTGCGGGCCGGGGATCTCACCCGAGAACCATGCCTTGTGCTTGTTCTTGACCGTCTTGCTGCGAAGCCGCAGCGTCGGTTCGACCCGGGTCAGCGCGGTCGCCGATGCTTCGATCTGCCGCTGATCGGGCCGGTAGATCGCGGTCAGCTCGCGGGAGGGACCGGACCCCAGCGGGAAGGCGAAGTTGCCCCCGCCGCCGGTCATGGCGATGCCGAGGAAGTCCCGGCCGGGGTCGGTGGCGACCCTGCTGTAGACGCAGAGGGCGGCACCCCCTACAGGCCCGCCGCTCCCCCTCAGCGATCCCGTCAGGTTCGGCCCCTCGCCCTGGGCGAGGACCGAGACGCGATCGACCTTCTCGCCGATCCCGACCGCGAGGGACTGACCGCCGCCCACGTCGGAGCGCACGCAGTCATAGGCGAGTGGCGCCTCGCTCGGTGCCCCGACGTTCCCCTCCGCGTCGGAGAGCCAGAGCTTCAACTTGTAGGCGCCCCGGCCCTTCGGCGCGTCGAGACTCGCGATCGACTCTGGGTTCTCGCCGTGCAGCTGCCTGGCGGTCCCGAGTGCGTTTCCGGAGCCGTCGAGCAGCTGGTAGTGGAGAGTGTCGATCGGCGCGCCGGCATCGGTGATGTTCCGCCAGCGCACGTCGAAGCCCTGATCGCCGCGACTCGTCGTCGGAGTGGCGACCGCGATCTCCTGCGGCGCGGCCGGGGGCGTCGTGTCGTGGGGAATCGGCACCGTCGCCACCGGACCCGAGAATCCGACCTCGTCCTCGAGCCAGACCCGCAGGCGGTAGTCGCCAGGGGCTTTCGGGCCCGCGATATCCTCGAGCTTCGTCGGGTTGGTGGCCGTCAGGACCTTCTCGCCGACCACCGTCTTGCCGGCGGCGTCGGTGATGTCGTAGTGCACCTTCTTGATCGGCGAGCCCGGATCGGAAGGCAGCGTCCAGCGGGCGCCGAAGTGATCGAGGTAGCGCTGCGGGTTGGAGGTCGCGATCGTGAGCCCGCCCGGGGCGGCGGGGGCGTGGTTGTCGACCTTGATCGATCGCTGGTCGCAGCTCTCGCCACCGGAGCCGTTCAGGCCGGTGGCCTGGCCGTAGTCCTGGGTGCAGACCTGGACGGTGTGGCCGCCGTCGGAGAGCGATGCGGTGTCGAAGCCGTAGGTGCGGTCCCAGGATCCGTTCGGGCAGGGTTGGAATTGGCGGCCGAACTCCCCGGTCGCCCCGTTGTAGCCGAGTTCGCACCAGGGACCCGAGTCGACCGTCTGGCTGGTGCCGCCGTCGATCCGCAGCCGGTCATAGCGGATGCCCGAGCCGCGCTCGGAGGTCCTCCAGGTGACGTTCTGGTTCCCCCGGACCCAGTTGCCCGAGAGGATGCCTGAGCCGGTGTTGGTGAAGGCCACCTTGGAGGGCTCCATGTCGTTCAGCGTCAGGACGATGGAGTTGGCATCGGTGTTGTTGAAACCGCCGGTGTCGCACCCCGCCTGGCGCATGCAGGTCATCTCGAAGACGAACCGCCGGTAGTTGCCGTAGGTGGGAAACGGCCAGAGGTGTGAACCGAACACGGTGGTCCGCCCCCATCCGATCCCTCCCAGGCTGTTGTTGGCGACCCCCGACCCCTGCATCAGGAAGTTGTTGGTGCCGCCGTCCTGGCCTTCCCCCCAGAAGCGCGCCCGCCATCCCTCGGCGAAGTCGTTCTCCTGGCGGGTGTAGCCACCGCCGCCGGCGATCGTCACGAACCCCGGCGCCGTCCACGAGACGCTTGCGTAGCTTCCGACCCAGGCGGTGCCCGGTCCCTGGCGCTCGAAGAGCCGCATGAAGTTGGCGTTGCCCGCCGGGAAGTTTCCGCCTCCACACTGGTTCTGGAAGACGAAGTAGTCGACGTTGGAATTGATGCCCACCTGTCCGGCGCCGCTGTGGGCGCCGCACTGGACCATCCGGTAGTAGGCGGCCTCGGCCTTCGGCGCCGTCGCTACGCAGAGGACGGCAACCGCTGCACAGAGCAGCATCAGGCATCGGCCTATCAGCACCGGTCGGTTGACCGGCGTACGCGATCGAGAGGACATAGTTCCCCCTGTCCTTATGTAGTGCCGACCGGGCTCAGAGCCGATGCCTGGATCAACTCTCCTCTCGCCGGGGGCCTCGCAAGTTGGTGGCTGCGGAGCTGCCGGTGGGAGTGGGCGTTCCTTGGGTCTGGCTATTTCACTGTGTTTTAAGAAAACCCCGTGTCGCTCAAGGGTTTCTAAAGAAAACGAGCAAACGGCACCGAACATCCGTCGAGTCCCCAGGCGGGCTCGACGGGACCGTTGATCGCATGGCTTGTGTTCCACGCGGGGGTAAGGAAATGAAGGCGTCAACTCGCCCCCTCGACGTTCGTCCAGCCGTCCCGAGCCCGAGGGCTCCGCGACTGTAGGGGGCGCACCTTCTGTCCCGCGTGACCTGCCACGCCGCTCAAGTGCCGCGGGCGCTCCGGCGGTTCCACTTCGGATCGAAGTTGTCGACGCGCGCGCCGAGGTGAGTGGAACTAGATACGCCCTAGCGGCACATCGATCCCCACATGAGTGGGGAAGCGAACCGCGGCATCTCTCCGGCGCTGGCCGCAATTCCCCTGGCCGCGCTGCTGGTCCTCGTCGCCTTCGTCATGGGACTGGCGATCGCGGTCGGCGGCACTGGCGCCTGCGCCGAAGGCGCCGAAGCGAGCGCGGGCACTCTGAAGGGTGGCGTCCCCAAGAAGCTCGTCCCGATCTACCAGGCGGCCTCCGCGAAGTATGGGCTCGGCCCCAAGGGGTCGGCGATGCTCGCCTCGATCAACTTCAACGAGACGACCTTCGGCACCAACATGAACAACACGTCGGGGTCGGGGGCGATGGGCTGGATGATGTTCATGCCCGAAACCTGGGCGGCCTATGGGGTCGACGCCAACGGCGACGGCAAGAAGGACCCCTTCGACCCCGAAGACGCGATCTACGCGGCGGCGCGCTACCTGAAGGCATCAGGGGCGCCGGGCGACTGGCACGACGCGATCTTCGCCTACAACCATGCGGAGTGGTACGTCGATCGGATCCTTGAGGACTTCCGCGCCTTCCAGGGCGAGGGGACCGAAGCGGTGGCCTCCTGCAGCTCGGTCGGCGGGAGCGCGATGCTCCAGCACGCACAGCGCCTCTTCCAGCCGCGCGAATTCAAGGCCCTGCCGAAGCGCCTCATGGTCGCCGGCAGGGAACCGCAGGAGGTCGACGCCCGGATCTGGGCCGACGCGGTTTGGTTCCTCGAGAACTACGACCTGCGGGCGCTCTCGGCCCGGGAGACCGGGCACGAAACCCACGGCGACGGGACGGCGATGGACATCGTCCCCGGCCCCGGTCGGGGGTGGGATGCCACCAAGCGAGCCGCCGAAGACCTCGGCTGGAGCGAAGGCTGCGGCGCCTCCGGGGTGAGGCCGGTGTGCAAGTTGGTGCCGGCGATCCATTTCGTTGGCTACAACGGCTACCCGGCCCACGGCGATCCGGCGAACTCATCCCTGCCCCATCTCCACGTCTCCTGGGAGAGCTCCGGTTACGGCAGCTGTCGTCAAGTCCTATGTGGTCCGCTCGAGTGGGTCATGGCCTTCCCGGTGAGGTGAGGAGGGAATGGTGAGGGTCGCATCTGGAATCCCTTCGCTCATTTTCCGCGCCCTCTGGGACGTCGGTGAGGTCCCGATGCCGCTCGTCGGTCCGGATGGCGGCCTCCGCATCGACCCCTGCCGGGCGCGGTGGTGTCGCTTCGGGATTCCAGATGCGACCGACCAGGAGGCAACCGATGACGAAGATCGCCATGAGGGCAATGGAGGCCGGTGCTGATGGCACCGCGCTTTCTCCTCACCCGCCAGGAAGCGGCCGAATCGCTGGGGATGAGCCTGAGTCATTTTCAACGTCACGTTCAGCCCCACATCCCCTGTGTCTACTCGGGGCAGCTGCGGCTCTATCGGCCCGCCGACCTCGAGAGATGGGCGGAGCAGACTGCCTGTGTCCCGGCGGAAGGGGAGGGCGACAACTCCCGGCAAGCCAAACGACGCCGAGCCAAGTCCGGTATCGCAACGAGGGTGTGATCCCGTGGCAGATATAGGGGAGCCCAGGCGTAAATATGTCGACGAGAAGACCCGATACGAGGGGGTCTACGCGCGTCATTCACTCAATTGCAACCTTGCGGCGGGGATGAAGCGCTGCAACTGTAAACCGAGCTATATCGGCAAGGTGTGGGACCGCCAGATCGGTCGGAATCGCCTCACGGTTCGCACTGACGACATACACGAGGCACGCCATCTCCGGACCGATCTCTATCGAGCGGTTCATGCCCGCACCGGGCGGCACGGCTCAAGGGCGCCGATCAAATCCTCGGCTGCAATCGACGGAGATGTCAGGCCCAAGCGCATTCGGCTGCGGGACCTCCACGCAGAGTTCATTGATGCCTGTGAAAGCGGGATCGCACTGAATAGACACGGGCACGAGTTCACCGAGAAGGCCCGGAAAGACCTGGATAGCTCTCTTCGCAATCTGCCTGACTGGATGCGATCCATGTATGTCGACGAGCTCGACGACAGCCACTTTCAGCGGGCCGTGGATGAATTCCGATCCGGGAAGAAACCTCTTTCGAGCTCTCGGATCAACCACAGGATCAATGCTGTCCGGTCTATGTCGAACTGGGGAGTCCCGCGAAAAAAGATGCCGGCCGCGCTCGCGGTGGAGGTTCGCCTGCCCGCCGACGACTCGAAACCGCGCGATCGGATAGCGACCCCTGGGGAATTCGCTCATCTCCTCGACCTGCTCAAGCCACACGATGCTCTGCCGTGGGCGCTTGCCGCGTATGGGACCGCTCGCGCCCAGGAGATCGAAGCGTTGGAATGGCCGGAGGTCGACTTCGAGGAGGACAACCTGCTCCTCGGTGCTCATGAGGATGCGGAAAAGTCCGAAGCGGCCCGACGGGTAGTCCCGATGGTCAGGCAGCTACGCGATCGGATGTATGCCGAGTGGCTGCGCCAAGGGAAGCCGAAGACGGGACGCGTGTGCAAATCCCGGAGGCAAAGCGCCTCGGGGAAACTCTCGCTCAACAACCTGCAACAGCGCCGCTCAAAGATCTGGTTGGAGCACGACCTTCGCCCTATTGGTCTCCAGGATTCGCGACACACGGCGGCGACCTGGATGGATCATGCCGGAGTGAGCCCTAAAGTCATCTCGGCCCTGATGGGCCACAAGGCACCTAAGCGCCAGCCCGGTGCCGCCCCGATCACCTTGCGACGCTATACCCACGTTCTCCCCGGTGAGCTGGAGAGGGCACGCGACAAGCTGCAGCGCTTCCTCGATGAGCGAGAGACTGAGGAAGCCGACCGGTCCTTCGCCGTCGCCACGTAGAATTCTCGACGTCAAAGCCTTGGATCACGGCTGCGTGGACTTTTGCTTGGCCTTCCAGTTGGCCTTCCAGTTTGGCTACCGCGCGGTCAAATTTGGCTTTGTAGGCTGTATCTCGTATCAGAGATGCCCGGCCTTTTAAGCCGCGCGGCGCGGGTTCGAATCCCGCCGGGGGCATCTTCCGAGTCCCCGGCTAGGCGAGGTGGCCGTCCGACCGCGGGTCCACCAGGTCGGTGGGGGCGAGGATGAAGACCTCGCACATGATGTCGGGGTCCTGCTGGTTGCCGCTCATGAAGCCGACCACCTGGCGGCCGGTCGCTTTTTCGACCACCTGGTTGAACCGATCGCGCATCAGGTCCTGAAACGCCATTCGCTGTTCGATGACAGCGGCGCCGCGGCCGCCGTCGAGGAGAGTCTGCTCCACCCGCGTGAAGCCGCCTTGCAGGACGCAGACGACGAGGTCGTCGGAGTAGTAGGACTTCGCCCGGTTCGGGCCACGTCCGTAGTACTCCTTCAGCAGGGAGACCAGCCCGTCGGAGACGGCCGTCAGGGTGTCGCCGTGCTCCTGGCGGGTTTCCGCAGCCATGCGAGCAGCTTAGGTCACTGCGCTACGGTTGACAAAGTCGTTCGTTGGGATCTCCACCCTCTGCCTCGCGCGCGAATCCAGCCAGAGGGAAGAGAGAAGGCCCGCTATGCCGGCCACCGAATTTCCCCTCCGCGGCGAGCCGTTGCTGCAGGCCGTGACCGATGCCATGGTCGCGCTGCACGAACGCTATTACCGCGCCCCGGCGACCGCCAAGTCGCAGATGCTCGGCGACGATCTCCTCGCCTGCGTCCTCGGCGGAGTCTTCACCGACGTCGAGAAGACGATGATCGAGCTACAGCGAGGTCCCGTCGTGCAGGAGACGCGCAGCGCCTTCCAGGAAACGATGCAGGAGAAGTTCATCCACGAGGTCGAGCGCCTTTCGGGGCGTGAGGTGCTCGCGTTCATCTCGAACCAGCACATCGGCCCGGACATCGAGGTCGAGCTGTTCGTCTTCCGGGACGGGGCCGATCCGCTGCCCTAGCGCAGGGAGAACGGACGCGCTACTCTCGAAGGGAGGAGGGCATTCATGAGGTCGGCCCAGGTGGCCGGCAGCAGACCTTTGACTTCCGGCCAGTTTCTCTAGCCCCCGGAGGTCACCGATGTCTCTCTCGCCCCGCCCCAACTCCCCATTTGAAGCGCCGGCTCCCCCGGATGCGATTCGATTCGAGTGCAGGTGCAAGCTCGACGCTCGGGGGGCGGCGACCCTCGAGCTGAGCGGAGAGCTCGACCGCGCCGTCTGCGGCGAGTTCGAAAAGCGCCTCGTGGAGGCGCAACGCGCCTCCACCGTCGTCATCCTCGATCTGCGCCGTCTGACCTTCATGGACAGCGCCGGCTATGCGGCCCTCGTCTTCGCCGCCCAAGACTCCAGGCCGGAGGCGAAGCTGATCCTCACGGGCTGCGCCGGGCAGGTCAGCCGACTGCTGAGCCTCGTCGGGCTGCCGGAGAAGGTGGATTTCCAGGGGCCGCCGATCCCGGCCACCGTGCTCGGAGCGGAGGCGGCAGTTGGCGCCTGAGATTGCCGAAACCGAGCTGCTTCCCGGCGTCGGCGCCGCGATCTCCCGCGCGACCGTGCAGCTCTACCTCCGCGCTTTTGGCCGCGGCCCGACGAAGGCACGGACTTACGTCGAGGCCGAGTACGCCGTCTGTGTCCTGCGAGACATCTTCACCGCCGGGGAGAGGACGCTGATCGCCCACGGAGGGCGCGAGGAGGTCGAGGCGTCGCGCAAGAAGCTCAGCGATGCCATCGACGGCGAGTTCATCGCCGTCGTCGAGAGCGAGACGGGGAGGCCGGTGCAGACCCACCTCACCCACATCAAGGTGCCCGCCAATCTCGCGGTGCACTTCTTCCTCTTCGATCCTCGGCCCCCGGCCGCGGGTTGAGGCGCCGGCGCTTGCGCCAGGTCCCTCGTCCGTTCGGGTCGCGAGAATCGCCTTTGCATGGGGACGTCGAGGACCACCCGACTCGCCGGGGGCGATCTTGCCCTCTGACGTCCGACTCCTCCGCGTCCCCTGCGACGTCGAAGCTGAGGAAGACGCCCGGCTCGATCGGATCCGCGCCGAGGTCGAGATGGGCTTCGACGCCCTGCGCGACGTCGAGAACGGAGTCTCGGTCTTCGGCTCGGCCCGGATCGCGGCGGACCATCCCTGGTACGAGCTGACCCGCGAGACCGCCGCCTGCCTGGTCAAGCACGGCTTCAGCGTGATCACCGGCGGCGGGCCGGGGCTGATGGAGGCAGCGAACCGCGGTGCGATCGAGGCCGGCGGCGAGTCGATCGGGCTCAACATCGAGCTCCCGCACGAGCAGCGGCCGAACGAGTACCTGACCCGCCCGCTGCACTTCCACTACTTCTTCACCCGCAAGCTGATGTTCGTCCGCTACGCCCGCGCCTTCGTGATCATGCCCGGCGGCTTCGGCACCCTCGACGAGCTCTTCGAGGCGCTGACCCTGATCCAGACCGAGCGCATCCAGAACTTCCCGGTGATCCTCGTCGACTCCGAGTTCTGGGCGCCGATGCTGGACTGGATCGACCGCAGCCTCGAGGACCACGGCCTGATCGCACCGGGCGACAAGGAGCTGCTGACCGTCGCCGAGGAGCCGGAGCAGGTCTGCGAGCGCGTGATCCGGGCAAGCGAAGAGCAGCGCGCCGCGGCTTAGCCGGGCTAGTGCCGGAAGTGCCGGTGCTTGGTGAACACCATCGCCACGCCGGCCTGTTCGCAGGCCTCGATTACCTCGGCGTCGCGTTTGGAGCCGCCGGGCTGGATGACGCTGGTGGTGCCGGCTTGGATCGCCAGCTCGGGTCCGTCGGCGAAGGGGAAGAAGGCGTCGGAGGCGAGGGCCGAGCCGGCGAGCAGTGAGGCGGCGTCGGCGCCGCGGGCCTCGCGGCACTTCTCGACCGCGAGGCGGACCGAGTCGACGCGGCTCATCTGGCCGGCGCCGATGCCGAGGGTCGCGCCGCCCTTGGCGATGACGATCGCGTTGGAGCGGACCCGGCGGCTGACCGTCCAGGCGAAGAGCATGTCCTGCCACTGCTCCTCGCTCGGCTCGTTGCCGGTGACCGCCTCCATGATCTCCCGCGGCTCGGGGTCGCCGTCGCGGTCCTGGACCAGCAGGCCGCCCATCACCCGCTTGACGTCGCGTTCGCGCGGGTCGGGCTCGCGGCGCTCCTCCTCGCAGAGGATCCGGATCGCCTCCTTCTGCGTCAGCACGTCCAGTGCCCCGTCCTCGTAGCCAGGCGCGCTCAGCACCTCGACGAAGTTGCGGTGCAGCTCCTCGGCCAGCTCGCGGCCGATCGGCCGGTTGATCGCGATCACGCCGCCGTAGGCGGAGAGCGGGTCGCAGGCCAGCGCCTTCAGGTAGGCCTCGAGCGGGTCGGCGCCGACCGCCACCCCGCAGGGGTTGTTGTGCTTGACGATCACGCAGGCCGGCTGCTCGAAGTCGCCGACCAGGGCCCGGGCCGAGTCGAGGTCGAGGACGTTGTTGAAGGAGAGCGCCCGCCCGTGCAGCTTCGAGCAGCGGGAGAGGACGTGGGTGCGCAGCCCCGACTCGGCGTAGAGGGCCGCCCGCTGGTGCGGGTTCTCGCCGTAGGAGAGGTCGAGCACCTTCTCGTAAGCGACCGCCAGGTGTTCCGGGAAGTCCTCGTACTCCATCGAGAACCAGCGGCTGATCGCGGCGTCGTAGCGCGCGGTCTGGGCGAAGGCCTCGTTGGCGAGCCAGTGGCGGGTGGCGGCGGAGACCTCGCCGTCGCTCTCTTCCAGCTCGGCGCAGACCGCGTCGTAGGACTCCGGCTTGACGATCACCGCGACGCTCTCGTGGTTCTTCGCCGCGGCGCGGATCATCGTCGGCCCGCCGATGTCGATGTTCTCGATCGCGACCTCGTGGGCGACCTCGTGGCCGGCGACGGTCTGCTCGAAGGGGTAGAGGTTGACGCAGACGACGTCGATCGGCTCGATCCCTTCGCGCTCCAGCGTAGCCATGTGCTCCGGGTCGCCCCGCCGCGCCAGCAGAGCGGCGTGCAGCCGCGGGTGAAGAGTCTTCACCCGGCCGCCGAGGATCTCTTCCTGGCCGGTGAACTCGGAGACGTCGGTGACCTCGAGGCCCGCCTCGCGCAGCGCCGTCGCGGTGCCGCCGGTGGAGAGGATCTCGACCCCGAGCGCGGTCAGCCCCTTGGCGAAGTCGACGACCCCGGTCTTGTCGGAGACCGAGATCAGCGCCCGCCGCACCCGCAGCTGCCCCTCGCCGAGGCTCTCCTGCTGGGTTTCGGTGGCGGGCTCAGTCATCGATCGCGACCCGCCGAGGGTCGCTGGGGTCGATCCTAACCCTGCCCTCCGCGATCATGCGGATCGCCTCCGGATAGAGCTGGTGCTCGACGGTGTGGACGGCGGCCTCCAAGACCCCCCGTTCGCGCCCGACCGGGACCGGCACCCGCCGCTGCAGGATCACCGGGCCGGTGTCGATCCCCTCGTCGACGAAGTGGACGGTGACCCCGGTCTCCCGCACGCCGGCCTCGAGTGCCTGGCCGATCGCGTCGAGACCGGGGAAGCTCGGCAGCAGGGCGGGGTGGATGTTGACGATGCGGCCCGCGAAGCGGGCGACGAACGGTTCGGTCAGCAGCTGCATGTAGCCGGCGAGGACGACGAGGCCGGGCCGGTGCGCTTCGACCCAGTCGCCCATCGCCGCGTCGCGGCCCATCCGGTCGGCGTAGGCGTCGGCGGGAAAGACGGCGGTGTCGACGCCGGCCCGCGCGGCGCGCTCCAGCGCCCCGGCGCCGGGCTTGTCGGAGCAGACGCCGCCCACCTCGACCAGTCCCTTGCCGTGGAGCTGGTCGAGGATCGCCTGCAGATTGGTGCCGCTGCCCGAGGCGAGAACGACGATGCGGAAGGCGCTCACGCGGGTTCTGGCCGCTCGATCAGCTCAGCGCCCGGCAGACCGCCCGCGCCTGGGCCTTGGTGATCTCCTTCGAGATCCGCTGCGAACCCTGGCCGGGGACGATCTGCGCGTTGGCGACGAAGACGATCGAGCGCTTGCCGTTGGCGCTGGCGGCGACCAGGATCCGATAGCCGGGGAAGGATCCGGTGTGGCCGAAGACGTTGCCGCAGCCCGTCTCGTAGCGGAAGATCCCCAGCCCGGCGAAGTTCTTGCCCGGTCCCGGCGGCGAGGAGGAGCCGAGGCGGAAGGGGCCTTCGACAGGGGAGGCGGCGAGCACAGTCGGCACGTAGCGGCGTGCGAAGCGGGCCATGTCGAGCGGCGTCGAGACGATCCCGCCCGAGGCCCAGGCGCCGGCCGGGTTGATCAGTTCGCTGACGTCCTCGGGCTTCTCGCCGGGCGCGACGTCGTAGCCATGCAGGAAGGGACGCGGCATCTTCACCGTCACCGGCAGGCTGCTGTTGCGCATCTTCAGCGGCCCGAAGACCCGCCGCTGCAGCAGCTGGTCATAGGGGAGTCCGCTCGCTTCTTCCTCGATCAGGCCGGCGGCGACGTTGTCGGTGTCGGAGTAGTGGTACTTCGAGCCAGGCGCGAACTCGAGCGGCTCGTCGCGGACGAACTCGGTCAGCTGGAGCGGCGAGAAGTAGCGGGCCGGGTCGGCGATCAGCTGTTCGACGAAGGTGGGCGCGCGGATGTAGTCGGGCAGGCCGCTGGTGTGCTGCAGCAGCTCGCGCAGTTTCACCCCTTCGGCCGCCGGCAGAACCCCCGGGATCTTTTCCCGCAGCGTCGTGTCCAGCGAGAGGGCGCCGTTGCCGATCAGCTTCGCCGCCAGGTAGGCGTTGAACCCCTTGGCGACGCTGGCGATGCGGAAGGCTTCGAACGGGGTCGGCGGCCTGCGGTTACTGACGTCCGCGACGCCGGCGGAGAAGAACTCGGTGTGCTTGCCGCGGTCGATCAGCATGGCGATCCCGGGCGGTCCGGCTGGCGACTCGACGATCCTCGTCAGTTCCTTCTGCAGCTTGGAGTTGGGCGCGCCGCGGAACTTGGCCGGCGCCGCCGGCGCCAAAAGAAGACCAGCCAGTACGACCACACTCGCGGCGACCATCGCCGCCCTCAGGCGCTTGCTCACTTACTTACCCTCCTAGGGTGCCGCGGCGATCGTCTCGAGCGCGAATTTGCCGTCCGCCTCGTCGGGGTCGCCGAGTGGATAGTTACCGGTGAAGCACGCGTCGCAGTGTTCGCTCGGGTCGCCGCCGATCGCCTCGTAGACCCCGGCGATCGAAAGGTAGGCGAGGCTGTCGGCCTCGAGCTCGTCGGCGATCTCCTCGATCGAGCGGTTGTGGGCGATCATCTCCTCGCGGGTCGACATGTCCACCCCGTAGTGGCAGGGGTTGCGGATCGGCGGCGCCGAGATCCGCAGGTGCACCTCGCTGGCGCCGGCGTCGCGCAGCATGCCGACGATCTGCCGGGTGGTGTTGCCGCGCACGATCGAGTCGTCGACGACGACCAGGCGCTGGCCGGCGACGATCTCCGGCAGCGGGTTGAACTTCAGCCGCAGGCCGTGCTTGCGCAGCTCCTGGCCGGGCTGGATGAAGGTCCGCGCCACGTAGCGGTTCTTGATCAGGCCGTCGTCGCGCGGAATCCCCGAGGCGCGGGCGAAGCCGGCGGCGGAAGGGTTGCCCGAGTCCGGCACCGCGATCACCAGGTCGGCCTCGACCGGCGCTTCGCGCCAGAGGATCTCGCCCATCCGCCCGCGCGACTGCTGCAGGACCTTGCCCTCCAGGCGGCTGTCGGGGCGGGAGAAGTAGATGTGCTCGAAGACGCAGCCGGCGCGGCGCTCGGTCTTCACCACCTGGCGCGTCTCCAGCCCGCGCTCGGTCAGCGAGACCATCTCGCCGGGGTGCACTTCGCGCATCAGCTCGGCGCCGATGATGTCGAAGGCGCAGCTCTCCGAGGCGACGACGAAGCGGTCGCCGAGCCGGCCGAGGCTGAGCGGCCGGATCCCGTGCGGGTCGCGGAAGGCGACGATCGCCCGCTTGGTCATCACCACGGTCGAATAGGCCCCCTGCAGGCGCGGCATCACGTCGGCGACGGCGTCCTCGATCATCTTGCCGTCGTGGGAGGAGAGCAGCGCGGCCATGATCTCCGAGTCGGAGGTGCCGCGGAACTCCAGCCCCTTCTCCTTCAGCTCGCCCCACAGCTCGACCGCGTTGGTCAGGTTGCCGTTGTGGGCGAGGGCGACCTCGCGGCCGTCGTCGCGCCAGACCGGCTGCGCGTTCTCCCAGGAGCCGCCGCCGGTGGTCGAGTAGCGTACGTGGCCGATCGCCATGTCGCCCTCCAGCGCTCGCAGCTTCTCCTCGTCGAAGACCTGGGAGACGAGACCGGAGTCCCGCATCGTGGTGATCATCCCGCCCTGACAGGTGGCGATCCCGGCCGACTCCTGCCCGCGGTGCTGCAGCGCGTAGAGGCTGAAGTAGGCGAGCCGGGAGACGTCGTGCCCGGGCGCGTATACGCCGAAGACGCCGCATTCATCTCGCGGCCCCTCGCGGTCGAAGCTGAACCCCTGGTCGGGAGTCAAAAGCGCGTGTTCCTCGCTGCTCGTTGGCAATAAAGAAGACGGACGCGCAGGCAGACATGCTGCCTACCGTGGGAGGGTAGCAGCGGCGTGCGGCTGCGCGGTCCGTCTCCGACTCCCGCTAATTGCGGGGCTATGCGAGCTGCAGCGCGCTCTCCATCGGCTCGCCGACCACCAGGCCGAAGCGCTCGAGCAGTCCCGGCACGGACTCCGGTTTCATTTCCAGGCCGTAGCGGTCGTTCAGTGCCGCCAGTTGCTCCTCGCTGGCCGCGAGGACGCCGCCCAGGTCGACCAGCTCCTCGAAGAAGTGCTCGAAGCCCGCCGGGGCGATGATCTCGAGGATCCGGCAGGGCTCGTCGCCAGCGTTCCAGAAGGTGTGCCACTCGTTGCGCGGCTTGAAGACCAGGTCGCCGGGCCCGGCCTCGACCACCTCGTCGCCGAGCAGCCCGCCCATCCGGCCCTCGAGCACGAAGCTGTACTCGTCCTCGCGGGTGTGCCGGTGCAGGGGGGCCGCCAGGGCCCGCGGCGAGAGGGGGTGTTCGACCAGTGAGAAGTCGCCGCCCGCGTCCTCGCCGTCGATCATGAAGCGCACCCCGATGCTGCCGAGGAACCCGGCCTTGCCGTCGCTGGGACCGATAACCGTTGCCATCTCAAATCTCCTTCTAAATTCGTTGGACACTGCTGTTTCGCGAAAACCGTAGCGACCGCTGACGGATCTGTCAATATTGGTCGTACACCCATGTCCGACCGAAAGCGCAAGTACGAGAAGAAGGCCCGGGCCGAAGCCGAGGCGCAGACGCGGCAGCGGATCACCGAAAGCGCCGTCGAGCTGCACGGCACCCTCGGCCCGGCGAACACCTCGATGAGCGCCGTCGCCGAGCGCGCCGGCGTCCGCCGCTCGACCCTCTACCGCCACTTCCCCGACGAGCGCACCCTGTTCGGCGCCTGCTCGGCCCACTGGGGAGAGCAGAACCCACCCCCGGACATCAGCGGCTGGGCGGAGATCGAGGATCCCGGCGAGCGCCTCGACACCGCCCTCGCCGAGCTCTACGCCTACTACCGCCGCACCGAGGGCATGTTCGACAAGCTCCTCCGCGACCAAGCCACGGTCGAGGTCGTCCACGAGCTAATGGGCGGCTACCGCGCCCTCCTAGACCAAGCGGTCGAGATCCTCATCAAGGGCCGCGGCCTGCGAGGCAACGCCGCCAAGCGAACCCGAGCCGCGATTGGCCACGCCCTCGCCTTCCGCACCTGGCAGGACCTCACCGGACCGCAGGGGCTGGACGATCAGATGGCAGCGGCGCTGATGGCTGCCTTCGTGGTCCGCACCGCCTGAGTCGGGTCCCTGAATACCCCAATGTCTTTGACTGATCGCTCGGCGCGGAGTAAATCTCTATGTACTCACGCCCGGCAAAGGCTGCCGGGCTCGAAGAGGGAGAACGACATGAAATACCTGAAGAGGTTTGGCCTTTTCGGACTGGCAGCGATGGCTGTCGCCGCGGTTTCTGCTCCGGGCTCCGCCTCGGCAACCACACTCGAGATCACAGGGTCCACACAAAATCAGTCAGTTGAATTTGCGATGAGCCTTGAATCAGGCAGCTCGGTCGTCTTCAAGACGACATCCGGCACGATCCAGAACACATGCACCGCATCGGAAATGGCTGGCAGCACCATTACCCCTTACACCGGCACTACTGTCACAGCGCCTCTTACGACTCTGAGCTTTGGTAAATGCACCGGTTCGGTCACAGTCGACAAAGCGGGCACGCTCCACTTCGAGCACATCAAAGGCACTACAGACGCCAAACTGATCTCGTCAGGCGCCGAAATAACAGTCTGGTCAGTTCCGATGAACCAATATCTCAATCTGAAAACTGGCTCCGGCGTGACCATCGGCATCGTAACCGGGGTCCAACATGACCACGCGAAAGTACACGTAAACGCGGTGGTCAGCTTCAGCTTCCTCCTTCCTTCCGGGACCTGGGAAGGTGATTACATCGTCACAACTCCGACAGGTTTCGGTATCTCGCAATAGACGCCTGTCGGGAACCCCAGAAGAGCCGCATCTGGTCGCGGCGGCTCTTCTGCGCGAATCAACGCTATTGGGCTCGCAGGCTCGCGCCGCTCTCCGGGTCAAACAGGTGCAGCTTGGCGGTGTCGGCCCATAGCTCGGCCTTCTCGCGGCGTTTGACTTTGCTGGTCGGGTCGAGGCGGGCGACTATCTGCTCGTGGCCCTCGCGGATTTCGCCGGCGCCGGTTTCCTCCAGGCTCTCTTCGACGATGTCGGCGAGCTGGTCGGACTGGACGCCTTCGGACTCGATGTGGAAGTAGGCGAAGAGGTCTGAGCCGAGGGACTCGACCAGGTCGATCTCGGCCTCGAAGGTGACTCCGCGCTCGTCCCGCAGGTCGCCGATCACCTCCGTGTCCTCGAAGTTCTCCGGCCGCAGGCCGGCGATCACCTGGCCGTCGCGCTGCTCGACCCCGAGGTCGCCCAGGTCCACCTCGCCGATCGGCAGCTGCAGCTTGCCGCCGCTGATCTGCGCCGGCATGAAGTTCATCGCCGGCGAGCCGATGAAGCCGGCGACGAAGAGGTTCTTCGGGTTGTTGTAGAGGTCGGCCGGGGTCCCGACCTGCTGCAGGACCCCGGCGCGCATCACCGCCACCCGGTCGCCGAGGGTCATCGCCTCGGTCTGGTCGTGGGTGACGTAGACCGTGGTCGTTTCCAGCTTCGACTGCAGTTTCGCCACCTCGGTCCGCATCTGCACCCGCAGCTTCGCGTCGAGGTTGGAGAGCGGCTCGTCCATCAGGAAGGCTTTCGGGTCGCGGACGATCGCCCGGCCCATCGCCACCCGCTGCCGCTGGCCGCCGGAGAGGTTGGCCGGTCGCCGGTCGAGGTGCTGCTCGAGGTCGAGGGTGCGCGCCGCCTCCTCGACCTTCTTGTCGATCTCCTCCTTGTCGGCGCCGGCGAGCTTCAGCGCGAAGCCCATGTTCTCGCGCACGGTCATGTGCGGGTAGAGCGCGTAGTTCTGGAAGACCATCGCGATGTCGCGGTCCTTCGGCGAGCGGTCGTTGACGGTCTCGCCGCCGATCTTCACCTCGCCGCTGGAGATGTCCTCGAGCCCGGCGATCATCCGCAGCGCCGTCGACTTGCCGCAGCCAGAGGGGCCGACGAGGATCATGAACTCGCCATCTGAAATGTCCAGATCGAGGTCTTTGACGGCTTCGAAACCGTCGGCAAAGGTCTTGGTGACTCCGTCGAGGACTATCTCTGACATCGGTTGGCTCCTTTATCCCTTGACGGCGCCGGCGGTGAGCCCGGCGACGATTCGGCGCTGGAAGATGAGTACGAAAACGATGATCGGCACCGTCACCACCACCGCGGCGGCGGCGATGCTGCCGGTCGGGGCGGTGAAGGACGATTCGCCGGTGAAGAAGGCGAGGGCGGCGGGAACGGTTCGCGAGGCGTCCGAGCTGGTTAGCGAGATCGCGAAGAGGAAGTCGTTCCAGCAGAAGATGAAGACGAGGATCGCGGCGGTGAAGACGCCGGGCGCGGCCAGGGGCACGATCACCTTCGAGAACGCCTGGAACGGCGTCGCCCCGTCTACCTGGGCCGCCTGCTCGAGCTCCCAGGGGATCTCGCGGAAGAAGGCGACGAGGACGTAGATCGCCAGCGGCAGCGAGAAGGTCAGGTAGGGGATGATCAGCCCGAGCCAGGTGTCGTAGAGGCCCAGCGTCCGCCACATGTCGAACAGCGGCCCGACGGTGGAGATTGGCGGGAACATCGCGATCGCCAGCGCCCCGGCGAGGATCAGCCGCTTGCCGGGGAACTCGAGCCGGGCGATCGCGTAGGCGCAGAAGCTGGCGAGGACGATCGAGATCGCGGTGGTGATCAGGGCGATTCCGATCGAGTTGATCAGCGGTTTGATGAAGGGGCTGTCGTCGATCCCGCCTTCGAACAGGCTCTTGTAGTTGTCGAAGGAGACCTCCGAAGGGATGAAGCGCTGGTCGGTCAGCGCTTCCGGCGGCTTCAGCGAGATCGAGATCAGCCACAGCACCGGGATCAGCGCGAAGATCACCACCAGCGCGATGGCGATGGTCCAGAGGGCGTAGTCGCGGCCGCTGCGTTCCATCTCAGCCTCCCGGTCGCCCTTCCTCGAGCTTGGCTCCCAGGCCTTTGACGAACAGCAGCGCGATCAGGAACACGCAGACGAAGATCAGCACCGAGACCGCCGAGCCGAGGCCGAGGTTGAGGCGGCTGATCAGCTGGTTGTAGCCCAGGATCGAGACCGATTCGGTGTCCAGCGCGCCGCGGGTCATGATGAAGATCGAGTCGAAGACGCGGAAGGCGTCGAGGGTGCGGAACAGCAGCGCGACGAGGATCGCCGGCTTCATCAGCGGCAGGGTTATCCGCGTGAACCGCTGCCAGGCGCTGGCCCCGTCGACCCGTGCCGCCTCATACAGCTGGCCGTCGATCGTCACCAGCCCGGCGAGCAGCAGCAGGGCCATGAACGGGGTCGTCTTCCAGACCTCGGCGAGGATGATCACCACGAAGGAGGTGAAGCGCTCGCCGAACCAGTCGGTTTCGCCGCCGATCAGGTTGTTGACGAACCCGGTTTCCGGCGCGAAGGCGAACTGCCAGGCGAAGGCGGCGACCACGGTGATGATCCCGTAGGGGATGAGGACCGAGGTGCGGACGACGCCGCGGCCGAAGATCGCCCGGTGCATGACCAGCGCGATCGCCATCCCCAGCACCAGCTCGATCGAGACGGTGACGATCATCAGGAAGACGGTGTTGAAGAGGTCCGTCCACCAGAGGTCGGAGGTGAGGACCGTGACGTAGTTGGAGAGCCCGGCGAAGCTGTTCTCGTCGGGGAAGCGGAGGTCGACGTTCTGCAGCGAGAGGATGAACGCGTAGACGATCGGATAGGCGGTGACCAGCAGCATCGCCAGCACCGCCGGCGCGCAGAGCATCCAGCCGAGTTTGCGCTCCGAGCGGGTGCGCGAGGAAGCCTTGGGGGCGGCCTTCTGCGGGGTGGGGTTGGCGGGCGCGTTGGCCTCCATCAGAGCAGCCCTTCCCGCTTGACCGCGTCTTCGACGTTCTCCTTCAGTTCCTCATAGATCGATTCGGTGTCTTCGGGGTCGATCTTGTCCGGCGGGTGCAGCGCCCGCTGGACCGCCAGCGAAACGTCCTGGTAGGCGGGGGTCGTCGGCCGCGGGCCCGAGGCTTCGATCGATTCCTTCACCAGCTGGGCGAAGCCGGGATACGCTTTCGTCACGGCTTTGTCGGTGTAGAGGTCGGAGCGCGAGGGGGGGAGGCCGTCGAGTTCGACCGCCGTTTTCTGGCTTTTGTCATTGGCCAGGCAGGCGGCCGCTTCGAAGGCGACGTCCTTGTTTTCGGAGAAGGCGCTGACCGCGAGGTTGAAGCCGCCGAGCGGCGGTTTGCTCGGCTCGTTCGCCTCGACCCGCGGGAAGCGGGCGAAGCCCATCTCTTTGCCGATCTCCGGTGCTTCGGCCTGGGCGCTGGCGTAGGCGAAGGTGTAGTTGGTCATGAAGGCCGATTCGCCCCCCTCGAAGCCGAGCCGGGCGGTGTCCTCGTCGGAGGTCGAGAGGCTCGGCGGCGCGGCGCCGCCGTTGGCCAGCTTGCCGATCACTTCCAGCGCCTTTTCGGTCGGCTTCTGTTCGAGGTCGACTTCCTCGGGGCCGGAGAGGATTTCGGTCCCGGCGCTCTCGATCAGCGCGTTGACGAGGACCATGTAGCCCTCGTAGCGGTTCGCCTGCACCTGGATCGAGCCGGCTTCTTTCAGGCCTTCCGCCTCTTCGATCATCTGGTCCCAGGTGGTCGGCGGCTTCTTGACCAGGTCTTTGCGGTACCAGAGCAGCTGGGTGTTGGTGTTGAACGGCGCCGCGTAGAGCTTGTCTTCGAACGAGGCGGTTTCGATCACGTTGGCGAAGACCTTTTCGGTCACCTGTTTCTTCTGGGCACCGGTCCACTCTTCGACCCAGCCGGCGTTGGCGAACTCGCCGGTCCAGATCACGTCCATGCCGACGATGTCGATCGAGGAGTCCTCGGCGCCGAGCCGGCGGACCAGCTGTTCGCGCTGCTGGCTGGCGTCGGTGGGGAGGAATTCCGGGGTGATCGTGTACTTGCCGTTCGATTCTTCCGAGCAGCGTTCGGAGACTTTCTCGATCGTCCCGCCCGGCTGGATCGCGACGAAGAAGGTGAGGTCGCGGCTGCCCGATGAGTCGGAGCCGCCGCCGCAGGCGACGAGCCCCGCTGCGGCCAATGCCGAGGCTGCGAGGCAGATCAGTGCCCGCATCGCCCGACTGAATTTCACGCTCGCTCCTCCATGGTCCACCCCTTCCCAAGGGGTGCAATGAAGAAGCTGCCCGCGAAGGGTCTTGTCTAAACGCTCCTACTCGGCGAGCAGCGCCTCGAGCGCCCGGTGCAGACCGGCGACGGCCGAGTCGAGCGGAGCCTGGTCGCCCGCGGCGCGGGCGCGGACCAGGGCGCCCTCGATGGTGGAGACGACGAGGCCGGCGAAGGTCGCGGCATCGTCCGCGCCGATTCCTTCCTCGCGCAGGGCGGCGGCGATCGGCGCTTCCCAGCTTTCGAACGCCGCGGTGGCGACGGCGGCGAGCGCCGGGTCCTCGGGCCGGGCCAGCGCCGCGGCAGCGACCGGGCAGCCGAGCCGCTCCGGCTTGTCCTTGACCCGGCGGCGGAACATCTCGCCGAAGGTGCTGAGCGTCTCGGCGAGGCCGAGCTCCGCCAGCGAGCTTTCGATCGCGGCGCGGATCTCGCGTCCCTCGAGTTCGGCCGCCTCGATCGCAAGTTGGCGCTTGCCGCCGGGGAAGTGGTGGTAGATCGAGCCGCGGGGCGCTTTGCCGCGCTCGGCGACGTCGCGCAGCTCCATCCCGGCGTAGCCCTTCTCGGCGAGCAGCCTGCGGGCCCCGTTGAGGAGCCGGTCGCGGCCGTCGCGGCGCGCCGGCTCGACCGCTGCGGCATCGGCTATTCGCGTTATGCCCACGGTCATAGTATAGTCGCCGCCACGATGTATGACCGCGGGCATAAAGCAAGCGTCCTCATCGCCTGCACCGGCGCCTTCCTCGTCTTCCTCGACACGACGATCGCCAACATCGCCTTCCCGGACATCTCCGCCTCCTTCCCCGAGGCGAGCCGGGGACTGCTCTCCTGGGTGCTCGACGGCTACTTCGTCGTCATCGCCGCGCTGCTGGTCCCGATGGGCGGCCTCGCCGACCGCTTCGGCCACAAGCGCGTCTTCCTCGCCGGGCTGGCCGGCTTCACCGTCGCCAGCCTGCTCTGCGCGGTCGCGCCATCGCTGGAGACGCTGATCGCCTTCCGCGTCCTGCAGGGGATAGGCGCGGCGGCGATCGCGCCGACCTCGCTGGCGATCGTCCTCGACAGCTTCCCGGCCGAGAAGCGCGCCACCGGCGTCGGCCTCTGGGGCGCCTCCGCCGCGGCCGCCGCCGCGATCGGTCCCACCCTCGGCGCCGCCCTGGTCGAACTCGACAGCTGGCGCCTCGTCTTCCTCGTCAACCTGCCGCTCGGCGCCGCGGTGCTGCTCGGCGGCCGGCGACTGCTGCCGCACCAGGCCCTCGCCGGCAGCCGCCTCCCCGACCTGCCCGGCGCGCTGATGCTGGCGCTCGGCCTGGCGGCGGTGACGCTGGGGATCGTCGAGGGGAACGATTGGGGATGGACCGGGGCGGGCACGCTCGCCTCCTTCGCCGCGGCCGCGCTGCTGCTGGGCGGCGTCGTCGGCCGCAGCCTGCGACACCCGCGGCCGATCGTCGAGCCGGAGCTGTTCGCCCACCGCTCGTTCTCGCTCGGCAACCTCGGCACCCTGCTGTTCGCCGCCGCCTTCTTCTCGCTGATCCTCGGCAACGTCCTCTTCCTCACCACCGTCTGGGGGTACAGCATCCTCGGCGCCGGGGCCGCCGCCCTGCCGGGGCCGGCGATGACGACGGTCGTCTCCGGGCCGGCCGGCCGCCTCGCCGACCGCTTCGGCCACCGCGCGGTGATCGTGCCGGGCACCGTCGTCTTCGCCGCCGGGACGCTGGTCCTGCGCTCGGCCGGCGCCGAGCCCGACTACCTCGGCCTCTGGCTGCCCGGCGCAGTCCTGACGGGCATCGGCATCGGCCTCGCCTTCCCGACCCTCGGCTCGGCCGCGGTCCGCGACATAGCCGACGACCGCTTCGCCACCGCCAGCGCCGTCAACGCCGCCTTCCGCCAGGTCGGCGCGGTCCTCGGCACCGCGATCCTCGTCGCCATCGTCGGCGACCCAGCCGGCCTCGCCGAAGCCCTCGACGTCTCGAACGCCGCCTACCTATTCGCGGCTATCGCCGCGCTCGCCTCAGGCGCCGTCGCGCTCGGCCTGCGCCGGCAGCAGGCGCGCGCTCCGCTCGAGATCGGGGAGCCCGCGCCTGCCAGCTACGGCGATTAGCTCAGCCTTTCGGCTTCGCCTGCCCCTTCAGTTTCACTTTCAGGGTGTTGGTCGTCGGCAGACCCGTGACGTTGGTGCCCGAGATGGTCACATCCAGGGTCAGCTTCTTTTTCGGGCTCAGTTCCTTCAGCTTCGTCTTCAGCTTTTTGGTGAAGAAGAGCTTGAATTTGCCCTGCAGCCCGGGGCTGAGGATCTGCGTGCCGCCGTTGAGGGTCGCTTTCTTGCCTTTGCCCAGCTTCGCGACGCCTTTGACCGAGACAGTCGACGCCGCACTCGGCGTGACCACCACAGTCACCGATCCCTTTTTGACCTGGGTGAAGGTCGAGAGCGTCACCGGCAGAGGACAGGCGGTCTGGATGGCCGCGTTCTGCGGACACTGGTCCTGGGTCTCGTCTCCGAAACCGTCGTTGTCGATGTCGGGCTCTATCACCGCGACTGCCGGGACGAGCCATTCAGGTTCAGTTTCGGCAAGCGTTGCCGTTGAGCCGGTAGGGGGATTACCAGGGAAGATGCCGACGGTGTTTGCCGGATTTTCGGTTTCGGAATTTTCAGCGCAGAACAGCGTGCCGATCGTTGAGTTGCCGAACAAACCCAGACGGTCACCCGACTGGATGGGGATGCGGGTAGTGAAGGTGTTTTCGCCCGGGCCCACGTTCGACACCGCGCTTTCGCCCACCACCTGGAATTGGGAAGCGTTTGCCGTCGGCCGGTAGATCTTGAGCTGCTGCGAAACCGTAATCGGAACCGGCACAAGTCGAATCTTCCATTTCGTCACCACGCCGGAGGCGGGAGCGGTGGTCGGAAGGCCGCCGTTTTGAGACAGCAGAATCGTGCTGAAGGACGTACCTTCTTCCGCTCGGTTGGCCGTGCAGTTGCTGCCGAATTCGGTGGCTGCCGACGCACCGGATGCGCCGAGTAGCGAGACGAGCATCCCGGCACCGAGGGCTGCTGCAATGAACTTGGACTTCATCTGTCTCCTTTATCGAAGTTGCCGCGAGCATATCCGGGTATACGGCCACCGGATCGGGAAATTGAACCGCTGCTGGACTTTCAGGCGGGATCCAGCGAGCGCCAGGCGCTCTCGGCCTCGGCGAGGGAGACCGTGAGGCTGCGGTCGCCGGCGCCGATCTCGATCGCATCGCCGCCGACCTCGCCGAGCAGGGTCGCGCCTAGCTCCTCCAGGGTCGCCCGGTCGCCGCTGACGAGGAAGCCGCCGGCGCCCTCGCCGAAGAGGGCTTCCTCTGGCTGGGCGCCGCGCTCGCGCAGGTGTTCGATATTCGTCGCGCAGCCGATGCCGCCGGCGATCGCGCTCTCGGCGATGGCGACGGCGAGGCCGCCGTCGGAGACGTCGTGGACGGAGGCGAGCTTGCCGGCGCGGACCGCGTCGCGGACGATGTCGCAGGCTGCCGCGACCGCGGCGACGTCGGGCTGGGGCAGGCCCATCTTCAGCTCCCCCCGCTGCTTCGCCAGCTCGGAGCCGGCGAGGCTCGGTTCGAAGGGGCCGACGAGGCCGATCGCGTCGCCCTCGCGGGCGAAGCCGCTGCCGGCCACCTGGCCCGGGTCGGGCAGCTCGCCGACCAGAGCCACCACCGGGGTGGGATAGATCGGCCCGTCGGGACCCTCGTTGTAGAGGGAGACGTTGCCGCCGACCACCGGGACGCCGAGCGCCTTGCAGGCGTCGGCGAGGCCGCTGACCGCCTGGTCGAGCTGCCAGGCGCCGGTCGGCTTCTCCGGGTTGCCGAAGTTGAGGCAGTTGGTCAGGCCGAGCGGCTCGGCGCCGACGCAGGCGAGGTTCTGCGCGCACTCGAGCACGTTCTCGATCGTCCCTGCGTACGGGTCGCAGGCAACTCGGCGGCCGTTGCCGTCGATCGAGACCGCGATCGCGTTGCCGGCCTCGGGCAGCTGCAGGACCGCGGCGTCGGCCTGCTCGGGCCGGCGCACGGTGCGCGAGCCGACGATCGAGTCGTACTGCTCGAAGGCCCAGCGCTTGGAGGCGATGCTCGGCGCGCTCAGCAGGGCGAGCAGCTCCTCGGCGGCGGTCGCCCCCTCGGCCAGCGTCGCCCGGTTGCCGTAGATCCAGCCCTCCGGCTCGACCGGGTCGAGGTCATAGAGCGGGCAGCCGTCGACCAGCGCCTCGACCGGCATCTCGCCGACGACCTCCTCGCCGCGCAGGATCCGGACCAGGCCGTTGTCGGTCACCTCTCCGATCTCCGCCGAGCCGGTCTGCCATTTCTCGCAGATCGCCCGCACCTCGTCGACCCGCGCCGGCTCGACCACCGCAAGCATCCGCTCCTGGGACTCCGAGACCATGATCTCGAAGGGCTCCATGTCGGCCTCGCGCAGCGGTACCCGGGCGACGTCGATGTCGATCCCGACCCCGCCGGCGCTCGCCATCTCGCCGGCCGAGGAGGTGAGGCCGGCCGCGCCGAGGTCCTGCAGCGAGACCAGCAGTCCCTTCTCGAGCAGCTCCAGGCAGCACTCCAGCACCTTCGACTCCTCGAATGGGTCGCCGATCTGCACCGTCGGCCGCTTCGCGTCGTCGCCCTCGCCGAGCTCGGCCGAGGCCAGCACCGAGGCGCCGCCGATCCCGTCGCGCCCGGTCGAGGCGCCCATCAGGACGACCGAGTTGCCGACCCCGGCCGCCGCGGCGCGGACCATGTCGGCCGTCTTGGCGAAGCCGATGCACATCGCGTTGACCAGGCAGTTGTGCTCGTAGGGCTCCTCGAAGTAGATCTCGCCGCCGACCGTCGCCACCCCGATCGAGTTGCCGTAGTGGCCGATCCCGCGCACGGCGCCGTCGAGCAGGTGGCGC
>DASUTJ010000047.1:0-3814 GCA_036374655.1 Solirubrobacterales bacterium | reverse complement strand
ACGAGAGGACCGGGATGAACGTGCCTCTGGTGTATCTGTTGTCCTGCCAAGGGCATCGCAGGTTAGCTACGCACGGAACGGATAACCGCTGAAAGCATCTAAGCGGGAAGCCGTCCTCGAGATAAGTTCTCCCATCCCCTTGAGGGAGTAAGACCCCTGGTAGACCACCAGGTTGATAGGCCGGCGGTGTAAGCGCAGTAATGCACTCAGCCGACCGGTACTAATGGGTCGAGGGCTTGACGGATATTTAATTACTTACCCATATTGGCCTGTGCAGTTTTCAAGCTCCACCGGGGCATGTCTCGCAAAATTCCGGTGGCGCATAGCGAGTGGGAGACACCTCTTCCCATTCCGAACAGAGCAGTTAAGCCACTCTGCGCCGATGGTACTTGGGGGGCAACCCCCTGGGAGAGTAGGTCGCCGCCGGTTCTTTCGTGAAGTCCGGGCCGCGCATAGTCGCGGCCCGATTTCGTTCGGGCTGCCGGCGCGTCCGAACGCCTCGGGCTCGCGCCTATGCGCGGCCCGGACTTCGGATGGCTTAGATAGACGCCTTGACGGGCTGACCGGGGCGGCGCTGCCGGAATAGGCCGGATTCCTGCAGGAGGTTGCAGCTGGCGCCGCGCGCCTGCGCCCTGGTGGGCGTGGCGGCGCGGGCTTGCTGCGGACGGTCTGCGCAACCCTGGCGAGGCCTCCCAGCAGGCTCTAGCCCATACTCGCCAAGGGTTGCGAAGTCGATTAGAAGGTCGGCGGCGTCGGTCAGCCGTGCGGTGAGTTTTTCTCTTGAATCGAACATGGGTTCGTACGGTACGGAGGCCTCCGGACGCTATGCGGATTCTGCAACTGCGATTGCATCGGGCGCCGAGATGTGGCTTTGCAGAGCCAAATCACTGGGCGAAGCGCTGCACCAGCTTGGCAGTCAGGGCGGGCTTCTCGACGTTGGGGGAGTGGCCGGCGCCCTCGATCAGGTGGGTCTCGGTGCCCGGATCGCCGCCGGCGTACTGGTCGAGCGCTCGCTGGGGGTCGTCGACGATCTGCTCCTCGGCGCCCATCAGGACCATCAGCGGGATGCCCGTCGCCTTCATGCGTTGATCGAGCGACTCCTCTTCGAGGTAGTCCTCGTTGCCGCTGGGCGAGCTGTCGTAGGCGGTGTAGGTGAGGCGCTTGACGTCTTCGACGAAGGCGTCGGGCACGTCGTAGCCAGGGGCGAAGGCGACCTCGAGGCCGTCGCGGACCGAGAAGTCTGGCTTGATCTGCCACAACGCCTCGCCGATCACCGGCTTGAAGGCGAGACCGGCGATGAAGCCGAGGTCTCCGTAAGAGTTGTCAGGCGGCATGTCGATGATCGTCAGCCGGTCGACGATCTCCGGGCTTTGCTCGCTCAACGCGACCCCGACGGAGCCTCCCAGCGAGTGGCCGACGACGGTGGCGTCGCTGACCCCGAGACGTTCCAGCGCTTCGGCGACAACCTCGGCCTGGTTCGTGGGCGTATAGCCGGAGCCTGGCTTTTCCGAGCCGCCGTGGCCGAGCAGGTCGACGGTGACGACGCGGTGGTCGCGGGCGAGCAGCGGCACCATCCCGTCCCACCAATCCATCGCGCAGCTGAAGCAGTGGATGAGGACGATCGGCGGCGCGTTGCGCGGCCCGTGTTCGGCGACCTGCAGTTCGCCGCCGGCGAGGTCGAGGATGCGCCCGGTCGGGACCGTCGCCTCGGCCTTCTCCGTCTTGTTGTCGACGAAAATCGCGTTGACCGCGAGCAGCGCGATCAGCGCCAGGACCGCCGCGATTCCGATCTTCACTCCTCTGCCCATGGCGGTCGTTACCCTAGCCGGAAGCATGGAGAAATTCGTCATCGAGGGCGGTGTCCCCCTGTCCGGGGAAGTGACCGTCGCCGGCAACAAGAACGCGGCCCTGCCGATCCTCGCCGCCTGCCTGCTGACCGAGGAGGAGGTGCTGCTGCACCGGGTGCCGCGGATCCGCGACACCGAAGCCCAGATAGCGCTGCTCGAGCAGTTGGGGGTCGAGGTCGCCTGGGTCGCCGACAACAGCGTCCGGCTCTGCGCCCGCGACGTCGCCGGCGGGGCGGTCGACGAGGAGCTGTCGGGCAAGATCCGGGCCTCGTTCCTGCTCGCCGGGCCGCTCCTGGCCCGCTTCGGCGAAGCGCGGATGCCGCCGCCGGGCGGGGACTTCATCGGCCGCCGCCGCCTCGATGCCCATCTCGACGCCTTCAAGGACCTCGGCGCCCGGGTCGACGGCAGCCGCTGGATAGAGCTCTCCGCGCCGGGCGGACTACGCGCCCGCGAGATCTTCATGGACGAGCCCTCGGTGATGGGCACCGAGAACGCGCTGATGGCGGCGGCGCTGACCCCGGGCGCGACCCAAATCGCTAACGCTGCCTCCGAGCCGCACGTTCAGGACCTCGCCCACCTGCTGACCGCGATGGGCGCCAGCATCGAGGGGATCGGTTCGAACGTGATGGTGGTCAACGGGGCCGAGAGGCTCGGTGGTGCCGAGTACACGATCTCCTGCGACCACATCGAGGTCGGTAGCTTCATGGCCCTCGCTGCGGCAACCGGTGGTGAGCTGCGGATCCGCGACGTCAACCCGAAGGACCTGACCAACGTCCGCCGCCAGTTCAAGCGCCTCGGTCTGCAGTCGGAGATCCAGGGCGAGGACGTCTTCGTCCCCGCTGGGCAGGAGCTCGAGGTGGAAACGGACCTCGGCGGCGCGATCCCGAAGATCGAGGACGGTCCCTGGCCCGCCTTCCCGGCCGATATGACCTCGATCGCGCTGGCCTTGGCGACTCAGGCCAAGGGCGAGATCCTGATCTTCGAGAAGATGTTCGAGAACCGGCTGTTCTTCGTCGACAAGCTGGTTGCGATGGGCGCTCGGATCACGCTGTGCGATCCCCACAGGGCGATCGTCAGCGGTCCGAGCCGGCTTCATGGGGAGCGCGTCTCAAGCCCCGACATCCGCGCCGGGATGGCGATGCTCATCGCTGCCTGCGCGGCCGAGGGAACTTCCGAGATCGGCGAGATCCGCCAGATCGATCGCGGCTACGAGCGGATCGACGAGCGCCTGCGCGACCTCGGCGCGCAGATCGAACGCGTCTCTGCGGAGGTCCCTGCTTAGCAGGGATTTTCTCCCAGCTCCCGTAAGGTCTCAGCCGATGATCCACCCGATTCCGCCCGGAACGCGCGACGTGCTGCCCGAGGAGATGCGTGAGCTGCGCCAGCTTCAGGCTGCCCTGCTCGAGGTCTTCGGCGGGCGGGGCTACGGCGAGGTGGCGACGCCGGCGCTCGAATACGACCAGGTGCTGACGCACGGCGGCGGCCGCAGCGACCACGCCGCCTACCGTTTCTTCGACGAGGGCGGTGAGCTGCTGGCTCTGCGCTCGGAAATGACGGTTCCGATCGCCCGTCTGGCCGCGACCCGTTACGCCGAAGTCGAGCCGCCCCACCGCTTCTGTTACATCGCCGGCGCCTACCGGGCGGTCAGCCCTCAGCGGGGGGAGATGCGCGAATTCCTCCAGGCGGGGGTCGAGCTGATCGGCGCTCCGGCGGCGGCGGGGACGGTCGAGGTGATCGAGGTGCTCGAAGCTGCGCTCGACGCCGCCGGCCTCGACAGCGCTGTGATCGGGCTTGGCGACGCCGACCTCTACCGGGACCTGTGGGGCGAGTTCGGACTCGCGGAGGAGGCGTGCGGGGCGGCCCTGGCGCGCCTGGCGGCGCATGACCTTGTCGGCCTTGAGGAAGAGCTCGACGCCGCGGGAGTGGCCGGTGAGCGTGTGCAGGCTTGCCTGGCGCTTTCGCAGCTG